>NZ_JBFTQX010000006.1:0-428399 GCF_056399225.1 Dyella sp. 01N448 | reverse complement strand
ATCCCAACACGATGCTGCGGGCGTTATCAGGCCATTTTCTTTGGGTTACTTTCGACGCGAAGCTAGTCCCGTGGGATCTTTTGGGCCAGCAAAAGAAAAGTGACTCGGTCGGCGGCAGCCGATCGAAACGCCCGCCGCGTAGGCGGCACCCTGGCGGCAACGCGACAATCAGAAACCGAGGCTCTGGATCCCGGCCTGCGCCGGGATCACGAGCAAGTGATATCTGCGCCAGGATGAAGAGCGAAAGTCAGCGATGACCCAACGCCTCATCCAACACCCCCAACAACTCCTCATTCCGATCCAAACTCTGCTCCCAATACATCACCCCACCCAACCCCTTCGCCTTGACGAACGCCACCTTCGCCCGCAACGACTGCGGATCCTCATAAGTAACAAACGTGCGCGTCTTGGCGTTCCACAAATAAGGCGCCTGCGCCTTCGCATCCCAGTGCCGCACATAGCCGTTCTTGTCGATATAGCTGGCCACCAGCTCCTGCCACGAAGGACTGCCCGCGTACTTGGCGTACTTCTGCTGCAGACCATCGTGCGCCGGATCGACACCTGAGAACGCGCGCCCATAGAACGCCGCGCCAAGATTGAGCTTCTTCGCCGGCACACCCGCCGCAAGGAACTGCGCCACCGCCTTGTCACCCGCACGATCGTCCGCCGGAGCCACATCGGCCAGATGCAGCCCCGCGTGATGCCCGGTGGTCGGCGTCAGGCTGTTGTGGAAGTCGTAAGTCATCAGGTTGATCCAGTCGAGCGAACGCGACACACGCTCCAGCTCGATGCCCGCCACGAATTCGCCGTCGGCGGCGGCGATAGTCAGCAGGTAGTGACGCCCCTGGTGCGCCGCGCCCAGCTTGTCGAGACGGGCACGCAGCGCTTCCAGCAAAAGGCTGAAATTGCGCTTGTCCTCAGGGCGATGGCTGATGCCGGGACCCGCCAGCGTGGGATATTCCCAGTCCAGATCCACGCCATCCACATCGTATTTCTCGATGAAGGCGGCCACGCTGTCGGCCATGCGCTGGCGCGTGTCGGCTGCCAAAGCCACATCGGAGAAATAGTCCGCGCCCCAGCCGCCTACGGAGACGATGATCTTGAGGTTGGGATTGATCTTGCGCAGACCGGTGAAGGTCGCCAGCGTCTGGCCTGCGACGGGGCTGGGAAATTGCACATCCCCTTTGACGTCCACCTTCGCAAACGCATAGTTGATGACGTCGAGCTTCTGCGCACTCACCGGCGGCAACGGCTGGGAATCGGAGACATAGCCGACGATGCGGTAATCTGCCGCAGGGGGTGCGGCCTGCGCGTGGGCCCCGCTCCAGGCGACGCCCAAGGCCATCGCCATCGTCAGCGCAGCCTTCAGGCCACAGCGATTTCCCGCATTTTCCAGCCTTCCTTTCATGCTCGGTCCTTTGCGTATGACGTTGCGCAGCGCAGGGGCGCGCCTGCACCTCCCCGCTACTGTGAAGTCTTGCACTGATTGGAATCAGTGGCTTGCGACATGTTGTCCGTTCGTGAACGCTACGACTATACTTCCGAGACTTTCACCATGTACCAGCCGGAATCGTGGGGACGATGCTGATGACTCGACTGCAACTGCTTGGCCTGACCGTGGCCGCAGCTCTTTTCGCCACTGCCAGCGTGCATGCCGAGGGTGATAAAGCTGCCGGACGCAAGTTGATCTATACGTGCAATGGCTGCCATGGCGTACCCGGTTACGCCAACGCGTATCCGAACTATCCGGTGCCGCGCATCGCCGGCCAGAACCAGCAATACATCATCAGTGCACTGCACGAATACAAGGCCGGCGAGCGCAAGCATCCGACCATGATGGCCCAGGCGCAGAGTCTGTCCGACCAGGACATCCAGGACATCGCCGCCTACCTGTCCAGCCTCGCCAAGTAAGCCAAGGACCCGAACGCATGCATCGTGCACTGACCCTGCTTTCCTTCGGCGCCGTCCTGGCGGTCGCTTCCACCCAGCTGCTGGCTGCCGGCAACATCGAAAACGGCAAGCAGAAGGCAGCTACCTGCTTCGCCTGCCACGGCACCGACGGCAACTCGATCGATCCGCAGTACCCGCGCCTGGCCGGCCAGTACAACATGTACCTGCAGCAGGCCCTCAACGAGTACAAGACCGGTCAGCGCGACAACGCCATCATGAAGGGTTTCGTGGCGCAGCTGTCGGACCAGGACATCCAGGACGTTGCCGCTTACTTCTCCAGCCTGCCGACCAAGCTCGATACGCTGCAAGGTCATATCCAGGGCGACAAGTAAGCCGCACTGCAATAGTGAAAAGGCCCGCATCGCGCGGGCCTTTTTTTTGGACGTCCAGACGGCTGTTGATCAGCTTAGCGCGGACTGGCCTTCCTTCTTGCTGTAGTACGGATTGCTGCCGCCACTATGATCGGTGGCGTCGCGCACTTCGGTGATTTCCGGCACGCGTTCGCGCAAGGTCTTTTCCACGCCGTGCTTGAGCGTGACGTCGACCATGCCGCAACCATGACAACCGCCGCCGAACTGCAGGATCACCACGCCGTTGGCGTTGACTTCCAGCAGGCTCACGCGGCCGCCGTGCGAGGCGATCTTGGGATTCACCTCGGCCTCGAGCACATAACGCACGCGCTCGATCAGGCCAGCTTCCTCGCCCGGGATCTCACCCTTGATGCGCGGCGCGCGGATATTGAGCTGGCCGCCGGTGGCGTTAGGCTCGAAATCGATACTCGCGCCTTCCAGCCAGGGAGCGCTGTCGCCCTCCACGTTGAAGTCGAAACCATCGCAGACGATGGTCCATTCCTGCCCGGTCAGCTCGTCGGGCTCGGCAAACTCCAGCTCGCAATTGGCCGCCGGCGTACCCGGGGCGGTCACGCGCAGGCGGATGCTCAGCCCTTCGATGCCCTGCTGCGAAAGCAGGCGCAGGAAGTGCCGTTGCGCGCGTTCTGAAATGTCGATCATGTCTACTCCAGCTGAAACACCGGCCTGGCCGGGAATACAGCACCATTTTAGTCCTATTTTGCGTCGCCTGCCCGGCTTTGACTTTTCCTGGCGTAGCTTCGACGCTTCGCACCTTTCTCTCACGACGGACGATTCGCCATGAACCGCAGCCAACTCGCCAGCCAGCACTGCACGCCGCGCAAGGGCAAGGAACACGCGCTGGACGCCGCCAAGCTCAAGGAACTGCTCGTCGCGCTGCCCGGCTGGAAAGTCACCGACGACGGCAAGGCCATCGTCAAGGATTTCAAGTTCCCTGACTTTCACCACACGCTCGGCTTCATCAATGCGGTTGGCTTCATGGCCAATCAAGAGGACCACCACCCGGATCTGGAAGCCGGCTACGGTCACTGCCAGCTGTTGTGGTCCACGCACGACGTCGGCGGCTTGTCGATGAACGACATCATTTGCGCGGCGCGCGTCGACGTTCTGCTCGAGCGTTGAACTCAGCGCACTCCACGCTGCGCCTGCTTCCCGTTGCGGGTTTCCTCGCAGCGGTAGCGGTGCTGCTGTGGTGCATGGCGGCGCTGTCCGGCTGGATCACGCGCGGCCAGTTGATTCACCAGGCCAGCCACGATGTCGCCACGCTGCGCGCTGGCAGGCCTCTATGGGAGTGGCGGCTGCGTCACCCCTCCGATCTGGTGGCGAGCCGCGTGTTCGGCGCGGCCGAGCTCGCCGCCACGCCCGACGGACTGGTGATCACCAGCCGCGACGGCACGCCGTTTGAAGTCGGCCTGCCGCTGGCCGGACCGATCGACCTCGCGCACTGGCCCGTGCTGCGCATCGACGTGCAGGGCAACCGCGAGGGCGTGCTGGACGTGAGCTATCAGCCGACTGAGTCGGGTACACCGTGCTCCGCCGATCGCGCCGCCATGATTTCGACCAAGACGGCCTCGTTGTCCATCGATCTGGCGAGGCAGGCGTGGCGGGCTATCGATGGCGCGCCCTGCGGCGCTCCGGACGTAGTGGCGTATCTGCTGCGGCTGCGGGTGACGATCCCGGCGGGAGCGACGCTCGCCCTGCATCGGGCCGCACTGGCCTCGCCCGAGCCCGTCTCGCTGCCGCCCAAGATCGACCGCCAGATGGCCGACATCCGCTTGCTCGGCTCCGAATCCTCGGTCAACTGGACCCCCACACCCCAGCAACTGGCCAGCTACCGAACACCAATGGTCCGATTGCCGGAAGGCGCTACCGCGGAAGCCATGCTGTTGTGGCGGGACCGGGTGCGCCAGTACTGGCCGGCCGCCATCATTCTTCCCTTCGGGCAGGCACTGCCGCGCGCAACATCGAACCATATGCCGACCTGGCTCGATGCCGGGGTGGCTGCGCTTTATCTCGCGTGGCTGGCCTGGCTGGCCATCCGGCAGCGTCCGGGCGTGGTGCGGCCATGGACCGAAGTGGCCGCGATCGCCTTCGGTCCACTTTGGCTCATCGCCGGATTGCGCTGGGGACCGGGAGCGTCCATCCCGGGCATCACCGCCTTTCTGGCGGCGCTGGTCTATGGCGGCCAGAGCGAATGGCGCCGACGGCCGGTGGAATGGGGCTGGCTCGGACGAAGCTGGTCCGATTGGATCTATCCCCTGCTGCCGCTGCCCGTCGCCCTGGCGCTGACCCTGGCTGACGGCCACCACCTGCTCCATCTGGATGTTCACCACATCCTGGCCTACCTCGCCTGGGCGCTGCTGCAGCAGTGGGCGATGCTCGCCCTGGTCCTGGGTCGGCTGGAACGGACCGGCCTGCCGCGCCCGGCCATCCTCCTGGTCACGGCGGCCTTGTTCGGCCTGCTGCACACCCCGAACGGCTCACTGATGCAGCTGTGCGTAGCGGCCGAGCTGTGGTGGGCGTGGAGTTTCATGCGCTCGCCGCGCCTGCTGCCCATCGCCGTCGCTCACGCCGCCAGCGCCTTACTTGTGGAAAGTGGGCTTACCGGTCATCTCTTGCGTTCGCTCGAGGTGAGCGCGCGCTTTTTCCAGTAGACGACGGATCTTGTTGCCCTTCACCGCCAGAACGTCGAGGAAATCCTTCAGATCGTCGGGCATCGGAGCTGAAAAGCTGTAAGAACGGCCATCCAGCTCGAAACTCATGTGCGAGGCGTGCAGGAACAGCCGATTGAGGCCGAGCTCCTTCATGCCCTTGTTGATCTCTTTGTCGCCGTACTTCGGGTCGCCCGCCAGCGGGTGGCCGATATGGGCAGCATGGACGCGAATCTGGTGGGTGCGGCCCGTGCCCAGGGTTGCCTGCATCAGACGACCGCCTGGGTACTGCTCCATTTCCTGGAAGAAGGTGAGCGACGGCTTGCCGTTGTCGGACACCCTCACCATACGCTCGCCGCCCTGCAGTATCGACTTGAGCAGCGGCGCATTCACGCTGAACTTCGCTTTGTTCGGATGGCCGACCATCAGGCAGAGGTACTGCTTGACCACCGAGCCGTCGCGAATGGCCGCCTGCAAGCCGGTCAGCCCGGCGCGGGTCTTGGCGAACACCAGCACGCCGCTGGTATCACGATCGAGACGATGGACCAGCTCGACATGCTCGGTGGGACGGGCTGCCCGCAACAGCTCGATGGCGCCATGGCTGACTCCGCTGCCGCCGTGACTGGCGATGCCGCTGGGCTTGTCGATGGCAATAAAATGCTTGTCTTCGAAGATGATCGAATCAGTGATGGCTGAGACCATGCCCGCCGCTGGGCCCTTGGTCTCGACCTTTTCGGCCACCCGCACGGGCGGAATTCGCAGCATATCGCCCGCCACGAGACGCGTATCGGGCTTGGCGCGCTTACCGTTCACACGCACCTGTCCGGTGCGCAGAATGCGGTAAATCATGCTCTTTGGTACCCCCTTGAGCAGCGTCATGAGCGCATTGTCGATGCGCTGACCGTCCCGCTCGGGGCCGATCTCAACTTGACGCACACCGTGAGGTGCGTCGGGGGAAGTTACCGTCTGCATTGAATAAAACCTGCCGAAATAGGATACTCGGGCGGCGTTTGGTCTTGCCCCGCCGAAGTTCGGATAGGGGCGGGACACCCACCCCGTGACGTCGGCGAGGATAGCGCCGGTCGCCTCTTTGGCAGCCGGTTGCTGCTCCCTTACATCGTAACGGTTCGGGTTGTCGTTTGTCCGGTTTCCTAGGGAACCCGGGGCGGCTGGCGCGACCTAAGAATCATCCCGGCACCGAGAACGATGCCGTCATTTGCCGCTTAACCGCAGCGGCGCGATCCCCGGCAGGCCGCCGAAGTGACTGGCGCCACCGAGGCACGCGACGCGCGGCAAGCCGAGGAAAAATTACAATGAAACGTATGTTGATCAACGCAACTCAGCGTGAAGAGTTGCGTGTGGCCATCGTCGATGGCCAGACCCTTTACGATCTCGATATCGAAATCCCGTCCCGCGAACAGAAAAAGGCCAATATCTACAAGGGCCGCATCACTCGTGTGGAACCGTCCCTGGAAGCCTGCTTCGTCGACTACGGCGCCGAACGCCACGGCTTCCTGCCGCTGAAGGAAGTCGCCCGCGAGTACTTCACGCTTGGCCTGGACCCCAACAAGGCCAATATCCGCGACCTCATCAAGGAAGGTCACGAAGTGGTCGTGCAGGTGGAGAAAGAGGAGCGTGGCAACAAGGGCGCAGCCCTGACCACCTTCATCAGCCTCGCCGGCCGTTACATGGTGCTGATGCCGAACAACCCCAAAGCGGGTGGCGTGTCGCGTCGCATCGAAGGCGAAGATCGCCAGGCACTGAAGGAAGCACTCGAGCACCTCAACGTCCCTGACGACGTGGGCCTGATCGTGCGCACCGCCGGCCTCGGCCGCGATGCCGAAGAGCTGCAGTGGGATCTCGATTACCTGCTTCAGCTGTGGAAGGCCATTTCCGGCGCCGCCCAGGCGCAGAAGGCCCCGTTCCTGATCTATCAGGAGTCGAAGCTGTTCATCCGCGCCCTGCGCGACTACCTGCGCAACGACATCGGCGAAATCCTCATCGACGAGGAATCGCTGTACAACGATGCGCGCGAGTTCATGCAGCAGGTGATGCCCAACGCCCTGCGCAAGCTCAAGATGTACCGCGACGAGACTCCGCTGTTCTCGCGCTACCAGATCGAAACCCAGATCGAGAGCGTGTTCGACCGCCAGGTCCGCCTGCCCTCCGGCGGCTCGATCGTGGTCGACCAGACCGAAGCCCTGACCGCCATCGACATCAACTCGTCGAAGGCCACCAAGGGCAGCGACATCGAAGAAACCGCGTTCAACACCAACCTGGAAGCGGCGGTGGAAATCGCCCGCCAGCTGCGCATCCGCGATGCCGGCGGCCTGATCGTGATCGACTTCATCGACATGGACAGCCCCAAGCACCAGCGCGAAGTGGAAGAGCGTCTCAAGGACGCCCTGAAGCTGGACCGCGCCCGCGTGCAGATCGGCCGCATCTCGCGCTTCGGCCTGCTGGAGATGTCCCGCCAGCGCCTGCGTCCGTCGCTGGGCGAAGCCACCCAGATCGTGTGCCCGCGTTGCGAAGGCCATGGCCATATCCGCGGCGTCGAGTCGCTGGCCCTGTCCACGCTGCGTCTGATCGAAGAGCACGCCATGAAGGACAACACCGGCCAGGTGCTGGTGCAGGCTCCGCCGACCGTGGCCAACTTCATGCTCAACGAAAAGCGCGCCAGCGTGGTTGAGATCGAGCTGCGCAACAAAGTGCACGTAGTCATCGTGGCCGACGACAAGCTCGAGACGCCGCATATCGAAATCCAGCGCATCCGCGAAGCTGACATGGGCGAGCACAGCAAGCCCAGCTACGAGCGCCTCACCGCGGTCGAAGCGTCCGCCGTGCCGAAGATGGGCCAGGCCCTGGGCAGCAGCGAGCAGCCCGCCGTCAGCGGCATCGTGCCGTCGTCGCCGGCTCCCGTGCGCGAAGAAAGCGCTGCCGAACCTGTCGCGCAGGCACCGGCGGCACGCCAGCCGGCTGCCGCACCCGCCCCCGCCGGCGGCGTGATCTCGCGCCTGCTCGGCTGGTTCCGCGGCACGGCTGCACCGGCCGCGCCGGCGCCGGCCGTCAAGGCCGAACCGGCAGGCTCCAACCGCAACAATAACCGTCGCGACGAGCGCGCTCGCCCGGCCCAGGGCGGCCAGCCGCAGGGCAACCGCCAGCAGCAGCAGCGCCGCGAACAGCCGCAGCAGGGTCAGAAGGGCCAGCAGCAGGCCAAGGGCGGCCGCCAGCAGCCCAAGCAGGAGCGTCCGCCGCAGGCCCAGCAGCAGCCCAAGCAGGATCGCCAGCCGCAGCAGCCCAAAGGCGAAGGCCAGCAGGCGGCTCAGGGCGAGCGCAAGCAGCAACAGCCGCGTCAGGAACAGCAGCCGCGCCAGCCGCGTCAGCCGCAGGGTCAGGGCCAGCAGGCTCAGCCCGCGGCGACGGCAGCCGCCGCCGCACCGGCAGCCAGCCATGCGCTGGCAGAACGCCCCGCCAACGCTGCGGACGCCGAGCTGATCAAGAACCAGAATCTGGTGGCACCGGGCGAAACCACGGGCGAAGCTGTGGCCGCGGATACGGCTCCGGCCGTCGCGGGCGCCGCGGAGGCCGAGGGCGGCCAGTCGCGCCGTCGTCGCGGTCGTCGCGGTGGCCGTCGTCGTCGCCGTCATGAAGACGCCACGCAGACCGGCGCTCAGGCCGCGGAATCGGCCGATGGCCAGGATTTCGATGACCTCGACGATGAAGACCGGTCCGAGGCAGCAAGCGCTGCCGCTCCCACTGCGACCTCGGCCCCGGCCCCGGCCCCGGTTGCACAGGTGACCGCGGCGGTGGTCAGCACTGCCGCGGCCGTGGTGCATGCGACTCGTGAGGAATCGCCGGCCGCTACGTCCGACGTGGCGTCCATCAAGTCCGAAGAAGCCGCTCCCGTAGCCGCAGCGCCGGCACCGGTGCACGCGCCCGAGCAGGTGATCAGCGCCGTGGCGCCCACCTCGTTCAATCTGCCGACGCTGCCGCCAATTCCGGCTGCCGAAGCGGTGGTGGAATACGTCGCCGAGCATGTGCAGGTCGAAGCGCCCGCCTTCCGCGAAGCGTCGAACGCCACGCCGGCGCACGAAGAACCCGTGATGGCAACGGCCGCTCCGGTGTTCGAAGCCGCGACGCACAGCCCGATCACCGACGTCCCTGCGAGCACCACGCACGCCGTGGAACCGGTGGTCACCCCGGTTGCCGTCGAGGCCACGCCGATCGAAGCCACCACCACCATCGACTTCCGCGCTCATCTCGATGTGTCGCCGAAGATCGAGCCGGTGTCGGCGCCGATCAGTCACGCTGCCGTTGCCGAGCCTGCCGCTCCCGCGGTGGCCGAGCACAACGAGGTAGCGGTCAAGGCCGAGCACCTGGTTGAGCCCGAAGCGACGCCAGTGGCGTCGCCTGCACAGGGCGATCTGCTGGCGCATGCCGCACTGTCGCAGCCGCAGGCCGTCGAGCCCGCAGCGCCGCATGCGGTTAGCGAAGAAACGGCAGACGACGTCAAGAAGGACGCCTCCTCGCACGGTTGAGGACGCGTCTAGTCGATAAAAAAGAAGCCGGACGAATGTCCGGCTTTTTTTATGCCTGCCCTGCGAGAAGATCAGCCGCCAGGCTGGTTGTTGCCCACCTGGTTGTTGTGGGTATCGAGCAGGCCGTGGATCGTCATCAGATGCGCCAGGCTGATCACATGATCCACCTGCAGCTTTTCCATCAGGCGCTGCTTATAGGTGGATACGGTCTTGGGACTGAGATTGAGCTGCTCGCCGATCATGGTCAGGGCTTTGCCACGGACCAGCATCATGGCCACCTCGAGCTCACGGCTGGACAAGGCATCGAACGGAGAACCTTCCCCGTCCAACGTCGCCAGCGCCAGCTGCTGCGCCACCGCCGGGGCCAGATAGCGTCGACCGGACGCGACCTGACGCACCGCGTCGAGCAGCTCGTCGGACGTGCAACCCTTGGTGAGATAACCCAGCGCGCCGGCATCGAGCAAGCGCTTGGGAAAGCGTGCGTCATCAACCACGGTGACGATGATGATGTGGGTGGCCAGCTTGGAGCGCGATACGCGCTCGGTCAGCTCGATGCCGCTCATGCCGGGCATATGGACATCCACCAGGGCGATATCCGGCGCCTTTGCGCGGATCAGTCTCAACCCTTCTTCGGCAGTTCCCGCTTCGCCGCAGATCTGAATATCCGGCTGCTGCTGCAGGATCATCCTGAATCCCGTGCGCACCAGCTCGTGATCGTCAATTAAAACTACCTTGATCACCAGTCTCCCTCCTTGGGTTTGTCCTAACGACCATAGGCCGCCACCTGGGTTAATGCAAGCAGCTGAACTACTTAAAAAACAGATCCGCAATAAGGGCCTACCGACGTGAAGGGCATTGCCTTACATGTCTCATCGCCAGCACGCCGACGAGCTCATTCGACACCGGTTGACCAGTTCCGTAAGGCCACCGCGTCAAGGTCGAAATCCTCGACCATCACGGTCATCTCGTGGCCATCCTCATCAGTCCACTGCTGTTCGCCGACGCGACGAGCCACCCCATGGATGACCGCACCCTGCTCAATCCTGCCGGCACTCTTGCACTGGCCCACGACAAAGCCTTCGGGCAATTGCGCCGCAACGCGATCCTCAAAAGGGCCGAGAAGTCTGATGCCGCTCATGACATCCCTCGATAGTGCGAATCGCAGCGGTGATCGTGCGAATGGTGCCGGACCCGGGATCGACAAGTCAGTGGGTTAGCCACTTCCCAGCCTTCGTTCCGGAAGTTACTCCCAAAGTTACTCACAAACCCGCCATGTACCCAGGCCTGAGTCGTCGTGGGGCTGTCGATGGTATCCGTCTCGGACGCGGTCGACTACACCGCAAGTAGTAAGGATTCGCACTGCCCTGCCGACCTATATTCGAGAAGAGCAGATGCGAGACCGGGCAACCCGGTTACAGGGGAAAACTCACGAAACAGTTCGTTGCGGTCCCATTGCTGGACGGTCTTGCTTTTGCGGCGTTCGCGCTGCCGACCACTACCCTAGCCAGGGGTAGCCATAGAAGTGGCCTTTCACCCAATACCGTATACGTCAGAAGCCACTAGGGGAATTGGTGATGCCCAAGAAATATCTTGCACCATTGGTTGCGGCTGCGCTCCTGGCAGCGTGTGTATCAATGCCGCCCGTGACGATTCGTGAACGTGTGCCGACAGGCAGTGATATTGCCGTGGTGATGTTTAGGGACTGCGCAATCACTGGCCAGGAGGATTGCGACGGCTCAGGCCTTAGCGCCGGCGCGATATTCGCTCGAGTACTTGCGCAACAGCCGGGCATGAAGGCCATGCCCCTAAGTCGGCCAATCGGGCCGAAGGTCCAACTCGACGATGAACAAGCCGTGGCCTATGCGAAGGCCAAGGGCTTTCAGTACGTCGTCAATGGTGAGGTAGTGGACTACTACCGAGTTGCTCCCTTTACCTTCCGGACAGAGCGGGCGGGAGTGTCAGTACGCGTGCTCAGAACGTCTGACGGTCAAATGATGGCCTTCTTCAGCGACCGAACCAACTCAGGGAGCAATCTGACGACGCCAGACGCTCTCATCGAGGACATGGCACAGCACGTCGCTGCATCTCTTTAGGGTGACGTAGATGCTCGTTCGTGCTTCGTCGGACGCCCCAGTCCCTGTTACTCGCTGTTCTCAGTGACCAAGCCCCTTTGCTAATAATTGCTACTTTGGTGCGCGGCCAAAACTGGGCATCCTGCTATTTGACTCTATTTTAGAAAAGCCAGCGGCGGCTCCGTGCTTCCCAGTCAGGGAGATAGCATCAGGCGATGCAGCCAGTTGACATAGTTTGGTAGGCTCCGAACACATAAAAATCAGGCCCATCAAGTAGCCAGCCATGCCATTGCAGCCTCCGCTAACTTTCGTTCGAAATATGCTTCCCTTGAAGGCTGTCCTGCTTCATATCCAGCGCGCAGACGGAAATGTTGTCGCGCATGCAAGCGGCTTTCTGAGGCGCTCCGGTGGCAAGGTGTATCTATACACTTGCTGGCATGCAGTGACTGGCTACGACAAGCACAATCTAAAAGTAGGCCATAACCTGCCAAATCGCACGAGCGTACTAGTGGATATGCAAGACGCCCGTCAGAGACAGGAGGGAATCGTTTCAATCGGCGGGTTGCAAACGGTCTCCATTCCCCTTTACGAGCCAGGTTTATCTCCTCCGGCTCCGCGATGGTTTCAGGACGACCAACACATTCCAAATGGCGACCTAAACGCGATCAATCTTTTTGTTCCCTTTTGGCATGACGTCATCCGGCTAGAGGTACCCGAGGAAGTCAGGTACGTGGACGTACAGGTAGTAGAAGAAAGCGACGTCATCCCAACCGGGCAAATGCTGGAGGTCGGTGACAAGCTGTATGTTGTCGGTTATCCGTATGGGTACAGTGCTGGCGGCTCGGGCCAACCCACTCCTATCGTGCTAACGCGGTTTGTCGCCGCAACGAGGGCCTTTGGTCGGACGAGAGAAATACTGATGGAGTCTTCTGGCGCAAGCGTAATGTCTGGCGGGCCAGTGTTCGTTGAAAAGCCAACCGGGATTCATCTCATCGGCCTATACACAGGCCTCATCTATCCAGAGAATGCCGGCCACATTTCTCCCGAGAGTACTCCCAACTATGCAACTGCTTTGGGGACAGTTTGCGACCTGTCAATTCATCTCAACGGACACTTGCAGTTCGTTCGGAATCCGAACTCTCCCGTCCAAATAGGCCCGTAGTCTCGACGATAGCTCGCGGGCCTAACGCTTACGTCAGGATGCAAACTCGTTCAGTCCGATGGCACGTCGCGCTCACGCGTGGTCTGCCCCCTGCACTTCCAATCGGGGACTGCTATTCGTCCCAACACCCATATTGGGAAGCATCTCCACCATGTCTTTCGCCGCCACCTGAGCGCGCCACGGCGTTAGCCAGTCGCCCAAAGCATGTCGTTACCGCACGCGCCGAGCGCGAATGAATCCCTGACTGTTCACGGTGCCACCGCCGCTTACCGTTTGCCCGACCAGAAATACGTTGGCCGTAGAAGACAGTGAGATGCGCGCGACTGGCGCGACGATAGAAAAGGCATTGCCTGCCGGCACGCTAATACCACCACACTGTGCGTAACCTGGGATGGCTGGAAGCGTAGCCGAGGTCAGGCTTATTCCTCCCACGGCAGCGGTAAGAGTGGCACCTGTCTAAGGAGTGTAAAAGACATGTCCTTGCACATCCCAATCGCCCGCCGAGAGAGAGAGCGTCGCAATATTGGTGGGCGTAGCGCTAGTGATGGTGGTTACTGTTGACGTGACACTGGAATACTCCCCAACGCTTCCCGCATTGGCATTGTTGTTCGTGGTAGTCCCCACAATTCCGCTAGTTTGGCTGGGTGCAATGGCACCCGTCGCACTCAGCGTCGTGAAGGCACCTGAATTGGGTGTGGTGCTACCAATGGGGGGCGGTGCTACCAGCGAGAGTGCATTGTTAGAAGCGGCAGTGACAAGCCCCTTGGCATTGACGGTAAGCGAAGGGATCTGCGTCGACGTGCCGAAAGTACCGACGTTGGAATTTACGGTTGCCAAAGTCGAAACAAGAGATCCGGTGGGTGAAGTCACATCCCCTGAAAGCTCAAGCTAAACCGCACCAACCTAGCCATTGACTGACTAGACAGCAGGAAGCGTTGCCCCACTGATAACGACGATATTGGCACCCATCATGATCTAAAGCTCCACAGCATGTTGACGGAAGAATAGATGGCTGGCGCGCCAACATAGTCGAGCCAGGACCCTCAGCCCCTACTTCTTTAGCCGTTCTCAGGGTGTGTTTCCGTCCCGAACTGTCTGCTATGGGTCGAAAGCGGACATGCGTCGTCATCATCAAACAAATCGGATTTCAGTCCTTTTTGACTGCCTTCCATAGACAAACGATTGAAAGGAAGGCGATGACTCCCGTTGCGCAGGTGAGCCCGAGAAACGTGATTCCGAAGAGCAACGGATGCTCGTCACGATGGAAGGTAGCCCTCCCTCCACCACGACTTCCGGCGACCACTACACCGGCATCAAGCGAATACAGCATCCCGCGGATACAGCCGAAGACATAGATGCCGAAGGCCGTGCCGATGAGCGCCCAGGCTAGCCTTGCCGCCCAATTGCGAGCGCCGTCGGAAATGGCCTTGTTGAAGATCGTGATGATAAGGCCGGCGCTGAACGTGCCGGCACACGCAAAATCCAAAATCGTTGCCATGCTCTGACCGCCTCCCTGCATGAACTCATCGCGAAAGTCTGCCACAGCCCATCGCTTACCCCAAGGTCCGCTATGGGTCGGAAGCGGACATGTCCCTCTACTCATTCCAATGAACGTGCTACTAACGTCGCGACGGTCTTCGCCGCGCCGAGCGCCAAGACCTCATACTTCTGGCCCGTTTTCGCGTCAGTGAACTTGATGCCGGCCGCCGCGACCGCAGCCGGCACCATCAGCTAGGATCGCGATGCGTCCATTAATGAAGCATCCGCTCGCTCACCACGGAAATGCACTTGCCAACTCTTTCTGGCTCATTCGCCCTCATCATGCATCTGTAGTCACTGCGCCGATACGTGGCGCCTTTCATGCAGCGCTTCAGGCCGGCATCGGCATTTCCGAGCAAGTGTTCACGCAGGGATTCCGCTTCTGCCGCGGGAGCGCGAGCGACCGCATACTCAATCTCCTTGTCGGTCATCTGCTGACACTCCACTTCGGAAAGCGGACGCCAACTGCAAGACGCCAGCAGAACGCTGGCAACGATTAGACAAAACCAATGCTTCACTTCCCTGCTCCTTGGGTGTCGGCGTGTGGTGCGAGGCAACCAGCGACCTCCCGATGTGGGTCGCAACAAGCAGGGTAATCGTAAAATACTGCGCCTGTCGATATTTCGTACGGGTTGCAATTTTGACCGGTTACACGATTCCGATCTGCTGCCGAATGGGTGTCTTGGAGCGCATCCCTGGACCTTATAAATGCAGCATTGCTTTCAAAGACTTCACCCACCCCCACCCTCGATAAACTCAATCGAGGCGACGCGCGGCATCGGTGCATCCTCCATTCCAGGCGATCGCGGAGGTCTACTTTGGGTCGGAAGCGGACGCTACGCCGGAGCTCTATCTTGATCCCATTGCCGTCAGAAAGTGGCCTGCTGCGTTTACCAGCCATCCCCACATCCGACGTTCGTAACTCCGCGTCAGTTCACGGTACGAGCTAGCGCGCATCCGCAGATCCTTCGCCCGATCGTCTTGAGACATCGCAGCTCGTCCACACAGAATCCGCTGCATTGCATCGGTGATGGCGTAACCATCATGCCAAAACGCATGCCCTGCCAGACCAAATCGTTTCACGGTTGGCCATCATCTGGCGCACGCCCAATGACTGGGCATTTGGTTTTGAGCGCGGCGCTCAAGATCCAGGTCCTTATCAGGGCCTTTGCCTCGAATGGGACATCACTCAGGTGGGGGAAGTATCTAAAGAGCCGCATGGACAGGCTGGCGCCACCCCAAAAGTCCGCGGGCTTCTAGGGATGTCAACACAGTCCGCGTGACCGACGGCACAGTTCCAGCGCGACGGTCCTCGTTCTTACGCCGTACAACTTCCGTTGCAATTGACCACGTGCCTTGCGGCGACCGACCGTCTACGTGCCGAACCCTGAGCACTGCAGGCTGCTGTGTGCTCTTCAACCGACACCACCCTGACAAGGAAACTCTCACATGATGAGTCGCGTACGAAGCAGCGCCCTTTTTGTCGTCACGTCTCTTGTTTGCGCATCTACCGCCCTGGCCGGTGGCCAGTCTGGAAATGTCACCAACGTCTCCGTTCGACAGAGCGATGGCGTTATCTATTTCACGCTGGATGGAACTCCGACGGGTCGTGCAGCATGCGCTGCGTCAAACAATCTCTGGATAATTGCCAACGAAAACTCAGAAAGCGGAAAGAAGCAATTTGCCCAACTTTTAGCCGCAAAGATGAATGGAACTCCCATAACCGTGTTAGGAACTGGCGCCTGCACTCGCTGGCCTGACAGCGAAGACGCAGACACCGTCACCTTCTGACATCAGGAGACCAGGGAGTTCAAACCATGCGAATGAAGAAGCGAGCAATAGCCGCTGTAGCTCTCGTTGCAAGTCTACTGTCGTACGGCACCGCCTTCGCACAAAGCGTGACTCCTAGCAGCGTCATTCCAGTCACTCAGGTTTATACCGGCTGGCATTCCGATGTCTGGGGCATCGGCAACGGTGGAGTTGCGATCACCAACCCCGCAAACTGCAGCGCAACGGATGCCTACTATTCAGATGGCACGGATCCCGGTAACAAAAATTATCTTGCGCAAGCACTGACTGCCTTTAGCAATGGTGCACACGTCATCGTGCTCGTGTCCAACACCACCTGCACCCAGAGCAGGCCAACTATCTACGGGCTGATTCTTCAGCAGTGACACTGCCGCACTCATCAACTTCAATCACGTAAGGAAACAAGAAATGAGGCACCTAGGAAAGATTGCCCTCCTTTCAATTCTGCTTGGTTTGTCTGATGTCGTTATGGCCGGAAGTAGCGCGGGAACGCCGACTAACGTTGGCGCAGTCGACGGCGTTGTTGTTTTTACAGCCGGCACGAAAAGCGGCGGACCCACTTGCGCTGTCGTGACGCAAGAGTGGGCTGCAGATACCACCACACCAACCGGTAAGGCCATTTATGCATTACTGCTGACTGCCATCAGTAGCGGGCGCAATGTGGCTGTTCAAGGCGCCGGCCCAGGTCAAGATAACTGCAGTGCATGGCCCGACCGCGAAACCGCCACTGGCCTTTGGCTGCAGTGAGTACCTAACTTAGGAAAATGAATATGAAGAAGATAGGACTTGCACTTGCCCTACTTGGGTCGCTCATCGGCAGCGCCAACGCCCAGAGCATCCAACAGTATTTTGGCTATTTTAATGGGGATGTCCCAGCATCAACTGATGCGACACCCTCAGTTTCGCTGACTGAATTCAAGGATCACATCAACCTGTACCATATTCAGAACTGGTCAGGAGATGAGAGTGCTGCAGGTAGAGCCGTATCCAAGAGATATTTGCTCGACACGCTAGCCACAGCTAAGGCCGCTCATGTGCACGCCATCATTCCTGGCTACGCTTTTTTGTTCCAGAAAACAGGAACACAGTGCTGGCAAATGGATACGGGTGCTCAGGCTGCCTGGAACGACCTCGTGCAAGACTTGGTATCGCACGGCTATCTGGATCAACAGCATCCAGATCGCAGCGTTGTATCCGCCGTTTATGTCGTCGACGAGCCGAACCTCGTATACAAGACTTATAACAGTTGTTTGCAGGATACCAGCGGCGGCTTAGCGAATCCGGCGCTAGTCAACGCAGTGAATGCGATCCGATCAAATCCCAACACAAACACGATACCTTTGGCTTCAGTTATGGCAGTAATGCAAGACGATTTCGGCGATATCCGTCAGGGCCTGCAACTTTTCAACTGGGTTGGCTTTGACAAGTACACGGACAC
This sequence comes from Dyella sp. 01N448, assembly GCF_056399225.1. Lineage (NCBI taxonomy): Bacteria > Pseudomonadati > Pseudomonadota > Gammaproteobacteria > Lysobacterales > Rhodanobacteraceae > Dyella > Dyella sp. 01N448. Next base: position 410,872 of record NZ_JBFTQX010000006.1, on the reverse strand, counting down.
TGACAGTCAATGGGACGCACATTTCGCTAAGCTGAAGCAAGCCTCCAAACCCGGAACGAAATACATCATCGTACCCGGAGCTCAAAGCGTTGCCATTCCCGACGTTTGCGTCGGAACAAATGACACGCCCCACTTCATCGGCAAGATGAATTCCGACCCTTCAATCGTCTGGATGGCCCCGTTCGTTTGGTATACGAAATCTCCGCAATGCGGAGGGGTACGTGACAACCCAAGCCTCAAAGCCACGTACACGTCGTTCGGTGCTGGTATCAAGGCGCAGGGCTGCGCATCCTCGAAAGATGCAGGTCGATTCTGCAAGCCGCCATCCATCGCACCTATTCTTGATGTCATTTTGAACGATTGAGCGGTGCGCAATTACGACTCATGTCTCGACGGAACGATCGGTGGAGACTCGTTGAAGTCGAAGTCGCGGCGATTAGCAGTCAATTAAAGGGGAATTTTATGCCGCTACGTGTAAAAACAATTCTCGGAAGTGTATTCATTGCCGGCACCATGCTTGTCGCTAACGCCCATGCGCAGACTTCGTCCGGTATCGGCACCGTGTTGCAGATAAATACCGGGTGGGCAGAAGAAACGTTCATGCTTGCGATGTCCACGCCGGTCATCAATCCTGCCGGATGTCCTACTGCCGATACCTACGAGAGCACGGCATCTCAGCCTGGCTACAAGACCTATCTCGCAACGGCCCTGACCGCACTAGCGTCCGGCAGTCGGGTCGCAGCCGTCGTAAGTAACAGTGTTTGCACAGGAGGCCGTCCAACCCTCATTGGTCTATCGGCCCTCAGCAATTAAGGCCTAAGGTGGAGGGCTCGTACTGAGCCCTTCGCCACCTCAGTGCGCGGCAGTTCTGTGGCCGATCGCTACGACCTTACCGCCTACCTTCAGGCCATCCAGATAGTCCGCCCACGCCTGCATCATCCGCTTGCGCTCATCCAGGTACTGGGCGGCATGCGTGTAGGCCTCGCGGACCTTATTTGATTCGGCGTGTGCAAGCTGGCGCTCGATGGCGTCGGGGTTCCAGCCCATCTCATTGAGCCGAGTAGCAGCCAGGCTGCGGAAACCGTGCCCCGTCATTTCTTCCTTGCTGTAGCCGAGTCGACGCAACGCAGCGTTGACCGTGTTCTCTGACATGGGACGACTTGCTGAGCGCAGACCGGGGAAGACATAGTGGCCATGACCCGTCATGGCATGCAGCTCGCGCAGTATCGCTACTGCCTGGCTCGAGAGCGGCACCAAGTGCGCTACCTTCATCTTCATGCGCGGGGCCGGGATGCGCCAAATAGCCCCATCTAGGTCGAACTCCGACCACTGGGCCTGCCTAAGCTCGCCAGGCCGCACAAACACCAGGGGGGCCAGCTTCAGGGCGAACTCGGTGACGAACTGGCCGGTGAATCCGTCGATGGCGCGGAGTAGCTCGCCAACCTTCTTGGGTTCCACAATGGCCGCGTGATGCTTGACCTTGGGTGCCTTGAGTGCACCGCGCAGACTGGAGGTGGGATCGCTCGCAGCCCAGCCTTCCAGGACCGCAAACCGGAACACCTGCCCTGCCTTGATCTTGGCGCGGCTGGCCGCGTCCAACCTTCCGCTTTGCTCGATCTTGCGCAGGGCATCCAGCAAGACACGCGGATCGATTTCACTGACTGCCAGCGAGCCGATCTCCGGAAACAGAAAGCCCTCGAACAGCCAGCGATTCTTTCTCGCCGTGACCTCGGCGATGTGCTGGCGCTCCATCCATAGCTCGGCTGCCTCGCGAAATGTCACCGCCTTCGTCAGCGCTTCGACCTTCGCCTGCTTGGCTGTCTGTCGATGCTCGCTTGGGTCCATGCCCTGAGCTAGCTGGACCTTGGCAGCGTCACGGCGTAAGCGAGCCTGTGCCAGTGAGACGACGGGATACACGCCCAGACTTAGCATCTTCGCCTTACCGTCGAATCTATAGCGGTAACGCCAGCGCAGGGCGCCACTGATCGGCACTTCGACCGCCAAACCGTCGCTATCTGTCACCCGGTACAGGGCGCTTTTGGGCTTCAGGGCACGGAGCTTCGCGTCGGTCAGCATGTGAGTAACCTTTCCGTGTGAGTAACTACGGGAATCACATTACTCCCAAAGTTACTCACAGTAAAGGCTGGCTGGAATGGGACGCCTTGGGACGCCCTGGACCAATGATGGCCAGTAAAATGGCCCTGTTAAGCCATTTTCGAACATGAGAGGGGATGGTATGAGACGGGCTGGAACGCCCTGATGGTGCCCGGACCCGGGATCGAACCGGGATACCCTTGCGGGTGAGGGATTTTAAGTCCCTTGCGTCTACCAGTTTCGCCATCCGGGCCGATACGGAAGGATGCGCATCCTAGCACGCGTGCGACGGGCGCTCGCAGGGATGCGGCCAAGAAAAAACCCGCCTGGCGGCGGGTTGATACTGGTGCGCAATGGAGGCCTGGGTCGGAATCGAACCGGCGTACACGGCTTTGCAGGCCGCTGCATGACCACTCTGCCACCAGGCCATTGCGCACGGATCGTAACCTGAAACAGTCACCATCCGTTTGAAAAAACAAAACCCCGGAATGCCGAGGTTTTGCCGAAAACTGGAGCGGGAAACGAGACTCGAACTCGCGACCCCGACCTTGGCAAGGTCGTGCTCTACCAACTGAGCTATTCCCGCGTCTGAGTCGGAAATAATAGCAGAACGAAGGCATTTGTGAAGAGTCTGGCAAGACTTTTTTCATCATTCTGCCGAGCCCTGCGGTCGGCGTCTCGAAACCTCGCGGCGCAACCCGCCGCCACCCCATAAGCGTATTCCGGCAACAGTCCGTTCCCTTTGCAGTGACTGGTAACCACGCGGCGCGGGCTTATCTTGTGTGCAGGCGCTTTTAGGCGCTACCCACTATCAGGAGTGCAGCATGATCGACCGCCGACCTTTTAATAGCCTGGGCGGAGCCAACCACGGCTGGCTCGACGCCAAGCATCACTTCTCGTTCGCCAACTATCACGCCCCGGCGCGCATGGGCTGGGGTGCGCTGCGCGTGTGGAACGACGACACCATCGCGCCGCAGACGGGCTTTCCGCCGCATCCGCATGCGGACATGGAAATCATCACCTATGTGCGCGAAGGCGCCATCACGCATCAGGACAATCTTGGCAACAAGGGCCGCACCGTGGCTGGCGATGTGCAGGTGATGAGTGCCGGTTCGGGCATCACGCATGCGGAATACAACCTGGAATCGGGCAATACGCAGATCTTCCAGATCTGGATCATTCCCGATGAGCACGGCAAGCCGCCGTCGTGGGGCACCAAGCCGTTCCCGCCGGGCGATCGTTCCGGCCGCTTCGTGACGCTTGCCAGCGGCTTCAACGACGCCGCCGATGCCCTGCCCTTGCGCACGAATGCGCGCGTGCTGGGTGCGACGCTGAAAGCCGGCGAGACCGCGGTGTACGACTTGGACACCACCCGCTACGCCTATCTCGTCCCCGCCAAGGGCAAGATCGAAGTGAACGGCGTGGCGCTGGATGCGCGTGACGGCGCTGCGATTCGCGACGAATCGAAACTTACCGTGACGGCGCTGGAAGATGCCGAGCTGGTGCTGGTCGATACGGCAGCGTAATCGTTAGCGGAGGATGGCGCCGTCCATCCTCCGTCGACCAAGGTGGGAGTGAACCACCGCAGCGACCTTGCTAACCTCGCCTGATCCCACAGCGCGAGGTTGGCGATGGCACACGGCATTCACACGATCGACACCGGTTTCGTGCGCCCGCACTTCGATGCGGCCTATCTGCTGGTGGAAAACGCACGCGCGGCCTTCATCGACTGCGGCACCAACTATGCCGTGCCCAACATGCTCAACGCGCTGGACGCGGCAGGGCTTGCGCCGGCCAACGTCGACTGGCTGATTCTCACCCACGTTCATCTCGATCATGCCGGCGGCGCCGGCGAGTTGATCGCGCAGCTGCCCAATGCGCGCGTGGTCGTGCATCCTCGCGGCGCGCGACACATGATCGATCCCAGTCAACTATGGGCCGGCGCATCGGCGGTCTATGGCGAAGAAGTGATGGAAGCCACGTATGGTCGGCTGCGTGCCATTCCCGCCGAACGCGTGGTGGAGGCGCCGGACGGACATGTGGTTTCCCTATCGGGTCGCCCGCTGCTTTGCCTGGATACACCCGGACACGCGCGCCATCATCTGAGCGTTTACGACGAACGCGCTAGGGTGTGCTTCACCGGCGACACGTTTGGATTGTCGTATCGCGAATTCGACACCGCGAGAGGTCCCTTCATCCTGCCGACGACGTCGCCGGTGCAGTTCGATCCGGAGGCCTTGCATGCCTCGATCAACCGACTGATCGCGCTGCAACCTTTGGCGATGTATCTCACTCACTACGATCGCGTCGAAGGCGTCGAAAGACTCGCCGATGATTTGCACGCGCAGATCGATGCGATGGTGTCCATCGCCCAATCCGCCGGCGATGCATCAACGGACGCAGCACCACGCCATGAGGCAATGAAAACCGCGTTGACCGAGCTCTATCTGACCCGCGCACAAGCACATGGCTGGTCGGGTGACCGCGCGCAATTGCTGGAGATCCTGGGCATGGACGTGGAGCTCAACGCGCAAGGCCTCGGCATCTGGCTGGATCAGCAGCGCCGCGCCAGCTAAAGATCAAGGCCGCGATGCGTCGATCAACTGATTGGCGACTTTGACCAGCGATTCAGCGGGGCCATGCGGTCCGAATAGCTGGCCCGAGGAATACGTACCCTCGAGCAGCAGGAGCAGGCCATTGGCGAGCAGTGCCGGATCTTTCGCTCCCATCGCCGTCGACAGTTCGATCAGTCGCTCGCGCAACTTCTGCTTGTGTTCCTCGGCGACCTTGCGCGCGGGATGATCGTCGCCGGGATATTCCACCACCGCGTTGGTCAATCCACAGCCGCGATAGCCTGCCTGGGTGGCGCGTTGAGCCAGCCCTTCGAAGTACGCCATCAGTTGTGCCCGCGCATCATCGGGATGGATTTGCGCGCCAGCCTCGAACACTTTCCAGAAAGCCACTTCGTAGTCGCGCAGGTATTCGGCGGCGAGTTCGTCCTTGGACGCGTAGCTGCGGTAGAGACTGGGCTTGGTCACGCCGGCGCGCGTCACGATCTCTTCCACACCGATCGCGCGGATGCCTTCGCGATAGAACAGTTCGCGCGCGGTACGGCGAATGCGTTCGGCCGCCTTGGGTTTGGCGTCGGAGGTGGGTTCGGTCGGCGGGGTCTGGCTGCGTTTGGTCGGCATGGCTGATCAGGGTTGACAATGTTACCGATCGGTACGTACGATTCGCCCATTCTACGTACCGGTCGGTAACATGACTATACAGCGCACCCGTCCCTTCGGCCAGAAGTACGCCTTTGTCGTTGCCGGCGTGATCTTTCTCGCCCTGCTCGCCGCCGCCGGCGTCCGCGCTGCGCCGGGCGTGCTGATCCTTCCCCTGGGCAAGGCCTTTGGCTGGAGCCGGGACACGATTTCCCTCTCGGCCGCCCTGGGCATCTTCCTGTACGGCATGGTTGGTCCCTTCGCAGCAGCGCTTATGCAGGCCGTAGGCGTGCGCCGGACCTTGATCGCGGCCCTGGTCCTGATGACGCTGTCCATCTCTGCCAGCGCCTGGATGACGCAGCCCTGGCACCTGATGCTGAGCTGGGGACTGTTCTCCGGCATTGGATCGGGTTGCGTGGCCATCGTGTTGGGCGCCACCGTGGTGAATCGCTGGTTCATCACCCATCGCGGTTTGATGATGGGCTTGCTCACCGCCAGCACGGCTACCGGCACCCTCGCCTTCCTGCCGGCGCTTGCAGCGATTGCCGAACATGGTGGCTGGCGGCCGGTGGTGTGGACTGTCGCTGCGGGCTGCGCCCTGCTGATCCCACTCGCCTGGTGGCTGCTGCCGGAGCGTCCGTCGGATATCGGTCTGCGCCCCTATGGCGCGACTGAAGATGAGGTGGACACCGCACCGCGTCGCAACCTGCTCGCCATCGCGTTGGGAACCTTGGCGACGGCATCCAGGCAGCGCACGTTCTGGTTCCTGTTCGCCACGTTCTTCATCTGTGGCTTCACCACCAACGGCCTGATCGGCACGCACTTCATCGCGATGTGCGGCGACCATGGCATTCCCGAAGTGCGCGCGGCGAGTCTGCTGGCGATGATGGGTGCGTTCGACCTGGTCGGCACCACGCTGTCGGGGTGGCTGACCGATCGCTGCGATCCTCGCAAGCTGCTGTTCGTCTATTACGGCCTGCGCGGGCTATCGCTTATCTGGCTGCCCTATTCCGATTTCTCGCTGACCAGTCTGTCGCTGTTCGGCATGTTCTACGGCCTGGACTGGATCGCCACGGTGCCTCCGACGTTGCGCCTTGCTTCTGAAGCGTTTGGCGATCGCGATGCGCCTGTGGTGTTTGGCTGGGTGGCCGCCGGTCATCAGATCGGTGCCGCAAGCGCCGCGTTCTTTGCAGGTGCGCTGCGCACGCAGAACGGCGACTACCTGCAGCCGTTCGTGGTGGCAGGCGTGACCGGCCTGATCGCGGCGGGACTGGCCTTGATGATACGGCGTCGCTCGCCGCTGCAACCCGCGTTGCAGCCCGCGTGATCAGGCAAGCCGGGTGCCGTTGGGAACGGGTCGGTCGATCGCCGTGAGCACCACGCCTTCATCGGTGTGGAACCCGGTGAGCAGAAACTGCGAGCGAAAAGGCCCGATCTGCTTCTCAGGGAAGTTGATCACGCCGACAATCTGGCGTCCGAGCAGATCTTCGGCGCGATAGAGATTCACGACCTGCGCGCTGGTCTTCTTCTCACCATAGGGTCCAAAATCCGCCCACACTTTCCACGCCGGCTTGCGCGCTTCGGGAAAGGGCTCGACGCGCGTCACGGTGCCGGCGACGATCAACACTTTTTCGAAATCGGCCCAACTGATTTCGTTGACTGTGTTTATGCCGCTCATCCTTCCAACCTCGTCTTGAACCAGTCCTTGCTCTGCTGCCACCAATAACTGCTCTGCGCGCCAATGTAGCCGAACGGTCGATACGTGGGCGCCAAGCCATAGGGAGCAAACTGCTTCCAGCGGTCATCGCCCTCGGCCAGCGCCGAAGCCAGCAGGTCGCCTGCCGCACACGTCGGTGCCAGGCCGTGCCCACCGAACGCCTGCGCCCACCATAAACCGTCGCCGCTGCTGCCGATCTGCGGCATCTGGTGGCGCGCGTAGCTCATCAGGCCGGACCACGCGTAATCGACGCCCACGCCTTTCAGTTGCGGAAACACACGCAGCAAGTCGCGCATCAGCAATGCCTGCACCGCACGCGGCGAGCGATCGCGCACCGAAATGCGGCCGCCCCACAGCAGGCGGCTATCCGGTAGCGGACGGTAGTAGTCAAAGGCAAAGCGCGAATCGTAGACAGCCGCCCGCGTCTCCAGGCAATCCGCCATCCGGTCGCCCAGCGGTTCCGTCACCATCACATAAGTGGCGATGGGCAGGATGGCGCGATCGACCTGACGGCGCAGCCCGGCCAGATAACCGCCGCACGCAAGGACGACCTGATCGGCGTGGACCGAACCCTGCGCGGTTTCGATCCGCCAGCGCGTGCCCTCCCGCCGCAGTTGCCATACATCGGTATTCTCGTGAACACGTACGCCCTGCGCCGCCGCTGCGCCAGCAAGTCCGATGGCAAAGTTGAGTGGATGCAGATGCAGCGCATCGCGTTCGTACAGGCCGTCGTAGTAACGCGTGGTATGCACGCGCCCGCGCAACTCGTGCTGCGGCAGCCATTCCCAGCTCACGCCGTAGTGGCGTGCGAGCAGTTCCTGTCGTTGGCGCAGCACGGCGGGATCGCGGAACCAGTTGGCCCAGATGATGCCTTCGTCCACCAGGTCGCAGGGAATGTCGTGCTGTGCGACGCGCTGGCGAATACGCGTCACCGCCTCGGTCGTGAGCCGAAACAGGGCCTGTGCCGCCTCTTGTCCGCGCTGGTCGAGCAGCGCCTGCTCGCCCAGCGAGTAGCCGCCAAAGACGAAACCACCGTTGCGCCCGGAGGCACCGAAGCCGACGCGCTCACGCTCGAGCAACACCACATCGCGGACGCCGCGTTCGGCCAGGCCGAGGGCCGTGTGCAGGCCGGCAAAACCGCCGCCGATGATCGCCACGCGCGCATCGGTCTTGCCTTGCAACGGAGCGTACGGCGCGTATGGCGTCGCCGTGGCGAGGTAGTAAGAAGCGGCCGGTGACGAAGTCATGCGATGGACGTGTGGCTGTCTCGGGTCGGGCCATCAAGCATAGCGCAGCCCCGGCATGTCATTGGGCCATGCCGATGATCACGACGCCTCAGTCGACCACGTTCACGCCCAAGGGCCTGAGGTCGCTGCGCCCTCGGTCATCGACCACGCGCACCTCGTAGTTGCCTGCGCTGGCCGGCTGCCAGAACATCGACTCGCCGGGCGCGCTGCGTCCCACGTAGGCATCGTTGACGAACCAGTACATCTCGCGCACCGAAGCGTCCGCGTTGGCGCTGAAGGCGATGCGATCCTGGCCGTTCGACTTCAGGCGCAGCGCGTAGATGCTGCCGCGCAGAGGCGAGGTGATCGACGGAGGCTCGCCGTCCACGCCGCTCAGTACGCAGCTGTCGTTACGCGGTGGCGTGCGGCGCGGGATACCGGCCTGCACGAACACGCGCTGCAGTTCGGACGGCCAGAATTCGTAAACCTCCACGTGCGTCCGCTTGCCCGCATACGGTGGACAGGCCGGCTTGCCGGTGTCATCGTCGATCACCACCGGGCGGTGCACCTGGCTTACCCGGATTGGCGATTTGCCGGGGATGAACCACGTCATGCCGCGTTGCGGACACCACTGGTTGGGCAGATCGCCGCTCGCCAGGCAGATCTCCACGCGCCGAAGTTGCGCCGGCATATGTCGCACGGGTTCGCTCATCTGCGGCTGCGCGGCGCGCAAGGCGTCTTCCATCTGGAAGAACAACGGCGCCGCCGCGTCGACGCCGACAAAGGCGGGATTGCTGCTGCCATCAAAGTTGCCGACCCAGACCACCAGCACGTACGGCCCGAAACTGCCAGCCGTCCATGCATCGCGAAAGCCCCATGATGTGCCGGTCTTCCAATACACCGGCAGACGATCCGGCTGCGCACCGGTGGTCTCGTCCGGCCGCGGATTCTGCCGCAGCATGTCCATCGCCATGAAGCTGGCCTCTTCGCTGAGCAGGCGCGTGCCATTGCTGGGCGCGTTGGTCGCAAGCAAGCGCAGTGGGCGCAGCTCGCCACGATTGGCGAGCATCGCGTAGAGGCCGGCCAGCTCCTGCATGGTCACTTCGCCGCCGCCGAGCACCAGGGCGAGTCCGTAATGCTTTTCGCTCGCCATGCGACTGATGCCGGCATCGCGCAGGAACTGGTAGAAGCTCGGCTGCTGGAGCTGCGACGCCACCCACACAGCCGGAATATTGCGACTGCGCACCAGGGCCTCGGTGGCGGTCACCGGCCCGAGGAAGTGCCCGTCGAAATTCTCCGGCGCGTACGGGCCGAACGCGGTCGGCACATCCCGCAAAACCGTCTGTGGATGGAGCACGCCCTTGTCGAATCCCAGCGCATAGATGAAGGGCTTCAGCGTTGAACCCGGCGAACGCTTGGCCAGCGTGCCGTTCACTTGCCCCTGGATATCCGCATTGGCGTAGTCGGCTGAACCGACCATTGCCTTCACGCCCATGTCGCGCGTGTCCACCAGGATGGCTGCCACATTGCGAATGCCGCGACCGCTGTTGCGCTCGACGTAGTGATCGACCTGCCGCTCCAGCACGTGCTGGAGATCGAGATCGAGGGTGGTGGTGACGCGACTGTCCGTATCGCTGGACAGCACCCTGCGCTCGGCGAGTACCTGATCCACGGCATGGGGTGCTTCGAACGGTAGCTTGGATAGCGGACGCAGGCGCAACGGCAAGGCGAACAGCGGCTGCAGACTCGCGTCCTTGGGATGCAGCGCTTTCCATTTCGCGTAGAGGCGATTGCGCGAAGTGCTGAGCCGTTGGCTAATCAGATCCGGCGCATCCGCACCGGCCTGCAGCCGTCGGCTTGGATCCTGCGGAATCACCGCAAGCGTCAACGCTTCGGGCAGACTCAGCGCATCGCCGGGTTTGTCGAAGTAGGCCAGGCTCGCAGCACCCACGCCTTCAACATTGCGTCCGTACGGCGCAGCGTTGAGATACGCCTCGAGAATCTGATCCTTGGAATAAAACAGTTCCAGCTGCAGCGCACGGCCGATTTGCTGCAGCTTGCCTGCGGGCGTGCGCGTATTGAGCCGCCAGAGCAAGCGTGCCAGCTGCATCGTGACGGTGGAACCGCCCTGCCGATTGCCATGGCTCACATAGGTGACCCAGGCACCACGCATCAGCCCATAGGGATTGAAGCCGGGGTGCCAGCGATACCAGCGATCCTCGTGCAGCAGCACGCCGTCAACCAATGCGGGGGATACGTCCTTGAGCGGCACCCATAGTCGATAACGCTGATCGCTGGCCAGCGTGAGGCGCAGCAATCGGCCTCGCGCGTCGTACACCGCGGTCGACGACGGCAGCCAGGCACTCAGGGGATGGTGCGGCCACACGCGCACTCCCACCAGCAATGCCGCCAGCAGCGCGACGCCGACCAAGGCATTCTGCCAGCGCACGATCCAGCGAAGCAGAGCGCGGCAACTACGGGCGATGAGCGGCGGCGTGGTCATGCGGCGTGTCCGTGGGAGCACCCATGCGCTGGCATGGGCGCTCCGCTTTCCTCAAGGCTGACGGACGACCTCCAGGGTGACGCCGCCAGCCGTGCGCGCCTGCACGCGACGGTCGTACAGCGCCTCGCCATAGGCCGGCGGCACGATGAACTTGCCGGCATTGGTCGCCTTGATGCGGTAGACGAATTCGCCCACCTCCGGCGTGGCCGTGCCGTAGAGCACCACCCGATCCTCTCGCACGTCGGTGTACTGCAGCGCCCAGCTGGTGTTGCCTACGCCGATCGGCGAACGCCAGGCGCTGGCCTTGACCTCGCTATCGCCACCGGCGTCGTTTTGCTCGCTGCCGTCCTGCTGCTGATCCGTCACCGCCGGCGGCGGCTGGATCACCGGTTCGAAACCGCCGGGCAGCAAGTCGACGATGGCCACGTTGTCGATGCCACGATCGTCGGTGGCGCGGATTTTCACGTGCACATCGATTTCCTGACCGATGGTGACCTTGTCGATCGCCTTGCCGTTGACGTCGGTGTAATCGCGGGTGATTTCCAGCCCGTCCTTGATCGCCTTGGACGGCTGATCGCGATCGAAGCCGCCCTGGCTCACCACACGCCACGCCGGCAGCGTGCTGTCGTTGGTGAAGCGCAGGCGCTTGGCGTCCGCATCCCAACTGCCCGCTTGCAGCAGATTGCCCTGCAGCGCGGCGATGGCCTTGACCGCGCCGTCGGCGTGCACCTGATCGATGCGCAGTTTGTCCAGCTGCGTGGTGTTCTGCGAGGCGTAGCTATCGAGCGCCAGCAGCACCATCGACGAGGACAGCGTGTTGTTCCAGCCGCGTTCCAGCGGCTCGGTGATGTTCTCCATCACACGGGGCGACAGTGCCCGGGTGCGCTCGGGGAAGTGTTTGCTGAGCAGGTACAAGGTGCTCGCGTCGCGGATCAACGAGTCGTAGTAATAGCCGTAGCGATAGTCTTTGTCGGCCGCACTGCGCTCGAGCAGTTTCTGCGGGCCGGCGATCAGCTGCGCAGCCTGCTTGTCCTGCTTGAGCAACTGGTAGGAGGACGCCAGCCAGGCAGCGGCGAGATCGCTTTTCCATTGATCCGGGTACGCATCCTGCAGACGCTTCTGCACGGCAGCCAGGTCGTTGGTGGTGACGTTGCCCTGGCGGGTCAGCAAGTACACGGCATACGCGCGCTGGCGCAGCAGATCCAGCCCATCGAGCGTGTCGTCGCTGGCCAGCTGATGCAGGTACTTGTTGCCGGCATCGAACATGTCGCGCGGAATCTCCACCCCACGATCGCGTGCTTCCAGCATGAAGTGCATGGCATAGGTCGACACGAACGGATTGGAGTCCGGCGTCGCCGACCACAGGCCGAAGCCGCCCTGCCCGTTCTGGCGCGAGTGCAGCACGTCCAGGAACTGGGTCAAGGCTTCCTCGTTGCTGAGCTTCTTGCCGCTCATCGCCGGCTGCAAGGCATCCGCAAACACCTTCACCTGCGGCCACTTCGACAGCACCAGCCTGGGAATGGCGGAACTGACGATCTGCTCGCTGCAGTAGTGCTGGAAATTGACCAGATACGTGGTCAGGCCGCTGGACAACACCACCGGGATATTGGAAATGGCCGCATCACGCGACGCATATTCGGTGAACAGGCGGCGTAGATCCGGCTGATCCTGCTTGGTACCCGCATCCACGCGGCCCACATCCACCTGGGTGCGATAAGCCGACGCCGGGCGCACGGAAACGTCTACGCTCTGGTGGGCCGACTTGTCGCCATAGCCCGCGGTGAAACTCAGGTTGCCGGAGCCGAGCTTGTCGGTCGCCTTGACGCGGAACGTGACCACGCCCTCGCGCATCTCGCCCAGATTCAAGCTCTGGTTCGGCGCGCCGACCACCTGCAGCTGCGGCCCTGTCTTCAAGGTCACCGCCACGGGCACTTGCTTGCCGCCAAGTCCGGTGAGGTTATTGGCAACACCCACGCTGACTTCGACTTCGTCACCCGGCGCCAGCGTCGTGGGCACATTGGGCGAGAGCACGAAGTCGCCGCGTACCGTGGTGCCTCCCTCGTAGGTGCCGATGCGATCGGACGACACCGCCACCGCCATCACGCGCAGCTTGCCGTTGAAGTAGTCGGGCACCCGATAGGTGAGATCCTTCTCGCCATTCACCTCGACGATGCCGGACCAATACGCCACCGGCTTGTCGCGCTTGCGCTTGAACGGATTGAGCTGGCGACCGATCGCGCCGTCGGCGTCGCCGCCGGGTGCGGCCATCGCCATCAGCTTCTCGAAGTCGGGCAGGATCAGGTCGAGGATCTGCGAGGTGCCCACTTCGAGCATGCGCTTGCGGAAGAAGAACTTCAGAGGATCGCCCAGCTTGTAGCGCGCCACCTGCAGGATGCCTTCGTCCACGGCAAACACCACGGCGCGGGTCGGCTGCGGGGCGCTCAATTTGAACGTGACGGTTTGGCCGGGTTTCACCAGCGCCGGCGCATCCACCTTGATGGCATTGCGGCGTGCGTCCAGATTGACCGAGAACGGCACCACGCCATAGCTCAGCGGGCTCATGAAGATTTCATCCGAGGAAGGATCGCGGATGTACTGCACATTGATATAGCCGTTGCCCTCGAAGTCCGCCGGCACGGTGATGTGCTGCACAGAGCTGCTGGTATCGGCGTGGAACCAGGCGTGCGCATAGACCTTGTCGCGCTCGATGGTGATCAGGCCACTGCCCGCATAGGGCGCTCGTATGGCGATATCCACCGATTCGCCGGGCGCGTAATCCTGCTTGCTCAGATTGAGCTGCAGCTCCGCGTTGCGATCCAGCGAACGCGACACGTTGGCCGCACCCGCCACGGAGTACTCGACGCGATTGACTTCCACGCCGTCGCTGCTGCGCACGATCACCAGCGCATAGTTGCCCGGCTTGTCGGTCGGCAGCGCGTAATCCATGCCGTTGGCCGGAATCGACAGCGGCTGCTCGTTGAGCGGCACTTCCTTGAGCTTGGACTGGTACTTGAAGACGCCCGAGTCCTGCTTGGTCAGCACCGAAATATAGCGACGTTCGATCAGGCGCGCCTTGAGCTCTTTGAGCGCCATCGACTTGGCCGTGTGGTCGATCGCCACCAGATGCACGTTGCGCGACGCATCGCGGTTGATGTAATCGAGGTTGTCGACGGATTTGTAACCCACTACCCAGTCGTTGCTCGACACCAGCGTCTGCGCTGCCGCGGCCACGCTGCGACCGCCCTCGGGCTCGTACGCCTTGACCAGGAAGTACAGCTGATACGTGGCGTCGGCGTATTTCTTCAGGTCCAGATCGAACTCGGCATGGCCTTTGTCGTCGGTCTTGCCGTCCTGCAGCTTGTCTTCATAGCCCTCTTTGGCGCGGCGCACATCGTAGAAGTGATAGTCGGGCCAGCTGCGGAATGCCGGCCATGCCGGACGCAGCGTCACCGACGCTTCCACGCGACGATTCGCGGCGGGCGTGCCGAACAGGTTCATCACGTCGACCACGCCCTTGATCTGGTCCGGCTTGACCCAGCCCTCGGTCACTTGCCCGGCGAGCTTGGCTTCGACCTTCATGCGATCGGGCAGGAATTCCTTCACCTGCACGGTGGTGCTCCCGATCTGCGCAGCCGCCTTGCCGTCCTTGACGATGTAGAGGTTCACCGTCCAGGTACCGGTCGGCGCGGTTTCGGCGGGCGCGTAGTCGAGTTCGCCAAAACCGGTGGCGTCCATCGACATTGGCAACTGCTTCACTGTCATGCCGCGCGGATCGACGATCTCCGCCTGCAGCGGCACGCCCGCCACGCTGCGCGTCCAGCTGGCAGCGCGCACGATCAGTCCCACATGGAAGGTATCGCCCGGTCGATAGATGCCGCGATCGGAGAACAGGTAGGCCGACAGCTGGCCTTCGTTCTGCGCATTGCGCTCGCCGCCCACGTCGAAACGCGAGAAGTCGAGTTTGCGGTCATAGCTGCTGCTGCCGCCAATGGGCAGGAACGACAAGTCGTCACCCTTTTTCACCACATACAGCGTCGGCTGCTTTTCACGCTCCAGCCCCTTGAAGCTTGGGAAATGCACGACGCCATCCGCCGAGGTGGTATCGCTGAACAGCGTCTGCCCGTTCACCGCCAGCACGGATACCGAGGCACCGCCGACCGGCTGGCCGGAGCGGATCGATTGCACGAACACATCCTGGCTGCCATCCAGCGAACGCTTCACCAGCATGCCCAGGTCAGTGACCACGATCATGCGCGTGTCAGCCGCAGGCACGCTGCCATCGTCATCGTTCGACATCTCGCCCTGGTCAGCTTCGCCATCTTCCGATTCGTCGCCTGACGCATCGTTGGTGGGCGCTGCCTGCGGTTCGTTCTGCGCAGCCTTGCGAGCGTCTTCCTGCTTTTTTTCCGCCACGGCGTCGTAGCTGGACAGGTGCAACAGGAAGACGCCGTGCTTGCCTTCCTTCAGGTATTGGCCAAGGTCGACGCCCTCGTAATGGGCCTTGGCCGGATCGTCCTTGGGGAAGCTGCGCTTCTGTTCAAAGCGCTCGACGATATGGTCTTCGCTGAAGGCGTAGCTCAGGTCCGGATGCGCGTACGAACCCTGGTTGAGGCTCACCAGATGTTGCAGCTGATCCGGCAGCACGCGACCAATCTCCACGCGCATGCCGGGAAGATTGCGCGACACGACCGAGACACGCTTGCTGCCCGATATGGACAACAGCGAACCGTCCGCCATGAAGCGCAGCAGCTTGGGATAGTTGGGTACCGTGACGACGCTGCCATAGGGCTTGCCCAGGATGTAGCCACCAAAGGTCTTCAGCCCTTTGTCCACCCGCACATACACACGCTGCCCGGGCGACGCGTGGAACTTGAAGCTCTGCACGGCGTCGTAGTCATTCTCGGTGGGCACCATCTCAAGCTTCAGCGGCTGGCTCTGGCGCAGCTGCGCCTCGCCCACTTCCCCTTCACTCCACGGATACGGCGGCGCATCGTCATCCTGCTGCTCTGCGGCCTTGCGCGGCGGCAGCACCCACGCCTTGATCAGACCAGCCAGCTCGGTGTCGCGAACGGCGCCGCCGACATTGACCAGCAACACCTGTTCGGGTTCGTACTTTTCGTTGTCGACCAGGGTCGGCTCGATGCCGTCGATGGTGAGGCTGTAAAGGCCAGGCACGCGCACCTGCGTCTTCAGCTCGGCAGCGGTGGCGTCGCCGCCACGCGCGCTGCGCACTCCCTTGGCGATGGTGTAGGCCACGGCGCTTTCGTCGCGCGGCAAGGACAGCGGCTGCGAGTGGATCCAGGCATGCAGCTTGTACTGGTCGTAGGTGACCGTGTACTTCAGCGGCGCGTCGCGGGACCCGCGCTGCATCAGGCCCACTTCGATGCGCTTCTCGAAATCGGCGGTGTCGACCGGGTAATTGAACGTCACCGGCTGGATGGTCTTCTTAGCGGTGGCGTCCTGCGGATCCTGATAGAACTCGCCCCGCTCCACCTTGGCCTCGAATGCCGGCGTGTCGAACTCGAAGTGGTCGTCAGCCATGAGCACCTGGCGGGCGAACGCCTTGGCGACATCGAAGCGCACTTCGTAGTGCTTGCCGACCGGCCAATCCTCGGCGGGGACGAAGCGCAAGGTGCGATCGTCGACCCACGTCCACTGCCCCTTTACTGCCGGTTGCATGGCAATACCGGCGGTAACCGGCTTGCCCACCTGCTCGATGGGCGCAGCTGACCCGGAGAACGTCACCATCAGCGGACTGATGACGATCGGTTGCTTCGTATAGTCCGTGATGGAAGGGGCCGATGCGCTCAGCGTGATGCGCGTTGGCTCAACCGGCTGGGGACGATTCTTGTACCACTGCCAGCCGAACCACCCCGCGGCGGCGAGTACGAGGGCCGCGAGCAGTGCGCCGGCGGCATGCACCGGGCGACGGCGAATCCAGCCGCCGGTCGCGGGCACCCAGGTGGGCGCCGACCAGCTGACCTGTCCGAACAGCGGACGCAGTATCAGGCCCAGGCCCGTCAGTAGCCCGCGCAGCAGGCGCAAGGGCAACAACAGCAGAAATCGCAGCAGATCCATGATGCCTTCCCGTTCTTCATCCGATGAACACGACTGGGGACACTGTGATCGATTTGACGCGCGCAATCGATCAGAACATTCCTCGGGCAAGCCGGTCTCGGTGCAGCTCAGGTGCGCCAAAACGCCCGCCTCTTGCGAAGCGGACTCAACATCACCGGCTTACCCCACGAACAGCTTGCGCGCCAAAGATGGCAAAGCGCGGCAAGGATTCTGGCATGGTTGCGTCAGCGACGCATCGGCGCCGCCCGCCCTTTGAGACTGTTCCCGGCCCGCGTTGCGCAAGGCCAGATGAGGTACCGGCCGGGGCCGGTACGTCAGGCAAAGATCAGAGCGTGGCCATGATCTCGCGCACGACCGGCGCGAGCTTGGGATCCTGCAAGGCCATGTGCATGGTGGCGCGGACCAGGCCGGCCTTGTTGCCGCAATCGAAGCGCGTGCCTTCGAAGCGGTACGCCAGCACATCGCCCTGCTCCTTGAGCAAGGCATCGATGGCGTCGGTCAGCTGGATTTCGCCACCGGCGCCGGGCGTGGTCTGCTCGAGCAACTGGAAAATGCGACCCGGCAGCACGTAGCGGCCGACCACGGCCAGGTTCGACGGCGCGTCGGCCGGCTTGGGCTTTTCCACCATGTGGCGAATCTTGGCGCTGCGCTCGTCCACCGGCGTGGCATCGACGATGCCGTACTTGTCGGTGTCGCTGTGCGGCACTTCTTCCACGGCGATCACGCCGGCGTTGGCCGACTGGGCGAGCTCGGCCATCTGGCGCAGCGCGCCCTTGCCCTTGTTCCAGATCAGGTCGTCCGGCAGCACCACGCCAAACGGCTCGTCGCCCACCACCGGCTTGGCGCACAGCACCGCATGCCCCAGACCGAGCGCTTCGGGCTGGGTCACGAAGATGGCGCGCACGTGCCTGGGCAAGGTGCCCTGCACCAGTGCGAGCAATTCGTCCTTGCCCTTTTCCTGCAGCTTCGCTTCCAGCTCGTAGGCCTTGTCGAAATAGTCCGCGATGGCGTGCTTGTAGCGGTTGGTGACGAAAATCAGCGTGTCCGCGCCAGCGTCCACCGCTTCATCGACGGCGTACTGGATCAACGGACGATCCAGCACCGGCAGCATTTCCTTGGCAACCACCTTGGTCGCGGGAAGAAAACGCGTGCCGAGACCGGCGACAGGAAACACGACCTTGCGCAACGGCTTACTCACTCACTTCTCTCCTGATTCATTACGACGCAGCGTCACCACGTTATCCATCTGCACCGAATCGCTCCAGCGGAACGACGGCAGCAGATTGGAGACGCATTGACGCAGCGTATCCTCGTCGTAAGCCACCACAGCGTCCGCTGCCTTGGCCATCTGCGTGTTGAGCAAATCCCATTTCACCGGACGGTATTGCGCAAGAAAGATCTTCACGTGCGTCGTCTCGATGTAATTCTCGAGCGGGTGGAACAGCTCCTCGAACAGCTTCTCACCGGAACGCAGACCGGTGTAGACGATGGGAATTTCCGTTCCCGGCTTGCGACCGGCCAGGCGGATCATCTGCTCGGCCAGATCGCGGATCTTGATCGGCTCACCCATGTCCAGCGCAAAGATCTCGCCGCCCTTGCCGATGCTGGCTGCCTGCAGGATCAGCTGGCAGGCCTCGGGGATGGTCATGAAGTAGCGGGAGATTTCCGGATGCGTGATGGTGAGCGGGCCGCCGTTGCGGATCTGCTCGCGGAACAGCGGCACCACCGAACCTGCCGAATCGAGCACATTGCCGAAGCGCACCGTGATGAAGTGCGTATTGGAATGCTCGTTGAGGTTCTGGCACCAGATTTCCGCCAGACGCTTGCAGGCGCCCATCACGCTGGTCGGGTTGACCGCCTTGTCGGTGGAAATCAGCACGAAGGCTTCCACCTGGTGGCGATCCGCCAGGTCGGCCACGTTGCGCGTGGCCAGCACATTGTTTCGGAACGCGGCGCGCAACTGGCCCTGCAACATCGGCACATGCTTGTAGGCCGCGGCGTGGAACACGACCTGCGGCTTGTATTCGCCGAACAGCTTGCGCATTGCGGCGACATCGCCGCAATCGGCGAGGACGCCTTCAAAGATCAGTTCCGGATACTCGGCGCGTAACTCCTGCGAAATCCGGTAGAGATTGAATTCGCAGTTGTCGACCACGCACAAGGCCTGCGCTCCCAGGCGCGCGACCTGGCGGCAGAGCTCCGAACCGATCGAACCGCCGCCGCCCGTCACCAGCACGCGGCGACCGGTAAGCGTGACGCGGATGGCCGTCCAATCGAGCTCCACGGTGTCGCGGCCGAGCAGATCCTCGATGGCGACTTCCTTGATCTCGTTGAAGTGCGCGCGACCGGAAACCACGTCTTCCAGCTTGGGCACGGTGCGATACGGCAGGCCACTGAGATCGCACAGCTCCACCACCCGGCGCATTTCCTGGGTGGTGGCGCCAGGCATGGCGATGAGCAGCATCTGTGCAGCCACTTCGCGTGCCAGCTCGGGAATCTGGTCGATGCGACCAAGCACCGGGCGACCATTGATGCTGGCGCCGCGCAGGCTTTCCTTGTCGTCGACGAAACCCACCACGGTGAAACCGTTGTCGCGATGCAGATCGCGCGAGAGCGCCTCGCCGGCGCGATCGGCACCCACGATAAGCACGCGCTGGGCCGGCTTGGCCTGGAACAGGTCGACCCGGCTGTCCTTCCAGAAGCGATACGCCAGGCGCGGTGTGCCGAGCAGGACCGACAGCACCACCGGGTACACCAGCAGCACCGAGCGCGGCACATCGGCAAGGCGGTTGTAGAGGATGAGCACGGCCGCGATGGCGAGCGCGCCGATGATCGCCGCACGCAGGATGTTCCACAGGTCCGGCAGGCTGGCAAAGCGCCACACGCCCTTGTACAGGCCGGTCCAGCTCAGGACCGCGCCCTGCACCAGCAGGACCAGCGGAAACTCCAGCGCGTGGAAGCTGATCGCCGCGTTGTCGATCATGGCGTAGCGCAGGGCCTTGGCGATCCACCATGCCAGCGCAGCCATCAGCAGGTCGTGGAGGACCACGGCCGTACGCGGATGAATGACACCGACCCAATTACGTAGCGACATGTCGACCCTTGTCCAAAACACGCCGCAGACTACGGCGCTTCATGAATATCCAGACGGCGGTCGCTATCAGGTAGGTACCGGTAAAGACCGGCACCGACCACGCTGGCCTGGCCCATGCGAGGAGCGCCAAGGGCGCTGCCACCAACACGTTCCAGGCCAGATAGCACGCCCCCCCCGTGGCATGCGTGAAACCACTGCGTACCATCCACTGGTACAGGTGTTCACGGTGTGCAGTGTACCAACGGCGGCCACTGACCATACGAGCCAACAGAGTAAGGCTAGCGTCCGCTACAAAAGATGAACTGAGGATCAAAGCAGGCCACAGTAAGTGCCAATCGACCCGCCAGAGCGTTGCGGTCAGGGCGAAAATCAGCAATCCCATGGTGCCGCTGCCCACATCTCCCATGAAAATGCGGGCCCGGGGCCGGTTGAAGACCCAAAAACCCAGGGCCGCCCCGGCCAGGCAGGCGCAGGCCGTCGCCAAGGCCAGTTGGGCGGCTGCAGAGGCCAACAGGGCCAATCCCACCCCGACGAAGATCACCTGCTGGGCCAGCAGGCCGTCGATGCCGTCCATGAAGTTGTGCAGGTTGATGCTCCAGCCGCCGGCGAGAACCAGCACCGGCACCCACCACCAGGACATCCCGGTGATCGCGAGCGCCATCGCCAACAAGCCAGCCGCCAACAGCTGGATGGCAAAGCGCGGCAGGATCGGCAGCGAGCGATGGTCGTCCCACCAACCCACCGCAGCGACCAGCAGCGTGGTCACGGCGAACGCTGCCACCACGACCGGCGGCAGTGCCACCGGCAGCATGATGAGGCTCAGCGGCATGGTCAGCAGCACCGCCACGACGATGCCGATGCCACCGCCACGAGGCGTGGGGACCGTATGGGAACGACGCTGCCCGGGCATGTCCATCATGCCGCGGCGATGCGCGTAGGCGATGGCGCCGCGGACGACCACCATCGCAATCACCAACGCGGCCAGCACCATCCCTAACGCCAGCGTAGCGGGAGTCATCCTTGCCTCATTCGTTGGCTACGCCGTGGATGGGACGGATCGTGCTCCAGTTCTTGCAGCTGGGGCATTGCCAGTGGTGCGCCTTGGCGCCGAAGCCGCAACGGCTGCAGCGATACATCGCCTGGCCCTCGAGCAGCTTCTTGGTGAGGTCGCGCAGGATCAGGAAGTTCTCGCGCGCCTCGCCTTCCATCTTGTCCATGGTGGCGTCGATCAAGGCCATCAGTCCGCGCACCGAGGGACGCTGGCGCAACTGGGAGGTGAGAAATTCAACAGCGGTGCGCTCACCGTCGCGCTGTTGATACAGGCGCGTCAGCGCGAGCACCGGCGAGATGCCGTGATAGCGCTCGAGGATGTCGCGCATGAAGTGCTCGGCATGCTCCATCTGCTGCGAGCGTGCATAGCTGTTGAGCAGCGGCGGCAGGATTTCCGGCACGAAGGCGATGTCCGCCTCGACGGCATGCTCATAGGCCTTGGCCGCTTCCGCGTGCTGACCTTCTTCGGCGTATAGACGTCCGGTCAGCATGAAGGCTCGCACGCAATCGGCCTGGCAGGCAAACGCCTGGCGCAGATATTCGCGCGCTTCCTGGCGGGCGCCGTGCTGTCGCGACTGTTCGGCCAGCTCGCAATAGAACTGGGCGATCATGTTCGCCTCGTCTTCGCCCGTCATCGCTTCCAGGCGGCGCGCATGCTCGATGGCCTTATGCCAGTCGCGCTCGTGCTGGTAGATCGCAATCAGGTGGCGCAGCGCGGACGGCGCATGCGCATCCATCGCCACCAGATCGGAGAACAGGGTTTCGGCGCGATCGAGCAGGCCGGCGCGCATATAGTCCTCGCCCAGCTCCAGCAGGGCGACGGTCTTCATGGCATCGGACAGACCCGGCCGCGAGACCAGATGCTGGTGCAGGCGGATCGCACGATCCACTTCACCACGACGGCGGAACAGATTGCCCAGCGCAAGATGGGTTTCCACCGTGTCGCGGTTGTATTCGGCCAGCTTGAGGAACACCTCGATGGCCTTGTCCTGCTCCTCGTTGAGCAGGTAGTTGAGGCCGCGGAAGTAGTCCGACGAAAGCTCGCTCACCTGCGCGCCTGAGCGCCGCACACCGGCCCGGCGGGCGGTCCACCAGCCACTGGCAAATGCTGCGGGTACGAGCAGGACGAGGACGTAGAGAAGCGCGCTCATGCACCAGCCGGAGAGGTTTTCGCCTTGCCATCCGCCGCGGCCGTCTTGCGGCGCAGGCGGCGATGGCGAGAACTGACGCCAAGCCAGGCGGTGAGTCCACCCAGCAGCCAGCCGATCACCAGCGCCAGCAACAGGGCGGCGCCTTTGGGCAGCTGCAGGCGGGCAAAGCCGAGGTCATAGGCGACCAGATCGGCATTGAGCGCGCCGACGACGATGCCGGCCGCAATGAAGAGGAGAAGAATCAGCGTAACGATCAGGCGCATACGGGGACTTTACCCGATTGCCGTGGAGCGGCACAGGCGGCTGTTCGGCCGACCTTCAGAATTGCGCCGCCGTTCGTTTTTTCCTGCTCCGTCCGCTGAAAAAAAGAAGGCAGGAACGGCTCATCGCCGTCCTGCCTTCCAAAGATCGTGGTGATTCCCGTCGAACGGGTGATCAATCCAGATTCAAGTTGACGCGCTCGCGCAATTCCTTGCCCGGCTTGAAATGCGGGACATGCTTGCCCGGCAGGGCTACGGCGTCGCCGGTCTTGGGATTGCGTCCCATACGCGGCGGGCGGTAGTGCAGCGCAAAGCTGCCGAAGCCTCGGACTTCGATGCGCTCGCCATTGGACAGGGCATGGCTCATCTGTTCGATCACGCTCTTGACCGCCAACTCCACGTCGGCGAACGCAAGGTGGGTCTGACGCCGTGCCAGCGCCTCAATCAATTCGGATTTGGTCATGGGTCCCCAATGTCCGTGACGTGTAACCGCGGGGCGACGTACCGCCGCCCCGCATTCCTGCTTTGCTTATTGCTTAGTCAGCCTTGTTGAGCTGCTCTTTGAGCAGCGCGCCAAGCTTGGTCGTGCCGCCGGAAGCGGACGAGTACTCAGCCATGGCATCGGCAACGTCTTCTTCGTCCTTGGCGCGGATCGACAGCTGCAGCTGGCGGCCCTTACGGTCCATGCCGGTGAACTTGGCTTCGACCTTGTCGCCAACCTTCAGATGCTGCGTGGCATCGTCGATGCGCTCCTTGGCGATGTCGTTGGCGCGAAGGTAACCCTCGACGCCCTCGCCCAGGTCGATCACGGCGCCCTTGGCATCCACTTCCTTGACGGTACCGTTGACGATGGTGCCGCGCGGGTTGGTAGCCATGAACTGACCGAACGGATCCTGCTCCATCTGCTTGATGCCGAGGGAGATGCGCTCGCGCTCCGGATCAACGGCCAGCACCACGGCTTCGATCTCGTCGCCCTTCTTGAAGTTGCGAACGAGGTCTTCGCCAGACGCCTGCCAGGAGATGTCGGACAGGTGAACCAGGCCGTCGATGCCGCCGTCCAGACCGATGAAGATGCCGAAGTCGGTGATCGACTTGATCTGACCGGACACCTTGTCGTTCTTCTTGTGCATCGCTGCGAAAGCTTCCCACGGGTTCGAGCGGGTCTGCTTGATACCCAGCGAGATGCGGCGACGCTCTTCATCCACGTCCAGGACCATGACCTCGGTCTCGTCACCGACCTGCACCACCTTGGCCGGGTTGACGTTCTTGTTGGTCCAATCCATTTCGGAAACGTGCACGAGGCCTTCCACGCCCGGCTCGATCTCAACGAAGCAACCGTAATCGGTGACGTTGGAGACCTTGCCGAACAGGCGGCTGCCGACCGGGTAGCGGCGAGCGATGGCGACCCACGGGTCGTCGCCCAGCTGCTTGAGGCCCAGCGACACGCGGTTGCGCTCGCGGTCGTACTTCAGCACGCGGACGTCCAGCTCGTCGCCGACGTTGACGACTTCGGACGGATGACGCACGCGCTTCCACGCCATGTCGGTGATGTGCAGCAGGCCGTCGATACCGCCCAGGTCCACGAACGCGCCGTAGTCGGTGAGGTTCTTGACGGTGCCCTTGACCACTGCGCCCTCGGTGAGGCGCTCAAGCAGCTTCTCGCGCTCTTCGGAGAACTCGGTCTCGACGACGGCGCGGCGGCTGACCACAACGTTGTTGCGCTTGCGGTCGAGCTTGATGATCTTGAACTCGAGGTCCTTGCCTTCCAGGTAAACCGGATCGCGGACCGGACGCACGTCGACCAGCGAGCCCGGCAGGAATGCGCGGACGTCCTTGATGTCGACGGTGAAACCACCCTTGACCTTGCCGGAAATCTTGCCGGTGATGGTCTCTTCCTTGTCGAAGGCCTGCTCGAGGTCGTCCCATACCATGGAACGCTTGGCCTTCTCACGGGAGAGCTTGGTCTCGCCGAAACCGTCTTCCAGGGCGTCGAGGGCAACCTTCACCTCGTCGCCTACCTGCACTTCCAGCTCTCCGCTCTCGTCCTTGAACTGCTCGATCGGGACGATGCCTTCGCTCTTCAGGCCAGCGTTGATCACGACGACGTCGTTGCGGATTTCCACAACGATACCCGTGACGATCGCGCCCGGCTTCAGCTTGGAGATAGCCTGTTGGCTCTGTTCAAACAGTTCGGCAAAACTTTCAGTCATGTTGATTCCAGAAATGAGAAAAGGCCTTAAGTCCTATGCGCGCCGTGGAATGAATAGCGCACAGACAGTCGGCCCACCGGTTATGGGTGTCGCCGGATCGCTCCGTTGGCACCGTTGACCAAGACCCCTGCCGCGGCAGGGGCGCCAAAAGCCGCCGGCAGCCCTGGTCAGGACTGCACGACAGCCAATACTTTCGCGACGACGACGTCGATGCCCATGCCGGTGGTATCGATGAAAACCGCATCGGCGGCCGGCTTAAGCGGCGCGACGGTTCGTGACGCATCACGTTCGTCGCGCGCCTCGATCTCGCGCTGAAGAGTGCCAAGTGTAACGCTCAGCCCCTTTTCCTTCAACTGCTTATAGCGCCTTTTCGCCCGCTCGGCGGCACTGGCGGTCAG
This sequence comes from Dyella sp. 01N448, assembly GCF_056399225.1. NCBI lineage: Bacteria > Pseudomonadati > Pseudomonadota > Gammaproteobacteria > Lysobacterales > Rhodanobacteraceae > Dyella > Dyella sp. 01N448. The sequence goes on along the minus strand of NZ_JBFTQX010000006.1, from coordinate 385,882 downwards.
AAACACCTTGAAGGGCGCCGAGGGGAAGATCACGGTACCCATGTCGCGACCGTCGGCAACCAGGCCCGGGGCCTTGCGAAAGCCCAGCTGCATCTCTACAAGTGCTTGACGTACCGAAGGAATCGAGGCGATGGCCGAGGCCGCCCCGCCAGCCGTTTCAGTCCGCAATTCATCCGTGGCATCGTGCCCGTTGACCATGATCCGGGTATCACTGCCATCGGTCGTCGCCACAAAGCGGATCTTGGTGGTCTGGGCGCAGCGGGTCACCGCCTCGGCGTCGGACAGGTCCAGCCCCTCCATGCCCGCCGCATAGCCCACCGCGCGGTACAGGGCGCCGGAGTCCAGCAGGCGCCAGCCCAGTTTCTCAGCGACCATGCGACTGATGGTGCCCTTGCCCGACCCCGAGGGTCCGTCGATGGTAAGTACGGGGACGGACTGCGATGAAGTCATGGGGGCTCCTGACGGCGACGAAAGAAAACGCATATGCTATCGCGTTGGTCCTCGCACGGAACGGGAGGATGTCCACTCGCCATCTCTTTCCGTCAGACCCTATGCAACTTCACACCATGACCGATCTGCGCCGCGAATTCGATCAGGCCGCCGAAGATATCCAGCGGCTTGGCCAGCGGCCGGACAACGACACCCTGCTCAAGCTCTATGCCTTGTACAAGCAAGGCTCCGAAGGCGATGTCCATGGCGACCCGCCGGGCTTCTTCGACTTCGTGGGTACCGCAAAGTACGAGGCCTGGGCCCATCTGCGCGGCGTTTCCGAAGAGGAAGCAATGCAGCGCTACATCGAGTTTGTGCAGGAACTCCTGAGCTAAGTCCCGCCCCGCATCGGGGCCGAACCCTTGTTGTATGCCCTCTCCGTCGGCTCCCAGTGAGCAGGCGATCGCGATGTTGTGCCCGCGCCTGGGGCACGAGGACATCGCCGGCCCTTGCTTTCAAACGCCTACCACAGGCACATTCATACGATCGTTTGAACCTCGTCGACGGTCCGCATGAACTTCCCACACCTGTTCTCCCCGCTCGACCTCGGGCACACCACCCTGCCCAATCGCATCCTGATGGGCTCGATGCATACCGGGCTGGAGGACAAATCCAGCGACTACGACAAGCTCGCCGCCTACTTCGCCGAGCGTGCGCGGGGCGGCGTCGGCCTGATGGTGACCGGCGGCATTGCGCCCAGCATCCAGGGATGGCTGAAGCCGTTCGGCGGCAGGCTGAGCATGCCGTGGCATGTCGCGCGCCACCGCAAGCTGACGCGGGCGGTGCATGGCGAAGGCGGCAAGCTGTGCATGCAGATACTGCATGCGGGGCGCTATGGCTATCACCCGCTTTCGGTCGCGCCATCAAAGATCAAATCCCCGATCACGCCGTTCACTCCGCGCGCGCTTTCCAGCCGCGGCGTTGAGCGCACTATCGGTGATTTCGTGGCTTGCGCGAAACTCGCCCAGGATGCCGGCTACGACGGCATCGAGGTGATGGGTTCGGAAGGCTATTTGATCAACCAGTTCCTGGCCTCGCATGCCAACCAGCGCAGCGATGCCTGGGGTGGCGATGCCGCCAGACGCATGCGTTTTCCCGTGGAAATCGTGCGCCGCACGCGCGAGGCGGTGGGTCGCGACTTCATCATCATCTATCGCCTGTCGATGCTGGACCTGGTGCAGAACGGCCAGGACTGGAGCGAGATCGTCACGCTCGCCAAGGCGATCGAAGCGGCCGGCGCCAGCATCATCAATACCGGCATCGGCTGGCACGAAGCCCGCGTGCCCACCATCGTCACCAGCGTGCCGCGCGCGGGCTTTGCGTGGGTCACCAAAAAGCTCAAGGGTGAAGTAGCAATTCCGCTGATCACCACCAACCGCATCAATATGCCGGAGGTGGCCGAGCGGGTTCTTGCCGACGGCGATGCGGACATGGTGTCGATGGCGCGCCCGTTGCTGGCCGACCCCGAGTGGGCGCTCAAGGCGAAGGTGGGACGCAGCGATCGCATCAACACGTGCATTGCGTGCAACCAGGCGTGTCTCGATCACGTCTTCAAGAATCAGCGCGCAAGTTGCCTGCTCAATCCGCGCGCCTGCCACGAAACCGAGTTGCGCATTGAGCCGACAAGTTTGCGCAAGAAGATTGCCGTGATCGGTGCCGGCCCCGCCGGCCTCGCCTGCGCGAGCACGCTGGCCGAACGCGGCCACGCGGTGACCTTGATCGACAAGGCCAGCGAAATCGGCGGCCAGTTCAACTACGCGAAGCGGATTCCCGGCAAAGAGGAATTCCACGAAACCCTGCGTTATTTCCGCCATCGCCTCGACGACGCCGGCGTGACGGTGAAACTTGGGCACGTCGCCAGCGCTGCCACGCTCGCCGCCGATGGCCACGATGAAGTGGTGGTCGCCACCGGCATCACGCCGCGTCATGTGCAGTTTCCCGGCAGCGATGACCCACGCGTGCTGAGCTACCTCGACGTGCTCGCGCGCAACAAGCCCGTGGGTCAACGTGTCGCCATCATCGGCGCCGGCGGCATTGGCTTCGACGTGGCCGAATTTCTGGTGGAACACGCGCCATCGGCCACGCTCGACGTCGCGCGCTGGACCCGCGAATGGGGCGTGGACATGCAGCTCGACAACCGCGGCGGCCTCGCCCCGGCCCATCCCGAAGCGCCGGCCCGCCAGCTATGGCTGCTGCAGCGCTCCGAAGGACGCCCCGGCGCCCGCCTCAACAAGACCACCGGCTGGGTGCATCGCGCCACGCTCAAGGCCAAGCGCGTCACCATGCTGGGCGGCGTGAGCTACGAGCGTTTCGACGACGCGGGCCTGCACATCAGGGTGGATGGGCAGCCACAGGTGCTGCCGGTGGACAACGTGATCGTCTGCGCCGGGCAGGAGCCGAATCGGTCGCTGGCGGATGCCCTGATGGCCGCTGGTGTCACCACCCATGTCATCGGCGGCGCCGATGTGGCTGCCGAGCTGGATGCCAAGCGCGCCATTGACCAGGGTACGAGGTTGGCCGCCACGCTTTGACCAAGCCTCAGTCCCCTGTGGGAGCGCACCCTGTGCGCGACTGGGGCGACCTCAGTCGCGCACAGGGTGCGCTCCCACAAGGGAGATGGTGAATCATGCCTCGGCCACAAACGACAACGCCCGGCCTTTCGGCCGGGCGCTGCGTCTGAAAAGAAAGCGCCCCGCTGGGCGACGCGTCGATGTGGGTCAGGGGGGAGGAAGACCAGACATCGCGGGGATAGCGTCGCAGCGGGGCGAGGGTCGCCGCCACCTGGGGGGAGGGGACGGTGGCGGGACGGAAGAAATAATATGATCGACGGGTTATAGAAACAAATATATATTTAGGCATCGACTTATACGAAAACCCTATTAAAGCCCTCCCATGTTCGACTTCAGACAGCTTCGTTACTTTGTAACGGTCGCCGAGGAGCTGAGCTTCACTCGCGCAGCCCAGCGGCTCTACATCTCCCAGCCACCTCTTTCCCAGCAGATACAAGCGCTTGAGAACGACTTGGGAGTGCGCCTGCTGGAACGGAACAAGCGCAACGTCGCGTTGACCGAATCCGGCAAGCTGTTCCTGGATCAGGCCAGACAGATCCTGGCCAAGGCCGAAGAGGCCCGCGCCCAGATGGCGGACGCCGCCACCGGCTTCAGCGGCAAGCTGCGGCTGGCCTATACGGTGTCGGTGACCTTCCACCCGGCCCTGCCCCAGACGTTGCTGCGCTACCGCAGCTTTGCCCCCCAGGTACGGCTGATCCTCAGCGAGATGTACACCGAGCAGCAGTACGCCGCCCTGCTGGCTGGCGAGGTGGACGTGGGCTTCGTGCGCGACGAACCCGAGCACCCTGGCATGGCCAAGCTTCTGCGGCTGGACGTGATCGACCGCGAACCTCTGCTGCTCGCCCTGCCCGCCAACCACCCGCTGGCCGACCGCGAAAGCATCTGGCTGCGCGAAGTGGCCATGGAGGCCTTCGTGGTCCAGCCTCGCGAACTGGCCGCCACGCTGTACGACCGCTTGGCGCAGATCGCCGCCAAGGCCAACTTCCACCCGCTGATCAGCCAGCAGGCGCAGCAGATCAATGGTCTGCTGGTGCTGGTGGCCGCCGGCATGGGGCTGGCCCTGGTGCCTGCCTCGATGCGCTCGGTCAGCCTGCCCGGCGTGAAATACCTGCGGCTGGAGGATCCCGATGCCTATATGCTGCTTGCCCTCGCCAGCCGGATCGACGAGCCCTCGCCAGTGGTCCGGCGCTTCCTGAGCGCCATGACCGAAGCAGATTGACCGCGACGACCGCCCGATCCGTCATGAACAGTCAATTGGCAGTCGATCCAAAGACTTGTGCGACTCCTGGAAACTGTTTACACTTGCCGTCTTGTATTTTTCTTTTAATAGTTTCAGGAGCTGGCCGTGAAGGTGCTTTCCTCTTTGAAGTCCGCCAAGGCGCGGCACCGTGACTGCAAGGTTGTGCGTCGTCGCGGCAAAGTGTTCGTGATCTGCAAGAGCAACCCGCGTTTCAAGGCTCGTCAGCGCTAATTGCTAGCTGCGATGAGTCTTAAGAAGAAGGGCCGCGAAAGCGGCCCTTTTTTGTTGCCTTGAGTTTGAACAGCGACCGGCCTTTCTGTAGGAGCGCACTTGTGCGCGACAACCCGGCGAAGCGTTGAGCTTCAGCGCTGCGGTCGCGCACAAGTGCGCTCCTACAAGGGATGGTTCCCCGCGAGATCAGGCGTAACGCACGCCCGTGATCTCGTAATGCTTCACACCATTGGGCGCGGTGAACTCGAAGCTGTCACCTTCGCTCTTGCCGATCAGCGCGCGCGCGATCGGTGAGGAGACGGCGATCAGGCGCTGCTTGATGTCGGCTTCCAGGTCGCCCACGATCTGATAGGTCACCGCTTCACCGCTGTCCTCGTCTTCCAGATCCACGGTGGCGCCGAACACCACGCGCGAACCGGCCGCAAGACGGCTGACGTCGATGACTTCGGCCGTCGACAGCAGCGCTTCCAAGGCCGCGATGCGGCCTTCGATGAAGCTCTGCTGCTCGCGTGCCGCGTGGTACTCCGCGTTCTCTTTCAGGTCGCCATGCGCGCGCGCCTCAGCGATGGCCGCGATGATATGCGGCCGATCGGTGGACTTCAGCTTTTCCAGCTCGCTACGAAGGCGCTCGGAGCCTGCCTTGGTAATGGGCGCACGACTCATGCTTTCAGTTCCTTGTGCAGTTCCTGCAGGCTGTGCACCGAGCCGTCGCCGTGATAATCCAGCGAATGCACCAGCGCGCGGGCGCCCGCGACCGTGGTGGAGTACGTGACGCGCTGCTGCAGGGCTTCACGTCGGATCGAGAACGAGTCGGCAATCGCCGCCTTGCCCTCGGTGGTGTTGACGATATAGACGATCTCGCCGTTCTTGATCAGGTCGACGATGTGCGGACGGCCTTCGATCACCTTGTTGATGCGCTCGCAGGCCACGCCATGCTCGGCCAGGTACTTGGCCGTGCCGTCAGTGGCGACCAGGCTGAAGCCGCGCTCCAGCACTTCGCGGGCGACCGGCAGCAGGCGATCCTTGTCGGCATCGCGCACCGATACGAACACCTTGCCCTTCGGCGGCGTCTTGATGCCGGCGGCATCGTGACCGCGCGCAAAGGCGGCGCCGAAGCTGCGGCCCACGCCCATCACCTCACCGGTGGAGCGCATTTCAGGACCGAGGATCGGATCCACGTTCTGGAACTTCAGGAACGGGAAGATCGCTTCCTTCACCGAGTAGTAGCTCGGGATCACTTCGCGCGTGGTGCCCTGCTCGATCAACGAGCGGCCGGCCATGGCGCGTGCGGCGATCTTGGCGAGCGGCACGCCGGTCGCCTTGGATACGAACGGCACGGTCCGCGAGGCGCGCGGGTTCACTTCGAGGATGAACACCGTATCGCCCTGGATGGCGAACTGCGTATTCATCAGGCCGATGACCTTCAGCTCCTTCGCCATCGCGGTGACCTGGCGGCGCATTTCATCCTGCACCTCCTGCGTCAGCGAGTACGGCGGCAGCGAGCAGGACGAGTCGCCCGAATGGACGCCGGCCTCTTCGATATGCTCCATGATGCCGCCGACCAGCACGTTGCCTTCGGCGTCGGCGATGATGTCCACGTCCACTTCGACCGCGTGATCGAGGAAGCGATCCAGCAGCACCGGCGAATCGTTGGAGACCTGCACGGCATCGCGGATGTAACGCGAAAGATCGGCATCGCTATAGACGATTTCCATCGCGCGGCCGCCCAGCACGTAGCTCGGACGCACCACCAGCGGGTAGCCGATTTCGCGTGCCGAGGCCAAAGCCTCTTCCGGCGTGCGCGCAGTGCGGTTCGGCGGCTGCTTCAGGCCGATCTTCTCGATCATCTGCTGGAAGCGCTCGCGATCCTCGGCCAGGTCGATGCTGTCGGGCGAAGTACCGATCACCGGTACGCCAGCCGCTTCCAGCGCACGTGCAAGCTTGAGCGGCGTCTGGCCACCGTACTGCACGATCACGCCCTTGGGCTTCTCCAGATCAACGATCTCCAGCACGTCCTCGAGCGTGAGCGGCTCGAAGTACAGGCGATCGGAGGTGTCGTAGTCGGTCGAAACCGTTTCCGGATTGCAGTTGACCATGATGGTTTCGAAACCATCCTCGCGTAGGGCGAGCGCTGCGTGCACGCAGCAGTAATCGAACTCGATACCTTGGCCGATGCGGTTCGGGCCGCCACCAAGCACGACGATCTTGTCGCGATTGGTCGGGTTGGCCTCGCACTCTTCCTCGTAGGTCGAGTACATGTAGGCCGTGGTGGTGGCGAACTCGGCGGCGCAGGAGTCCACGCGCTTGTACACCGGGCGCACGCCCAGCGTACGACGCAGATGGCGCATGGCCGCTTCATTGGTGTCGAGCAGTTCGGCCAGGCGCGCGTCGGAGAAGCCCATGCGCTTCAACTCGCGCATGCGCGCGGCGTCGAGCACGGTGATGCCCTGCGTCTGGACGTCCTTCTCGGTGAGCACGATGTCTTCGAACGCCGCCAGGAACCAGGGATCGACGCGGCTCAAACCGTACACGTCTTCCAGCGACAAGCCGGCGCGGAACGCATCGGCCAGATGGAACACGCGATCCGGACGCGGCTCGCGCAGTTCGCGCTTGAGTGCGTTGACGCCCTCTTCGGTGGTCAGATCCAGGCCGGTCGGGTTGAGGCCGGTCTTGCCGATTTCCAGGCCACGCAGCGCCTTCTGCAGCGATTCGTGGAAGGTGCGGCCCATCGCCATCACTTCGCCGACGGACTTCATCTGCGTGGTGAGGCGCGCGTCGGCCGAGGGGAACTTCTCGAACGCGAAGCGCGGAATCTTGGTGACGACGTAATCGATGCTCGGCTCGAACGAGGCCGGGGTGAGACCGCCGGTGATGTCGTTCTTGAGTTCGTCGAGCGTGTAGCCCACCGCCAGCTTCGCCGCGATCTTGGCGATCGGGAAACCGGTGGCCTTGGAAGCGAGCGCCGACGAACGCGACACGCGCGGATTCATCTCGATCACCACCACGCGGCCGTTCTCGGCATTGATGCCGAACTGCACGTTGGAGCCGCCGGTATCCACGCCGATCTTGCGCAGCACCGCGATGGATGCATCGCGCAGGCGCTGGTATTCCTTGTCGGTGAGCGTCTGCGCCGGCGCGACCGTAATCGAGTCGCCGGTGTGCACGCCCATCGGATCGAGGTTTTCGATCGAGCACACGATGATGCAGTTGTCCGCCTTGTCGCGGACCACTTCCATCTCGAATTCTTTCCAGCCGAGCACGGATTCCTCGACCAGCACTTCGCCCACCGGCGAAAGCTCGAGGCCGCGCTTGACGATCTCTTCGAATTCTTCGCGGTTGTACGCGATACCGCCACCGGAGCCGCCCAGCGTGAAGCTGGGGCGGATGATGGTGGGATAGCCCACCTTCGTCTGCGTGATCAGCGCCTGCTCGAAAGTACGAACCACTTCGGCCTTCGGGCACTCCAGGCCGATCTCGGCCATGGCGACGCGGAACAGCTCGCGGTCTTCGGCCATGCGGATGGCTTCGCGCGACGCGCCGATCAGTTCGACGTTGTACTTCTCGAGCACGCCGTGGTCGGCGAGATCCAGCGCGCAGTTGAGGCCAGTCTGGCCGCCCATCGTCGGCAGCACCGCATCGGGGCGCTCCTTGGCGATGATGCGTTCCACCGTCTGCCAGTTGATCGGCTCGATGTAGACGGCGTCGGCCGTCTCCGGGTCGGTCATGATGGTGGCGGGATTGGAGTTCACCAGGATGACGCGGTAACCCTCTTCCTTCAGCGCCTTGCAGGCCTGGGCGCCGGAGTAGTCGAACTCGCAGGCCTGGCCGATGACGATCGGACCGGCGCCGATGATGAGGATGCTCTTGATATCGGTGCGCTTAGCCATTCTTGCGGGCCTCCTGCATCAGGGCGGCAAAACGATCAAACAGGTAGCTCATCTCGTGCGGGCCGGGGCTCGCTTCCGGGTGACCCTGGAAGCAGAACGCCGGACGGTCGGTGAGCGCGAAGCCCTGCAGCGAGCCATCGAACAGCGAGGTATGGGTGACGCGCACGTTCGCCGGCAGCGTGGCCGGATCGACCGCGAAACCGTGGTTCTGCGAGGTGATCAGCACGCGGCCATCGTCCAGATCCTTCACCGGATGGTTCGCGCCGTGGTGGCCGAACTTCATCTTCAGCGTCTTGGCGCCCAGCGCCAGGCCCATGATCTGGTGACCCAGGCAGATGCCGAACAGCGGGATCTTCGCCTCTAGGAACTGCTTGGTGGCTTCCACGGCGTAGTCGCAGGCCGCCGGATCGCCGGGGCCGTTGGACAGGAACACGCCATCGGGCTTCATCGCCAGCACGTCGCCAGCCGGCGTCTGCGCAGGCACCACGGTGATGTCGCAACCCTGCTCGGCCAGCAGGCGCAGGATGTTGTACTTCACGCCGTAGTCGTAGGCCACGACCTTGAAGCGTTTGGACGGCTGGTTGAAGGCGGTGCGATCGAGGTCGTAGACGCCCTCGTTCCACTGGTAGGACTCGCCCACGCTGACCACCTTGGCCAGGTCCATGCCATTGAGGCCGGGGAAGGCGCGCGCCTTGGCAAGTGCGTCTTCGACGTCGATCTGCTCGCCGGCGACGATGCAGCCGTTCAAAGCGCCCTTGTCGCGCAGGATGCGGGTCAGGCGGCGCGTGTCGATGCCGGCCAGGGCCACGATGCCGTGGCGCTTGAGGTAATCGGTCAGGCTTTCGGTGCTGCGCCAGTTGCTGGCACGGCGCGGCACGTCGCGCACGATCAGGCCGGCGGCGTGGACCGAAGCGGACTCTTCGTCCTCGACGTTCACGCCGGTGTTGCCGATGTGCGGATAAGTCAGGGTGACAAGCTGTTTGGCGTACGAGGGATCGGTGAGGATCTCCTGGTAGCCGGTCATGGCGGTGTTGAAAACCACCTCGCCGACAGTTTCGCCAGTCGCGCCAACGGCGTAGCCGTGGAACACGCTGCCGTCTTCGAGGGCAAGCAGAGCGGGAATAGGCATCGGAGGACCGCCTTTTAGGTGCAGCAAGGTCCGCAAGCCGCACCAAAGCAGGCTTGAGGACCTTAGTCGAGGAATGTTGCAGGGCGGGTCGCAATGATAGGTGCAAGCCCACTTGGTGTCCACCAAAAACAGCTGAACGCCACCGGGAGAAAAGCCCTGCGGGCCCCTGTCCGGGCAGTACACTAGCGCGGTCTCACCCATGCTCGGACATCCATGAACTCAGTCGCGCTGCTCGATCCCGCCCGTCTTGACCGACCGGACACCGACATCAGGGCGGAGCCGTTCCCGTTCCTGATCGCGCACGGTCAGTTGCCGGACGAGGCGCGCGGCGACCTGGAGCGCGATTTTCCGCGCTATGCGAGCGCCGGTTTCTTCCCGTATGACGCCAGCGACTGCGGCCCCTCGATCAATGCACTGGTGAACCGCCTGAGCTCGGCCGAGTTCGCCCGCGCCATCGGCGAGCGCCTGGGGATCGAGAACCTGGGCCAGTACCCCACCCTCATCACGCTGTGCCGGTCGCTCAACAAGCGCCACGGGACCATCCATACGGACAGCAAGTCCAAGGTGGCCACGGCTCTGCTCTACCTCAACAACCTCTGGCCGGACACCAGCGACGGCTGTCTGCGCTTTCTGGGCAGTATCGACAGCATCGACAGCATGATCGCGCCGGAGCTCAAGCCGCTCTACGGCGAATTTGCGGTGTTCAAGCGCTGTGAGAATTCCTTCCACGGCCACCTGCCCTACGAGGGCGAGCGCCGCGTGATCCAGGTGGCCTGGCTCACCAGCGAAGAAGAAAAGCTGCGCAAGACCAAGCGCGGCAAATTTGCGCGCGCGTTCAAGAAGATCTTCGGCTCGCTTGATCGCAAGCTGGGCGCCGACCGCGATCGCAACGCCGCGCATCGCGACTGATCAGCGAGGGCGCACTCAGCGGTGCGCCCTGCCCCGGGTGCTTACAGCTGCGTCCCGTAGTGCCACGCGATATAGGCAGCAAACACGCCGTAGAGCAGCCCCACCGGCACCAGAGAGCGGGCATCCACGCGTCCGCGACGGAACAACTGCCACAGGTAGATGATGGCCACACCGGTGAGCACGCCCGCCACCATCAGCGGCGCATCGAACAGCCACGGCGTGGCAAATAGCGCCAGCGAGCTGGGGATGGTCGCCTGAATCATCATGGCGCCGGAGATATTGGCCAGCGCCAGGCGCTCCTTGCCCTGACGCACCCAGATCAGCGCATTCATGGTCTCAGGCAGCTCGGTGGCCACCGGGCTCAGCACCAGCGCCACCAGATGTGGCGAGAGATTGAGCGCAATGCCGATCGCTTCGATCTGTTTGACGAAGGTATGCGACGCGAAGGCAATGACGATCAGCGCCAGCGTGGTCTGCGCAATCACCCACCAGATCGACGGATCGATCGCCTTGGGCTGGAACTTCAGCGGCTCGAGTTCTTCTTCCTCAGGTGCGGTGTCGGAAGACTTCAACTCGCGCCACACGTACAAGCCATAGGCGGCCAGGAACAGCACACCGAGCCACGGCTTGAAGGCAAATGCGACCAGGCCAAGCGTGCACTTCACCACGAAGATCGCCAGGAACCACGACTGATCGCGCGCCAGGCGTCCGTGCGCCACACGCACTTGATGGTCGGCACGCTGCAGCTTGTGGCGATTCATCCACAGCGCCACGCCGACCACCGCGTACGCGATCGTCGCCAGCACCAAGGGGCCGCCGAGCGCGGCGCCCACGCCAATGTCTTTTTGCTCGGGCGTCTTGCCGAGGATCACCGCGACAAAGGTCACCGCGCTTTCCGGCAACGCCGTGCCGAAGGCCGCCAGCACGGTGCCTGTAGCCGTCGCGCCCAGGTTGAGCTTCTGGCCGAACCATTCCACGCCGTTGACGAAATATTCGCAGGCGAGATAGATCGCACCGGCCGAGAGCAGGAACAACAGGGCAATGAGCATGCTTTTTCCAAGGCCGGGCGAGCGGAAAACCATTGGCGCAGCGACGCGAGCTCGCCCGGCAGGGTGAGCGCGTCGCGGCCAAAGGTCTCGCCGGGCTGCCGGAACCAGAAGGAACCGGTGACCATCCACGCCATGAAGCCGAAGCTTCAAGTCTGTTGACGCGGATTCCTCTAGAAGCAACCGGAGGCCGGTTGCGTGGGGTGAGGATGGCTACTCCCCAATGACAACACACGGGATTTTAGAGGCCCCGCCGCCCCCAGGCAAGCGAGCGCCAGGAACGCGACGCGTTTTCGCGCCGCATCGGCTCAGCGCGAGGCCCGATCCGCCAGCATCGCATCGAGATCGTAATCGCCCGCTTCGCGACCGCTGAGCCAATGTGCAGCCTCAAGTGCGCCGCGGGCAAAGATCGAACGATCGGTGGCGCGATGGACCAGCTCCACACGTTCACCCTGTCCCATCAGCAACACTTCGTGCTCGCCGACGATATCGCCGCCGCGCACCACCGCGAAGCCGATGGTGCCCTGCTGACGCGGACCCACCCGCCCTTCGCGCGCGTACACCGCGCTCTCGCGCAGCGACGTGCCGCGTGCGGACGCTGCCGCCTCGCCCAGCGCGAGCGCCGTACCCGATGGCGCATCTTCCTTGCGGTTGTGGTGCGCCTCGATGATGTCCAGATCCCAATCCGGCAAGGCTGCAGCAGCCTGGCGCAGCAGTCGCGTAAGCACCGCCACGCCCAGGCTGAAGTTCGCCGAGCGCAGCAAGGCGATGCGGGCCGCCGAGGCGTTGAGGCGTTGCGCAAAGGTCGCGTCCAGGCCGGTGGTGCCGGTGACCAGCGCCACGCCATGCGATTCGCAATAGGTCAGCGCTTCGGCCAGACCCGCCGGGCCGCTGAAATCCACCACCACGTCCAGCGCATCGGCCGCCGGCCATTCATGCGTATAGGCCAGCGAGCCCTCGCATGCATCGACGGGCTGACCCAGCCTGGACGATTCGGGCGAGGCGATTGCAGCGACCAGCGCGAAGCGGGCATCGTCCTTCACCAAGGTCAGCAAGGCCTGTCCCATGCGGCCAGTGGCGCCATTGATGGCAAGGCGGACGGGCTGGGTCATAGATGGCTTCCTTTCTCGGGCACGACGGACATGAGAGGCGATGCTACCGCCTGCGGGCGCCCGCGTGCGTAGCCGCCGTCAACGGGGTTCCACAAAAAGCAAAGCCCCGGCGGGAGCCAGGGCTTTGTGGGCCGGCGGATCGCGTGAACTTACGAGGTGACGCGCGACCAGAACTGCTTGACGCCATCGACCCAGGTCTTGGCGCGCGGCGTGTGCTTGTCGGCCTCGCCATCGGCAAAGGTTGCCTCAAGCTGCTCGAACAGGTCGCGCTGCTGTTTGGTGAGACGCACCGGCGTTTCCACTACCACGCGGCAAATGAGATCACCGTTGCGAGTGCTGCGCACCGACTTCACGCCGCGGCCGCGCAGACGGAACATCTGGCCCGTCTGCGTTTCCGGCGGAATATTGATCGGCACTTCGCCTTCCAGCGTGGGCACCAGCAACTCCGCACCCAGCGCCGCCTGCGCAAAACGGATCGGCAGCTCGCAATGCAGATCATTGCCGTCACGCTGGAAGATGGCGTGATCGCGCACGCGCACTTCAACGTAAAGGTCACCGGCTTCGCCACCGGTCGGACCGGCTTCGCCCTGCCCGGTCAGGCGGATCCGATCGCCGTTGTCGACGCCGGCAGGAATGTTCACCGACAGCTGGCGAGTTTCTTCCAGACGGCCTTCGCCATCGCACTGCTTGCAGGGCTTCTCGATCGCCTGGCCGCTGCCGCCGCAATGCGGGCAGGCCTGCTGGATGGAGAAAATGCCGTTCTGCATGCGCACGCGGCCATGGCCTGCGCAGGTCTTGCAGGTCACCGTCTTGCCGTCGGCCGAACCGCTGCCGTTGCAGTGATGGCAATTGACCTGGGTGGGAATCTCGATCTTCTTCTCGACGCCGAAGACGGCTTCTTCCAGATCGAGCTCCATGATGTAGCGCAGGTCGGAGCCGCGACGCGAACGTCCGCGTCCGCCGCCACCGCCCATGCCGAAAATGTCGCCAAAGATATCGCCGAAGATGTCGCCCATGTCGCCAAAGCCACCGGCGCCGCCGCGACCGCCCATGCCGTGCTCGAACGCGGCATGGCCGTGCTGGTCATACATCGCGCGCTTCTGCGCGTCGGCCAGCACTTCGTAGGCCTCCTTGGCCTCTTTGAATTTCTCTTGCGCATGCGGATCGTCCGGACAACGGTCCGGGTGGTACTTCATCGCCAGTCGACGGAACGACTTCTTCAGTTCGACCTCGGTGACGGTACGTTCTACACCCAGGACTTCGTAGTAATCACGCTTGCTCATCGTTGCATCCGGCATGGACTGCTCTCTTACTCATGAATCGTAGGACCCATGTCTACTCAACAAACAGCCCGCGCCTAGGTGAACTCCCGGGCGCGGGCTGCGTCAGATCGGCAGCGCCGACCGGCCAATATTACTTTTTCTCGTCCTTGACTTCAGTGAACTCGGCATCGACCACGTCGTCGTGGCCGGCCGGGCCGCCCTGCTGCTGACCGCCCGCGTGTGCGCCGGCATCAGCCTGGGCACCGCCCTGGGCCGCGGCGTACAGCGCCTGGGCGACCTGCTCGAGCTTCTCGATCTTCGAATCGATGGCCGACTTGTCGTCGCTGTCCTTGACCTTTTCCAGATCCGACAAGGCGCCTTCGATCGTGCTCAGCTGATCGGCCGGCACCTTGCCGCCGTGCTCTTTGAGCGCGCTGCGGGTGGCGTGGACCAGCTGGTCGGCCTTGTTGCGGGTGCCGACGAGTTCGTGGAACTTCTTGTCTTCTTCCTTGTTGGCCTCGGCGTCGGCCACCATGCGGTTGATCTCTTCCTCGGACAGGCCCGAGCCGGCCTTGATCTCGATCTTCTGTTCCTTGCCGGTCTTCTTGTCCTTGGCCGAGACGTGCAGGATGCCGTTGGCGTCGATGTCGAAGGTGACCTCGATCTGCGGCATGCCGCGAGGTGCAGCGTCGATGCCCTGCAGGTCGAACTTGCCCAGCGACTTGTTGGCGCTGGCGCGCTCGCGCTCACCCTGCAGCACGTGCACGGTCACCGCGGTCTGGTTGTCGTCGGCGGTGGAGAACACCTGCGAGGCCTTGGTCGGCACGGTGGTGTTCTTCTCGATCAGCTTGGTCATCACGCCGCCCATCGTCTCGATGCCGAGCGACAGCGGGGTGACGTCCAGCAGCAGCACGTCCTTGACGGTGCCGCCCAGCACGCCGCCCTGGATCGCGGCGCCGACAGCGACGGCCTCGTCCGGGTTGACGTCCTTGCGCGGTTCCTTGCCGAAGAAGTCTTTCACCGACTCCTGCACCTTGGGCATGCGGGTCTGGCCACCGACGAGGATCACCTCATTGATGTCGGACACGCGCAGGCCGGCGTCATTCAACGCGGTGCGGCACGGCTCGATGGTGCGCTTGACCAGGTCTTCCACCAGCGCTTCGAGCTTGGCGCGGGTGAGCTTGATGTTGAGGTGCTTCGGACCGGAGGCGTCGGCCGTGATGTACGGCAGGTTCACTTCGGTCTGGTGGCTGGAGGACAGCTCGATCTTGGCGCGCTCGGCGGCGTCCTTCAGGCGCTGCAGCGCGAGCGGATCCTTGCGCAGGTCCATGCCCTGGTCTTTCTTGAATTCTTCGACGAGGTAGTCGATGACGCGCATGTCGAAGTCTTCGCCACCCAGGAAGGTGTCGCCATTGGTGGCCAGCACTTCGAACTGCTTCTCGCCGTCGACTTCGGCGATCTCGATGATGGACACGTCGAACGTGCCGCCGCCGAGGTCGTACACGGCGATCTTGCGGTCGCCGCCCTTCTTGTCCAGACCGTAGGCCAGTGCGGCGGCGGTCGGCTCGTTGATGATGCGCTTGACGTCCAGGCCCGCGATGCGGCCGGCGTCCTTGGTGGCCTGGCGCTGGCTGTCGTTGAAGTAGGCCGGCACGGTGATCACGGCTTCGGTCACCGGCTCGCCGAGATAGTCTTCGGCGGTCTTCTTCATCTTCATGAGGACCTTGGCCGAGATCTCCTGCGGAGCCATCTTGCGGCCATCAGCCGTTTCGACCCAGGCGTCGCCGTTTTCGTGCGCCACGATGCCGTAGGGCACGATGTGCAGGTCTTTCTGCACTTCCGCGTCGGTGAACTTGCGGCCGATCAGGCGCTTCACCGCGTAGAAGGTGTTCTTGGGGTTGGTCACGCTCTGGCGCTTGGCCGGCGCGCCCACCATGACTTCGTTGTCCTTGGTGAAAGCGACGATGGACGGCGTGGTGCGATCGCCTTCCGAGTTCTCGATGACCTTGGCGGTGGTGCCGTCCATCACGGCAACGCACGAGTTGGTCGTGCCCAGGTCGATACCGATGATTTTACCCATGTTGTTTACTCCCGAATTCTTTAAGCGACCCCTCGGCCGCAACTGTTTTGTCAGATGGGGTTTGCCGCGTGGCATCTCAATGCCGACAAGACCCCGGATGCCTTGCCACCGTTGCCGACAGGGGACGCCATTCAGGCGTCCTCGACCGCCGGCGCGGGCGTCATTCCTTGGCGACCGCCACCAACGCCGGGCGCAGCAGCCTGTCGTTCAACACGTAGCCCTTCTGCAGCACGTTGACGACCGTGTTGGGGGCCGCGCCCGGGGCCTCCACCATGCTCACCGCGTGATGCCGCTCCGGATCCAGCGGCTGACCCAGCGGATCGACCTGCACCAGGCCGTTGTTCTCGGCGATCTTCAGCAGCGACTTGAGCGTGAGCGCAATGCCCTCGCGCACGCTGGCGATATCACCGCCTTCCACCTGCAGGCCGCGCTCCAGCCCGTCATAGACCGGCAGCAGCTCGTTGAGCAGCTTCTCGTTGGCGAAGCGGCGAGCCTGCTCCACGTCGCGATGAAGTCGGCGACGCTGGTTCTCGATTTCCGCCTTTTCGCGCAGCACGGTGTCGCGCAGCTCTACGTTGCTGGTTTCCAGTTCGGCGATACGCGACTTCAGCGCTTCCAGTTCGGCGCTGCCCGTCTCGCCCTGCTGGCCTGGCGTCTCGTTGGACACCGTTGGGTCGTTGCTTTGCATGAATCACTCCAAGCCTTATCCGTGGCCGGTGCATCGCGCACCAACCGTCAAACACTTGCGGGTAAAACCCCGCCTCCCGAGCGGGTTATAAGGTCGTAGCGACGCGATTCAAGGCGTCGCTAAGCAATCCGGCCGTGGCTTGTACCACGGGAATCACCCGTTCATAGGCCATGCGGGTGGGTCCGATGACCCCCACCGCGCCCAGCACGCGACCCTGCGCACCATAGCTGGCCGTGACCACACTGCAACCATCAAGTGCGGCAAAACCCGATTCTTCGCCAATAAACAGCCGCACGCCGGGGGCCTTGGCACACACTTCCATCAGCTGCAGCAGCTCGTTTTTCTGCTGGAAGGCCTCGAACAGCTCGCGCAGGCGCTCTAAGTTCGCTAGTTCCGAATAACCCATCAAGTTGGTCTGGCCGCTGACCAGCACGTCGTCGCTTTCGGTCTGGGGTGCGAACGAGGCCGCGGCCAGTTCCACCGCGCTGGACATCAGGCGGTTGAGTTCGCCGCTGGTCTCGCGCAACTCGCGCAGCAGATGGGCGCGGATATCGTCCAGGCGCAGGCCGGCGAACTGGGTATTGAGGTAGTTGGCGGCGTGCTCCAGCTCGCGCGCGTCCAGCGGCTTGGCCAGCTGCACAATGCGGTTCTGTACCTGGTTGTCCGAGAACACCAGGATCACCAGCACGCGGGCGTCCGGCAGGGCCACGAAATCGATGTGGCGCAACGGGAAATCCGCCTGGCGCGGCACGGTGACCACGCCGGCGAACTGCGTCATGGCCGAAAGAAGCGTCGACACATTGCCCAGCAGGTCGCGGGTGGTGGTGGGGCCCGGCGGCAGCTCGCGGCGCAGGCGGGCCATCTCGTCCTGCGGCAGCGGCTGCAGTTCGATCAGGCTGTCCACGAACAGGCGCAGGCCACGCGGCGTAGGCACGCGGCCGGCCGAGGTATGCGGCGAAGCGACCAGGCCCGCCTCTTCCAGGTCGGCCATGATGTTGCGGATGGTGGCCGGGCTGACGTCCAGGCCGGACGAACGCGAAAGCGTGCGCGAGCCGACAGGCTCGCCATCGGCGAGGTACTGGGCGATCAATGTGCGCAAGAGGCGTCGTGCGCGGGCATCGAGAGGGGCGGCTGGCATGCTGTATCGCTTCGTGAGACACACAAGAAATAAGGTCTTGCGGGAAAGTTTGCAAGAAACGGGGATGGGGGATCGGTCGCGAGGGTGCAAAAACCGATGCCGGTGATCTGCCGGACGCCGAAGTGCGCGCCCCCACTACCCGCTCCCCGGCCCCATCCCCTTACAATCCCCCGACTTCACCAAGCCGCCACCCATGCTCACCTCGCTCTACGTTCGTCATTTTGCCGTCGTCGAAGAAGCCGAGATCGCCTTCGGCCCCGGCCTTACCGTGGTCAGCGGCGAGACGGGCGCCGGCAAATCCCTGCTGGTGGACGCGCTGATGCTGCTGGCCGGCGCGCGCGCCGACAGCGGCATGGTCCGTGCCGGCAGCGACCGCGCCGAACTCACCGCCGAGTTCGACCTGACGAACCTGCCCGAAGCCCGCGCCTGGCTGAGCCGGGAGGAACTGGACGACGAAGACAGCTGCCAGCTGCGCCGCGTGATCCGCGCCGAGGGCAGCTCGCGCGCCTGGATCAACGGCCGTCCGGCCAATGCCAGCCAGCTCGGCGAGCTGGCCACGCTGCTGGTGGAAATCCACGGCCAGCACGAGCACCAGGCCCTGCTCTCGCGCGCCCATCAGATGGAGCTGCTCGACGCTTATGCGGGCAATGAAGCCCTGGTGGCGCAGGTACGTGAGCTGGCGCAGCAATGGCGCGAGCTCGGCAACCGCATCCGCAAGCTCAGTGGCGGCGACGACCGCGAGCAACGCATCGAACTGCTCAGCCACGAACTGGGCGAACTGGAAAAGTGGGCGCTGCCGCCGGACGATCTGGCCGAGCTGGAAGCCAGCCACAAACGCCTGGCCAATGCCGGCCGCCTGGCCGAAGGCGCCGGCGGCGTGGTGGAACTGCTCGATGGCGAGAGCGAATTCGCGCTGCGTCGTGCGCTCGGCCGCGCTCAGCTGGAAATGAGCAAGCTCGCCGCGCTGGACGATCGCCTGGCCCCGCTGCTGGAGCTGCTGGACAACGCCTCCATCCAGCTCAGCGAAGCAGCCGATGGCCTGGGCCGTTATGCGCTCGACGTCGATCTCGATCCCAACCGCTATGCGGAAGTGGATACG
Source organism: Dyella sp. 01N448 (assembly GCF_056399225.1). Classification (NCBI taxonomy): domain Bacteria; kingdom Pseudomonadati; phylum Pseudomonadota; class Gammaproteobacteria; order Lysobacterales; family Rhodanobacteraceae; genus Dyella; species Dyella sp. 01N448. Next base: position 367,002 of record NZ_JBFTQX010000006.1, on the reverse strand, counting down.
CATCTCACGCGTCTGCACGAACTGTCGCGCCGCCATCGCGTAACGGTTGCCGAGTTGCACGACAAGGCCGGCACGCTGCGCATTGAGCTGAGCGAACTGGAAGGCGCCGGCGATGCTTTGGAAAAACTGGCCAAGCAGCGCACGCGCCTGCAGCAGCAATACGACGAACAAGCCGGCCAACTCAGCCAGGCACGCCAGCAGGCCGCCGAGCGCCTGGGCGGTGAAGTCAGCATCCTGATGGGCGAGCTGGGCATGAGCGGCGGTCGCCTGGTGGTGGAGCTGGAAGCGACCAACGAAGGTGATCCCGATGTGCAGGGCCGCGAACGTTGCGAACTGCTGGTCAGCGCCAACCCCGGCCAGCCGCCGCGCGCGCTGCGCAAGGTGGCCTCGGGCGGCGAGCTGGCGCGCATCAGCCTCGCCATCGAAGTGGCCACACTGGGCAAGGACACCGTCGGCACCATGGTGTTCGACGAAGTGGATACCGGCATCGGCGGCGCCGTGGCCGAAGTGGTGGGGCAGAAGCTGCGCGCGCTCGGCGCGCAACGGCAGGTGCTGTGCGTCACCCATCTGCCGCAGGTCGCTGCGCAAGGCCATGCGCATCTGCGCGTGAGCAAGGACAGCGATGGCGAGTCGACGCGTACGCGTATCGAGAAGCTCGATGCCAATGGTCGCCGCGATGAGCTCGCGCGCATGCTGGGCGGTGTGGAGATCACTCGTGAAACGCGGGCGCATGCGAAGCAGATGTTGGAGCGGGCGCAGGTTTAATCAGGTTGCGCGTACACCTGTGGGAGCGCACCCTGTGCGCGACTGCGGCGTCGGGTCGTTAGCGCTCCGTAGGTTTGTCGCGCACAGGGTGCGCTCCCACAAAATCAACATGGGCGCAGGTGCTGGAAACCCTTGTGGGAGCGCACTTGTGCGCGACCGCAGCGTCGCGTCGTTGACGCTCCGTCGGTGGTCGCGCACAAGTGCGCTCCTACAACAATCAAAAGCGTCGCGTCGTTGTCGCTCCGTAGGTGGTCGCGCACAAGTGCGCTCCTACAAAAATCAAAATCGCGATGGTCCTGTGGAATCAGTTCTTGCGCGGCAACAACCCGCGTTCGGCGGCCATGCGATAGAGATCCAATTCCGAACCGGCGCCGAGCTTGCCCATCAAACTGGCGCGGTGGATGTAGACGGTCTTCTGGCCGATGCCCAACTCACCGGCCACCTGCTTGGGTGCGCGACCTGCGGCCAGCAACAGGAAGACTTCACGCTCGCGTGCCGTCAATCGATGGATGGGATCGCGCGATTCGCTCGGCCGCTCGGCGCGACGCTTGCGCAGGTCGGAGCTGAGAAAACACTCTCCCTGCATCACCGCACGCAGGCCGGCGACCAGTTCTTCGGGGGCCACGCCCTTGGTGACGTAGCCGCTCGCGCCGCGACGTAGGGCTTCGGATACATAGGGCTCGCCGTCGTGCATGCTCAGCACCACGATGCGGGTGTCCACGGCGACGCTGCGCAGATGCTCGATCAACGGCAGCCCGCTGCCATCGGGCAGCGAGAGATCGAGTGCCACGAGATGGGGACGACAGGTGCCGACCGCTTCGACCGCATCGTCGGCGCAGCGGCATTCCGCCACGACCTCCAGATCCGGTTCCAATTCGATCAGCCGCTTGAACCCCTCGCGGACAATGGCATGGTCATCGACCAGGACAATGCTGTACATGAACGCATGTATAGCAGCCTGCGGGGCGGTTGACGATCACCCTGCGCATGCGACCGGCCAAAAGCACGCCGGTGGCCGCCTAGACGCCCTCCCGACGCCATGTAACATCGACCGCATGCGACCTAAACACCCCGTGCTGCCCGGTTCCAGCCTCTTGCTCGGCATCGGCTATCTGCTGCTCTGGCTGCTGCTGTGGCCCACCGAGCAACCCTATTGGATGCTTCCCTACGGCCTGCGTTTCGGCGCACTGCTGCTGGCGCCCATGCGCATGTGGCCTTGGCTGCTCGGCGCGGAGTTTGCCGCCAGCGGGCTGATTTCCTATGTCCACCCGCAGCCGATGGGTTGGCATGGTTTCCTGCTCGGTGAATTGCCCGAGCCCCTCGTCGTCGCCACCTGCCTGTGGCTGATGCGACGCGCGAACCTGCACGCCAGCCTGCGCGATCCCGAAGACGTGGCCCGCCTGCTGCTGTCAGCGGCCTTCACCGTGGCAGCCACCACGGCGACGGATGCGGTGCTGATGGCCTTGGTCCATGCCAGCCCCACCACCGAGCTGATGATGCAGGCGTTGGGCCAGGACCTGCTGGGCAACTACGTCGGCGTGCTGCTGGTGGTGCCGCTGCTGGTGATGCTGCTGCGGGCTCGGCTCGACAAGCGCGGCCTGGGGCGCCTGTTGATGGACGGCCTGCTGGTGCTGCTGCCCTCGCTGGCCATCCTGCTGGTGCTGTCCTCGCACGCGGCACCGCAGCCGCAGTTCGCACGCGTGCTGTCGCTGGCGCCGGTGCTGTTCTTTGCGTTCCGCCATGGCTGGCGCGGCGCCAGCCTGGCCATGCTGATTTCGAGCCTGGGCATGACGCTGGTCGATCACCTCTCCGGTCATGGCTCGCCCGGCGCACCCGGCGAACTATTCCTGGCGGTGGCCGGCACCGGCGCGCTGATGCTCGGCTCGGCGACCGATGCGCTACGCCGCAGCAGCGAGCGGGTGGCGGAGCAGAACGTCTATCTCGCCGCCGTGAACCGCCGCCTGGATCACCTCGCACGGCAGCTGCGCGACGCCGCCCGCGGCAACCTGCGTACCGAAGAAAACCAGCGCCGCCACATGGCCGCCGAGCTGCACGACGAGCTGGGCCAGAACCTCACGGCCATCCAGACGCACCTCAAGCTGGCGCAATCGCGGCTGGCGCAAGCGGGCATGGACGATATCGGCGTGTCGATCAACGCCATCCTCGGCCATATGCGTCGCGCCCTGCACCGTCTGCTGGACGATCTACGGCCCGCCGTGCTCGACGAATTCGGCCTGTTGCGCGCGCTGGACGAAGGCCCGATCCGCGACCTGCTCAACGCCGCCGGCGTGGCCTATCGCACCGAACTGCACGGCGACCCGCGCCTGCTCGACGACGACACCCGCACCGTGGTCTATCGCCTGGTGCAGGAAAGCGCCACCAATGCCGTGAAGCACGCCCATGCGGACACCTTCCAGCTGCGCCTGCGCATCGGCGAGCGCCAGGGCGTGGCACTGGCCCTGCTGGACATCCGGGACAACGGGATCGGCCTGCCGGCCCGCATGCCGCGGGGCGGTCGGGGCATGCAGGGCATGCGCGACCGGGTGACTTCACTGGGTGGGCTGTTCCGGGTCCGGCCTGAGGCCCAGGGCGTTCATCTTCGAATATTGTTGCGCAGCAACACACAAACTGGTGACGTAGCTCGCACTTAGGATCGTTACATAGGAAATTTTCCGATACCCGAGGTGTGAAGGGTTCGTTACGCTGGATTCATCGATGTGGGGGAGCCACCATCGCAAGATGGTGAGCCATGCCAACCGTGGGGACGGTGGGCATGAAGAACGGCAGGATGCCGTTCCGCCGAAATCGGTGGCAAAACCGGGACGCGCGAGCAACTCGCCCTCCTAGGAGCCATCCGGTATCGGATAAGCCGCCGGGCGGACAGGAGTCCTCCCGCGGCTTTTTTTATGGGCGAAGGTTTTGTATCTTGCCGACCGGCCACGAAAAAGGCCGGCAACGTCTCCGTCACCGGCCTTCCGGACACCGCACGCCTTGGCTTACTTGCTGCCCTTCTTGGGGCGCACGTACAGCACCAGGCTGTGATCCTCGATCACGTAGCCGTGGCGGGCGGCGATCTCGGCCTGCAGGCGCTCGATCTCCTCGCTCACGAACTCGATGACCTTTCCGCTGTCCACATCGATCATGTGGTCATGATGCTTGCCGCGGTCCAGCTCGTAGACGGCCTGCCCGCCCTCGAAGTTGTGCTTGACGACGATGCCGGCCGCCTCGAACTGGGTCAGCACCCGGTAGACGGTGGCCAGGCCGATGTCTTCCTGGTGGGCCAGCAGGCGTTTGTAGATGTCTTCGGCGGTGAGATGGTGAGCTTCCTCATCCTCGAAGATCTGCAGAATACGCATGCGGGGGTGGGTCACCTTGAGCCCGGCTTTGCGCAGTTCTTTCGTTTCCTGTTCCATAGCAAACTCCACGCACACGGCGCCACGAGGCCGTTAGTGTATCATCCGACACCTTTACGATCCGGACGCAACACGCATGCATAAGCTGATTCGCACGCTGGGTTTTGCCATGCTGGCCCTTTCGCTGGCCAGCTGCCGTCTTATCTATACCCCCGACGTGCAACAGGGCAACCTGCTCGACAAGAAAACCGTGGATCAGCTGCAGCCCGGCATGACCAAGCGCCAGGTGCTGGTGCTGATGGGTTCGCCCTCGGTCAACTCGCCCTTCAGCCAGAACGAATGGAATTACGTCTCCACCCAGCAGCACCGCGGTGGCGACATCAAGGTGCGCTCGCTCAAGCTCACCTTCAATAACGACGTGCTGGTGCGCACCGAGGGCGACTTCTTCGCCGAAGACGCGCAGAAGCTGGTCAACGACACCAAGAAGTACCACGCCAGCTACCCAGTGGACGAAACCAAGGGCGACAAGTCGACCGGCGGTGGCGACAAGGGCGGCGACGGCGGCGGCAACAACGGCGGCAACGACGGTCACTAAGACCCGCCGGCCGGCGTCAGCCCTCGTGGGCGCGGCGCCGGCGTGCTTCTTTCGGATCGATGGTGAGCGGCCGGTAGATTTCCACCCGGTCGCCCTCGCCCACCACGTGCTCCGGTCCCACCTTGCGGGAAAAAATGCCCAGTCGGGCCGGATCCACGACCAGTCCCGGAATGTCCTGGACGATGCCCGAAGCTTCGATGGCCTGCGCCACGGTACTGCCCGAGGGCAAGCTCACCTTGCGCAGCCAGCGGCGCGAGGGTTCGGCAAAGACCACCTCGACGGTGACCTGCTCAGCCATAGGTGCGCTCCGCCTCGCGGCAGAAATCGTCCACCATGCGGCTGGCCAGCCCCTGAAAACCCAGTTTGATCGCCGCGCCACCGAGCTTGCCCGCGTAATCGAAATCCAGCGCGAACGAGATCTTGCAACCGGCGTCGCCCAGCGCGATGAACTCCCAAAGCCCATCCAGGCTGCGGAACGGTCCATCGACCAGGCTCATATGCAGACGACTGGGGCGCACGGTGGAATTGCGCGTGGTAAAGCTCTGGCGAAACCCCATGTACTTGAGATCCAGCCGCGCCACCAGCACATCCTCGCCACGCTCCAGCACCTGAGCGTCGACACACCAGGGGAAGCGCTTTGGGTATGCTTCAACGTCATTGACCAGATCGAACATCTGGTCCGGCGAATATCGCACCAGGGCGCTGCGGCGGATCTCGATCACTTCAGCCTCTTCTTGAGCATCATCTTCAGTCCCTCCACGGACGGGACCATCATCAGGGCAATGAGCCCGAAGTTTAACGGACATGGCCAAGCCTAAGGACAAAGACAAAAGCTCGGGCGGCACCATTGCGCTGAACAAACGCGCACGCCACGAGTACCACATCGACCAACGCTTCGAGGCGGGACTCGAGCTGCAAGGCTGGGAAGTCAAATCGCTGCGCGCCGGCCGCATCAACTTCGGCGACAGCTATGCGGTGGTGTTGCGCAGCGAGATTTTCCTGGTGGGCTGCTCGATTCCGCCGCTGATCAGCGCATCCACGCACGTGGTGGCGAACGATCGCCGCACGCGCAAAGTGCTGCTGCATCGCGAGGAAATCGACACTCTGATCGGCGCGGTCGAGCGCAAGGGTTACACCCTTATCCCCATGGCCCTGTATTGGAAGGGCAACAAGGTCAAGGTGGAAATCGGCCTGGCCAAAGGCAAGCAGGCGCACGACAAGCGCGATGCGGAAAAGGAACGCGACTGGCAGCGCGAAAAGCAGCGCACCATGCGTTCGCACAACAAGCTAGCCTGACATCCTCCGCCACGAGCCCGGCTCGCCTTCGGAAAGTCCCACCACATCTTTGCGCAGCGACATGTTCATGGCATCCACCGAGGTGCCAAAGCCAAAGCGCTCATAGATGCAGTGCGCGGCGCCCGTGGAGTGCAGATTGAGCGAGTCGATGTCCTGCTCTCTTGCCGTCGCACCCACTGCGGCGAGCAAGGCAGTAGCCAGGCCCTGGCGACGATGAGTGTGCTTGACGAACATGTTCAGCACATACCAGCCCACGCCCTGGCGGAAATACGCCGATGGCAGATGCGTATACGGGTGCACCATCACGCACCCGGCCACCCGCCCTTCCACCTCGGCCAGCCAGGCCAGCAGCCTGCCCTCGGGCATGGCTTCTTCGATCCACCCGCGCAAGTGATCGGCAAAGCCCTCCGGCAGCTGCTGCTTGAGCTCTTCCTCCAGAAAGGCGCAACGCAAATCCGTCAACACACCTGCATCGTGCAGCACCGCCTGACGTATCCGGACCATGGCCGTTCCTTTGGGTGGTGAGGGGCAAACCATAGCGGCGTCGTGCCAGCTTGTAGAAATGCCTTCTGCCTACATATACTGGCTGACCAGTTACTGTTTCAGTTTCCCCGGGGGTGTCATGGCTTCGACGGGGGTAGTGAGATAGCTTGGTGCATGCCGAGGGGGCAGCTTTCCTCGTTAATCCAGCCGCAAACTTATAGTTGCCAACGACGACAACTACGCTCTGGCCGCTTAAGGCCTAGCCCCGAACCCACTTGTGCTCGTGCTCGTGGATGTAGGGTCATTATCACGAGATCGCCCGAAGCTGCCGCCTGTCGGTAAGGGCTAAATCAAGCAGGCTGGTCCTTCGATGCGCTTCGCACGCTGTGCTGTCGCGGGATGAGATCTAACGGCGAGCTAAGCATGTAGTACCGGGCGTCAAACGCCTTCGGACGCGGGTTCGACTCCCGCCACCTCCACCAATACGGAAAGGCCCGGCGAGTGATCGCCGGGCTTTTTTGTTGGCGGGCGACGTATATTCATGCCGTCCCAACCCAACGAGTCGAGGTGCATCCATGACGATGGCCACTGACCTGCGCGTGCGTACCCTGGGAAAGGTGGTCGTTTCCGCCGTCATGTTCTGCACCGCCACCCTCACCCTGATCGCGGTCACCCAGGATGGGCACCTGCCCCAACTCCTGCAATCGAACATCGGTTCCATCGGCCTCTACGTCCTGTTGATGGTCTTCTGCGGCTACCTGGTCAGGACCTGCTGGAAGAGAGAAGAGGCCGTGGGCGCGGCAGACGCTTCGCTGTGGCGGGTCGTTGCCACGTTCTTCAGTGCATTGGCGTTGCTGATGTTCCTGGTGGCGCTTGCGTTTTACGCGTGGATGGGGAGCAGGAGCTAACGTTACTGGTCAGCCTATCAATCAAGCAGAGCGCTCTGGTTCCACCTTCAATGGCTACCCATGACGAACAGCCCAGCGAGTGATTGCCGGGCTTTTTTCTTTGCGGAGGGATGATTCCGTCGAACTGCACGCGCCCCGCTCTTTCTTGCGCTTTTTTTGATGCGGATGAGAGGGAACCCTGATTGAAACTACCTGTCTAATCTGGCTTGTCGCAACACGCGCCGACGGCACGCGCATGTTTCGTGTCGATCATTGGCGTAGTGGGGTTTGATGAAGCGTTCCGGGCAGGTCCGACATCGACAGGAGGGGGATAGTGCGCGCGGCCTGGCATTACTCGACAGCGAAACGCGTGAGACCCTTGGTCGCAAACGTTGGCGACAGCCGCCGCTAACGCGCCCGACGCTGGTGCTGGCGTTGACTTTGGTGTGCGTGCTGCACGCGCTGTTCGCGCTGGCACTGTGGCTCGAGATGCAGCCCAAGCCGCAGCATCCTGCGGTGGTGAATGTCGATAACGACCAGGCGCTGATTGTGCGTCTGATTGAGCCTTCCAAAAAGCCGCCCGCCGCGCAGCCACCAGCGCCACCCGCACAGCCCGAAAAGTTGGCGCCGCCGAAGCCGGAGCTGGCTGCCCGCATTCCTCCGATCACCCACGAAAAGCCCCGTCGTGACGCCATGGTCGTGCAGGATCATTCGGCAGCTCCTGCGCCGACGACATCCGTAGCGACGCCGTCCGCCACAAGTTTGTTCGCGAAGGATGGTTCAGTGCACCTGCCATCCACGACGGATGCTGCTTCGACTACAGCAAGCACTAACCCCGAACCGCCCAAGCCTGCGGACGATCGCCAGATCATGCAGCACGACAGCAACCACATGCACTACAAGGCCACCCGTTTCGAAAAATACTTCCCGCCCCCGAACGAGACCGCCGGTGGCGCAGTGGGACGCCATATCGGCGATGTGATCAAGGAAGTTGCCAAAAGCGTGTGCGATCCCACCAAGAGCAGCACGGCTACCAACCTGCTTTGCGGCGCACCTCCGCCGCCCGCCTCGTCCAAGGATCGCGATGAGCGCCTCAACCTGCCGCCAGCACCATTGGCCGACAATCCCAATCCGCCGAAGGTACCGCCGCTGTCGAGCTGTATTGACGAGTACAAGGCAGGCGAACCGTTGTCGAGCGGCTGCCCCATCAATACGCCTGATCTGGCCTTCAAGGCCGAGATGCGTGAATGCATCGATTTGTATCGTGCGGGCAAGCGGCTCAAGACCTGGTGCCCGCTCGATACGCCAAAGCGTGCGGCGGCTGAAGCGGCGGTGCCAGCGGATGCCACGGGCCCGGGTGCGCACTGAAAACTGTCGCCAGAGCCGAGGTCAGATGCACTCACGCCGACATCAAGGTGTCGGCAGTGCGACGCTCATTGACCCGCCAGTATCCGCTTCACCCCGCACAGGCCCCGCTCGCCACATAGGCCACGTTCGTCGCCACGGGTGTGGCTACACTCGAACGCATGAACGTACTCTCGCCTCTTCCCTCGGTGTCCAATCACAGCGGCTGCAACGCGTCGTTTGCTCCGAAATCCTTGGCAGCATTGTGGGCAGCGTTCTGGCTGCTCATGATCAGCGTCTCCCTCCAGGACGCGCTCCGTAGCCCGCTTATCCGGTGGTGGGAGCCAGTCCTGTGGGAGGGAAGTTCAGCGCTGGTCGCGACCGCATGGATGATGCTGGCAGTGCGTGTACGTGGACGTTATGCGTCTTATCTGGACAGGCCCTTGAGCTGGTTCGGCTGCTATTTGCGATGGTTGCCACTGGTCGTGATTACGTGGCTGGCGGCGGTTTACGCGATACGACACGGCGCATACGCCCTCGTGGGCCGTACCTACGAGCACCCCGGCTGGGGCTTTGTCGTCGTGTACGAGAGTTTCAAGCTGACGATCTTTGCGGGATTGTGGCTCGGGATCTTGTTCGGCATGGATTCCTATGCGCAGTGGCAACTCCATCGACACCGTTTGCTGCAAACACAGAAAGCGTTGGCCGAGGCGCAGCTTGCCCAACTTCAGGGTCAATTGAGGCCGCACTTTTTGTTCAATGCGCTCAATACCGTCTCTGCCCTGATGTATACCGACGTGGCACGAGCCGACCGGTTGGTGGCAGCGCTCGGAGATCTGCTGCGCATCAGCCTTCGGTCAACCGAGAACGAGATGACGACGCTTGCCGAAGAACTTCGGACGCTCGAGCTATACGCCAACATCATGGGCGAGCGATTCAGAGATCGCGTGGAACTGAGCTGGCAGACCGATGACGCGCTGCTCGACGCCCCCGTACCGGCCCTGCTGCTGCAGCCGCTGCTTGAGAATGTGTTCAAGCATGGAGTCGAGCGCACCGTGGCACGGGTACGTATCCAAATCAGTGCACGAGGCGAAAACGGCTCGCTCGAAATCGTCGTGAGCAACTCCGGCTCCCTGCTGGCTCCCGAGCATCGCGACGGGGTCGGATTTCGCAACTGCCGGGAGCGGCTGAGCATCATTTACGGAAACTCGGCATCGCTGCTGGTTCGCAATGAGGGTGCCGGCGTCGCCGCGCGCGTCTTGATCCCTCTGACGGGCGCCCTTCCATGATACGCGCCATGATTGCCGACGACGAAGCGCCGGCTCGCGAAAAGCTCGAACGCTGGTTGGCGGATCAACCGGATATGGCCGTGGTTGGATCGGTCGAGGACGGCTTGTCAGCGGCGCACTGCATTGAGCAGTCTCGCCCGGACGTAGCCTTTCTCGATATCCAAATGCCCACGCTGTCTGGACTCCAGGTGGCGGCACAGCTCGAACCATCGCGCGCACCACTGATTGTCTTCGTGACCGCTTATGACGAGCATGCGGTGAGCGCGTTCGACCTCGATGCCGTCGATTACCTGCTCAAGCCCTATGACCAAGAGAGGTTCACGCGCACCCTGCAGCGCGTCAGGGAGCGCGTACGGTCCCATGAGACCGGCGCCAGTGCCGTGGCGACTGGACGAGCACAAGCCACTTCTTGTGAGCGACTGCTGGTGCCCGATCGCGAACGACTTCAGCTGATCGATGCTGCTTCCGTCGAATGGCTTGAGGCCGACGACAATTATGTTCAAGTGCATACCGCTGGCCGTACTTACTTGCTGCGAAGGACCTTGCAGGATTTGCTGTCCCAGCTGGGAGAGCAACGCTTCGTACGGATCCACAGATCGACGGCGGTGAACCTCGGTTGCATCCAATCGCTCACCCCGCTCTTCAAGGGTGACTACGAAGTCCATCTTCGCAATGGCCGCACTCTTCGGCTAAGCCGACGTTTCCGAGCAGCCTTGTTCGCCCGCATGGGGCGGTAAGGTTCCGCTCACCACACCCACATCTCCGTTCGCCCCTGATCAGCTGTCAGTCGATCACTGGTCGATCAGTCTTCCTGCTATCGCCAACACAGGAGGCTGGACACATGCGCAGAACCGACGACTGGAAGCAGCGTTACGATTTTCTGGACTGGCTGAGAGTCCTTGCCATCTTCGTGCTGTTCTTCTTCCACACGGGAATGATCTTCGTCGGCTGGGGCTGGCATATCGTCAACAGTCAGACCATACCCTCTCTTGAGTGGCCCATGGACATCGCACATCGCCTGCGCATGCCGCTGCTGTTTGTCATTGCCGGCGCGGGCATGTGGTTCGCACTTCAGCGTCGCACGACAGCGCGGTTTCTGCAGGAGCGGACGATCAAGCTACTTTTGCCCCTGGTCGTTGGCGTGTTCCTGGTCGTACCGCCGCAGATCTACTACGAGCGACTACTTCGCGGGCAATGGCACGGGAGCTACCTGGCGTTCTATGCCTCGCGAGTGCTGCAGTTCATCCCCTATCCAGCGGGAGATTTCAGCTGGCATCACCTTTGGTTCATCCTCTATCTTTATTCGTACGTCCTGTTGCTGCTGCCCGCGATGCTCTGGTGGCGCCGAGCCCAGCCTCGCGCAACACCAGGCGCGTGGTTGTGTTTGCTGGGTCTTCCTCTTGGCATCAACGAAGCTCTGCTGAAACCGTGGTTTCCAGAGACGCATAACCTCGTCAGCGATTGGTACATTTTCAATCACTACTTGCTGCTGACTGCCTATGGCTACGTCATGGCAGCTGTGCCCGGCATCTGGAAGTGGCTGTCTGAATTTCGCAAGTGGTCGCTAATCGCAGGACTCGGGTCTTTCATTGCTCTGCTAGCGTTATTCAACACCGGTGTTATCCAACACGGATCGGCGGCCGACGGGATCGGTGCCAACATCTTCACCTGGCTTTGGATAATGGTTTTCCTGGGTTACGGCTATCGTTACCTGTCGTTCGCAAATCCGTTGCTTATCTGGGCGAGAGAGGCCAGCTACCCCATTTACATCCTGCATCAGACGGTGATCGTCGTCATTGGGTACTACGTCATCCCGTACTCGTGGACGCCGTGGATAAAGTACCTCGTGATCCTGGTCCTCAGCATCAGCGCGTGTGTTGCCCTTTACCAGGGATGTATCCGGCGGTTTACGGCCCTGTGTCTCGTCTTCGGAATGAAAGCTCAAGATGGAGGTGCTGGCCTTGGTCCGGCACTGGCGCGGCGTGCGACAGGTGATGATATGCAGTAGGCAACCAGGAAAAGGGGCAGGTTCACTTCTCAGATCGAAGGCGGGCGATCGAGGTGAACCTGACTTCGTTTTTGGCGTAGTTTTTTGGCCGACCCCGCTGCCGTCCATCAAACCTCTGCCAGCTACAGCAGCATCACGCCCCCTTCGCCGGGTGGCGCTATCCACTTTCTTCACTTCTTCTTCGCGAGGATCTCCACCACGCGCCGGCCGGTGGTTGCCAGCCGCGATCTGCTGACGGGGATAGTGCATGACTTTCGCGATCAACCATCCGCTGGTGGTGTTCGTCATCTCGTTTGTTGCCATGTGGATCGCCGCGCACTTGGGCGCATGGTGGTCCCGGCGCCGTCCGCTGGCGGATGGGGAGTCGCACGAGATGTTCAATATCGTGCAAGGTGCCACGCTCACCTTGCTCGGCTTGATCATCGGCTTCAGTTTTTCCATGGCGATCAGCCGTTACGACCAGCGCAAGAACTACGAAGAAGCGGAGGCGAACGCGATCGGTACGGAATACGTGCGGCTGGATCTGCTTGCGCCTGCCGACGCATCGAAGCTGCGGCCGTTGCTGGCGACCTATCTCCAGCATCGCATCACGTTCTACGAAACCACCGATCGCAGCCAGCTGCCCGCCATCACTGCGCGCAAAAATCAGCTGCAGTCGCAGCTTTGGAGTGCGGTGGTCACACCGGCTGGCCAGCAGCCCACGCCGATCACGGCGCTGGTGGTGGCAGGCATGAACGATGTGTTGAATTCGGAAGGCTATACGCAGGCGGCCTGGTGGAATCGCATACCCATCGCAGCATGGATGCTGTTGGGCGCCATCGCGATCGGCTGCAACTTGCTGGTGGGCGTTGGCAGCGGGCGGCGGCCGGCCGAGCCGTTCTTCTTGTTGGTGCTGCCTTTGGTGGTCGCCATCTCGCTGATGCTCATTGCTGACATCGACAGTCCGCGCGGCGGGCTTATTCGCGTGTCCCCGCAAAACCTGGAGGCGCTGAAGGCGTCCCTGCCCGCCTCTTAGGCGTTGGTCAGGGCGGGCCTTCGACAGCCAGAACGGTGGCGGAGTCATCTACCTCGCAGTGGTAGAGCGCGGTTTTCGCGTTGAAGTTGGCGGCGAAGGTGAACTGCCTCCCGTGCCCTGCCGGCAGTTCGTCGACTAGGCGCCAGCCGTCGATTTCACCCTGAAGACGCGGGCGAAGCTGCGCTTCGCAGGAGGCGACCTGGCGGTCATGACGCGCCGCCGCTTCGGCCGTTGGCGCATCCGCGGGTTGATGCGAGCGATGCCAACAGGCAGCCGCCATCAAGGTACCGATGACGACAACAGTGAGTATCGTTCGAACGATCCGTCGTTTGGTTCGCCGCTTCATGCGCCGCGCACGTTACACGTCGTCGTTGGCGCTGACCGCCATGTTGCGCTTGTATGCATTTGCACGGGTGAGGATGGCGATGGCTTCGCGGAAAATCATCGGCACGGCAGGTGGCAATTCGCCTTGCTCGCTGGAGGCCGCGAAGTCGCCTTCGGCACCGGCGATCAGTTCGTCGATCAGGCCGGGCTCTTTCATATCCATGCGTTGAAGCAGGCTGAGGAGGATGTAGGAGCACGCATGGGCCTTGGCGTCTGCCGGTGTGAAGTCGCGAGCCATGGTCGACACCTTTGAGCGCGTGGATGGGCGGCTTGGAATGTAGCGCCGAACGGCTTCGGGCGGACGACCCACTCCGCGGCGTTTTCGGGCCGGCGGACTTGGACCATGGAATTTCGCGTTAAATATCACCCACATGCAAGCGGTTGGCGCGGCGTCCTGGGCGCCTACGAAGCCATCACGGACAGCCGTTGAGACTGTGCGCGCGTAGCGGGCCACGCTCACTGGGGAGATCGGACCGTTGCAGCACGGCAGGCCGGCGCAGTTGCCGTCCTTCATGGTTCTCTTGCTTTCGGCGACACGAGCCATGCCAACACAGGCAGCACACAACGAATCCGTCAACCGGCGGTTCCGTTACATCGTCGTCACGCTCTACCTCATGGTGGTGGGGGTGATGATGTGGCAGTTCACCTTGCAGTGGCGGGGCTATCGGGATGCTCACGAGGCGCAGAAACAATTCAGCGTCGTCCAGGCTGCGCTGCACGCCATGGCGGATGTGTCGAAAGAACGGCGGCCTGCTGTTGCCGTACTCATGCTGGAGGAATCCGAAGCAGCCAAGTGGCGCGATGTGCTCGATTCTGCGCGGCGAATGACCGATCGGCAGATGGACGAATTGGGCGCAGCCCTGCGCGACCCCGACTGCGATCAGTGCGCAACGATTGCGCCAGCGTGGGATGGTGTGCGCGCTCAACTCGTGCAGGCGCGGCAGGGACTGGATGCCATGCAACATACTGCCCACTCCGACACAGAGATCGTCAACGGCTTCAACCGCATCGTCAAAGTGATCCCCCGTTTGTCGTCGATTGCGCAAACCGGTGCCACTGGCGTGATTCGTGAGAACGCCGACGTGCAAAGCTATCTGCTGGTGGCGCGGCTGTCGGGCTTGCTGAGGGAACAAGCCGGCCTGGTTGCGCAGCAGTTTGCGCCGGCGCTGGTGAAGCATCGTCCGCTGACCGAACAGGAGGCACTGGAGATCGCTGCCAGCCTGGGCAAGATCGAGCAGCTGCGGCAATTGCTGGTGCCGAGCGTGCGGGTGCTACCGCCCGAACTGCTGCAGGACTATGCCGAACTCGAGCGCCGCTACTACGGCGACGCAGTGGCTCTGCTCAACCAACTGCGCCAGGAGGCAGCTGTTGCCTCGGGCAGCAAGTTCACGCTCATGGAACTTTCTGACCAGTATGGCCCACTGGTAGCGCCGATCGACCGGTTCCGCGACGACGCGCTGACCTTGGCCAGTGACACCATCGACAAGAGCCTGCACCGGCACCTGCTCTACCTGCTCGCCAGCGGCGTCTTGGCCGTTGCCCTCACCGCCCTCTTGGTAGTGATGATCTGGCGTTTCCGCGAAAAGGTCATCCGCCCCTTTTCGGAGGCGCAGCAGTTCATTCTCGCCGTGGCGTCGGGCGACACGGCGGCGGAAATTCCCCATGGGCATTACGGCAGCGAGGTGCAGGATCTGTTCGCCGCGCTCAACGTGCTCAAGCAGAACGATCTCAAGCGCCATCAGCTGGAACATGAGCGCAATCGCCTGATCCGCGAATTGCAGACCATGGCCGAAACCGATCCGCTCACCGGCCTGCTCAACCGCCGCGCGTTCGAGAGCCGCGCCCGCGTTCTGCTGGCCGACAAACGCGGTAGCGATCCGCTGGTGGCGCTGATGATGCTGGACATCGATTTCTTCAAGCGCGTCAACGACACCTATGGCCACGAAAGCGGCGACAAGGCACTCGTGGCGCTGGCCACGCTGTGCCGGGAAACCGTGCGTGCGGACGATATCGTGGCGCGCTTCGGCGGCGAGGAGTTCGTGATACTGCTTCGCGTGCAGGCGGCGCAGCATGCTCAGGCGCTGGCGGAGAAGCTATGCAAACAACTGCGCGTGCAGACCGTCACGGCCACCGACGGCCAGCAATTTGGCTTTACCGTCAGTATCGGCATCGCCTTTGCACAGCGCGTGGCCGGGGCCAGGCTGCAAGTGGACGCATTGCTGCGCGAGGCCGACGCCCTGCTCTACCGCGCGAAGTCCAACGGACGCGATCGCATCGAAACGGATCCAGGCTGAGCTCAACGCGGCCCGGTCGATGGATCGTCCGCGTACAGCACCGCCGCCAGCAAGGGCCATCGCTTGAGTGCGGCCAGCCACACGTCTTTGGCCTGGCTGTCGTAATACCGCGCCGGATCCACGCCCTCGACATAGCTGGCATAGGTCTCGATGTCGCTCGGCTTCATCCTGGCATGCGGATCGCGTGGCGCGGCCATTACTTGCCCTCCATCCAGACACCGTCCGGCGTGTGAATCACATAACCGTTGGCCGTGTCCATGGTGACGGTGTTTTCGTTCTCGCCCACCATGCGGGTCTGCGGCAGATCATGCGCGTACTGCTGCAATGCCGGCGCATCGGCCTTGAACGGGCTGTTCGCCACCAGGTTCGACATCAGCTGCGCGAGGGCGAGATAGCTGGTCGGCGTATCGATGGAAATGGCGTGGCCCGGCGGCTCTTTGCCGGCCGGCAGACCGATCAGTTTCACGCCCACCGGCACATCGATGATGCGCGGCGTGGGAATTTCGCGCAGGCCGGAAATCTGCCCCGCATCACCGCGCAGGGCGGCCCCATGCTCAGGCACGAAAATCACCACGGCTTTGCGACCGGAGTGGGCGATCAAGTCGGTCAGCCGATCGATATCGCCAAGCAGCCGGGTCAGGCGGATGGGATACGACTGCAGGCTGGTGAGATTGCTGTTGGGCAGGCGGTTGCCGTCGTGCATGCTCACGGTGTTGTAATAGAGCGCCACCGGGCCGCCGCCCCTGGTTGCGCGGTCCTGGTACCACGTTGCGAGCGCATCGTAATCGTCGACCAGAGAGGAGCCATCGAATTCCCGCATGAACGGCGGCAGGCCTTCGATCGATTGCGGCTGGATGCCCGGTCGGCCAATCTCGCGCTCCACGATGCCGCGGAAATCGTCGAATCGACCGTTGTGGTTCATCAAGTACTCGACGTCATAGCCAGCCGCCGCCAGATCGGCAAACACATGGCATTCCTGCGGAGCGGCGCTATACAGCTCCTGATGTGCGTCCTGTCCACACGAGGCACGAAAAAGCCGAATCGCGGCGGGTCCGCTATAGCTCGCCGCGCTGCTGAATTTCTTGAAGACGTAGTCGAATTTGCCGAACAGCGGGTTGTCACGCATGTTGGCCACGTCCAGGTCGTCCCAGGACAGCGAGCAGATGTGGATGATGATGATGTCAAATTGCACGGCAGGGTCGGTGCTCATCGGGAAGAACGCAACGCGCCGGCTCTTTTCCGCATGATGGAACGCAGCCAGTTGCTGGTCATAGCTGCCGGTGGAACTGTCCGTCCCGGCGTTCGCCGTATCCGCGTCGGCCCGTGGATTGACCGCATAGCTCGCGCCGCCGCTGGACTTGGCAATCAAGGTGCCCATGCCCTGCCATAGCGGGAACACGACAAGCGCCAATAGCACGAACGTGGTCACGCGCACCCAGCGGTTGACGATGGCGTAGATCAACAGCACCAGTATCGGGATATAGACCATCGCCGGTCTGAACAGGCGGCGGGCCAGTTCCATCATGTAGGCGGGCGAAAACGAGGCCAGCGCGGGGATCTGCTTGAGCGCGTAACCGATCGGCGGCAGCTTCGATTCGTGATACAGCAAGGCCGCGCCCGCCAGCACGGCCAGCACGTGCCTGGTCACGCGTTGCCAGCGCTGTTGCAGCGGCACGAGCAGCGCCAGCGCAAACAGCAGGTTGAGCCACCAGACCGGCCGGATGCTGCCTACCGCGGCCAGGTAGAGCGCGGCGATGAAATAGAGATTCCAGATGCCCATGCCTTACTCCATTAGCCCGACCGGCGCGGCCGGCGCACGACGGCAGCCTCGACGGCATCAAGGCAGGCATCGAACAAGCGAAGCACGCCTTGGTAACCCATCTCGATCACTTCGACAAAGCTGTGCAGCGGCGCATCGGGCACCAGTTCTTCTTCCCAGCGCACCCAGGCATCCGCACGACCAAATGTGCACTGGATCAGTTGCGTCTCCTTCTCATACGACCACTCCTCGAACTTCATGCCGAGGTGTAGACCGCTGTTGCGCGCCACCACTGCGGGGAAGTAGTAGTCGATATCGCCACGCGACAGCGCCACGCCCAGCGGGCTGCCGCGATCCAGTTCCATGGGCTCGGGCAGGATGATGCCCAGGCCGCCGGTCGAATAATTTTCCGTACGGCAGGCGATGGTCTTGCCGTCGGGCAGTACCAGGGTTGCGGGCACGACCAGCGGCACGTGATGGGATACGCGCACTTGCCGAGCCTCTTTCGCCACGCCCACGGCGGCGCCCAGCATCGCCACGTTGAACAAGGCCCACACCATGTTCATCAGCACGGTCGCCGGCTCGTCGCGCTGGGTGGTGAAGATGCGCACGATGCCTGCCACCAGCGCGCAAAGGTTCAGTGCCAGCAGCCATACATAGGGCTTGGAGGTGGCCCAGTCGAGATACTCCTGCTCGATCAGGCCGCCCTTGGCCGTTACATTGAACTTGCCCTTCTTCGGATTGATGAAGGCCACCGTGGTAGGCAACACCGTGTACCAGGCCAAAACCGACTCGTAGACCTCGGCCCAGAACGAATGGCGGTACTGGCCCTGGATGCGCGAGTTGGCCATGCCCGAGACGAACAGGTAGGGCAACACATAAGCCATCACCGACAGCGCATCCGCAGCAAAGACGTGCAGGCCAAAGAACAGAAAGGCGCCTGGCATGCACAGGAAAATCAGCCGCGGAATGCCGTAGAAGAAATGCAGCATGGCGTTGCTGTAGCAGATGCGCTGGAAGAACGTGAGGCCTTTGCGCAACCACGGGTTATCGATGCGGTAGATCTGCGCCATGCCGCGCGCCCAGCGGATGCGTTGGCCGATATGTCCGGACAGGCTCTCCGTGGCCAAACCCGCCGCCTGCACGATGCGCAGATAGGCCGTGCGGTAGCCGCGACGATGCATCTTCAGCGAGGTGTGCGCGTCCTCGGTGACCGTTTCAATGGCGATGCCGCCGACTTCCATCAGCGGCGCGCGGCGAATCACCGCGCAGGACCCGCAGAAGAAGGTGGCATTCCAGAAATCGTTGCCATCCTGGATCAGTCCGTAGAACAGGCTGCCCTCGTTGGGGATGCGCATGAAGGTGTCGTAGTTGCGCTCGAACGGATCGGGCGAAAAGAAGTGGTGCGGCGTCTGCACCATCGCGCACTTGGGGTCGGCGATGAACTCGCCCATGGTGGTCTGCAGGAAGGAGCGCGTGGGGATGTGGTCGCAGTCGAAGATGGCGATGAATTCGCCGCTGGTCATGGACAGCGCGTGATTGATGTTGCCGGCCTTGGCGTAGCGATGTTCTTCACGGGTGAGGTAGCCCACCCCAACCTCGTTGGCAAAGCGATGGAATTGCTCGCGGCTGCCGTCATCGAGCAGGTAGACGCGCAGCTTGTCGTGCGGCCAGTCCATGCTCTTGGCGGCGAGCACCGCAGGACTCACCACGGAAAGCGGCTCGTTGTAGGTGGGGATATACACATCCACCGTGGGCCAGCTGTCGGTGTCGTCGGGCAGCGGCTTGGGCTGGCGGTTCAACGGCCACGCGGTCTGGATGTAGCCGAAGAACAGCACGATCCACGTATAGATTTCCGCCGCAAACAACAGATAGCCGAACAAGGCCTCGACCGGCGTGGCGAAGTTGAGCGTCTGCGTGACGCGCCACCACATGTAGCGTCCCGTCATCAGGATCGACAGCGACACCATCAGCATGGTCGGCCAGCGACCTGGGATCCGCCGCGCCAGGACCATCACCACCAGCACCGCGACAAACAGGCGGAACTGGTCGGCGATGGGCAAGGGCGTGGTCCAGAACCCCACGGCCACCATCAGGGCGAGCAGCAGGATCACCGGCTTGAGATGAGGCACGCGATCCAGTCCGGACGACCAATGATTCACGCGCTCGCCAATGCGGGCCCACGGCACCGACGGAAGCTTTGAAGTCACCGCATGCCCTGCCCGGCCCGCGATGCCATGCACCGGTGCCAGCCAATGACCGAGGCGGCCCAGCAACATCGAACGACGACGTGCGCCGCGATGATGCCGCGCGCTGCGCAGATTGGCGGACAAGCGCACGCGACGGCGATGGGGACGGAAGAAGATTCGTTTGAGCCACGTGCCCATGCCCTCGCCTTCAGCGACAGCGAGCTCGACGCGCAGTCGCCGTGCCAGTCGCTCGGCCCACCACGCAGGCCAATCGCGCTGGCCCGGCGGCGGCTGGCGAAACACCAGCCGCAGCAACCACGTACCGCGGCCTGCCTCGGCATCTACGCCAAGCTGCTGCGCCAGCGTGCGGCGCAAACGCGACAGGACCGAGGTGGCGCCCGGCGTGCTCATGCCGAACCTCCCGCCGCCGCGCCAGGCTGGTAGGCGCGTCGAACCCAGCTCGACAGCCAGGTCGCCAGGCCCTGCATATCGTGCGCTGCCTGCGAATGCGGTGCGCTGTGCACGAAGCTCTCGTTGCGGGCAAGCGCGTCGGGAATGCCGCTGTCGGCATGCACGCGGTAGGTAGAAAGTGACGAGCCCAGCGTGTCGCGCAACAAGGCGAGTATGTCAGTGTGCAATTGCGAGGCCGGCGACACGCCATTGGCCACGTACACCGTTTCCTTGCCGAGTGACTTCAGTTCACTGCGCAGGCGCGGCAGCGTGGCGCAGGCCAGCGGTGCGGGTGGCAGCACCACCATCACCAGGTCGGCCGCCGCCATGGCTTGCGCGGCGTAAACGGAAGGCCAGGCCGGCGTATCGATGAGGGTCACGCCGTGGCCGGGCAGATCCACCCGCGCCAGCAGATCGCGCAACCAGGTCGGCTGCTCGTGCAGGGCCGCAGACAACGACGCAGTCGAGGCGAGTGCGGCATCGCCACGCGCGCCACCCCAGGGCAGCCAAAGCACGCCGTCGTCCGTCTGCAGCGCTGCATCGCTCCAGTCATCGTTGCTCGCAAGCACCTGCGAGTGGAGTCCACGCTGGGCCGGCGTACGCAAGCCGCAATAGAACGTGAGCACATTGCGCGGATCACATTCCACCGCCAGCACCGCGTGCCGGCGTTCCGACAGCAAGCCTGCCATCGACGCGGTGAGCATGGTGCGTCCTGCACCACCAACGGAGGCGATGATGGCAATCGTCTTCATGCTTTCTTTCCCGCGCCGCCCTGGCGCTTGCCGAGTATGACCAGGCCTTCCAGCTGCGGCGGCAACTGGATCTTGCGCCGACGAAGCAAGGACTGGGTGCGCGACCACAAGGAGCCCAGCCGGAAACGCCAGAACAGCCACCATAGCGGCGCCGCCAGTATCAGGCCCAAGATGAAGTACCCCAGGAAGGTGCTCATGCCCGTCTCACCTCCCTGCCTTCAGCGGCAGCGATGCAGGACGTGGTGGACGGCGCATGGTGGCGGCCGCCGCGTTGATCGCCTCCACGCTGCCGAGCAAGGGAAGTCCGGACGGTGTCGCCTCGGTCATGACGCTCTCTGCCGGTGATTCGGCGACCGGTGGCGCAGGCGAGGCGATCGGTTCGGGAGGTGCGACCAGGCCGGTGTAATCGGGCGGCGGCAGTTCGGCGATTTCCTCTGCGAGACCATTGAGCGTGGAAATAATGGTTTCGCGGTCACCGCAGCGCAGCTCGCCGCGAAACAGCTCCGATAGCGGCCGCTCGAACACCTTTTCCATGGCCTCGCCAGCGTTCTCCACGTGGCAGGCAAAAAAGAACAGATACAGACTGTCGCCGCTGGCCGTGCACAGATCGCCGGTGCGACGGATGCGGCAGGCCTGCAGCGCATCGATGCCGGCCACGTCCGGCTCCAGCGGCAGCCGCAGCAAGACGTTGGGCAGGCGTATCGGGCGACTGCGCTCCACAGCCTCGCGCACCAATTGGATGAAGCGCTGCGCCGGCACGTAGCCGGTGGTGGAATCGCGCATCGCCGCCGAAAGCGCGCCGAGGTAGTCGTCCGGCACGGGGCGCGAGAACAGCTGCCCTTGCACGCCATCCACCGCGATTTCGACCTGCGCCATCGGCATGCTGCGCGCAATGATGGCGTTGGCGCCCAAGGTCAGCATCAGCAACTCGTAGCGGATACTGACGTTGTCTTCGCGGATCAGGATCTTCAGTGCCTTGCCGCATTGGCGGCGCAGGTAGTTCACCTGCCTGGCCAACGAAGCGACGCTTTCGTTGATGCCGTAGTGCAGGATCACCGTGGCCGCCACCGCCCGACTGGCCGCCGATACCAACGCCTCATTGTCCGGCAACACCTGCCAACCCTTGGGCACCACCCGCTCGCGCGCCACCGTGCCCTGGGCCACCATCACCACGCTCTCATCGGGTGCGAGCATGCCGGCCACTTCGCCGCTGGCGGGATCGTCCGGCACCGCGATCAAACGGTGATCATTGGCCGAAAAGCGCAGCGGAATGGATTCGCTGGCCGATAGCGCCCCGCGATTGTCGCGCCAGAACGCCACCTCCCAACGAAACTCGCCTTGCACATGCACCAGTTGCGCGGCGCCCGCGAACTGGATCTGGAAATCCGTGAGCGGCCGGAAGTCACCGCTCTGCTCCACCAGCGGCGGCAACATCACCAGCAGCACGGTGTGCCGCGTCTGTGCGCACCAGCCTGCCAGTGCAGCACCCTGCCGGATCAGCGCCGCCCGATCCTGCCAGGCAAAACAGGTCGCCACGCCTTCGACCAGAAACTGGCTTGCGGGCGTCGCGCATTGCGCGGACAGCGCCTGCAAGGATTCCATCAGCACGTCGCAACCGTCGCGGTTCGGCGGGATCTTCAGACTGCACACATTGGACTTGGGATGCACCGCACCCGGGTGGTCGATATCCATGCCGTGCTGGTGCAGTGCCTGCGCGACATCCTCCGCCGACCGCGTGGAAAGCACGGTCACCGGCGTGAGCAGCGCATGCGCCGCGGTCTTCCAGAACAGCGCGTCGCGTGCCGGCGAGCGACTGGCGTACACCGCATACACCTGCCCGGTCGCCAGCGCCGACAACGACGACGGCAGGCCTTCGATGGCCAGCGACTGATTCAGTCGCAGCAACGCACGTGGCGTCGCTCGATCGGTCGATTCGTAAGGCGATGGAGGCAGGTTCGTCACGACTCTCGTCCCTAGCGGCAAGGTGATCCCGTCAGTACGTGGAATACGGTTTGACGGGGTTGGGCGGGAACGGCACGGGCAGCCGTTGCTGGTCGAAGAAGTAACGCAGGTAAATCGTGCCAAGGTTGGGCGCGTAATCGCGTGAACGATCGAGCTTGAAGCGCGTGCCGATCACCCAGTGCGGCGTGAGCCGGTATTCCAGCGCCGCTGCCACCGTATAGCTGAAGCCGCCGCCCGAACCGGTGCCGAAATACGGCGAGCCCACATCCGCGGCAGCCATGCGGGCCACCGCCTGCTGTTGGAGATCCGGGCGCGTGGGGAAGTACGGCGCCTCCTCCTCATTGGTGGAAGAGTTCCCGACCGAGGCCTCCAACTCCCATGACCAGCGCCTGTAACGACCGGTCCAATCCAACGGGATGGAGGCCGAAAAATAGCGACCGGGGCTGTAATAGCCGCCGTTGCCGAAGGTGTAGAAATGCTGGTTGTTGGCGTAGTGCCAGTAGTTGATCACCAGGCCGCTGGAAAACTGTTGATCGACGCCCACGTAGACCGGCACGTCGATGCCGGTGCGTACTTTGAACTCATGGTTGGTCTCGGTGTTCTCGCCGGTGAGCACGCCAAAGCCAACGGATGCGAACAGCGTCGTGCGGCCCAGATCCTGTGCGCCGCGCACGGTGAAACCGCTGCGCACCACGCCGCCCCAGGCCTCGCCGGTAACCGGATCGCGCGCTCCGGCATACGACACCAGGCTGCTGGTCACCGGACGGCGCGACACATCCAGCGTCACCGATGCATCGTAGAAATCGTGGCGATAGAGAAATCCGCCGAGGATGCTGTTGACGGTGAAACCGATCGGCGTACTGCCGATGTCGGCGCGCCAGCTGTTGCTCGCGCCGTTGAAGTCGTAGCCGGCCGCCAGCGCGACACCCTTGTCGGTCTGATCCAGGGGTCGCAGCCCGGCATTGCCAAGCGCCGCGATCTTGCCGAACTCGAAGGCAGGATCGAACCGGTCCGCCGGCAAGGTGCCGGCATTGAGCAGGACCGTATCGGCATGGAAAAAGTAGTGCCCTGTATAGCCATCTGGAAGACGCAGGTAGACCGGAATCTCCGTGGCGTCCAGGCGCGACATGCCGCTGCTGCCCGATTCATTGGACTGCAGCACACCGGTGGCCACCTGCCCTTGCCGGCGATCATCCAGACCCTGCAAGGCACGCTGCGCCGAGGTGAGTCCGTCGTCCGCGCTGGGGGTTTCGCCCTCGGCCTGCTCCTGCGTCAACGCCGTGCGGTACAGCTGGGCTGCTTCGTCGTAGTGACCTTGCGACTGTTCAATGCGACCCGACTGCAGGGTGACATCGGAGCGATCGGTATACGGCTGCCGCAAGGGATCGACCACGGCGCGCGCCTGCTCGTTGCGGCCCAGGGCGGTGTAACGGCGCGCGATGGCCAGACGCGTATCGACATCGTCCGGCGGGGTATCGGCCAGCACCTCGTCGACCATGGCCAACGCGGCCTTGCGATGCCCCATGCGCTCTTCCATGCGCGCGATGGTGAGCCGCGCGTCGGCATCGCCAGGATGATCCACCAAGACTTTGCGGGCATAAGCTTGCGCGCCGCGATAATCGCGATGGGCCTCGCGTAGATCGGCCTGGGCAAGCAGCCAGCGCTTTTCCTGCTTGCTGTGTTCGGGTACGTCGTCCAGCGTGCGGTCGGCTCCCGCGAGATCGCCTGCATCGATCTGCCGCGCGGCCTTGCGCATGGACAGGCGCAGCAGCTGGTCGTCGAACTGCGCCTGCTGTTCGGGCGTGACTCCGGGGCGTGATCGCGCATCGGCAATCCACCTGCGCCACTCCTCGTCACGATTGGCTGCACCAAGCAGCTCGCCATAACGCAGGCGCACGCCGACGGCGGGATCGTTAGGGTGCGCATCCAGCCAATCGCGCACCAACTTCAAGCCTTTGTCGGGCTCGCCCAGGCTGATCCACTCTCGTCCGACGCTCGCGAGCATTTGAGGATCATGGCGCACGTCCAGCGCAATCCGGTCCAGCAGCGCTCGCGCCTCCTCTTGACGACCTTGAGCTTCAAGCTGATGTACTTCGCGCAGGTCTCGTTGCGCCTTGAGGTTGGCCGCGAGTTCGCGCATGCCGTCGGAACGCTCGCTCGCTGGCACCTGGGCAAGCACGCTGCTGGCGGTGTCGATATCGTCAAGCGAATTGAGATAGAGCGCGCTGGCGTAGCGCATGTCGGGTGCGGGCGCCACGCGCAGGCCGTCTTCCATCACCGAACGACCCAAGGCGGGCAGACCCAGGTCGCGATATTGGCGGGCCAGCGTGTAGCGCAGCCAGGCATTCTTGGGCGTCAGGCGTACAGCATCTTCCAGCTTCAATACGGCTGCGCCGCTTTTACCGTCGGCAATCAGCTGATCCGCTTCGATGGACAGCAGTTGCGCGCGCAGGGTGATCATGGCGTCGCTGGAACCGTTATAGCGCTGCTCCACCTGCGCGATGAGTGGCGTGAGCTCTTGCGTGCGATGCGCGGCGATCAACACCTTGGCCAACAATTCCAGCGCATCGACGTCCGGCTGCTCCGCCTCCACCATCGGGCGCAGCACTGCCTCGGCTTGAGCCCATTTCTCTTGCGCGATCAGCGAGGTCGCCAGCACCTTCTTGGCATCGCTCTGGTTGGGCTGCTGGCGCAGCGCCTCGCGGGCGAGGGTTTCGCCCTGCTCCGGGTGCCCCTGATCGTTGGCCGCACGCGCCTTGGACAAGGTGCCCCAGAACGTCGCCGTGGCCATCAGGCTGCGCCATTTGCCGGCGTTGTCCGGATCGAGCTGAAGCGCTCGCGCGAACAAGGCACGCGCTTCGTCGTGCTTGCCTTCGCGCATCTTGGCCAGGCCTTGCTCACCAACCGCTTCGCCTTGGCGAGAGGTGGAGGAGCGCACTGGGGCAGAGGACGTCGTCGAGGTTTCGCTGGACGGCGCTGCACCCTTCGGCGGCGGCACGTAGCTGGCACCGCCCTTCTTGGCCAGCGCAGCGAGCGCTGCCTTGGCGCTGTCGTCGTTGGGCACTTCCTTGAGGTAGCGCTGATACCACACGTAGTACGCGGGATCGTCGCTGCCGGCGCTGTTGAGCGCGCGTCGCCACAGTTCCAGGGCTTGCGGACGGTTGGCATCCTGCCGCTGGTAGAGGCGATAGATGATGTCCAGGCCTTCCAGTCGCGTCGACGCGCGATCGGTCAGCATGTCTGCCAGCGTCATGGCCAGGCCCAGATCATCCGGATCCTGCCGCACACGTTCGCGCAGTTCATTCAAGGCCTTGTCGCGCTGGCCTGCCGCGGACATCGCGCGATAGTAATCGCCAGCCAGCGATCCGTTGGGCGCACCGCGCGGAAACAGCGCCTGCATCTGCTGCCACGCTTCTTGCGACTGGCCGGCGCGCATCGCCAGGCGCGCCTTCGCCAGCGCGGTCTTGTCGGTGGTCGCAAGACGATAGGCATCCGCCAATTCGAGCGTGGCCGGATGCCTGGGATAAAGCGCCTGCAGCCGCTGCAGCAACTTTGCCGCTTCAGCAGGTCGATTGGAGCTGAGCTCGATCTGCCCCATCAAGGCCAGCGCGTCCGGCTGGGCGGGATCGATCAGCAGGGCTTTCTCCACGATGCCGCGCGCCATATCCGGACGATTCTTGGCCTGCCATACGCGCGCTGAATCGAGCAGCTGTTTCATCGCCGGACTGGGTGCGCCGGCCGTGGTCTGCGCCAACGCCAGCGACGGCATGGCGCCACCGGCAACCAGCAGCGCGATGGCAGGTGCGAACAAATGATTCAGTGCGCCGCGGGACACGTCGAGGTCCAGGCAGGAACGACTGCACCGTTCGCATCGAAGCGGTACTGGCCATCGAGATGGCCAAGACCGAACAAGGTCAGCACCTGGCTGTAATAGCCCAGCGGCGACTGCGCGGCGAGTGTGCGCGTGCGTTGCACCTGCGCTTGCGCGAGCTCGTTGCGGCCAAGAGCAGCGAGATACGGTGCCACCGCGGCGGAAAAACCGGCATTGCCTTCGTTGCTGGCCGCGACGCCGGTTTGCGTGTCCACGCGCTCAGGCGGAAAACCATGCGCGGCGACGAATTCAGCCAGCGGGCGGAACGTGTCGAGCACCGCGGCACGCTCCGGCGCATCCGGCGCCAGCAGTCCGGCCCACAGATACACACGTATCGCGTTGTACGCACTTTCAGCCTTGCTGGCCGGATCCGCGACAAAGCCCTGGTCGCGCTTGTACATCACCCAATCGGGGGAGAAGCCATGCGGCGCCGTGCCGGTGACCAGCCTGGTCGAGCTGTCGAGGATGGCCTTCCATTCCGTTTGCTGCGGCAACGCACTCACCAGATGGCGCATCACCTGCAGCGGGACATAACTGGGATTGAGTCGCCACACGTCGTCCTGCGGATGAAAACCCACGGGACCGGGCAACACGGTGCGGCCGAGTCCTGGCAACACCGCCGTTTCCTTCGCCACGATGGCCTGAGCCAGCACGGTGCCCAGCGCGGTGTAGCTGCGCTCGTGCCACAGGCGCCCCGCTTCGAGCAGCGTATAGGCGATCCAGATATCGGCATCGGAGGCTGCATTGCCGTCGAGCACGCCCCAGACCTGGGCGGCATCCTTCTTTGTTTGGCGTCCCCACTGCCAGGCCGGCAGATGCCTGGTCAGATCGCCTTGCGCGAGGTTGTTCTGGGTCCAGTTGAGCACGCGATCAAACGTGGCCCGATCATTCGCCACCAGCGCGAAGAACAGCGCATACGCCTGCCCCTCGGACACGGTGACCTGTTCGGGCGTGCTTGCATCGACCACGCGGCCGTCGGCACTGAGCGTGCCCTGCTTGAAGTGCTCCCAGTCCGGCCATGCGCAGGATGCAGCCTGTACATGGCTGGAGGCGAAGGTCACGCCGACCACCAGCAGCGCGCGTAGCAACGGAATCGAGGCGCGGCGCATGGATCACCGCTCAAGTCGATGTGCGGCGAGCCGACCCAGCGCCCAGAACACGGTGAGTGCCACGAACAGTCCCGCAAGTATGCCGGCCAGCGCCATCAAGGCCGGATATCGGGAAATATGGATCCACAGCCAGGCGTACCACGGCAGATGTCCCACGTAATAGGTATCGCCCACGCTAAGGCCCACCACCACTTTCTGCCGCACCACGGTGAGGTCACCGCGTACCTCGCCGAGCTTGGTGTCGTCGCCGAGCACGTCGAGCAGATCACCCAGGCGATCGGACGCATTGGCCGCCAGCGCCACCACGCTCCGGCCCTTGGTGTACGGCGACTGGAAACCCACGAAGGCGGCGGTCGGTCCATTCACGCTCATCGCAGCGCGCGCCACCGGGCCCTGCCCTTTGGGGCGATCAGTGAGTTCACGCACGGACAAATCGTTCTCGCTGCGTTCGATCAGCATGGGCAAGCCCTTGCCCCACTTCGCCATCAGCTCCCCGGCGGTACCGGTGCCGATTACCAGCAGATCGCGGTCGCGCACCGATTCCACGGCGCCAGCAGGCACCACCGATACACGCAGGGCCGGCAGTCCGCTCCAGCGTCCGAGCTGTCCGAGCATGGTGAACAGTGCTTCCTGTTCGTGCGCGTCTGGCGCATCGGGAATCACCACGGCCGTATCGGCCATATCCGCCATGCGCGTAAACGGGAACCCGCTGGTGGCGAAGAACGCCAGGTTCGGCATCGCCGTGTAGTGCACGAACTGGCTGAAGTCGACGTTTGAATCGGGATCCACTGCCGCACGTGCGCTGTCGGTAGCCGCGGTAACGCATAGCCCGTTCTTCTGCGAATCCATGTGGAACTGGAACTGGAACTGGTTGGTGCTGCCGATGCGCAGCGCCGGCACGCGGATCTCTTCCGCGCCGCGCGCTTCCGAACTGGACAGCAGAGGCACATTGAATTGCCTCTCGACGCCGGAAGGATCGGCCGGGCGCAAGCGCAGCGAGCGCAGTAGCTGATCGTTGACGCCGATATTGAGCACCGAGTCGTTGTAGTTGGACGGCGCCGTATATCGGTAGTGCACGTTCAACGGCACGCTGTGGCGCGCCCATGCAAACAGATCGGGCGGCAGGCGCATGTCGACGCGGATCGGCTGCGGATTGAAGCCGGCCGCTTCGAGCTGCGCCGGATCGGTAACCAGTTCCTTGAAGCTGACCGGGCGATCCACCGGCGCCCAGTTCGGCGCATCGTACGGTCGACGCTCCGGCCCCAGATCCACCGACTTCACGATGGCCTGGTCACCGGACATGCCCACCTGGCCAATCACCAGCGCATTGGCCGCTTCCTGCAACTCCTTGGTGTCGCGCCCGGCCAGCACCAGCAGCTTGCGACCTGACTGCGGCGGGCTGGCCGGATTGGCCATCACGATGACCGTGGGGCCTTTGATATCGCCCAGCTTCACGCCCTCAGGCATCGCGTTGGGCAGGGCGAAGGCGATGGCATGCCCATCCGTCGGCGGCGTCTGCGCCACCGGGAAGCGTGCACCGCGCCAGCCAGCCAGCGCGCCGAACCATGACGACACCACGCCTGCCGCACGCAGCGTCTGCGCATCGGCATGTGCGGGCAGCAGGAAGGGAACCACCAACGACCGGTTGTCGCGGCGATCGAAGAAAGGCGCCGGCAGCAGGGCCAGGCTGTTGGGCAGCCCGATTTCCGAGGTAGTGAGCGTGAGCGTGGTATCGGGGCTGATGTCGGTCCACAACGAGGTGTGATACGGGTCCTCGCAGTGATCGAGCGAGTAGTGCGCAATCATCTGCACACCGATACGGTTGAAGTCGGTGAACAGGCGCGGATCGAGCACGACATCCTTGCTCACCGTCTGCCCCGCCTGCTCCTTGTCCAAGGGCAGCGTGGCGACCACCTCGCCGTTGAGGAACACCTTGAGGTGCGAGAGCGAATAGATCAGCGACGGCGAATAGGTATAGACCAGCCGCAACTTTGCGCCGGTCACCACTTCGTCGTTGCGCACGGCCACATTCAAGGTGCCGTTGGGGTCCTGCCCGCGCAGTTTGATGGCGCCGTAGACGCCCATCTGTTTCAACGTAAGGTCGCGGGCCACCCCGGCGGGTGCCACTTGCGCCGAGGCGTCGCTGCTGGGCGCCGAAGTCGCGGGAGCTGGCTGAGCGACGCCGTGCGCTGCGTCCTGGAGGGGCTGCGCATCGGCGCTCGCCACCAGCCAGCCTCCCACCAGCAGTAAACCCCAACAAACATGACGTAGCTGCCGCATGGAATGTCGCCCTGGGTCAGTGACGGAACGTCGGAAACGGGCTGGCTGATCAGGCAATCCCCGTCCCCTGCGCTGCTGCCTCTACCAACGAACCCACACGATCCGCGGAAACCGATTGGCCAACGCCAATGAACCCTGCCCTCTACGGCGTCTCCACGCTCATGCCCCTGCTGACGATGGCTTGCTCGGCATCCACGATCAGGTGCTGACCAGCATTCCGTGGAGCATGTGCGCAACGCATGAAATCGGGGCTTTCGACCGGTTTCGCGCGCTGGCACAGCGGCACCTCGTCACTCGGCAGAGACGATTAAAGAAACCGGCATAAAAGAAACGTGAATAGTCACACGAAGCACAACCTGGCAACGCCGAAGTGTGCGGCCGTGCATGAACCTGCGAATTCCCTGGCGCGGCGCAGCAGTTTCCGGTGACTACATCCGAAAGGCCGTAGCGTCGATCGCCTGGTCGATCAATGCATCCCATCCATCGCACACAACCGTATGGACGTCTTTACGTCCGATGACAAAAGGCAACCATCAGGCCACGCCGGTCTTGCCGCCATCCATGGGAATCACCGCACCCGTGACATAGCTGGCCAGCGGCGAGGCGAGGAACACGGCGACGTTGGCGATCTCGCGCGGCTCGGCCATGCGTCCCATGGGAATTTCCGCCAACTGGTCAGCCAGCACTTCGTCGATGGTCCGGTGGCTGGCGCGCGCCAAGGCATCGAGGCCCTCTTGCAAGCGCCCGGTATGCGTCGGCCCGGGATTGATCACGTTCACGCGCACGCCCTTGGACGCGTACGCACTGGCGTAACCCACTGAAGCGAGCATCAAGGCCGCATTGGCCGCGCCGCCGCCGATATGCACGGTACTGACCTGACGCCCGCCCTGCCCCACCACATTGACGATGCTGCCGTGGCCGCGCGCCGCCATGCGGCGGATCACCGGGTCGATCATGTGCATATAGGTGAAGTACTTCGCCTGCATCGCGTCATGTAGCGCATCGGCGTGCAGATCCGCGATGGGCGTGCGGCGCGCGGCGCCCGCGCAGTTGACCAGGACGTCGATCGGGCCGAATTCGTTCTCGATGTACTCGGCCACCATCTGCGCGGCGACGATCTCGCGCAGGTCCGCCGCAGCAACGTCCATGCGCAGTCCTTCGCGCTCGAGGTCGTGCTGTGCGGCATGCAGGTGCGCGAGGTTGCGCGAGATGCCCACCACCTTCGCCCCTTCGCGTGCAAACGCTTGCGCACACGCCAGGCCAATGCCCTTGCTCGCGCCGGTGATCACCACGACATGCCCAGCCAGACCGACGTCCATGCAGCGTTCCTTGTACCCATAGCAACGAAGGTCATTGAAGCACGCTGCCCGCAGCGCGCGCGTGGAGGTGATGCCTGTCACCTGCGATGGCTGATGGCTGGCCCTGCCGCCGGCCTGCCTCCCTGGACACCATAAGCGCCAGCTTCCGGGCCCAGGCCTGCCCCGGACCTCGTTCAGCTTTATAGGCCATCAGTCATGTTGCGAATTTCAATCCCAGCTATTGACGCCTCAGGATATGGTGTTATAGTTCACTACAACACCGGTCCACGAGAGCACTAAAGGAGAACGCCATGAAAGCGAATAACCTGCTAGCCCTGACCGCCGCCGCCTTGTTTACTACGGTTGGCCTGGCCGCCATCAACTCCAACGTCAACAGTCTCCCCGTCAGTGAGATCAACGGCGTCAAGGTCATCGACCTGGCTCCGGTCACGGTCCGCCCGTCCGCTGAAGACCTCCGCGCCGCCGCCATGCTGGCCGACGCCAACGTCGCCACCCTGAGCACTGCCCCGCTGCTGTCGGCCGAAGCCGCCTCCAACGTGGTGCTCGGGAGCCAGCTGGCCATGCCCTACTATTCTTTCGGTAGCACCAAGTTCGGCCGTATCAGCAAGGAATAACAGTATGACCATCACCTGGAACGACAGCGTCCCGATCTACCGCCAGCTCCGCGAACGCGTTGTGGCGATGATTCTGGACGGCGCCTTGAACGAGGGCGACCCGCTGCCGTCAGTACGCCAGGTTGCTGCGGATTTCCAAATCAATCCGCTCACCGTCTCCAAGGCGTATCAGGAACTGGTCGACGATCAACTGGTGGAAAAAAGGAGGGGATTGGGCATGTTCGTCATCGATGGAGCCAGGGAAGCGCTACTCAAGTCCGAACGAGAGCGCTTCCTGCGGGAGGAATGGCCCGCGCTCTTCGCCCGCCTGCAACGCCTGGGGCTGGACCTGAAGACCCTGCTGCGCGAAGCCCCGAACAACGCGGGCAGCGAAGGGAGCCAGTCATGAACGCGGTCGTCACGGCCACTGGTCTGAACAAGAGTTACAAGAATGCGCACGCCCTGAACGACGTGAGTTTTCGCATCGAGTCCGGCCGCATCGTGGGCCTGATCGGTCCCAACGGGGCCGGCAAGACCACCGCACTGAAGGCCATCCTCGGCCTCACCGATTTCAAGGGCGAGTTGAATGTGTTGGGCTTCGATCCACGCACGCAGCGCGACCAGCTGATGGAACAGGTGTGCTTCATCGCCGACGTGGCGGTGCTGCCGCGCTGGATCCGGGTAAGCGAGGCCATCGATTTCGTGGCCAACGTGCACCCGCGCTTCAACCGGGCCAAGTGCGAAGCCTTCCTGGCGCGCACCAAGCTCACCCCCAATCAGCGCGTGAAGCAGATGTCCAAGGGCATGATCGTGCAGCTGCACCTGGCGCTGGTGATGGCCATCGACGCCCGCCTGCTGGTGCTGGACGAGCCCACGCTCGGGCTGGACATCCTCTACCGCAAGCAGTTTTACCAGAGCCTGCTGGAAGATTATTTCGACGAGAACAAGACGATCATCGTCACCACCCACCAGGTCGAGGAGATCGAAAACATCCTCACCGACCTGATGTTCATCCGCGACGGCAAGATCGTGCTGGATACCGACATGGACACGGTTGGCGAACGATTCGCCGAGGTGATGGTGAGTGCCGACAAGGCCGCCACCGCCCGCAGCATGAAGCCGCTCGATGAGCGACAGGTGTTCGGCAAGAGCATCTTCCTGTTCGACGGCGCCGACCGCGCCACGCTGGAAAGCATGGGCGAAGTCCGTCGCCCGACGGTCAGCGACCTGTTTGTTGCCACCATGAAGGGAACCTACGCATGAAAACCTTCTACTGGTTGCTGAAGCGAGAATTCTGGGAGCACCGCGGTGGCTTCCTGTGGGCCCCGATTGTCACGGGCGGCGTCTTCCTGGTGCTCAACGTGATGGCCATCATCACCGCCGAAGTGCTCAGCGCGCGTCATGGCGTACGCATCGGTGGCAACGACATCCAGATGATGATGCAGCACGCCGATGCCGGCGACTGGAAACAGGTCGGTGCGGCGGCCGACGTGGCGATGATTTCCTCGATGGGATTCATCGGCATCGTGATGGGCATCGTGGTGCTGTTCTACTGCCTCGGCTCGCTCTATGACGACCGCCGCGACCGCAGCGTGCTGTTCTGGAAATCCCTGCCGATTTCCAACACGAGCACCGTGTTGTCCAAGGTCGTCAGTGCCGCCATCGTGGCGCCGGTCATCGCGGTCGTGGTCAGCATCATCTGCGGCCTGTTGCAGCTGTTCATCTTCTCCATCGTGCTGTCCTTCCATGGCATCAACGTGTGGCAGTTGCTGGCACTGAGCCATCCGCTGCGCGCCGTGGCCTCGCTGGTCAGCAATGTCCCGCTGTATGCACTCTGGGCCCTGCCCGCGGTGGGCTGGCTGATGCTCTGCTCGGCCGGCGCACGCAGCAAGCCCTTCCTGTGGGCGGTGGCGGTGCCGGTGGTGCTCGGTCTGCTGGTGAGCTGGTTCGGCATCATGGGCTTGTTCAATCTGTCCTCCGCATGGTTCTGGACCAACGTCGTACAGCGCGCACTGTTGAGCGTGTTCCCGGGCTCCAACCTGGTGTTCGACAGGCACAGCGCGCTGAACATGGGCGACATGAACGACAACGATCCGCTGGCAATACTGTCGCCAATGCACACCTACGGCCTGCTCGCCTCGCCTGACCTGTGGATTGGTGTGATTGCCGGACTGGCCCTGATCGCCGCCGCCGTGTGGTTCCGCCGGGTTCGCGACGACAGCTGATTGACGGTCTTGTCCCGCCTGCATCTTCCGCAAGGACGCGGGGTGCAGGCGGGACAAACTTTTCCCGCCGCCCAAGCTGCGGCAGACTTCACCCCTCACACCACGGAGTGTCGCCATGTCGTTCCGCTACCTGCCCTGCGTGCTCGCCCTTGCCGTGCTGACGTCCGCTTGCAGCTCAGGCAATGATGTCCAGATCTTCGGCGGCGATACCGATGTGATCAACGGCCACATCACGCTCCATGATGGACAAGTCACCATCAAGGCGTCCGGCGCCCCCGACGCCACGGTCGATCAGAACGGGCAGTTGGCCATCGATGGCCACGAGGTGGCGATCAACGACGCGCAGCGTTCGCTGCTGCAGCGCTACAACGGCGCGGCGCGGCAAATGCGCGAACATGCGATGGAGGCGGGCAAGGCGGGCGTAGCTACTGCCACCAAGGAGCTGGGTGCCGTCACCGGCAAGATGACCGGTGCCGACACTGCCGAGCAAACCAAGCAGAAAGTCGAGGAAGCCGCTGCAACCATCAAGCAGGCCGCCGCCAAGATCTGCGAGGACGTGGCGGACATGAAAACCGCGCAGGACGCGCTGGCGACCCAGCTCGATGCATTCAAACCGTATGCCACGGCGGTAAGCGACGAGAACGTCGAGAAGTGCCGCAAGGACACCAGGCACTGACGGAACCGCCTTTGTGGGAACGCACCCTGTGCGCGACTTGCGATGCGTCACCTAACGCACGAGCGTCGCGTACAGGATTGGCTCCCACATTGTCAGCCGCCGCTGCCACCGCCGCCGTGGATACCGCCGCGCGTGAGCGTCATCGGATCCAGCAGCTTCTGCAGTTCGCTCTTTGAGAGCCCGGTGGTTTCCAGCGCCACATCCATGATCGGGCGCTTCTCTTTGTAGGCCTTCTTGGCCGTAGCGGCGCCCTTCTCGTAGCCGATCACCGGATTGAGCGCGGTGACGAGGATGGGATTCTTGTCCAGCGCTTCCTTCACCCGCGCCGTATTCACCTTGAAACCGGCGATCGCCTTGTCCGCCAGCAGCACGCTGACGTTCGACAGAATCCCGATCGACTGCAGCAGGTTGTGCGCGATGAGGGGCAGCATCACGTTGAGCTGGAAATTGCCCGACTGACCCGCGATGGTGATCGCTGCATCGTTGCCGATCACTTGCGCGGCGACCATCGCGGTGGCCTCCGGAATCACCGGATTCACCTTGCCCGGCATGATCGACGAACCCGGCTGCAGCGCCGGCAGCTCGATCTCACCCAGGCCGGCGAGCGGGCCGGAGTTCATCCAGCGCAAGTCGTTGGCGATCTTCATCAGCGCGACGGCCAGCGCCTTCAGCTGGCCGGACAGCTCCACGGCGGCATCCTGCGCAGCCATGCCTTCGAAATAATTGTCCGCCGCATCGAAACGCACGCCGCTCAGCTTCTTCAATTCACGCGCCACCGCGGCACCGAACTTCGGATCGGCATTGATGCCGGTGCCCACGGCCGTACCGCCGAGCGGAAGGCGGCGCATGCGCTTGAGGCTGTCTTCGATGCGTTCGATGGCGCTGCCAATTTGCGCGGCCCAGCCGGAAAGCTCCTGGCCAAAGGTCACCGGCATCGCATCCATCAGATGCGTGCGGCCGGTCTTGGGCACGTTGCGCAATTCGCGCGCACGCCGGTCGATGGTGCGCTTGAGGTGCTTGAGCGCCGGCAGCAGTTGTTCGCTGGTGGTCAGCGTGGCGCTGACATGAATCGCGGTGGGAATGACGTCATTCGAGCTTTGCCCGTAATTGACGTGGTCGTTAGGGTGAATCTTGCCGCCCGCCTTGTTGGCCAGATGGGCAATCACCTCATTCGCATTCATGTTGGTACTGGTGCCCGAGCCGGTCTGGAATACGTCGATCGGAAACTGATCGTCGTACTCGCCCTCAGCCACGGCCAGTGCCGATTTGCGGATGGCGTGCGCCTGGTTCTTCTTCAGGTAACCCAGCAGGAAATTGGCGTCGGCAGCCGCGGCCTTGATCAGGCCCAGCGCGCGGATAAAGGAACGCGGCAAATGCATGCCGGAAATCGGAAAATTGTCGACAGCGCGCTGCGTCTGGGCACCGTAAAGCGCCTTCGCCGGCACCTTCAACTCGCCCATGCTGTCGTGTTCGATGCGGAACTGGGTCATGTCCTTGCGATTCCTCTCGGGGGATTTCGGGAATATAGGTCGGGGCGTGTTAGGGCGCCGCCAAGGGGGGATAGCGTCCCAGCTTGTCTGTGGGAGCGCACCCTGTGCGCGACAAGCACGCAGCGGTGTACCGCTCCGTAGGTCTGTCGCGCACAGGGTGCGCTCCCACAAAGAGCCGACCGGCAAGATTGATCCGCCCCGCTCAGGCCTGCGTCTCCCTTGTAGGAGCGCACCTTGTGCGCGACCGCAGCGCTGGCGTGTACCGCTCCGCAGGGTGTTCGCGCACAGGGTGCGCTCCTACAAGTGAGCTGCTAGCCCGGGTAGCGCCGGCCGTTGTTCGGCTCTTGATGTGGCTCTCGCCCCCGGGGTCCCCGTATGACGCGGCGGGCGGGTGAAGGAAAGCCCAAAGGGATGACGAGCAAAAAGCGGCCTGCGGCGCATTGACCACCAAAACCCACCCCCAAAACCCCCTCCCCCTCCCCTGTTGTAAAATTCCCCCTTTCCCGCCTCCGGAACACCCCCGATGTCCTCCCATGCCCTGACCGCCCTGTCCCCCCTGGACGGCCGTTACGCCAGCAAGGTCGAAACGCTGCGCCCGATCTTCAGTGAATTCGGCCTCATGCACCGCCGCGTGCACGTGGAAATCGAATGGCTGCTGGCGCTGGCCGCGGACCCGGGCATCGTCGAGCTGCCGGCATTCACCGCCGACCAGGTGGCCAGGCTCAAGGGCATCGCGGGCGACTTCAGCGTGGACGACGGCGCGCGCATCAAGACCATCGAAGCGACCACCAACCACGACGTGAAAGCGGTGGAGTACTTCATCAAGGAACGCATCGGCAACGATGCGTCGCTGGCGCAAGCCAAGGAATTCGTGCACTTCGCCTGCACCAGCGAAGACATCAACAACCTCTCCTACGCCCTGATGCTGCGCGATGCGCGCGACCAGGTGCTGTTGCCCGCGCTGGACGGCATCATCGCCCAGCTGCGCGAGCTGGCTCATGCCAATGCAGGCCTGCCGATGCTCTCGCGCACGCACGGCCAGACGGCGTCGCCCAGCACGCTCGGCAAGGAGCTGGCCAACGTGGTCGCCCGCCTGGAACGCCAGCGCAAGCAGCTCGCCGCGGTGGACGTGCCCGGCAAGATCAACGGCGCCGTGGGCAACTACAACGCGCACGTGATCACTTATCCCGAACTGGACTGGCGCGGCTTTTCGCAGCGTTTCGTGCAAAGCCTGGGCCTCGATTACAACGCCTACACCACGCAGATCGAACCGCATGACGGCGTGGCCGAGTACTGCGACGTCGTGCGTCGCGCCAACATCATCCTGATCGATCTGGCGCGCGACATCTGGGGCTATATCTCGCTGGGCTACTTCAAGCAGGCCTTGAAGGCCGGCGAAGTGGGTTCCTCGACCATGCCGCACAAGGTCAACCCGATCGACTTCGAAAACGCCGAAGGCAACTTCGGCCTCGCCAATGCCCTGCTCGGCCACTTCGCCGAGAAGCTGCCGATCAGCCGCTGGCAGCGCGACCTCACCGACTCCACCGTGCTGCGCGCACTCGGCACCGCGTTCGGCCACACCATGGTCGCACTCGAATCGCTGAAGAAGGGCCTGGGCAAGCTCACCGTGAACGCCGACCGCCTCGGCGCAGATCTCGACGCCAGCTGGGAAGTGCTGGCCGAAGCCGTGCAGACGGTGATGCGCCGCTATGGCCTGCCCGAACCGTACGAACAGCTCAAGGCACTCACCCGCGGCCAGGGCATCACCAAGGACTCCATGCGCACCTTCATCACCGGACTGGACCTGCCCGCCGACGCCAAGCAGCGCCTGCTCGACCTCACGCCGGGCGGCTATATCGGACTGGCCGAGTCGCTGGCCACGCAGATCTGATCGCGTAACGTTACTTCTGTTTCACTACGAGGGCCGCGCATCGCATGCGCGGCCCTTCGTTTTCAGGCCGCCTTGAGCAGCCCTTCTGCCTGCAACGCCGACTGCACCTTCGGACGCGAGGCCACGCGTTGCTGGAAGGCGACGATTCCCGGGAAGTCCGACAGATCCAGCTTCACGTGCTGCGCCCAGTTCGTCACGGTGAACAGATAAGCATCGGCCGCGGTGAACTGCTCGCCGATCAGCCAGTCGTGCGTGGACAGACGCTGTTCCAGGAAGGCATAGCGCTTGCGCAGATAGGCCTGGCGCTCGTCGCGCACGGCGTCCGGCGTGTCGGGCTTGAACAACGGCGAGTAGCTCTTGTGCAACTCGGAGTTGATGTAACCCAGCATTTCCTGCAAGCGATAACGGGCGGTGGTGCCATGGGCGGGCGCCAGGCCGGTCTCGGGCTTCAGATCCGCCAGGTACTGCACGATGGCCG
Organism: Dyella sp. 01N448; assembly: GCF_056399225.1. Classification (NCBI taxonomy): domain Bacteria; kingdom Pseudomonadati; phylum Pseudomonadota; class Gammaproteobacteria; order Lysobacterales; family Rhodanobacteraceae; genus Dyella; species Dyella sp. 01N448. The sequence goes on along the minus strand of NZ_JBFTQX010000006.1, from coordinate 328,245 downwards.
GTCCCTCGGTCAGCAACTCACCGCTTTCCAACTGCAACGCCGGCACATAGCCCTTGGGGTTGATCTGCAGGAAGTCTTCGCCGCTCGCGGTGCGCTTGGCCTTGTTGTCGACCTTGATCAGTTCCACAGGAATACCCGCTTCCAGGGCAACGATATGCGGCGACAGCGAACAGGCGCCAGCGGCGTAGTAGAGCTTCATGGTGGTTCTCCTTGAGGGGACGGGATCAACGCGATCCGGGTTCGCGAAGGCCACCGATGCTAGCCATCATGGTTACTGTTGGATACCACCTAACCGCCGGTAACCTCTAAAATCCGGTAACCGCCGAGTTACCGAAGCCCCCCAGGAGCACCCCATGGGTCTGCCGCTACGCAAGAGCAAAGTCTGCCCAGCACCCACCTGCCCTCTCAGCGAAGTGCTGGGCCTGCTGCGCGGCGCCTGGGCGCCCAACGTGATCTGGCAACTCAGCGGCGAACCACGTCGCTTCGGTGAGTTGCGCCACGACATGCCGAAAATCTCCGCACGTGTGTTGAGTGCGCGTTTGCGTGAGCTGGAAACGCGAGGGCTGGTGACGCGGCGCGTGCTCGATTCGTCGCCGCCATCCGCGGAGTACTCCCTGACGACGCTGGGGCGCGAGTTGCTACCGGCCATCGATGCGTTGGCGAATGTGGGGAGGAAGTTGATTGAGGAGTGGGAGATGCATCAGCGGAGGGCGGCGGTGCGCTGAAGCTATCACCTTCGCCCGCTGAGGGCCTGTGGCGCCTTAGAACAGAGGCGCGTCATCCCGCCTCTCCGTGGGGCGGCTATCTCCTGTAGGAGCGCACCCTGTGCGCGACAGCCACGCCTGGGTGTATCGCTCCGTCGGTTCGTCGCGCACAGGGTGCGCTCCCACAGATTTCTGCCCACGCCCAAGGCTGCGGGCAGAACACATCTTCACTCCACCTCGTCCGACCCCTCATTAACTCCCTCGAACAGGAAGGTCGACAAGTAGCGCTCGCCGGTATCGGGCAACATCGCCAACAACACCGTCCCCTCCGGCGCATCCTTCGCCACCTGCAGGGCCGCAGCCAGCGTGGCACCCGAGGAAATGCCGACGAAAATGCCTTCCTTCTGCGCCAGATCGCGCGCCGTATCGCGTGCCAACACATCGTCGACAGGAAGGATTTGGTCGGCGACCTCGCGATTGAGCACCGCAGGCACGAAATCCGGCGTCCAGCCCTGGATCTTGTGCGGCTGCCATTCCTTGCCGGAAAGCAGCGCTGCACCGACTGGTTCGCTCGCGATGATCTTCACTTCCGGGCGCGCCACCTTCAGCACCTCGCCCACACCGGTGAGGGTGCCCCCCGTGCCCCAGCCGGTGACGAAGTAATCCAGCCGCTTGCCGGCGAAATCGCGCAGGATTTCCGGGGCCGTGGTATTGCGGTGATAGGCGGGATTGGCCGGATTGTCGAACTGGCCGGCCAGGAACCAGCCGTGCTTGTCGGCCAGCTCCTTGGCTTTGCGCACCATGCCGCTGCCACGTTCCGCCGCGGGCGTCAGCAGCAGTTTGGCGCCATAGGCGCGCATCAGCTTGCGCCGCTCGACCGAAAAGGAATCGGACATCACCGCCACGAACGGATAGCCGCGCGCCGCGCACACGGCGGCCAGCGCCACGCCGGTATTACCTGACGTGGCTTCCACCACGGTCTGGCCGGGCTTGAGCACGCCGCGCTGCTCGGCGTCGATGATGATGGCGTAAGCAAGACGATCCTTGACCGAACCGGCCGGATTGAATGCCTCCACCTTGGCGTACAGCGTCACGTGCTTGGGCGCCAGACGGTGAATGCGCACGATCGGCGTGTTGCCAATGGTGTCGAGGATGCTGTCGTAGATCATGAAGTGACTCCGGTACGCGGCATGGATGAAGGTGGCACGAGGCGCGATGGTGCACCCGTCAAGGGAAAGGTTGTGTCAAGCCGCAACCGCTTTCGACGAATGCGGCAGCGACGGGACGAGGGCGCCCAGCGGCCGGCTGCCGAACCATGACAGCGAGGTGGCGAGGCTGGCCACCTCGCCGATGATGAGCAGCGCCGGCGACCGTACACCGTGTCGCCCCGCCTGCTCCGCCAAGTTAGCCAGCGTGCCGACGATCACCCGTTGTTCCGCTCGCGTGCCGTTTTCCACCAGGGCGAACGGCGTGCTCGCTGCGCGGCCGTGCTCAACCAGCTGCTGCGCGATCAGGTCCAGCTCGCCGGTACCCATGTAGACCGCGAGCGTCTGCCGCTCCTGTGCCAGCGCCGGCCAATCGAGCGTGTCGATGGACTGCTGGCAGTGCGCCGTCACCAGCCGCACGGACTGCGCATGATCGCGATGCGTCAGCGGCACGCCGGCGTAGGCGGCACACGCCAGGGCCGCCGTGATACCTGGCACCACCTCATAGGCAATGCCGTGGCGGCGCAGGAATTCCAGCTCCTCGCCACCGCGACCGAATACGAATGGATCGCCGCCCTTCAGGCGCACCACACGGCGACCTGCAGCGGCATGTTCCAGCATCAGGGCGTGGATCTGCTCCTGCGTGGTGTGATGGTTGCCCGCCTGCTTGGCCACTTCGATGCGCTCGGCGTCGCGGCGCGCCAGGCCTAACACCTCCACGCTGACCAGGCGGTCATGCAGGATCACATCCGCCTCGTTCAATGCACGCAACCCACGCAACGTGAGCAGGCCGGGATCGCCGGGGCCGGCGCCAAGCAAGACCACCGAACCGACAGGCCTGGTTTCGGTCGCTTCGAGCAAACGCTCGGTCGAGGCTTCGGCCAGTGCCCATTGGCCTCGACGCAGCAGGCTTTGCACGGGTCCGCTCAACAGACGCTCGTAGAAACGACGACGCAACGCGACATCCGGCAGTCTCGCGCGGATGCGGTGACGCATCCGCGCCAACAAGGTGGCAACGGAGCCGACCACCGGATCGATCAACACTTCAAGCCGTTCGCGCAGCAGCCGCGCGAGCATCGGCGCGTGTCCACCGCTGGAAATCGCAATCGTCACCGGCGCGCGGTCAATCACGGCCGGCACGTGGAAGCTCGATTGCTGCGCGTCGTCGACGACATTGACGAAAATGCGCCGGGACTCGGCCAGGGCAGCGATATGCCGATGGAGCTCGGCATCCGGGGTGGCGGCGATCACCAGCCATGCCTGGTCAAGCCAGCCATCCTCGAAACGGCCACGCACCCATCGCACCCGCCCATCGTTGGCCAAACCGAGCAGCGCAGGCGTGAGGTCGGGCGCCCCCACCGTGACCTGCGCGCCGGCCTCCAGCAATGCGGCGACCTTGCGCTCACCCACCACGCCGCCGCCCACCACCAGGACCTGGCGGCCGGACAGATCGGCGAACAATGGGTAAAGCTTCATCGAACCTCAGGCTCCATGAGATGCACGGCTGGAGCACCCAAGCTAGGCACGCGCAGATGGCCGTACAAATGATTTCTGCTGCGCCAGACATGACGGCCCGTTATAAGGCGATCGGATCTACCGGCACGACGAAGTATTGACGCAACGCAGCAACCGCTGTATAGACGTCTAATTGTGACCGCCCCGTTACGGTAATCATGGACCATCATCGCCATTGGCTGAAAACCACCCCGACCGCCTGCCAGTGCAGCGCATCGGCGGATGAGCACGCGCGATGTATCCGCAGCGCGACACCGAGTCCCTACTCTCTCGATTGCCTGTGGAACCCCAACCATGACGCTGACCCAATTACGCTATCTCGTCGCCATCGCTGATGCCGGCCTGAACATCACCCTCGCGGCCGAGCGGGTGCATGCCACCCAGCCCGGCCTGAGCAAGTTGTTGCGCCAGCTGGAAGACGAGCTCGGCTTCCAGCTGTTCCACCGCAAGGGCCGCAGCCTGCACGCCATCACGCACGCCGGCACGCACGTGCTGGAACGTGCCCGCACCATCCTGGCGGAAGCGGCCAATATCCGTTCCATCGCGGCCAACCTGCGCAACGAATCGCGTGGCACGCTGCGCATCGCCACCACACATACGCAAGCTCGCTTCGCGCTGCCTTCGGCGGTGGCGGTGCTCAGTCGCAGCTATCCGCAGGTGAGCGTGCATTTGCAGCCGGTGAACGATTCGGACGTGATCTCCTTGCTCGAGGTCGGCCAGGTCGATCTCGCCATCGTCAGCACGGCCGCCAGCGGGCCGCCACCGAACGGCATCGCCCTGCCCGCCTACCGCTGGAACCGCAGCATCGTCGTGCCCAATGGCCACCCCCTGGCGCGACAAAAGCAGGCGCCCACGCTGGAACAGCTTGCTGCCCATCCGCTGATCAGTTACGACTCTTCATTGAAGCCCGAATCCTCATTGACCCGCGCCTTCCAAAGCGCCGGGCTCGATCCGCAGATCGTCATGACCGCCAGCGATGCCGACCTGATCAAGACCTACGTGCGCGAGGGATTGGGCATCGGCGTGCTGGCTGAAATGGCCTATCAGCCGGAGCACGACACCGACCTGTGCGAACTGGGCGCGGACCAGCTGTTTGCCGCTTGCACGACGTGGATCGTCTTGCGCCGTGAGAGTGTGCTGCGCGAATACACGCTCGATTTCATCAGTGTGTTTGCGCCGCACCTGGAGCGTCGTGCGGTGAGTCGCGCGCTTGCTTCCGGGGGCACGGGGACCTCGCATTGGGCGGGGGTGCCGCATTGGCGGGAACGGAAGGTGGCGCACAAAGCGACGGAGACGCTCGTCGAGGCGCAGTAATACGTAGAGGTTGTTGGGCCACAAAAGAACAACCATGACCCCGGCTGCGGGTGAATAGGTGCGGAGCGCTCCTTGTGGGAGCGCACCCTGTGCGCGACAAACCTACGGAGCAGTACACCCCAGCGCTGCGGTCGCGCACAAGTGCGCTCCTACAAAAGAACAACCACGGCCCCAGCTGCGGGTGAATAGGTGCGGAGCGCTCCTTGTGGGAGCGCACCCTGTGCGCGACAAACCTACGGAGCGCTACACCCAGGCGTGGCTGTCGCGCACAGGGTGCGCTCCCACAGACAAACCAAAGGGCGCTGCCACGCCTAACTGCGCAACAACCCCCGCTGCTCCAGCAGCGCCACAATATGCCCCGCCAGCACCAGCGGCTGCGACGCGCTCCCGTCAATCCGCAACTCAGGCTGCACGGGCTCCTCATAGGGATCACTGATCCCCGTGAAATGCGTGATCGCCCCGGCGCGCGCTTGCGCATATAAACCCTTGCGGTCGCGCGCTTCGCAAACATCCAATGACGTCGCCACATGGATTTCGATGAAATCGCCGTGCCCTTCCACCAGGGAGCGCGCTTCGGCACGTGCATCCGCATAGGGCGCAATCGGCGCGCAAACCGCCACGCCGCCGTGGCGTACGATCTCGCTGGCCACATAGCCGATACGCGTCACATTGGCATTGCGATCCTCGCGCGAGAAACCCAGGCCGCGGGACAGATGCTTTCGTACCTCGTCGCCATCCAGCACGGTGACCGCGCGAGCCGTGCGTTCCAGCAACTGCGCGACTACCGCCTGCGCAATGGTCGACTTGCCGGCACCGGATAGGCCAGTGAAGAACAAGGCGAAGCCCCGCGACGCCTGCACGGGATGGCGCTCGCGCAGGATCTTCACCACGTCGGGGAAGGAGAACCATGCGGGAATATCGCTGCCATCCTGCAGGTGGCGACGCAGCTGCGTGCCCGAGATATCACGGACTTCGTCGCCGGGCTGGACCTCATTGGAGGGCATATAGGCGTCGCGGTTGGCCACATACACCATCGCGGGGAACGGCACGATGCGGATGCCGAGTTCATCCTGGTGACGCTCCAGCAGATGTTGTGCGTCGAAGGGACCGTAGAACGGTTTGCCAGCGGAGTCGTTGCCAGGCCCCGCATGATCGCGCCCCACGATGAAATGGCTCGCCCCATAGTTCTTGCGGATGATCGCGTGCCACAGCGCCTCGCGGGGACCGCCCATGCGCATCGCCAGTGGCAGCAGCGAAAGCCGCGCGCTGTTCACCGGGTACTGCGGCAGCAAAGCCTGGTAGCAGCGCACGCGAGTGTAGTGATCGACGTCGCCGGGCTTGGTGCGCCCCACCGATGGCTGCAGCAGGAGTTTCGCACCCACTTGCTGGGCAGCGCGCAGGGTCAGTTCACGATGCGCGCGATGCATGGGGTTGCGCGTCTGGAACGCCACGATGCGATGCCAGCCCTGCGAAGTGAACCATGCTCGCAGACTGCGCGGTGTATCGCGCAGCGCAGCGAAGTCGTAGTGCGACGGTGACTGGATGCCGCGCACGCGTCCACCCAGATTCACCGGGCGATACCGATCCAGCAGGTCAGCCACACCGGGATGCCCGCGATCCAGCGTGCCGAACACGTGTTGTGCTTCGTGCTCGCGATCCGGGCGATAGATGTCTTCCACCTCGAGCACCGCGATGGGGACGCCTTCCACGTCGCGCAGGGCGACCTCGCTGCCTACGGTCAGGCGTTCGGCGAACGCCTCGCTCACATCCAGCGTGATGGGTATCGGCCACAATGTGCCGTCGGCCAGGCGGTATTCGGCAACCACCCGATCGTAGTCGCGCTGCGAGAGGAAACCTTCCAGGGGCGAGAACGCGCCATTGAGCAGCAGCTCCAAATCGCACAACTGGCGCGTATTGAGATCGATCGCCGGCAGGCCCGCGCTGCGCTGCTTGAGCACGGCGGCCTCTTCCGCCTGCAGATACAACTCCTTCAGCACGCCGCCGTGAGGCGCGATCAGCGAAACGGGGGCGTCGTCGAGCAGCGCAGCTTGGGGCTGCGCAAGGGCACTCTGGCTCATGGTGTCGTTCTTCTTCGGTCGGGGCGAAAACCGGCGGCGTGCGCCGGGGCGGTTCTTAGGGTGTTCGGTCAGGCCAGGCCGTGAAGCCCGCATTCGCGCTTCAGGCCAAAGAAACGGGTGGCATCCAGCTCGGAGCCAGGCTCCCAGCGGTGCGTGGTATGTACGTCGCCAATGGAGATGTAGCCCTGCTCCCACAATGGGTGGTACGGCAGGCCGTGCTTGCGCAAGTACAGGCCCACGTCGCGATCGGTCCAGTCCGCGATGGGATGGAATTTCCAGCGGTTGTCGCGACGCTCGGCATAGGGAATGGCAGCGCGCGTGCGTGCCTGGCTGCGACGCAATCCCGCGAACCACGAACCCGCTTGGAGTTCGCTCAGCGCTCGCTGCATCGGTCTCACCTTGCGCAGCTGGTTATAGCGATCGATGCCCGCCACGCCCTGCTCCCACAAGCGCCCTTCCCGCGCTTCGAGCCAGGCAGCACTTTCCGCCGCGCTATACACCTTGACGTTAAGCCCGAGTCGCTCGCGCAGCTCGTCGATAAAGCGATACGTCTCGGGAAACAGATAACCGGTGTCGATCAGCACGATGGGAAGATCCGGCCGCTGCCGCGTCAACAGGTGCAGCGACACCGCCGCCTGCGCGCCGAAGCTCGACGACAGCACATGCGTACCCGGTGCATGGGCCAGTGCCCAGATCACCCGCTGCTCCGCCTGCAGACCGCCCAGCCACACATTCAATTCATCGAGAGCGCGCTCGCCGTGCTGCGCATCCTCGAGCAGCGCCTGCTTCATGCCACCACCTCCAACGGGATCTGCCGTGTCGATGCGGCGATCACGCCGCTGCGCAGCAGGAAATCACCGAAGCCCTCATCGACTACCCGCTCATCCGCGTAACGTGCGAACAGCGGCGACAATGCATCGAGGATCGCCGGCTCGTCGACGTTCTCCCGATAGACCTGGTTGAGTCGCTGGCCACGAAAATCCGCGCCCAGTCGCAGGTCGTAGCGGCCCGGTCCACGCCCGACCAGGGCAATCTCGCCCAGATACGGGCGAGAGCAGCCGTTGGGGCAACCGGAGAGTCGCAGCAGGATGGGCGCGTCGCGCAGACCGAAGGACTCCAGCAGTGCTTCCAGCCTGGGCAGGATATCGGGCAGATACCGTTCGCTTTCCGCCATCGCCAGGCCGCAGGTGGGCAGCGCTACGCAGGCCACGGCGTGACGGCGGACACCGCTGTCGGTGCGATAACCATCCAGCCCATGTGCCGCGACGATCGCGTCGATGCGCGCACGCTGATCCGTACTCACGTTGGCGACAATCACGTTCTGGTTGCAGGTGAGGCGAAAATCGCCCTCGTGGATCTTCGCCAGCTCGCGCAATCCGCTGAGCCAGCGACGCTCGCCCACATCCGCAAGCCGACCCGATTCGATCTGCAGGGTCAGATGCCAGCGCCCATCCTCGCCTTCGATCCAGCCGTAGCGATCGCCGTTGTGGTCGAAGTGGTAGTCACGCTCCGCTTCCAGCGCAAAGCTCACGCGCCGTTCCACTTCCGCCTTGAAGACGTCCACGCCGCGATGATCGAGCGTGTATTTCAGGCGTGCATGCTTGCGCTCGCTGCGGTTTCCCCAGTCGCGCTGCACCGTCACGATGGCTTCGGACACGGCGAGCAGGCGTTCCGGCGGCACGAAGCCGATGATCGTTCCCAGCCGCGGATACGTGCTCGGATCACCATGGGTCGCGCCCATGCCGCCGCCGATGGCGACATTGAAGCCCTTCAGTTCGCCATGCTCGATGATCGCGATCAGACCCAGATCCTGCGCGAAGACATCGACATCGTTGAGCGGCGGGACAGCCAGGCCGATCTTGAATTTGCGTGGCAGATAAGTGCGGCCGTACAGCGGCTCTTCGTTTTCCGGCTCGTCGACCAGCGGTTCGCCGTCGAGCCAGATCTCGTGATAGGCGCGTGTACGCGGCGACAGTTCTTCGGAGAGTCGCGTCGCCCACGCATAGGCGAGCGCGTGGGCGCTCGATTCCACCGGATTGGCGGTGCTCACCACATTGCGCACGACATCACCGCAAGCGGCGATCGTGGTCGCCAAGGCGTCGTGGATGGCGGCAATGGTGGGCTTGAGCTTGTGCTTGATGATGCCGTGCCATTGAAACGTCTGGCGCGTGGTGATGCGTAACGTGCCGTTGGCGTAGTCGCGCGCAAGACGATCGAACACCAGCCATTGCGTGGGCGTGACCACGCCGGACGGCAGGCGTGCGCGCAGCATGAAAGAGAACGCTGGCTCGAGCTTCTGCTTGCGGCGTTCCTCGCGCTGGTCGCGATCGTCCTGCTGGTAGCTGCCGTGAAATTTCAGCAGCTTGTTGTCATCGTCGCTGATCGCGTTGGTGACCGGATCGCGCAGGCCTTCGACGATGCCGCCGCGCAATTGGCGGCTCGCAGCCTTGATGCGTTCGAAATCGGAGAGCGGTGTCGTCATATCAGTACACGTCGCGGGCGTAGCGGCCCTGCTGGAGTAAACCGGACAGCCATTCCTTCGCCTGTTCGTGCGATTGGCCGCCGTGCGTCACCGCCACGTCGATCAAGGCGGCATGAACGTCCTTGGCCATATGGTTGGCGTCGCCACACACGTAGATGTGGGCGCCCTCCTGCAGCCACGCATAGAGATCACGGCCCTGTTCACGGACGCGCTGCTGCACGTAGACCTTGGCGTCACTGTCGCGCGAGAACGCCAGGTCGAGCCGATCCAGTGAGCCATCGCGCAGCGCTGCCTGCCATTCGGTCTGATAGAGGAATTCGCTGGTGAAGTGACGGTTGCCGAAGAACAGCCAGTGGCGTCCACGCGCAGCCGTTTCGCGGCGCTCCTGCACGAAGGCGCGAAACGGCGCCACGCCCGTGCCCGGGCCGATCATGATCACGTCGCGGCTATCGTCCCGGGGCAGGCGGAAGCGCTCGTTCTCTTCGATGAAGATCGGCACGCGGCGTTCGTCGGTCGAAGCGGCAAGGAAGGAAGACGCCGCGCCCCAGCGTTGTTCGCCATGTGCCTGGTAATCGATCACGGCCACAGTCAGATGCACTTCGTCGCCCACCGCTTTCTGGCTGGAAGCAATCGAATACAGGCGCGGCGTCTGCGGACGCAGTGCGGCCACCAGTTCGTCCGCTGACCAACCCTCGGGATGGCGACGCCACAGGTCGATCGGTTGTTCGTCCGCCAACAGCGCGGCCAGGCGTGAGGATTGATCGGGGCGCAGCAGCCCCGCGAGTTCCTGATCGCCACTCACATCGGCCACCGCGGCGATCACCGGCCGACTCAGGCGCGTGAGCTCGCGCTCGTGCGTCAGCCACTGACGTAATGGCAACTCCCGACCGTCGTGGAACACCGCTCGCTCGCCGTCGAGCTTGAGCAGGTTCAGCCATCGATCGACCAGCGCAGGTGGGTTCTGCGGCCACACGCCCACGGCGTCGCCGGGCTCGTAACGCAGGCCCGATCCTTCGAGCGACAACTCCACATGACGTACGTCCCGGCCGGCGTCGCGCGCCACGATCGGCTGGTTGTCGAGGACCGGCGCGGCAAACGGGCGATCCCGATGATGGCTGGCGCGCGAAGGCACCGGTTGCAGCGTCGCCAGTCGTGCCGCCGGCTGGGTTGTACCAAGCGCCTGCCTGGCCTGTTCGAGCGTGCGCTCCGTCCATGGCACCGCGACCGCGTCGACGTCCACGTCCGCTTCGCCCAGCGGCGCCAGACGCGAGGCACCGAGTTCGGCAAAACGCTGATCGAGCTGCTGACCGATGGCGCAGAATTGCGGATAGCTCGAATCGCCCAGCCCCAGCACCGCGTAGCGCAGGCCGGGCAACTTGGGCGCGCGCTTGCCCAGGATGAACTCCACCAGGCCGCGGGCATCGTCTGGTGGCTCCGCATCGCCCTGAGTGCTGATCACCACGACCAGATGCGTTTCCCTGGCCAGATCGCGCTGGGCGTAGCCATCGGCCCGCACCAGGCGCACCGCCAGCCCGGCAGCTTCCGCACGGGCGCTGAGTTGGGTGGCGATGCGCTTGGCCTGCCCGGTCTGGCTGCCGTACAGAATGGTCAGCCGCTCGCCGATGGCTTTGGCCGCCTGCAACGGCACGATGCCTCGCTGCAGCTGGTCGGCGCGAGCCGCGCTCCAGGCCGCGACCCAGTAGAGCTCGGCGGGATTCAGCCCCTCGGCCAGGCGCTCCAGTGCCGACAACTTGTCGCCATCGATGGAGCCCATACCGGCTTGCGTTGCGACGACCGCGTTCACTGTCCACCTTTGGACGTCCAGACACCTGGACACTCAAACTAGTCATCACCTCTTGTCATGTGAAAGGACGTGTTGGCATAACCATATGTCCGTCGGCTCATTTCCGGCAGGCAGGCCGCCCTGACCGACCCGCCGTGGCTTTTCCCCTGACGACGATCAACGGGACCGTCATCGCCTTCGCTTAGAATGGGCAGATGACCAAGTCCCCCACCCTCCCCATCGAAGTCCGCGGCAGCGCCAAGCAGCCGCTGGGCATGAGTCCCGCCCAGTTCCTGCGCGATTACTGGCAGAAGCGCCCGCTGCTGATCCGCCAGGCGTTTCCTGATTTCGCCTCGCCGATCGAGCCGAACGACCTCGCCGGCCTGGCGATGGAAGAAACCGCGCTGTCGCGCCTGATCATCCACGACGAAGGCCGCGACCGCTGGAAGGTCAAGACCGGTCCCCTGACCGAAAAGGACTTCGCCAGCACGCCGGACAAGAACTGGACCCTGCTGGTGCAGGATGTGGACAAATGGGATGCCGACGTGGCCGCGCTGCTGGAAGACTTCAACTTCCTGCCCAGCTGGCGCCTGGACGACATCATGATTTCCTACGCCGAGCCCGGCGGCGGCGTCGGCCCCCACGTGGACCAGTACGACGTGTTCCTGCTGCAGGGCCTGGGCCAGCGCCATTGGGCGATCGACACCAACCCCGAAGCTCCCAAGGATTTCCGCCCGGACGTGGAACTGAAGCAGCTCCAGGTCTTCGAGCCAGACCACGAGTGGCTGCTCGAACCGGGCGACATGTTGTATCTGCCGCCGGGCGTGCCGCACGACGGCATCGCGTTCGGGGGACCGTGCCTGACCATCTCGGTCGGCATGCGTGCGCCGTCGCAGGCCGAGCTGACCGGCGACCTCGCCGACTATCTGGCCGAACGCCTGCCGGATGAGCTGCGCTACACCGATCCCGACCTGACCCCGGCCAAGGCCGTCGGCGAAATCGACCGCGCCGCGCTCGCACGCCTCAAGCAGGCCCTGCCGTTTGCCGCAGCGCTGGACGACGCCACGCTCACCGACTGGTTTGGCCGCTTCATCACCCGCTACCGTAGCGCCCAGCAGCCTGTGCCGCCGGAAAAGGAACTGACGGAAGCCGCCCTGCGCAAGCAACTGGACGCAGGCGCCGCCCTGCTGCGCCACCCCTGGGCACGCATGGCCTGGGCGCGCGCCAAGCGAGGCGCCATGCTGTTCGTCAACGGGCATGCCTACCCGACGTCGGTGGATGTCGCCGAGCGCCTGTGTGCCGAGCGCGAACTCACCCCGGGCACCAAGGTGCCGGAAGCCGAGCTCGCCTTGCTGCTCACCCTGGTCAACGACGGCCACCTGGTCGCCCACAAGCCGCGCCGCCGATGAGCGAGCGGGACGCCCACGACGATGCACCGAACGCGGGCGAAGGGCCGGCCACGCCGCCCCTGCCCGTGCGCGACCGCACCGAACTGGCCGATGCCCGCCTTCGTCTGCTGACTGCAGCCCGGCGACGGATCGCGATCTACCAGCCGGTCCTGAGCGACGATGTCTATGGCGGCGTCGCCGAGCTGGCCGAGCTTCGGCGCCTTGCCACCTCCGGCCGCGGCGCCGAAATCCGGCTGATCCTGCATGCGCCGGAGGACGCACTGCGCGACAACCATCGGCTGGTGGCCCTGGCCCAGCGCCTGTCCAGCATCGTGCTGGTGCGCACGCCGCTGGAAGAAGTCGACCTGGCCTACGCCTCGTCTTACCTGCTCACGGATCAAGGCGGCTATCTGTTCCTGCCCGATGCCCGCCGCGCCGACGGCCGCGCCGCGCTCGCCGATCGGGCCGCGCAGGCGCCGCTGCTGCAGCACTTCAACGAAGTGTGGGAGCGCTCGGCACGCGCCACCGCCTGGCTGCCGCTCGATCTGTAACTGAACGGAAGCCTCCCGTCGCGCCGGGCGGTGACATCGGCGCCAAACGCGCTTTCAACGATGCAAATCCGCGCTCTACGACGATCGTCGGTACCCGATAACTCGAAATATCGATCATCGACCCCACTTAGAGGTGCAACCTGGGTTGCCGCGTCGCAGCACCCCAAGGCTATAATTAACGGGATTTTTCCCAGCCATCCGGCCAACCCCGGTCGGAACGGCTGCTGCTTCCCTTCCTCACCGGTGGTGACGTGAGCACTAATCTGATCCGCGAGTTTTTCGAATCCTCCCAACTCGCCGGCGGTAACGCCGATTACGTTGAACAGCTCTATGAATCGTGGTTGGCAGACCCTTCGTCGGTCGAAGCTACCTGGAGCAAATACTTCGAGACTTTCAAAGGCCGCGAGTCAGGGGACGTTCCCCACTCTGCGGCCATTGCGCGTATAGAGGCCGCACAAAAGCAGCGCCGAAACGGGGTTGCCGTCGCCGGCGCTCCGGTCGACGACGCCCACGCCCGCAAGCAGGCCGGCGTCCTGCGCATCCTCACCGCCTACCGTTCGCGCGGCCACCTGGCCTCGAACCTCGACCCGCTCGGCCTGGCCGAGAAGCTGCCGGCTCCGGATCTGGAACCCTCGTTCCACGGTCTGTCCGATGCCGACCTGGACACCGAGTTCGACTGCGGCAACTTTGCCGGCGGTGGCCAGCGCATGAAGTTGCGCGAGCTGATTGCCCGACTGAAGAAGGTGTACACCAACACCCTCGGCGTCGAGTTCATGCACATCAGCAATCATGAGCAGCGCAACTGGATCTACACCCGCCTGGAGCAGGCCAACGGCACCGCCGGCCTCGACGCCGCGGGCAAGAAGCGCGTGCTCGCCGAGCTGACCGCTGCCGAAGGCCTCGAGCGCTACCTGCACACCAAGTACGTGGGCCAGAAGCGTTTCTCGCTGGAAGGCGGCGACAGCTTCATCCCGATGGTGGACGACATCGTCCGCGCCGCCGGCGACAACGGCATCAAGGAAGTCGTGATCGGCATGGCCCACCGCGGCCGCCTCAACATGCTGGTGAACATCCTCGGCAAGCCGCCGCGCACGCTGTTCAACGAGTTCGAAGGCAAGTTCGACCACCCGGATGATCCGGCGCACTCGGGCGACGTGAAGTACCACATGGGCTTCTCCGCCGACGTCAAGACGCCCAACGGCGGCACCCACGTGGCGCTGGCGTTCAATCCGTCGCACCTGGAAATCGTCAACCCGGTGGTGGCTGGCTCGGTGCATGCGCGCCAGGTCCGCCGCCGCGACACCGAGCGAAAGCAGTCGATGGCCGTGCTGGTGCACGGCGACGCAGCGCTGGCCGGCCAGGGCGTGAACATGGAATTGTTCAACATGTCCCAGGCCCGCGGCTTCAAGATCGGCGGCAGCCTGCACATCGTGATCAACAACCAGGTGGGCTTCACCACCTCCAACCCGCAGGACGCCCGCTCCACGCTGTACTGCACCGACCTGGCCAAGATGGTCAACGCGCCGGTGTTCCACGTGAACGGGGACGACCCGGAAGCGGTGATCCAGGCCACCCGCCTCGCCTACGATTTCCGCAAGCAGTTCCGCAAGGACGCCGTGCTCGACCTGGTGTGCTACCGCCGCCACGGCCATAACGAAGCCGACGAGCCGGCAGCCACCCAGCCGGTGATGTACCAGATCATCCGCAAGCGCCCGACCACCCGCGACCTGTATGCGCAGGAGTTGGTGAAGCAAGGCGTGATCGCCGAAGGCGACGGCCAGAAGATGTTCGAGGACTACCGCGCCCGCCTCGAGGCCGGCGAGCCGATGACCGAGCTGACCAGCTCGCTGGTGAAGGACATCGAAGTCGACTGGGACCGGTTCATCGGCGGCAAGCTGTCCACCGAGACCCCGACGGGTTACTCCAAGCAGCGCCTGGTGGAGCTGGCCAACCAGATCCTCAAGATGCCCAAGGATCTGACCCTGCAGTCGCGCGTGGCCAAGATCTACGAAGACCGCGCCAAGATGGCCGCCGGCGAGCAGCCAGGCGACTGGGGCTTTGCCGAAAACCTGGCCTACGCCTCGCTCATCGACGAAAACTACAACCTGCGCATCGTGGGCCAGGACGTCGGCCGCGGCACCTTCTTCCATCGCCATGCCGTGCTGCATGACCAGCAGACCGGCTACACCTATATGCCGCTGGCTGATGTGCGCAGCGGCGCCGACGTCGAGATCATCGACTCGCTGCTGAGCGAAGAAGCGGTCATGGCGTTCGAGTACGGCAGCGCCACCGCCGACCCGTACACCATGCACATCTGGGAAGGCCAGTTCGGCGACTTCGCCAACGGTGCCCAGGTCGTCATCGACCAGTTCATCAGCTCGGGCGAATCGAAGTGGAACCGCCTGTGCGGTCTGTCGCTGTTCCTGCCGCACGGCTACGAAGGCCAGGGCCCGGAGCACTCCTCCGCCCGCCTCGAGCGCTTCCTGCAGCTGTGCGCGCTGGACAACATGCAGGTCTGCGTGCCCACCACGCCGGCCCAGGCGTTCCACATGATCCGCCGCCAGATGGTGCGCCCGACGCGCAAGCCGCTGATCGTGATGACGCCCAAGTCGCTGCTGCGCCACAAGCTGGCCGTGTCCTCGCTGGACGAGCTGGCCAACGGCAGCTTCCAGCTGGTGATCCCGGAGCATCGCGAGCTGGCCGCCAAGAAGGTCAAGCGCGTCGTGCTGTGCTCGGGCAAGGTCTACTACGACCTGCTGGAAGACGCCGAAAAGCGCGGCCAGACCGACGTGGCCATCGTCCGCGTGGAGCAGCTGTATCCGTTCCCGCGTCCGCAAGTCACTGCCGAGCTCGAGAAGTACGCCGCCGCCAAGGAAGTGGTGTGGTGCCAGGAAGAGCCGATGAACCAGGGCGCCTGGTTCCAGATCCGCCATCACCTGCAGGCCTGCATCAACAGCAAGCAGAGCCTCTCGTACGCGGGTCGCGCGCGCTCGCCGGCACCGGCTGCCGGCCATCTCAGCACGCACGTCGTCGAACAGGCGGCGCTGGTTGAGCAGGCGCTGGTTACGCCGGTCGGCACCGACCATTCCGCAGAATAAAATCCTGAAAAGTGCGGCCATGGATGGCCGCTTTTCCACTTTTTAGCGTTCAGGGATGAGCGCACTTATCCAAGGAATCCACATGTCTATCGAAGTCAAAGTTCCCGTCCTGCCCGAGTCCGTCTCCGACGCCACCATCGCTACCTGGCACAAGAAGGCCGGCGAAGCGGTGAAGCGTGACGAAAACCTGGTCGACCTCGAGACCGACAAGGTGGTGCTCGAAGTGCCCTCGCCGGTCGACGGCG
This sequence comes from Dyella sp. 01N448, assembly GCF_056399225.1. Lineage (NCBI taxonomy): Bacteria > Pseudomonadati > Pseudomonadota > Gammaproteobacteria > Lysobacterales > Rhodanobacteraceae > Dyella > Dyella sp. 01N448. The sequence goes on along the minus strand of NZ_JBFTQX010000006.1, from coordinate 311,882 downwards.
TGCTCAAGGAAATCAAGTTCCAGTCCGGCGACACCGTGAACAGCCAGCAGGTGATCGCGGTGATCGAGGAAGGCGCCGCCGCTGCTGCACCGGCTCCGGCCGCTGCCGCCCCTGCCGCTGCCCCGGCTGCTGCACCCGCCGCGCCGAAGGCTGGCGCTGCCGGCAATGCCGACCTGTCGCCGGCCGGCCTGCGCGTAGCCACCGAGCAGAACATCGATGCATCGAAGGTTGCCGGCACCGGCCGCGACGGCCGCGTGACCAAGGAAGACCTGCTCAACGTCGGCAAGGGTGGCGCCGCTCCGGCCGCCGCTGCGCCGGCTGCCAAGCCGACCCCGGGCTCGCGTCCGGAAGAGCGCGTGCCGATGACCCGCATGCGCGCACGCATCGCCGAGCGTCTGATGCAGTCGAAGAACTCCATCGCCATGCTCACCTCGTTCAACGAAGTGAACCTGGCCGAGGTGGTGAAGATGCGCAAGGCGCTGGGCGAGTCGTTCGAGAAGGCCAACGGCGTCAAGCTCGGCTTCATGAGCTTCTTCGTCAAGGCCGCTGCCGAAGCGCTGAAGCGCCATCCGCTGGTCAACGCCTCGGTCGACGGCAACGACATCGTCTATCACGGCTACCAGGACATCTCCATCGCCGTGTCCACCGACAAGGGCCTGGTGACGCCGGTGCTGCGCGACGTGCAGGACATGAACTTCGCCGACGTCGAGCGCGGCATCGTCGATTACGCCAAGAAGGCGCGTGACGGCAAGCTGGGCCTGGACGACCTGCAGGGCGGCACCTTCACCATCACCAACGGCGGCACCTTCGGTTCGCTGCTGTCGACCCCGATCGTGAACCCGCCGCAGAGCGCCATCCTGGGCATGCACGCCATCAAGGAGCGCGCCATCGTCGAGAACGGCCAGGTGATCGCCGCCCCGATGATGTACCTGGCGCTGTCCTACGACCATCGCATCATCGATGGCAAGGACGCGGTGCTGTTCCTGGTCGATATCAAGAACCAGCTCGAGAATCCGCAGCGCATGCTGCTCGGTATCTGATCGCGCGTACGGATCGTCTCGGCGATCCGTGCAACCAGGTAACGAAGCTCTGGCGGCGAGCGTTGGCATTGAATCCACGCTCGCCGCACATATCTCCCGCTTCATAAGTGACGAGCTCCCCGGCCCGTCACACAGCTAGGAAACATCATGAGCGAAAAATTCGACGTCATCGTCATCGGCGCCGGCCCGGCCGGCTATGTGGCCGCGATCCGCGCCGCGCAGCTGGGCCTGAAGACCGCGTGTATCGACGCGTTTGTCGGCAAGGACGGCAAGCAGGCTCTCGGCGGCACCTGCCTCAACGTGGGCTGCATCCCGTCCAAGGCGCTGCTCGATTCGTCCAAGCAGTACTACAACATCGCGCACAACCTGCCGGTGCACGGCATCACGGTGGAAGGCGCCAAGGTTGACCTGGGCACCTTCATCGGCCGCAAGGACAAGATCGTCAAGCAGTTCACCGGCGGCATCGGCCAGCTGTTCAAGGCCAACAAGGTCACGCCGTTCTTCGGCACCGGCAAGCTGCTCAAGGGCAACGACGTCGAAATCACCGGCAACGACGGTTCCAAGCAGACCATCAGCGCCACCAACGTGATCCTCGCTTCGGGCTCCGTGCCGATCGAGCTGCCGTTCGCCAAGTTCGACAACAAGTTCATCGTCGACAACGCCGGCGCACTGGATTTCACCGAAGTGCCCAAGCGCCTGGGCGTGATCGGCGCCGGCGTGATCGGCCTGGAACTGGGCAGCGTGTGGAAGCGCCTGGGTTCGGACGTGACCGTGCTCGAAGCGCTGCCGGACTTCCTCAGCGTGGCCGACGCGGACATCGCCAAGATCGCCTTCAAGGAATTCGGCAAGCTGGGCCTGAACATCAAGCTCGGCGCCAAGCTCACCAAGGCCGAGATCAAGGGCAACGAAGTCGCCCTGACCTATGAAGACAAGGACGGCGCGCACGAGCTCACCGTCGACAAGCTGCTGGTCGCCGTGGGCCGCCGCGCCTACACCGACGGCCTGCTGGCCGCCGACACGGGCGTGAAGCTGGACGAGCGCGGCCGCATCGTGGTCGACGAGCACAACCACACCGGCGTGAACGGCGTGTGGGCCATCGGCGACGCCGTGCGCGGCCCGATGCTCGCGCACAAGGGTTCCGAGGAAGGCGTGGCCGTGGCCGAGTGGATCGCCGGCAAGGCTGGCCACATCAACCTCGACACCGTGCCGTGGGTGATCTATACCGAGCCGGAAATCGCCTGGGCCGGCAAGACCGAGAAGCAGCTGAAGGACGAAGGCATCCCGTACAAGGTGGGTACCTTCCCGTTCGCCGCCATCGGCCGCGCCGTGGCCATGAACGAGGCCATCGGCCAGGTGAAGATGCTGGCTCATGCCGAGACGGATCGCATCCTGGGCGTGCACATGGTCGGCCCGGGCGTGTCCGAGCTGATCGCCGAGTGCGTGGTCGCGATGGAGTTCAAGGGCTCCTCCGAAGACCTGGCCCGCATCGTCCACGCGCATCCGACGCTCTCGGAAGCCGTGCACGAGGCCGCCCTGTCGGTCGACAAGCGCGCCATCCACAAGGGCAACTGAGGACACCGCGCCGCGCCTTCACGGCAGGCGACACGGAATCCGCGGCCCGCTCGTGGCAACATGAGCGGGCCGTTTTGTTTTTTCCGTCATTCCGGCGCAGGCCGGAATCCAGGAGCCGCAACGCACGGTTATCGCGAAAAAGGGCCGACCAACGGCTACGCGACAACCCAACATTGCCGCCACTGGATTCCGGCCTGCGCCGGAATGACGAATTTATTCCCACAGGTTCGTCGATCCCCATGCCCCAACCCACCGCCCTTTGCGTCTACTGCGGCTCCAGCAGCGGCAGTCACCCTGAATACGTCGAACAGGCCCGTGCCTTCGGTACGGAAATGGCCCGCCGCGGCATCGCGCTGGTCTATGGCGGCGGCAAAGTCGGCCTGATGGGCACCGTGGCCGACGCGGTACTGGCCGCCGACGGCAAGGTAATCGGCGTCATTCCGCGCCAGCTGGTCGATCTGGAAGTGGCCCACGTCGGCCTCAGCGAGCTGGTAGTCGTAGACACCATGCATCAGCGCAAGACGCGCATGTTCGAGTTGTCCGATGCCTTTGTCGCCCTGCCCGGCGGCTACGGCACCATGGACGAGATGTTCGAAATGCTGACCTGGGCCCAGCTGGGCCTGCACCGCTATCCCTGCGCCTTCTACGACGTACGCGGCTACTACACACAGCTGCGCGCCATGATGGATCACATGGTGACCGAACGATTCGTGCGCCCCGAGCAGCGCGAAAGTGTATGGTTCGGACAGGACATGGCGCAGCTGTTCGACTGGCTGGACAGCTACGAGGGCGTCCACACGCCCAAATGGATCGACCGCAGCAGCGTCAAAGCCTGACCCCGGCACGACGCCTTTTAAGGATTGGCCATGAGTACACCCAGCGCCTTTCGCGCCTTCCGTATCCATAACGATGACGCCGGCTATCGCGGCGGCATCGAAACCCTCGCCGCCGATGCGCTGAGCCCCGGCGAAGTGCTGGTGCAGGTCGCTTATTCGTCGATCAATTTCAAGGACGCCTTGGCCGGCACCGGCAAGGGCAAAATCCTCCGCCAGTACCCGCTCAATGGCGGCATCGACGTGTCGGGCACCGTCGTCGCCTCGACCGACCCGGCCTTCAAGGAAGGCGATGCCGTGCTTTGCACCGGCAGTGGCCTGTCCGAAACGCGCGATGGCGGTTATGGCGAATACATCCGCCTGCCCTCGGCGTGGACCATCCACCTGCCCAAGGGTTTGAGCCTGCGCGACAGCATGATCATCGGTACGGCCGGCTTTACCGCCGCGCTTGCCCTGCTGCGCATGGAAGACAACCGCCAGACGCCTGCGTTGGGCCCGCTCGCCGTCACCGGCGCCAGCGGCGGCGTGGGCATGCTGGCCATCGATATCTTCACGCGCGCCGGCTACGCTGTGCATGCGATCAGCGGCAAGGCGTCCCATTTCGACTTCCTGCGCGACCTCGGCGCGGCCGAGTGCATCGATCGCCACCAGCTCGTTTTCAGCGGCAAGCCGATGGATTCGGCGCGCTTCGGTGGCGCGCTCGACAACGTCGGCGGCGCCATGCTGGCCGGCCTGCTGCCGTTGATCGCGCCCTACGGCAACGTCGCCATTTGCGGCAATGCCGGCGGCATCGGCTTCGAAAGCACGGTAATGCCCTTCATCATCCGTGGCGCCAGCCTGCTGGGCATTGCCTCCGCCGGCACGGCGCGCGACCTGCGCGACCGCGTCTGGGAACGGCTGTCCAGCGACTGGAAACCGCAACATCTTGAGCGCATCGCCACGCGCGAAGTCACTTTGGAGCAGTTGCCCGACGCATTTCCCCGCATGCTTGCGGGCGATTCGTTTGGGCGTACCGTAGTACGCGTAGGTAGCGCAAGCTGAGCTTACGCTCAGCTTGGAAGCTCTGCCTCAGCGTCATAGAATCCAACGAAACAACAAGGGGAATTCCACCTTATGGCACGCATCCTGATCGTCGACGATTCGCCGTCGCAGCTGTTGGGCATCAAGCGCATCGTCGAAAAGCTCGGGCATGAAGCGCTGACCGCCGAGGACGGCGCCGCCGGTGTGGAGGCTGCCCGGCGCGAGCGCCCCGACCTGATCCTGATGGACGTGGTGATGCCCAACCTCAACGGCTTCCAGGCCACGCGCACCATCAGCAAGGATCCGGACACCCAGCACATCCCGGTCGTGCTGGTGACCACCAAGGATCAGGAAACGGACAAGGTGTGGGGTCTGCGCCAGGGTGCGAAGGCCTATGTGACCAAGCCGATCCGTGAGGAAGAGCTGGTGAGCACGCTGAAGGAACTGCTGCCGGCGTAAGCGACGCGGCTGGCTTCATGAAAAACGGCGCCCTCGGGCGCCGTTTTTCGTTGGATCGCTGGGGCTCAATGCCGCGGATCGTAATCGCCAAACTCCTCACGCAAGGCTTCGTACGCCTTCTTCTGCGCATCAGTGTCCGCCAGCGGTGCACGTATCGACAACTCCACCAGCTGATCGCCGGGGTGCGCGCCGGGAAGGCCGCGCCCTTTCAGGCGCAATTTGCGACCCGATTGCGAGCCTGCCGGAATGCGCAGATCCACCGTGCCGGCCAGCGTCGGCACCGGCACCGTGGCGCCCAACGCGGCTTCCCAAGGCGCAATCGGCAGCACGTGCAGCACGTTTCGGCCGTCCAGACGGAAGCGGCCATCGTCGCGTATGCCCACTTCCAGCAGCAGGTCGCCGTTGGATGCGCCACCCGAACCACTATGGCCCTGCCCAGCCAAACGTATCACCTGACCTGGTTGGATGCCTGCTGGAATCTTTACTTCCAATACGCGCTCGCCACCGCTGCCATCCTGCAGCGCCAGGCGCGTGCGACCGCCGTCAAAAGCGGTCTGCAGATCGATCTGCACATGCGCATGCACATCGCCGCCACGACGCGCGCGTGGCGCGCCGCGCGGACCGGGGCCAGCTCCGCCGCGTCCGCCAAACAGGCTTTCGAAAAAGTCGCTGAAGTCGCCGCCGCCGTCGCCGCCGAAATCGAAGCCGTGGTTCTGGTTCCAGCCCGGCGGCGGCCGGAACTGTTCGCCGCCGCGGTAGCCGCCAGCGCGCAGCTCATCGTAGGCACGACGTTTTTCCGTGTCGCGCAGCACTTCGTTGGCTTCGTTGATTGCCTTGAATTTCTCTTCCGCTCCCGCGTCTTTGTTCTTGTCGGGGTGAAACTTCCTGGCCAGCTTGCGATAGGCAGTCTTGATCTCTGCCTCGGTCGCTTCCGGCTTCACGCCCAAGATGTCGTAATAATCTTTGAATTCCACTGCCACTCCCCGGCAATTCAGCCGCCCAGACTCACGGGCGGAACGCTCGATCTGCACCCATCGGCCGGCACCCTTCGCCCGGCTCGCATGGGTCACGCATGGCGAGGCCCCGCCTGCGTCGCTATGGTCGACCACATGGGTGCGAAAACGGCGTGATTCAAGGCGACAAGCCGGCCCCATGGCGCTAGCATCGCCTCCTTCCCCATCATCACAGGCACTCTGCCATGAGCATCCAGGTCGGCGACACCCTGCCCGACGTCGAGATCCGCGTCGTCCACGATGGCATCGAACCCGCCCAGACAGGCGCCTTGTTCGCGGACCGGAAGGTCGTGCTGTTTGCCGTACCGGGCGCCTTCACGCCCACCTGCTCCAACAAGCATCTGCCAGGCTATGTGAAGCATTTCGCCGAGTTCCAGCAGCGCGGCGTGGAAGTGATGTGCCTGGCCGTGAATGACGCCTACGTGATGCAAGCCTGGGCCGCCTCGCAGAACGTGCCGGCAGGCATGTGGATGCTCGCAGACGGCAACGGTGCGTTTACCAAGGCGCTCGGGCTCGAACTCGATGGCAGCGGTTACGGCATGGGCCTGCGCGCGCGACGTTTCGCACTGTATGCCGAGAACGGCGTGGTGAAGCAGCTGCAGGTCGAAGCGCCCGGTGAATTCCGCGTTTCCACCGCGGAAGCCATGTTGGAAGCGCTGGGCTGATAACGGCGCCGCTGGTGCGGCGTCCCAGGCGTTGAACATCCGCTGCACTGTTTCTTGTCGTGACGGCGAGTAACGTTGGACCCTTCAGTTCCCATCAAAGCGGAGCCACGCCATGTCCAGCCGAGTTCAGCGCATTCCCGGACCCGATCATCCGATCGAGGTGACGCCGAGCAAAGACCACGTCGTCGTGCGCGTGGCAGATCGCGTCGTTGCCGATACGCGACGTTCGCTGAGCCTGCAGGAAGCGAACTATCCTGTAGTGCACTACATCCCGCGCGAGGATGTGGACATGTCCCTGCTCGAACGCACGGAACACAACACCTATTGCCCGTACAAGGGCGACGCTTCCTACTTCAGCATTCCCTCCGCAGGCGACCGCGGCACGAACGCGGTTTGGACGTATGAACATCCGTATGACTCGGTGACGCCGATCAAGGATTACGTGGCGTTCTACGGCACGCGTGTGGATGCGGTCGAAGTGACGCCGGGCTAACCAGGCAAAAAAAACCCGGCCGTAGCCGGGTTTTTTTCACCAAGCGAGCAAGGCTCACTCGCCGTCGGCAGGTGCTTCCGGAGCGGCATCGATCGGGCCTTCTTCGCCCTCGACTTCGCCGTTTTCCACTTCCGCATCGAGACGCACGACGCTCACCAGCTTCTCGTCGGACGGCAGGCGGATCAGCGTGACGCCCTGGGTGTTGCGACCCAGCTGCGAGACTTCCGCCACGCGGGTACGCACCAGCGTGCCCTGGTCGGAAATCAGCATCAGCTCGTGCGCTTCGCTGGCCTGGATGGCAGCGACCAGATTGCCGTTGCGCTCGGAGCACTGGATGCCGATGACGCCCTGGGTGCCGCGGCCCTTCTTCGGGAACTCGTCAAGCGTGGTGCGCTTGCCGTAGCCACGCTCGGTCGCGGTGAGGATATCGCCCTCGGCGGCAACGATCAGCGAGACCACTTCGGCGCCTTCGCCAAGCTTGATGCCACGCACGCCGGTGGCCGTCCGGCCCATCGAGCGCACTTCGGATTCATCGAAGCGTACCGTCTTGCCGTTCGACGCAAACAGCAGCACATCGCTGTTGCCGCCGGTGAGCGCGACGTTGACCAGCGCATCGCTCTCGTCGAGGTTGATGGCGATCTTGCCCTTCTGCAGTTGGAACGCGAACTCGGTCAGCGGCGTCTTCTTCACCGTGCCCTGCTTAGTGGCGAAGAACACGAACTGGTCTTCGGTGTATTCACGCACCGGCAGCACCGCCTGCACCTTCTCGCCCGGACCCAGCGGCAGCAGGTTCACCATCGGCTTGCCGCGCGCGTTCGGGCCGGACTCCGGCAGCTGATACACATTGAGCCAGTAGACGCGACCGCTGCTGGTGAAGGTGAGCAGCGTGTCATGGGTGTTGACCACCCACAGCTGCTCGACGAAATCCTCGTCCTTCAGCGCAGAGGCCGAACGACCCTTGCCGCCACGGCGCTGCGCGCGATACGTGCTGGCCGGCTGGCGCTTCACGTAACCGGTGTGCGACAGCGTGACCACCACGTCTTCCGGCGCGATCAGGTCGAGGACGTTGAGGTCTTCCTGCGAATGCTGGATCTCGGTGCGACGCTTGTCGCCGAACTCTTCCTTCACTGCTTCAAGTTCATCGCGGATCACGGTGAGCAGACGCGCCGGGTCTTCCAGGATTTCGATCAGACCACGAATGGTCTCCAGCACCTGGCGGTACTCGTCGGACAGCTTTTCCTGCTCCAGGCCGGTGAGGCGATGCAGGCGCATGGCGAGGATTTCCTGCGCCTGCACTTCGGACAGCTGATAACCCTCGGCCTTGAGACCTTCGCGCGGATCCATGTCCTCCGGACGCGAGGCTTCAGCACCGGCCGCTTCCAGAAGCGTGGCGACCATGCCCGGCTGCCACTTGCGCGCCAGCATGCGCTCGCGCGCTTCGGCCGGCGAGGCGGATGTGCGGATCAACTCGATCATCTCGTCGATATTGGCCAGCGCAACCGTCAGGCCTTCGAGGATGTGCGCACGGGCGCGAGCCTTGCGCAGATCGAAGATGGTACGACGCGTCACCACTTCACGGCGGTGGCGAATGAAGGCCTCGAGAATGTCCTTGAGGTTCAACAGGCGCGGTTGGCCGTCCAGAAGCGCGACCATGTTGATGCCGAACGTAACCTGCAGCTGCGTCTGCTGGAACAAGTTGTTGAGCACCACGTCGCCCATCGAATCGCGACGGATCTCGATGACCACGCGCATGCCGTCCTTGTCGGACTCATCGCGCAGTTCGCTGATGCCTTCGAGCTTCTTTTCCTTGACCAGCTCGGCGATCTTTTCGATCAGGCGAGCCTTGTTCACCTGATACGGCAGCTCGTGGATGATGATCGTTTCGCGGCCGTTCGACTCGGTTTCGATCTCGGCGCGTGCGCGCACCAGGATGCGGCCGCGACCGGTGCGGTACGCCTCGACGATGCCCGACGAACCGTTGATGATGCCGGCGGTCGGGAAATCCGGACCGGGGATGTAATGCATCAAATCGTCGATCGACAGCGTGGGCTCGTCGATCAGCGCGATGGTGGCCGACACCACCTCGGTGAGGTTGTGCGGCGGCACGTTGGTGGCCATGCCCACGGCGATACCGGCCGAGCCGTTGATCAGCAGGTTCGGCACGCGGGTGGGCAACACCAGCGGTTCGTGTTCGCTTTCGTCGTAGTTGGGACCGAAGTCGACAGTGTCCTTGTCGATGTCGGCGAGCAGCTCCTGCGTGAGGCGCGACATGCGCACCTCGGTGTATCGCATCGCTGCCGCGTTGTCGCCGTCGACCGAACCGAAGTTACCCTGGCCGTCGACCAGCATGTAGCGCAGCGAAAACGGCTGGGCCATGCGCACGATCGCGTCGTACACCGACGAGTCGCCATGCGGATGGTATTTACCGATCACGTCACCGACCACGCGGGCCGATTTCTTATAGGGCTTGTTCCATGCATTGCCCAGTTCGTTCATGGCGAACAGAACGCGGCGATGGACCGGCTTCAGACCATCGCGGACATCGGGAAGGGCGCGTCCCACGATCACGCTCATGGCGTAATCGAGGTAGCTCTGACGCATCTCGTCTTCGATATTGACGCGAATGACTTCTTTGGCGAGTTCTGCCATCAATCGGCTTCCATGATGAAGGTAGAGGGCCCCGGCGCGCTCCCCCAGGAACTAGGCGCGGGCTGCCTTGAGATAACCCGTGAAGTGTACCACGTTTGACGCGGGATTCACAGTATTTTCACTATATGGATCAATGGCTTACGCGGACGTTTTGGCGCCCTTGAAAAGCATCAGGCGCGCTGTCGAAAAATTGAACACGGCAGCCACGAAAGAACCGCCCGCGGTGGCGATGGCAGGCCAGCGGTGCAGCATCGGAAAGCCCATCAAAAGCGCGGCATAGGTGCCGTAATTGACCAGGGCGCCCACGCCCATCAGGGCCATCCAGTGCAGCCATTCGGAGAACAGCCCGCGCCCGCTTTCGCTGTGCTTGAAGGTCTGCCGGCGATTCCACAGCCACGTTGCGGTGGCCGCCAACGGAATGGAGACCAGACGCGCGTAATACGGATTCCAGCCATTCCAGCTCACCAGAGCCTGGGCGAGGCCGGCGTCAACGATGAAGCCGATGACGCCACCGATGGTGAAAAGGAAGAATTGCCGGGATAGCTTCATCGACCAAACAGCGCCTGCATGGCGATGGTGGTCGGACGCTCGATCACGCCGCGCTCGGTGACGATGGCATCGATGAGCTCGGCCGGCGTCACGTCGAATACCGGATTCCACGCATCGGCGCCTTCCACCACCGTGCGGCGGCCGGCCACCGCCAACAGCTCCGCCGAATCGCGCAGTTCGATCTCGATGTCGTCACCCGACGCGGTCGCCATATCGACCGTCGACGACGGCGCCACCACCATGAACTTCACGCCGTGATGGCGTGCCGCGATAGCGAGCTGGTAGGTGCCGATCTTGTTGGCGGTGTCGCCATTGGCGGCAATGCGATCGGCCCCAACAATCACCCATTGCACCGCACCCGAACGCATCAGATGCGACGCGGCGGAGTCGGCGATCAGCTTGGCGGGAATGCCGTCGCGCACCAGCTCCCACATGGTCAGGCGCGCGCCCTGCTGCCACGGTCGCGTTTCGCCCGCAAACACTTGCTCGATGCGACCGCCAGCCACGCCTGCGCGGATGACGCCCAGCGCCGTGCCGAAACCGGACGTCGCCAGCGAGCCGGTATTGCAGTGCGTGAGCACGCCCGAATGCGGCGCGATCAAGGCCGCACCCAGTTCGCCCATATGGCGATTGGCGGCGAGGTCCTCGTCCTGGATGGCCTGGGCTTCGCGTTCGAGTGCGGCAGCATCGGCGCCCGCGGCGATGCGCGACTTCATCCGATCCAGCGCCCACATCAGGTTGACCGCGGTGGGACGGGCTGCGCGCAGCATGGCCAGCGCCGGTTCCAGCGGTTGACCCTGCTTGGCCGCCAGCACCACACCCCACGCCGCCGCGATGCCGATCGCCGGCGCACCGCGCACAGCCAGGTCCTTGATGGCCTGGGTGACATCGGCGGCGTTGGCGCAGTCGATCCAGCGTTCTTCCTGCGGCAGCAGGCGCTGATCAAGCAAACGGAGATGGTCACCCTGCCACTGCACGGCACGGATGCGGTCGTAACGGTCGTAATCCATAAAGCAAAAACCCAGCGATGAAAACGAAAGTCGGCGGCGCGTCAGCGCGCCAGCCGGGAGATCAGGGGCCGTCGGGCATGACGAGCCAGAGAATGAGATAAGCCACGATGCCCGAGCCACCCAGGAAGGTGAGCACGATCCACAGCACGCGTACCAGGGTCGGATCCCAGCCGAGGTACTCGGCGATACCGCCGCAGACGCCGGCGATTTTGCGGTCCGTCAGTGATCGATGCAGGCGCTTTTCCATGACTGTGCCCTGTGGTTGCGGTGGATGAAACTCAGTTTCTCGTACTGAGCCACTGATGGATAGCCGGCGGCACTTCGCGCTGCGCGCGTCCCGACACATAGATGCCGATATGGCCGCCCTTGAAGGCGATCTGCGTGTAGTCGGTGCTGCCCACATGCTGCTGCAGTGCGCGCGATGCATCCGGCGGCACGAGGTGATCCTGCTCGGCGAAAATATTCAGCACGGGGTGCGTGATCATGCCCAAGTCCACCGGCTTGCCGCCGATGATCAGGTCGCCCTTGATCAGCTTGTTCTGCTGATAGAAGTCCTTGATGAATTCGCGGAACGCTTCGCCCGCCTGGTCCGGCGAATCGAAGATCCAGCGTTCCATGCGCAGGAAATTCTGCAGCTCCTTGGGGTTGTCGAGGATGTCGACCAGGCCCACGTATTTCTGCTGATTCAAGCGCACGGGCTTCAACGTGAGATACACCCAGTTGAGCAGTTCGGCGGGAATATTGCCCATGGTGTCGACAAACAAATCGACGTCCATCTGCTGCGACCAGCTCGACAGCATATTGTCCGGCGTCTGGAAATCGACCGGCGTCACCATGGTGATCAGGTTCTTGACCTTCTCGCCGTGCGTGGCGGTGTAGCACAGCGAGAATGTGCCGCCCTGGCAGATGCCGAGCAGGTTGATCGCGTCCACGCCCGCGTGCTTGCTCACGGCATCCACGCAACGGTCGAGATATCCGTTGATGTAGTCGTCGAGTCCCAGCCAGCGGTCGGCGGCATCGGGATAGCCCCAGTCGAGCAGGTAGATGTCTTCACCCTGTTCGAGCAGGTTGCGCACCATCGAACGATCGTCCTGCAGGTCGGTCATCCACACGGTGTTGACCAGGGCATAGACGATCAGCGTCGGCGTCTTCGCCGTCGGCTTGCCCTGCCCCTTCATGTGCCACACCGAGAGTTTGTCCTCGCGGTACACCAGCTCGCGCGGCGTATTGGCGTATTCGGGCTCGAGCTGGCGCTTGAGATGCTCCATGCCCGCAGCCAGCTTGCGCTGGAAAGCGGTGATTTCGCCCATCAGCGCGGCCGGATCGAGGCGTAGCGGTGGTTGCATAAATAGTCCTTACTTGCGCGTGCGCTTGACGCCGCGCGCAACGGTCTTGCGGGCGGCCACGGCAGATGATTTCTTCGAGCCGCTGACGTCGATGCTTTCGGTGGCCCGCTTGGTGCCGCGCGACGGCGCCTTCTTCTCGACCGGCTTGACGGTCTCTTGCTTGGTCGCCAGCTGGCGCTTGAGCGCTGCCACTTCGGCGCGAAGGCTCGTCAATTCATCCTCGCGCTGCGGTGCACGGCCTTCACGCAATTCGCGACGAAGCTCATGCAGGCGCTTGCCGAGCGCGGTGACCTCGCTGCGCGTCGGCATACCCATCTCGCGGCACAAGGCATCGAGCTGTTGTTGCTGCAACTGGCGCACGCGGCCCTGTGCATTGACCATCTCGCCATAGGCATGGCGGAATTCTTCCGACAGCGCGATCTGCGCGTAGGCCTCTTCGGCCGCATCCACCCACAGATCGTAGAGCGCCTTGAGCGATTCGATCTGCTTGGGCGACTCGGCCAACCCGGCCAGCTTGGACTGCAGGCGTTCAAAACCTTCCGTATTGGCGCGCTGGATCAGGGCCTGGTACTTGCCGGCCCATTCAGCGTAATCCTGCATGGCCGTCGCCAGCGCCTGATGCATGCGCTGGCGTTCGCGCGTGTAGCCAAAGGCGGCCATATGCTCGACGTCGAACTTCATGCCGCCAAAGCTCGGCGGGTTGGTTTGCATCCAGCCCTGCCACATCTGCGCGAAGCTCTTGGCGGCCTCGCTGTCGATGCTGGCAAAAGCATGCGCAAACGGCTGACCGCCCAGCGAAGAAAAGAGCTGCTGCAAGGACTGCTGCCAATCGGCGGGCCCCTGCCCAAGGCCACTGCTCGCGGCGCCTTGCAACCAGTCGCCATAACCCTTGAGCGCGGCCATGCTGCGCGCCATCAAGTCGTCGCCGGCGCCCATCGATCCGAACGGCGAGGCTCCTGCACCGAATGGCGCCGAAGCGGTCGGCTGCTGCAGATAGCGTGTCCAGGCTTCCCAGGATTGCTGCGCCATCGCCTGGTAGTCCTTCAGAAAGTCATTCGCCGGGTCGGCCATGCCCACGTCCTCTTCATGCTCAAGCCATCGTAGCAAAAGCCTGTTGCGACGGACGCAAAAAGCGCATTAGTTCGGGCCCAAACTCGAGCGCATCGCAGCGCACCATCAGCGGGCAGTCATGCAGGGCCCAAGAGCCTGTTGACGCTCTCCGCATGGCCCGCGCCGGGAGCTGTTTGCGCTCAGGGCAAGGAAGAGCGAAGGAGTGTACGTCCGTACACGACTGAGTGATGACGCCGACCTGTGTGCAAACAGACCCGGCCCGGGCCATGCGGAGAGCGTCAACAGGCTCTAAAGCAAAAGCCCGGCTTTCGCCGGGCTTCTGTTGGTACCTTGGATCGACGACTTAGGCGTTGGTGCCTTCGTCCTCGGTCACGGCCTTCATGGACAGGCGGATACGGCCCTGCTTGTCCACTTCGAGCACCTTGACCTTGACGATGTCGCCTTCCTTGAGCTTGTCGGAGACCTTTTCCACGCGCTCGCTGGAGATCTGCGAGACGTGCACCAGGCCGTCCTTGCCCGGCATGATGGTCACGAACGCGCCGAAGTCCATCAGCTTGGCAACCTTGCCTTCGTAGATGCGGCCCGGCTCGACGTCGGAGACGATCTGCTCGATGCGCGCCTTGGCGGCGTTGGCGGCTTCGCGGTTGACCGAGGCGATGATCACGGTGCCGTCATCGCTGATGTCGATGGTGGTGCCGGTCTCTTCGGTGATCGAGCGGATGGTCGCGCCACCCTTGCCGATCACTTCGCGGATCTTGTCCGGATGGATCTTGATGGTGAGCAGGCGCGGGGCATACTCGCTCATCTCGGTGCGGGCGGTGCTGATCACCTTGGCCATTTCGCCGAGGATGTGCAGACGACCACGCTTGGCCTGTTCCAGCGCCACCTTCATGATCTCTTCGGTGATGCCGTCGATCTTGATGTCCATCTGCAGCGCGGAGATGCCATCGGCGCTACCGGCCACCTTGAAGTCCATGTCGCCGAGGTGATCTTCGTCACCCAGGATGTCCGACAGCACGACGAAGTCGCTGCCTTCCTTGACCAGACCCATGGCGATACCGGCGACCGGCGACTTCAGCGGAACGCCCGCGTCCATCATGGCCAGCGACGAACCGCACACCGAAGCCATCGACGAGGAACCGTTGGATTCGGTGATTTCCGAAACCACGCGCACCACGTACGGGAACTCTTCGATGCTCGGCTTGACGGCCTGCACGCCGCGCTTGGCGAGGCGGCCGTGGCCGATTTCGCGACGCTTCGGCGCGCCGAAGCGACCGGCTTCACCGACCGAGAACGGCGGGAAGTTGTAATGGAACAGGAACGGATCCTTCGACTCGCCTTCCGGCGCATCGATGATCTGCGCATCGCGGGTGGTGCCCAGCGTGGTCACGACCAGCGCCTGGGTTTCGCCGCGGGTGAACAGTGCCGAACCATGGGTGCGCGGCAGCACGCCGACACGAATGGAGATCGGGCGGACGTCGTCCAGGTTGCGACCGTCGATGCGGATCTTCGTCTTGAGGACGCCGTCGCGCATGGTGCGGTACTCGAGCTCGGCGAACTCCTTCGACAGCTCGGCCTTGTCCCAGCCCTGGGCTTCGACATCACCAGCCAGCGAAGCGAGCACGTCGCTCTTGATGGCGGCGATGGCGTCGCGGCGCTGCAGCTTGTCGCGCACCTGGAAGGCGGCTTCGAGCTGGTTGCCGACGGCGCCGGTGAGGGCGGCGATCAGCGACTCGTTGCGGGCCGGAGCGGACCATGCCATGGACGGACGAGCCGCCTCGGTGGCCAGCTCGGCGATGGCGCGGACGGCCACCTGCAGCTGCTGGTGACCGAACACCACGGCGCCGAGCATCACTTCCTCGGACAGCAGCTTGGCTTCCGATTCCACCATCAGCACGGCGTTGGCCGTACCGGCGACGACCAGGTCAAGCTCGGAGGTCTTCAGCTCGGTGGCGGTCGGGTTCAGCAGGTACTTGCCGTTGGCGTAACCGACGCGGGCAGCGCCGATCGGACCCTTGAACGGGATGCCGGCGAGGCTCAGCGCCGCGGAGGCGCCCAGCATGGCCGGGATGTCGCCGTCGACTTCCGGGTTCAGCGAAACGACCTGTGCGATGACCTGCACTTCGTTCTTGAACTCTTCCGGGAACAGCGGGCGCACCGGACGATCGATCAGACGCGAGGTCAGCGTCTCTTTCTCGGTCGGGCGGCCTTCGCGCTTGAAGAAGCCACCCGGGATACGGCCCGCGGAGTAGAACTTCTCGACGTAGTCGACGGTGAGCGGGAAGAAATCCTGCCCTTCCTTCGCCTTGGCATTGGCCACCACGGTGACCAGCACAACCGTGCCGCCCATGCTGACCATGACGGCACCCGAAGCCTGGCGGGCGATTTCGCCCGTCTCCAGTGTGACTTCGTGATTACCGAACTGGAATGACTTGGTTACTTTCGCCACTGTCTTTTCCTGAATTGGGAAGTGCGGCCAGAGTTGGCCGCTTTTTGATCTTCGCGATCACGAATGAACGCGAACACCAACACTTAGCGACGGAGGCCGAGGCGCTCGATGAGGCCCTGGTAACGAGCCAGGTCACGATCCTTCAGGTAGGCAAGCAGACGCTTGCGCTGGTTGACCAGCTTCAGCAGGCCACGGCGGGAATGGTGATCCTGCTTGTGCTCTTTGAAGTGGCCGGTGAGGTGGTCGATGCGAGCCGACAGCAGGGCGACCTGCACTTCCGGCGAACCCGTATCGTTCGGCACGCGGCCGAAGTCAGCGATGATTTTGCCGGTCTGTTCAGCGGTAAGGGACATTGGTATCTCTTCCTAAAAAAGCGGTGCGAAGCTTGCGCAACATCACGTGGGTGACGTTGCGCAAGCTTCGCCTAGATGAATGAAAAGTCTGGAACAAGCTCCGTATTGTAGCGACCGGAGCCCTATGACAACAAGACCGTCATAGTCAGTGCTTATGTTTGCCATCTGCGGGCAGGTTAAAACCCCGCACGATGCACAGTTTTCCGCCCACCGCCTCGCTCAGGGCAAGCAGGCGACCGTCGTCGGCGAATACGGCATGCCGACCGGCCAGGGCCGGATCCACCGGAATCTGCTGGCCCTGTGAGACAGCCAGGCTGCGCTCGGCGTCCAGGTGCATGGCGGGCAGATCGGCCAGGGCCGCGGAAACCGGCAGCAAGAGCGGCAGCAGCGCATCGTCCCCCTGCTCCAGCGCCGCCTGCAGCTGCTCCACCGTCACCATGGCCGGCTCCCGGAACGGTTCGACCCACAGCCGGCGCAACGCCGTCAGATGGGCGCCGCAGCCCAGGTCCTCGCCCAGGTCGACGGCCAGACTGCGCACATAGGTCCCCGAGCCGCATTCCACGTAAAGCGTGAGGCTGTCGTGGGTACGCGACACCACCTCCAGCCGGTAGACCTCAACCTCGCGCGAGGGCACATCCACGGCCTCGCCGCGACGCGCCTTCACGTACAGCGGCTCGCCGTCGAGCTTGATGGCTGAATAGATGGGCGGCACCTGGGTGATACGTCCGCGCAGCTTGGCCAGCGAGGCTTCGATAGCGTCGTCGGTGAGCGCGGGCACCGGCCGCTCCAGCACGATCTCGCCTTCAAGATCCGCAGTCGAGGTGGTGGCGCCCAGCCGGCACTCGGCCAGATAGGCCTTGCGCGAGCCCAGCAGCATGCCGGCCAGCTTGGTCGCCTCGCCGAAGCACAGCGGCAACAGGCCGGTGGCCAGCGGATCGAGCGCGCCGGTGTGGCCGCCCTTTTCCGCCCGGAAAATACCTTTGCGGACCAGCTGCAGGGCCGCGTTGGAGCTCAACTCCAGCGGCTTGTCCAACAGCACGATGCCGTGCAGGTCGCGAAATCGAATCTTCCGCTTCATGGAAGTTTTACTCATGGAGCCTGTTCTGCATCTGGCATGTGCGCCGCCTATACCCTCACCGTCGTTCCGGCGCAGGCCGCAATGAAGTGGGGAAGAGACGAATGTCGAGGCGAGATAGGAAGCCGACGCTCAGCCCTTCTCGCCTTCGCCCTCGCCTTCCTCATCGGCAGCCGGCATGCGTGCAGCTTCCTGCCGCAACAGGCTCTCGATGCGCTCGCCCTTGTCGACCGAATCGTCGTACTTGAAACGCAGCTCAGGCACGCGACGCAGGCGCATCGAGCGCGACAGCTCGCGGCGGAATTCCACCGCCAGCTCCTTCAGCGCCTTCATGGCTTCAACGGAACGCTCCGGCTGCAAGGCCGTGATCCACACCGTGGCCCAGTCGAGATCGCGGGTGACTTCCACGTCCGACACGCTCATCAACGGCAGGCCGTGGTCGCGCACGGCGGCATGGACCAGCAGGCCCAGTTCGCGGCGCAGTTCGGCGCCGACGCGGTCGGTACGTTTGAAATCGCGTGAGGGCATGACGCACTCCTAGGTGTTTGCGTTCATCCGTGAACGCGAAGGTCAAAAAGCGGCCGTCCCTGGCCGCACTCATCCATTTAGAGCACGCCAGCACGGCGTGTCCTGAAAAACAAAGCGAGCGATGTGGTCATCCACACCGCCCGCCTCAATACCACCACTGCGAGGGTCGGCCCGACGTGCGGACCGGCCACTGTTACAGCGTGCGGGCAACCTCGATACGCTCGAAGCATTCGATCTGGTCACCGGCCTTGACGTCGTTGTACTGCTTCACGGCGATACCGCATTCCATGCCGTTGCGCACTTCGTCGACCAGGTCCTTGAAGCGACGCAGCGATTCCAGTTCGCCCTGGAAGACCACAGTGTTGTCGCGCAGCACGCGGATCGGCTTGCTGCGCTTGACCGTGCCTTCGATGACCATGCAACCGGCCACTGCACCAAACTTGGAGCTGCGGAACACTTCACGCACCTGCGCGATGCCGATGATCTCTTCGCGAATCTCCTTGCCAAGCAGACCCGAAGCGGCCTGCTTCACCTGGTCGATCACGTCATAGATGATCGAGAAGTAGCGGACATCCAGGCCCGAGGTATCGATCACCTTGCGGGCCGAAGCATCTGCACGGACGTTGAAGCCGATCACCAGCGCCTTGGAGGCGGCGGCGAGCGTGGCGTCGGACTCGGTGATGCCACCGACGCCGGCGGCGATCACGTTGACCTTCACGTTCTCGTTGCCGATCTGGCTGAGCGATTCGCGCAGCGCCTGCACCGAACCCTGCACGTCGGCCTTGACCAGGATGTTGAGCGTCTGCTGCTCGGCGCCCTGGGCCATCTGCGCCATGATGTCTTCAAGGCGGTTGGCCTTGCTGACCATGCGCGTTTCGCGACGCTTGAGCTGACGCTCGGCGGCCACTTCACGAGCCAGGCGTTCGTCGGCCACCACCACGAAGTCGTCGCCGGCTTCCGGCACGCCGGACAGACCCAGCACCTGCACCGGAATCGACGGACCAGCTTCCTGCACGGTCTTGCCGGCTTCGTCGATCAGCGCACGCATGCGGCCGTACTCGATACCGCAGACGACGAAGTCGCCGCGCTTGAGCGTGCCCTGCTGCACCAGCACCGTCGCCACCGGGCCGCGACCGCGGTCCAGGCTGGATTCGATCACCACGCCGGAGGCGGGGCCATCTTCCACAGCGGTCAGCTCCATCACTTCGGCCTGCACCGAAATGGCGTCGAGCAGGTCGTCGATGCCCATGCCGGTCTTGGCCGAGACGGCCACGAACGGCGTGTCGCCACCCCATTCTTCCGGAATCACTTCCAGGTTGCCGAGGCCTTGCTTGACGTGGTCCGGATTGGCGTCGGACTTGTCCATCTTGTTGAGCGCCACGATCAGCGGCACCTTGGCGGCGCGTGCATGCTGCACGGCTTCGGCCGTCTGCGGCATGACGCCGTCATCGGCTGCCACGACCAGCACCACGATATCGGTGGACTGGGCGCCGCGGGCACGCATCGAGGTAAACGCCGCGTGGCCCGGGGTGTCGAGGAAGGTGATCACGCCCTTGGGCGTTTCCACGTGGTACGCGCCGATATGCTGCGTGATGCCACCGGCTTCGCCCGAGGCCACCTTGGTGCGGCGGATGTAATCGAGCAGCGAGGTCTTGCCGTGGTCGACGTGGCCCATGATGGTGACCACCGGCGGACGCGGCTTCTTCTCGCCCTCGAGCTCGGCGTTCTGCGTGTGGGCAGCCAGCGCGGCTTCGGCGTTGTTCTCGCTTGCCGCCACCGGGGTGTGGCCCAGCTCTTCGACCACCAGCACCGCGGTGTCATGGTCGATGGTCTGGTTGATGGTGGCCATCACGCCCATCTTGAAGAGGGCCTTGACCACTTCCGAACCCTTGACCGCCATCTTGTTGGCGAGATCCGCCACCACGTTGTGGTCACCGATCACGACCTCACGCACCACCGCAGCGGTGGGACGGGTGAAGCCATGCGGGCCGCTGGAGGACGGGCTGCTATACCGCGAGGTATCGCGGCTCGGGCCACGGCCGGACTTGCCGCCACGCTTGTTGTTGCTTGAGCGGCGCGCACGGTCGGCGTCGCTCAGGTGCATCTCGCCTGCCGCAAAGCGCTTGCCACCAGGGCCTTCCTCGCGCTCGCGGGCATAACGGGTCTTGTTGCTGCTGCCGGCCGGTGCCGCGGCGCCAGCCGCAGCATTGGGAGCACCCGGCGTGCGGGCTGCAGCTGCGGCGGGCGCTGCTGCAGCCGGGGCGGGCGCAGGGGCCGGCGCGGGCGCGGGGGCCACAACCACGACCTTCTTCTCGCGACGACGCGGCTCGTGGATGGTCGGCACGATCATGCCCAGCGCACTGTGATCGATGCGCTGGACCGACTGTTCGACCGGGGCCTGCTTGTCGGCAGCCTCGGCGCTGACCGGCTCGGCCACCACCGGCGTCGGCTCGCTGCGTGCGGGGGCAGAGGCAGCTTCGGCGGCCACCTGGCGCTCCTGCTGTTCCCTGGCGCGTGCAGCGGCCTCAGCCTCGGCCTGCTGGCGACGCTGTTCTTCTTCAGCCTCGCGCTGGCGCTGAGCTTCGTCGGCGCGCTGCTGGGCTTCTTCCTGGCGGCGGCGATCCGCATCCAGGCGCTCGGTTTCTTCGTGGTCGCGCTGCGTCTGAGATTCCTGCAGCTTGCGCACGGCGTCTTCGCGCTCGACGTCATTGCCCGCTTCTTCGGCGATGACGCTGCGCTTGACGTAGGTTCGCTTGGCGCGCACTTCGACGTTCACCGTCTTGGCGCTGGCAGCGGCACCGCGGCCGCCCGGCGTGGCGACTTTGAGCTCGCTGACCTTGCGGCGCTTGAGGGTGATCTGGCGGGGCGAGCTGTCGTCCGCTTCCGCGGGACTGATCTCGGTTTTGCCATGGGTACGGCGCAGGAAGCCCAGCAGCTTCACCTTTTCGGTGCTGCTGATGATCTGCTCCGGATCGGAGAATTTCATACCAGCTTCGCCCAGCTGCCCAAGCAGCCTGTCCACCGGCATGCCAAGTACCTTGGCAAGTTGTTTGATCGTTACGTCCGACATCGTGTTCTTTCTCCGCCGTTCCCGCGCTTAACGTCCGTGCGGCTTCGCCTGCACAGCCAACCCATCCATGGTGGAGGCATCTCAGCCCTCCTCGGTGCGCTCTTCCAGAGCGCTACCGCCCGCGGTTAGCCACCTTTCTCCAGACGAGCGATCATCGGCGCACGTGCTGCCATGATCAGCGCCGCAGCGCGTTCCTCGTCCATGCCATCGATGTCGATCAGGTCATCAACCGCGAGGTCGGCCAGATCGTCCACCGAGACCACTTCACGCGAAGCCAGCGCAAATGCGGTGGCCTCGTCCATGCCCGGCAGATGCAGGAGTTCATCGGACGGCTGATGCTCGTCGATGCCCTCTTCCACGGCCAGTGCTTCGGTGAGCAGCGCGTCGCGGGCGCGGGCGCGGAGCTCTTCAACAATGTCTTCGTCGAAACCTTCCACGGCCAGCAGCTCGGCGCTCGGCACATAGGCGATTTCTTCGACGCTGGAGAAGCCTTCCTGCACGAGGATGTTGGCGATCTCCTGGTCCACTTCCAGCTTTTCCATGAACAGCTGGCGTGCGGCTTCCTGTTCGGCCTCGCTCTTGGCGGCGACCTGGTCCTGCGTCATCACGTTGAGCTGCCAGCCGGTGAGCTTGCTGGCGAGGCGCACGTTCTGGCCACCGCGACCGATGGCCTGGGACAGCTTGTCCTCGGCGACGGCGATGTCCATCGAGTGCTTCTCTTCGTCCATGATAATGGACTGCACTTCGGCCGGCGCCATGGCGTTGATGACGTACTGGGCCTGGTTTTCGTGCCACAGGATGATGTCCACGCGCTCGCCATTGAGCTCGTTGGACACGGCCTGCACGCGCGAACCGCGCATGCCGATGCAGGCGCCGATGGGATCGGTGCGGGTGTCGTGCGCAACCACGGCGATCTTGGCGCGGTCGCCCGGATCGCGGGCGCAGCCCTTGATCTCGACCAGGCCCTGGCCCACTTCCGGCACTTCGAGCTTGAACAGCTCGATCATGAATTCCGGTGCGGCGCGCGAGACGAACAGCTGCGGACCGCGGGCTTCCGAACGCACCTCGTAGAGGTAGCCGCGCACGCGGTCGCCGACACGGGCCGATTCGCGCGGAATGGTGCGGTCGCGCGGGATGAAGGCCTCGGCATTGCTGCCCAGGTCCAGATAGACGTTGCCGCGCTCGACGCGCTTGACGATGCCGGTAACCAGCTCGCCCACGCGTTCGCGGAAGGCGTCGACCACCTGCATGCGCTCGGCTTCGCGCACGCGCTGCACGATCACCTGCTTGGCGGCCTGGGCGGCGATGCGGCCGAATTCGGCGTTCTCGACCTGCTGCTCGATGTATTCGCCGACCTCAGCGTCTTCGCGCTCGTCGACGGCGTCCATCAGGCGCACCTGGTGATACGGCGATTCCATCTCACCGTCGTCGGCGATGATTTCCCAGCGACGGAACGTTTCGTAATCGCCGGAGTGGCGATCGATGACCACGCGGACATCCGGATCTTCATCCGGATAGCGCTTCTTGGCGGCGGACGCGAGAGCCGCTTCCATGGCCTGGAAAATCACTTCACGCGGCACGCCTTTTTCATTGGCAACCGCGTCAACCACCAGCAAAAGTTCTTTGCTCATTGCAGCAACTCCGTAGACGCCGCCGGCGCCCCATCGGTTTTAAGTTGATTTACTTCGCGGCCTTCTTGCCCGGGGCTTTACCCGGCTTGGGCTGCGGCACATAACCGAGCGCCACCCAGTCGGGCACCACGCGCGCGCTTTCCACCGCGTCATGGTCGAACTCGAAGGTCTTGCCTTCGGCTTCCAGCGAGATCCGCTCGCCTTCGACCGAGATCACCTTGCCGCGCAAGCGGCGACGTCCTTCCATGGGCGCCTTGAGCAAAATCTTCACTTCCGTTCCCGCCACCTTGGCGAACTGYGCCGCGGTAAACAGCGGACGGTCGATACCGGGCGAAGAAACTTCCAACACGTAATGCCCCGGGATCGGATCTTCCACGTCGAGCATGGCCGAGATTTCCCGGCTGGCCGCCTCGCAGTCTTCGACGTTGATCTCGCGGCCCTCGGTGTCGAGGAAGACACGCAGGGTACTCTGCCCCTGCGACGGGGTGAACTCCACGCCGATGCATTCCAGGCCCAGATCGGCCAGAACTTCCGTAAAGCGTTGAGCCAGTGCCTGCGTATCCATGATTGCCCTACCGTTACTGATCGCCAGAAACAAAAAATGGGCTCAAGCGGCCCATTCCATGCTCTAAAAATAGAGCGTCTCGCCGATGTCCCGACCCATCCAGACTCTTTCGGGGCACCTGGGGCGCAGCCAGCATCTAAGCGGCTTGTGACGCACGTGCGACGCTTCCTTGCGCCCAACAAAAAAGCCTCACGAGGAGGCTTTCTTGTTCTAAGAAAGATCTGGTAGCGGGGGTAGGATTCGAACCTACGACCTTCGGGTTATGAGCCCGACGAGCTGCCAGACTGCTCCACCCCGCATCAGAGTCCGCAAAGATTAGCGAGATGGCCGAATTCTTGCAAGCCTTTTCGCTAACTAATTTCACTTCATCGACAAGAAAGCGTCACGGAGATGCGGCCGTGACGCCCAAAAATCAAGCAATCATCAACCGACGAAAACGCTCTGGCACCAGCCGAACAGCGGGCCCCAGACGATGCCGAGCACCAGCAGCGCCAGCACGTTCAACGACAGTACCAGGCGCACCGAGACGTCCTTCTGCAGATGCACTTCGGTGCCTTCCACCGGCTTGTCGAAGTACATCACCTTGACCACGCGCAGGTAGTAATAGAGGCCGATGATGGCGAACACCGCGCCGACCAGGGCCAGCCACAGGAAGCCGGCATGGATCGCCGCCTGGAACACCAGCAGCTTGCCGAAGAAGCCGAACAGCGGCGGCACGCCGGCCAGCGAGAACATCACCAGCATCATCAGGAACGCCGCCCACGGCGAGCGCTGGTTGAGGCCCTTGAGATCGTCGATCTCTTCGCACTCAAAGCCGGCACGCGCCAGCGCCAGGATCATGCCGAACGCTGCGGCGCTGGTGATCGCATAGCTGATCGCATAGAACAGCGACGAGGCATAGCCTTCCGGACCGGCATTGACCAGGCCGACCAGCAGGTAACCCATGTGCGAGATGGTCGAGTAGGCCAGCAGGCGCTTGAGGTTGGTCTGCACGATGGCAACGATGTTGCCGATCGCCAGCGACAGCACCGCCAGGCACGCCAGCATCAGCTGCCAATGCTGGGACAGGTCGCCCAGGCCCGACGCCAGCAAACGGTAGGCCATACCGAACGCCGCCAGCTTCTGCGCGGAACCGATGAAGACGGTCACCGCGGTCGGCGAACCCTGGTACACATCCGGGATCCACATGTGGAACGGCGCGGCACCGAGCTTGAAGCCGATACCCACGATCATGAAGATCAGGCCGAACACCAGCAGATGCGGCATGCCCGTGTGGCCGGCGGCCATGTGCAGGCGCACGAGGTCGAGCGTGCCGGTGGCACCGTAGACCATCGACATGCCGTACAGCAGCATGCCCGAGGCCAGCGCACCCAGCACGAAGTACTTGATGGCCGCTTCCGAGGACAGGCGCGAATCACGGTTGAGTGCGACCAGCGCGTACGACGACAGCGTAAGCAGTTCCAGGCCCAGGTACACCATGATCAGGTTGCCGGCCGACACCAGCAGCATGATGCCGATCACCGCGAAGATGGTCAGCGTGTAGAACTCGCCCACGAACAGCTTGCGGTCCTGCAGATAGGGCTTGGCGTAGAAGAACACCAGGACGGTGGTGAGCAGCGAGAAGACCTTTAGGATCTCCGAGACGCCGTCGCGGATGAACATCCCGTTGAACGCGGTGACCGCCTGGCTGGGCTGGCCGGCGACCACCAGGTAGATGGCCACCAGCAGCACGGCAATCGACAGCCAGTGCAGCACCGGGCGCTGCTCGGGCTTCATGAAGGCATCCAGCAACAGCAGCAAACACGCTGCCGCCACCAGATAGAACTCCGGCAACAGGATCAGTATGTCATTGAAATTCGGCATGATCAGTCCTGCTTAGATCTTGTGGTTGCCAAGCTGGGTCACCAGCTGCGTGACCGACGAATCCATCAGATGGATCAGCGGCTGCGGCCAGATGCCCAGGGCGAACACGGCTGCGGCGAACGCGCCCAGTACAAACCATTCGCGTCCGTTGAGGTCCTTCATCTCCGCCACATGGGGATTGGTGATGTCGCCCCACAGCACGCGCTTGACCATGTACAGCGTGTAGGCGGCACCGATGATCAGGGTGAACGCGGCAAAGAACGCGATCAGCGGATTGGCCTGGAAGCTGGCCAGGATCACCTGGAATTCGCCCACGAAACCGCTGGTACCCGGCAGGCCGCTGTTGGCCATGGCGAACACCACGTAGAAGAAGCCGAACCACGGCATCACGTTGATGACGCCGCCGTAATCCTTGATCTGGCGCGTATGCATGCGGTCGTACAGCACGCCGATGCACGAGAACATCGCGCCCGAGACGAAGCCGTGCGAAATCATCTGCACCATCGCACCCTGCATGCCCAGCTTGGCGGCATCGAGGTTGTTGCTGCCGCGCACCAGCATGAAGGCGATGAAGATGCCCAGCGTGACGAAGCCCATGTGTGCCACGGACGAATACGCCACCAGCTTCTTCATGTCCTCCTGCACCAGCGCGATGTAGCCGATGTAGACCACCGCGATCAGGCTCAACCCGATCACCACCCAGGCGTACGCATCAGCGGCGTCGGGCGTAATGGGCAGGGAGAAGCGCAGGAAACCATAGCCACCGATCTTCAGCATCACCGCGGCCAGCACCACCGAACCACCGGTGGGCGCTTCCACGTGGGCATCGGGCAACCACGTGTGTACCGGCACCATCGGCACCTTCACCGCGAAGGCGATGAGGAACGCGAAGAACAGCCAGGTCTGCTCCTTCATCGACAGCGGCAGCGCCGCCAGCGTGGCGAGGTCAAACGAACCGGCCTTCAGGTAGAGGTAGATCAGGCCCACCAGCATGAAGATGGAGCCGAAGAACGTGTAGATGAAGAACTTCAGCGTGGCGTACACGCGACGCGGACCACCCCAGACACCGATGAGGATGAACATCGGGATCAGCATGGCCTCGAAGAACACGTAGAACAGCAACGCATCCGTGGCGCAGAACACGCCGATCATCAGGCCTTCGAGCACCAGCATGGCGGCCATGTACTGGTGCGGATTGGTCTGGATGACCTCCCACGCGCCCACGATCACCAGGATGCCGACGAAGCTGGTCAGCAGGATCAGGGCCACCGAAATGCCGTCGACCGCCAGGTTGTAGTGGACGCCCAGCGAGGCGATCCATACATGGCTTTCGGCAAGCTGCTTGGTGGCATCCGCCGCGTTGTACAGCGGCAGCATGTAGAGGCTGAGCACGAAGGTGAGCACGGCGACCGCCAGGGCGATCCAACGCGCAGCGTTGGGTCGACCGGAGCCGGCAAGCAACACCGGGACGGCGCCCACCACGGGGAGCCAGATCAGCAGGCTGAGCAAATGATTGAACATGGAGCAGGTTCCCTTATTGCCCGACCAGCCAATACCCGCCAAGCAGCAGGATAAGGCCGAGAATCATCGCGAAGGCGTAGTGATAGAGATAGCCGGACTGCAGGCGACGCATACCACCTGCAATACGGTCGACCAGACCCGCCGAACCATTGACCAGCACGCCGTCGATAACCGCCGCATCGCCGCCCTTCCACAGGGCACGACCCAGCGCCATACCGCCGCGTGCGAAGACGATGAAGTAAACCGCGTCGAACCAGTACTTGTGGTTGAGCAGGTTATAAATCGGCTTGAGCGCGTTCTTGATGCGATCGGCCACGGACGGGTTGAACAGGTAGATGTAGGTCTGGATGATGAACGCGGCGGCGACCAGCCAGAACGGCAGCTGTGCAAAGCCATGGAAGCCGGCAGACATCCAATTGCCGAACTCCTTGGCCATCTCGCCAAGCACATTGTTGGTCTCGTTGACGTGGATCGCCGAGCCAAACCATTCACCGTAGAGCAGCGGCTTCACAGCCAGCCCGCCCACGATGATCGACGGGATCGCCAGCAGGATCAGCGGCAGCGTCACCACCCACGGCGACTCCTTCGGCGTCTCGTGCATGATGCCCTGCTCGTGATGACCGTGGTCATCCTTGTGCGAGACATGATGGTGTTCGTCGTGCGCGGCATGGTCGTCGTGGCCGTGAGCATGGCCGTGGCCATGGCCATGATCGTGCACCACCACGAAGCGCTCCTTGCCGTGGAAGGTCAGATACATCTGGCGGAAGGTATACAGCGCGGTCACGAAGGCGCCGGCCATCACGCAGAAGTATGCGTAGGTGGCACCCCAGCGATGCGACTCGCCCACCGCTTCGATGATCGCGTCCTTGGAATAGAAGCCCGCGAAGAACGGCACGCCGCACAGCGCCAGCGAACCGATCCACATGGTGATCCAGGTAATCGGCATGTACTTGCGCAGGCCGCCCATGTAGCGCATGTCCTGCTCATGGTGCATGGCGATGATGACCGAGCCGGCACCCAGGAACAGCAGCGCCTTGAAGAAGGCATGCGTCATCAGGTGGAACACGGCGCCGGCATAAGCGGAGACGCCCAGCGCCACCGTCATATAGCCCAGCTGTGACAGCGTGGAGTACGCGACGACGCGCTTGATGTCGTTCTGCACGATGCCGATCAGGCCGGTGAACAGCGCGCCAGTGGCGCCGATGATCATCACGAAGCTGAGTGCGGTTTCCGACAGTTCGAAGATGGGCGACATGCGCGCCACCATGAAGATGCCGGCGGTCACCATCGTCGCGGCGTGGATCAGTGCCGAGATCGGGGTGGGACCTTCCATCGAGTCGGGCAGCCACACATGCAGCGGCACCTGGGCGGACTTGCCCATCGCGCCGATGAACAGGCAGATGCAGATGACGGTGGCGGCATCCCAATGCGTGTTCTGGGTGATCTGCAGGGTCTTGCCCACCAGGCCCGGCGCCGCGGCAAACGCCGTGGTGTAGTCCAGCGTGCCCAGGAAATACAGCACGCCGGCGATGCCGAGCAGGAAGCCGAAGTCGCCTACGCGGTTGACCAGGAACGCCTTGAGGTTGGCGAAGATCGCCGTCGGGCGCTTGTACCAGAAGCCGATCAGCAGGTACGACACCAGGCCTACCGCTTCCCAGCCGAAGAACAGCTGCATGAAGTTGTTGCTCATCACGAGCATCAACATCGAGAAGGTGAACAGCGAGATGTAGCTGAAGAAGCGCTGGTAACCCGGGTCGTCGGCCATGTAGCCGATGGTGTAGATGTGCACCAGCAGCGACACGAAGGTCACCACCACCATCATCATGGCGGTCAGGCGATCGATCATGAAGCCGACATGGGCGCTGTAGTTGCCGATCTCGAACCAGGTGTAGATGTTCTGGTTATAGATCGGCGCGCCGCCCGTGGTGAGCTGGTACAGCACGTAGAACGACAGGCCGCAGGCAATCGCCACGCCCAGGATGGTCACGCTGTGCGAACCGGCGCGACCGATGAAGCGACCAAAGAAGCCCGCCAGCAGGCAGCCGACGAGCGGTGCCAGGGCGATGGTCAGCAGAATGGAGGTAGACAATTCCATCGGGTCAGCCCTTCATGCTGTCGATTTCGGCGACATTGATGGTGCTGCGGTTGCGGAACAGCAGGACCAGGATCGCCAGGCCGATGGCGGTTTCCGCCGCAGCCACGGTGAGGATGAAGAACACGAACACCTGCCCTGCCACGTCGCCCAGGAAACGGGAGAACGCGACGAAGTTGATGTTCACCGCCAGCAGCATCAGCTCGATCGACATCAGCAACACGATGACGTTCTTGCGGTTGATGAACAGACTGGCCAGCGCGATGCAGAACAGCACGGCGCCGAGCACGATGAAGTGCGAAAGCGTGATCATGGGGTGGTCTCCTTGCCCGGTGCCGGCTGGGGCGCGACGGGAACTTCCGCGGCCATCTTCACCACGCGGACGCGGTCACGCGGGTTGACGCGAACCTGCTGCGAGGCCTGCTGGTGACGCACGCCGGTGCGCTGGCGCAGGGTCAATACCACGGCAGCCACCACACCCACGGTGAGGATCAGTGCGGCCACTTCGAACGGCAGCAGGAACTGCGTGTAGAGCGCAGTGCCCAGCCAGGCGGTGTTGGACATGCCAGCCATGGTGGCCGGATCGGCGCCCATCACGGCCTGGTGCATCGCACGCACGCCGATCAGCGCGAGCATTTCGCCCAGCATGACCAGGGCCACGATGATGCCGACCGGCAGGTATTTGATGAAACCCTCGCGTACGTGTTCCTGCTTGATGTCCAGCATCATCACCACGAACAGGAACAGCACCATCACCGCGCCCACGTAGACCACGATCAGGGCGATGGCGAGGAATTCAGCTTCGGCCAGCAGCCAGATGCAGGCGGTGCTGAAGAAGGTGAGCACCAGCGACAGCACGGCATGCACCGTGTTGCGCAGCGTGATCACGCCCAGCGCCGCCACCACGGTGACGGCCGCGAAGGCGTAGAAACACACGAGTTGGAACATATTCGTATCGATCATGATGTCCCGTCCTCAGCGATACGCGGCGTCTTGAGCGCGGGCAGCCGCGATGTCCTGCTCGAAGCGATCGCCGATGGCGAGCAGCTGCGGCTTGGTCACCACGTTCTCGCCACGCTGCTCGAAGTGGTACTCATGGATATGCGTTTCGACGATCGAGTCGACCGGGCAGCTCTCTTCGCAGAAACCGCAGAAGATGCACTTGAACAGGTCGATGTCGTAGCGCGTGGTGCGGCGCTGGCCGTCGCTCTCGCGCGGGGCGGAGTCGATGGTGATGGCGAGCGCCGGGCACACCGCCTCGCACAGCTTGCACGCGATGCAACGCTCTTCGCCGTTGGCGTAGCGACGCAGCGCATGCAGGCCGCGGAAGCGGTTGGACTTGGGGATGTGCTCCATCGGATAGCGCATGGTGTACTTGGGGCTGAACATGTAACGCATGGTCAGACCCAAGCCCTTGAACAGCTCGATGAGCAGCAGGCTTTTGAAATAGTGAGTTACGCGGGACATGTTTCTTCAGCCTCCCGTGCCGACGGTGACCCAGCCGAAAAACTTCATGCAGCCGGCGACGAGGACCCAGACGATGGTGATGGGAATGAATACCTTCCAGCCCAGACGCATGATCTGGTCATAGCGGTAGCGCGGAAAGCTCGCGCGGAACCACAGGAACATGAAGGCAAAAACGAACACCTTGACGAACAGCCACAGCACGCTGGCCTGCCCCACGATGCCCCACGAAGCCGGCAGCGGCGACAGCCAGCCGCCCATGAACAGGATCGGCGCCAGGAAGCTGATCAGGATCATGTTGGCGTATTCGGCCAGGAAGAACAGCGCGAAGGCCGAGCCCGAATACTCCACATGGAAGCCCGCGACGATTTCCGACTCGCCTTCCGCCACGTCGAACGGCGCGCGGTTGGTTTCGGCCACGCCCGAGATGAAGTAGATGATGAATACCGGCAGCAGCGGCCACATGAACCAGTCGAAGATGCCCTTGCTGCCGGCCTGCGCATGCACGATGTCGGTAAGGTTCAAGGAACCGGCCAGCACCAACACGCAGACCAGGCACAAGCCCATGGCCAGCTCGTACGAGATCACCTGCGCGGCCGAACGCATCGCACCCAGCAGCGCGTAACGCGAGTTGGACGCCCAGCCGGCCAGGATGATGCCGTACACGCCCAGCGAGGTCATTGCCAGCAGGTACAACAGGCCGGCGTTGACGTTGGCCAGCACCATCTTGTCGTTGAAGGGAATCACGGCCCACGCGGCCAGCGCCGGGATCAGCGCCAGCAGCGGCGCCATGTAATACAGGGTCCGGTTCGCGCTGGTCGGAAGAATCACTTCCTTGATCAGCAGCTTGGTCACGTCCGCGAAGGCCTGCAGCAGGCCGAACGGACCGACCTTGTTGGGCCCCATGCGCACGTGCATCCAGCCGAGCACCTTGCGCTCCCACCACACGTACAGCGCCACCGTGATGACCAGCGGCAGGACGATGCACAGGATGTAGATGACCGGCATGACCACCTGGTTGAAGATCTGTTCGCCCATGTGCTTACGCCTTGCTCAGGGTGAGGGCTGCGCCGTAGGGCGGCAGCGAGACAGTGTCGTCGTGTGCGGCTTCGATCCAGGCCGCGCCATCGGGCACGGTCGCATCGATCGCCAGCGGCAGCACCGCGTCGGCCACGCGCACCGCATCGCCCTCGCCCAGACCCTGGCGCTTGGCTTCGTCCGCATTGATGCGGACGGCCGGCGCATGGTTGAGCGGGTGCTTGCTGAGTGCGGTCGCACGACGGAGCACGGCATCGGTACGGTAGATCGGCCAGGTGGCGAGACGGCTCAGGCCAACCGCCGACGGACGCGAAGCCAGCTCGGCGCGCGGCTGATGCGCACGCTCGCTGATGCCTTCGCGCAGACCGGCCAGGTCATCGAACTCGAAGCCCGCGACCTTCATCACGCCGCCCAGTGCACGCAGCACCTTCCAGCCCGGACGCGCATCGCCCGGCGCCTTGGCGCCGGCGGCCACGCTCTGGGCGAGACCATCGACATTGACCAGGGTGCCGTCGATTTCCGGCAGCAGACCAATCGGCAGAATCACTTCGGCCACTTCGCGCAGCGCATCGCTGGCATAGGCCGTAAACGCCACCACCTTCTGCGCGCCCTTGAGCGCCTTCAGCAAGGCCGCGCCATCGGCGACGTCCTGCGGCTCGACGCCGTACAGCACATAAGCCTTGCGCGGCTGGGCCAGCATCGCCTGAGCATCGAGGCCGCCGTTACCCGGCAGCACGCCGACGCGGCCCAGGCCCACGGCGTTCGCACCGACCGGCAGTTCGTTGTAACCCGCACCCGTCGCCTGCGCGATGAACTGCGCCACGGCCCGCAGCCACGAGGCCTGCGGATGGGTGACGGCGGCTTCGCCGAGGATGACGACGGCGCTGCCACTCTTCAGATCGGCAATCGCGTCCTTGTCGCCCTCGTCGCACGACGCAGCGTGGATCGCATCGGCCAGTGCGGCCGGCGCGGTGGCACCCGCTTCGACCACGCCCTTGGCCAGCGACAGCAGCGCATCGACCAGGGCCTGCGGCGCCACGATGGCTTCGCCGGTCAGCTTGTAATTGAAGTTGAAGCTCGCCGGATTGACCGCGTAAACCTTGGCGCACTTCTTCACCGCCTGATGGATGCGGTGATTGAGTAGCGGCATCTCGTGACGCAGATCCGAGCCCACCAGCAGCGCAGCCTTGACCTTGTCCAGCTCGGCGACCGGCTTGGCGAACGCGGTGGCGATCGCGTTGTCGGCGAAGTCCAGCTGACGCACGCGGTGATCGATGTGCGCACTGCCCAGACCACGGGCCAGGCGCACCAGCAGGTCGCCTTCCTCGTTGGTGGTGGCCGGGTGCACCAGCACGCCCAGCTCGCTGCCCGGCACCGCCTTCAGCGATTCCACGGCGGCGCTCAGCGCGTCGTCCCAGGTGGTGGTGACCCACTGGCCGTTGCGCTTGACCTGCGGCGCGCCGACGCGATCGGCCGCGTACAGACCTTGATGGCTGTAACGGTCGCGATCGGACAGCCAGCACTCGTTGATCGATTCGTTGTCGCGCGGCACCGTGCGCAGCACCTCACCGCGGCGCGTATGCAGCCACAGGTTGGAGCCGAGCGCATCGTGATAGGCGACCGACGGCTTGGCGATCAGTTCCCAGGCGCGCGCCTGGAACTGGAACGGCTTGTTGGTCAGCGCGCCCACTGGGCAGACGTCGATGATGTTGCCCGACAGTTCCGTCTCGATGGTCTTGCCGATGTAGGTACCGATCTGCAGGTTGTCGCCGCGGCTCATGCCGCCGAGCTCGTACGTACCGGCGATTTCGCTGGTGAAGCGCACGCAGCGCGTGCACTGGATGCAGCGGGTCATCTCGGTGGCGACCAGCGGACCGAGGTTTTCGTCGGCGATGGTGCGCTTGCGTTCGGTATAGCGCGACACGCTGCGGCCATAGCCCAGCGCGACGTCCTGCAGTTCGCACTCGCCGCCCTGATCGCAGATCGGGCAATCCAGCGGGTGGTTGATCAGCAGGAACTCCATCACGTCCTTCTGGAACTTCAGGGCGGAGTCGGAGCGCGTGGTGACCTTCATGCCTTCGGCCACCGGGGTGGCGCAGGCCGGCTGCGGCTTGGGCATGGGCTTGCCGCCCATTTCCACTTCCACCAGGCACATGCGGCAGTTGGCGGCGATCGGCAGCTTGCGGTGATAGCAGAAGCGAGGAATGTTGATGCCGATGGCATCAGCCGCCTCGATGATCATGGCGCCCTTGCGGATCTGCGTGGGCTTGCCATCGACCTCGATGTTGACGAGGTCGAGATTGGGTGCTGCGGGCTGCGCACTCATGCGGCGGCTCCAAGCTTGTCGTCGACAATGGAGCGGCCATTGACGATGTAGTACTCGAATTCATCCCAGAACTGGCGCAGGAAGCCCTGCACCGGCCACGCCGCGGCTTCGCCGAACGCGCAGATGGTGTGGCCTTCGATCTGGCCGGCAATGGCCTTGAGACGATGCAGGTCTTCCATGGTGCCCTGACCTTCCACGATGCGATCCAGCACGCGGTGCATCCAGCCGGTGCCTTCGCGGCACGGCGTGCACTGACCGCAGCTTTCCTTGTGGAAGAACTGTGAGATGCGGCGGGTGAAACGCACCGTGCAGACGGTGTCGTCGAGCACCACGATGGCGCCCGAGCCGAGGCCCGTCTTGAGGTCACGCAGCGTGTCGTAGTCGAACGGCAAACCCTTGAGCTGTTCGGCGCGCAGCACCGGCATCGACACACCGCCGGGAATCGCACCCTTCAGCGTGCGGCCCGGACGCAGGCCACCGGCCATTTCCAGCAGCTCGTCGAAGGTGGTGCCCAGCGGCACTTCGAAGTTGCCGCCCTTCTGCACGCAACCGGAGACCGAGAAGATCTTCGGACCGCCGTTCTTGGTCTTGCTCTGCGCCAGGAACCAGTCCGCACCCTTGCGCAGGATGGCCGGCACCGAGGCATAGGTTTCGGTGTTGTTGATCGTGCTGGGCTTGCCGTACAGGCCGAAGTTGGCCGGGAACGGCGGCTTGAAGCGCGGCTGGCCCTTCTTGCCTTCCAGCGATTCCATCAGCGCGGTTTCTTCGCCGCAGATATAGGCACCGGCGCCGAGCGCGCCATAGATGTCCACATCGAGGCCGGTGCCCTGGATGTTCTTGCCCAGCAGACCGGCGGCGTACGCTTCCTTCAGCGCCTCTTCGAAATGCTCGAAGGGCTCGTGATGGAATTCGCCACGCAGGTAGTTGTAAGCCACGGTGGAACCGGTGCAATAGCACGCGATCGCCATGCCTTCGATCACCGCATGCGGGTTGAAGCGCAGGATGTCGCGATCCTTGCAGGTGCCCGGCTCCGATTCGTCGGAGTTGCAGAGGATGTACTTCTGCATGGTGCCCTTGGGCATGAAGGACCACTTCAGGCCAGTCGGGAAGCCTGCGCCGCCGCGGCCGCGCAGGTTGCTCTTCTTGATCTCGTCGATCAGGGCAGTCGGGTCGGGCTTCTCGGCGAGGATTTTCTTCCACGCTTCATAGCCACCCACCTGGGTGTAGCTGTCCATCGCCCACGGCTTGTCGAAATGCAGCGTGGTGTAGACGACCTGATGTTCTTGGGGTGCGGGTCCGTAAGCCATTGCGCCCAGCCCTTACTTAAGACCATCGAGGATTTCATCGATCTTCTGGATCGAGAGTCGCTCGTGGTAGTGACCATTGACGGTCATCGCCGGCGCGCTGGCGCAGGCGGCGATGCATTCTTCTTCGCGCTTCAGATACACGCGGCCATCGGCGGTGCTTTCGCCCAGCTTGATGCCCAGCTTCTGCTCGCAGTGTTTCACCAGATCATCGGCGCCATTGAGCCAGCACGAGACGTTGGTGCAGATGGCCACGTTGTTGCGGCCCACCGGCTTGGTCTCGAGCATCGAATAGAAGCTCGCCACCTCGTAAGCCCACACGGCGGGCAGGTCGAGGTACTTGGCAACGGCGGTGATCAGCTCGTCGGTGAGGAAGCCTTCGTTCTGCTCCTGCGCGGCAAACAGCGCCTGGATCAGCGCCGAACGCTTGCGGTCAGGAGGAAAACGGGCAACCCACTCTTCGATGTGATGACGAGTGTGTTCGTTCAGTACGACGAGCGGGTCGACATTCTTGACCTGCGCGTAATTTCCGGTGGCTTTCATGTGTGGTTTCCTCCGGGCTCAGCGATCGACTTCGCCGAACACGAGGTCATAGGTACCGATCATCGCCACCACGTCGGCCAGCATGTGGCCGCGCACGGTGACGTCCATCGAGGACAGATGGGCGAAGCCCGGCGCGCGCAGATGCACGCGGAACGGCTTGTTCGCACCATCGGATACCAGGTAGCAGCCGAATTCACCCTTCGGTGCTTCCACGGCGGCATAGGTCTCGCCCGCAGGCACGCCATAGCCTTCCGTGAACAGCTTGAAGTGATGGATCAGCGCTTCCATGTCCTCCTTCATGCTTTCGCGATGCGGCGGCGCCACCTTGTAGTTCTGCACGATGACAGGACCCGGGTTGGCCTTCAGCCACTTCACGCACTGCTGGATGATGCGGTTGGACTGGCGCATTTCTTCCACGCGCACTAGGTAACGGTCGTAGCAGTCGCCGCCCACGCCCACCGGGATGTCGAAATCGACCTCGGCGTACTTGGCGTACGGCTGCTTCTTGCGCAGATCCCACTCGATGCCCGAACCGCGCAGCATCACGCCGGTCATGCCCCAGGCCTGCGCCTTTTCCGGCGGGATCACGCCGATGCCGACCGTACGCTGCTTCCAGATACGGTTGTTGGTGAGCAGTTCTTCGTACTCATCCACCTTGGTCGGGAAGTCGCTGGTGAACGCTTCCAGATAGTCGAGCATGGAGCCTTCGCGCCAGGAGTTGAGGCGCTTGAGGTCCTTGCCCTTGTGCCAGGGCGACTCGCGGTACTGCGACATGTGGTTGGGCAGATCGCGGTAGACGCCGCCCGGACGGTAATAGGTCGCGTGCATGCGCGCGCCCGACACCGCCTCGTAGACGTCCATCAGTTCCTCGCGCTCACGGAACGCATACAGGAACACTGCCATCGCACCCAGGTCGAGCGCGTTGGAACCGATCCACATCAGGTGATTCAGGATGCGGGTGATTTCGTCGAACATGGTGCGGATGTACTGCGCACGCTCCGGCACCTCGATACCCATCAGGGTTTCGATGGAGCGCACGTAGGCGTGCTCGTTGCACATCATCGACACGTAATCGAGGCGATCCATATAGCCGATCGACTGATTGAACGGCTTGGACTCGGCCAGCTTCTCGGTGCCGCGATGGAGCAGACCGATATGCGGATCGGCGCGAACCACGGTTTCGCCGTCCATCTCCAGCACCAGGCGCAGCACGCCGTGCGCAGCGGGATGCTGCGGGCCGAAGTTCATGGTGTAGTTGCGGATCTCTTGCATGATCAGTTATTCCGCCAGTTATCGGCCGCTTCGGCCTTGGCCTGCTGCAGGTCGGCATCGTCACGGATGACGCGCGGCACCAGCACGCGCGGCTCGATCGACACGGGTTCGTACACCACGCGCTTCTGCTCGGGGTCGTAACGCACCTCGACATTGCCAATCAGCGGGAAGTCCTTGCGGAACGGATGACCCACGAAGCCGTAGTCGGTGAGGATGCGGCGCAGGTCCGGGTGACCGTCGTAAATGATGCCGTACAGGTCGAACGACTCGCGCTCAAACCAGTTCACGCCCGGCCAGATGCCGGTCAGCGAAGGCACGATCGGCAGCGAGTCGTCGTCGCAGAACACGCGCAGGCGCAGGCGCTGGTTGTTCTCCAGCGACAGCAGGTGAACGATGGAGGCGAAGCGGCGCGGCGAGGAGTCGGCGTGCGGGCGGTCGGCCCACTTGAAGCGGCCCATCGCCTCGCCTTCCACACCGCGCGAGAAGCCGGTGCCGGACACGGTTTCCGTGTCCCATTCGGTCTGGCCGTAGCCGAGGTAATCGATGCCGCAGACGTCGATCGGCACGCCGAAGCGGAACGATGCTTCGTCACGCAGCGCGGTAGCCACCGCGAGCAGGTCGGCGGCGGCCACTTCGGCGGTGACTTCATTGCGGACGACGCTGATCGTCAGCATTTCGCCGAATCGCGCGGACAGGCGCTCGGCCAGCGAGTTGAAAGAGGTATCAGTCATGCTCTGCTGCGCCTTTGTCAGGAACGCGCGATGGTGTTGGTGCGGCGGATCTTCTTCTGCAACTGCAGGATGCCGTGGATCAGCGCTTCGGCCGTTGGCGGGCAGCCCGGCACGTAGATGTCCACCGGCACGATGCGGTCGCAGCCACGCACCACGGAATACGAGTAGTGGTAGTAGCCGCCGCCGTTGGCGC
This sequence comes from Dyella sp. 01N448, assembly GCF_056399225.1. Taxonomy (NCBI): domain Bacteria; kingdom Pseudomonadati; phylum Pseudomonadota; class Gammaproteobacteria; order Lysobacterales; family Rhodanobacteraceae; genus Dyella; species Dyella sp. 01N448. The sequence goes on along the minus strand of NZ_JBFTQX010000006.1, from coordinate 274,144 downwards.
AGCTACCCATCGAGATCACCCACTTCGGGTCGGGCATCTGGTCATAGACCTTGCGCAATGCCGGGGCCATCTTGTTGACCAGCGTGCCGGCCACGATCATCACGTCGGACTGGCGCGGGCTGGGGCGGAACACCACGCCGTAGCGGTCCAGGTCCAGGCGCGCGGCGCCGGCATGCATCATTTCCACGGCGCAGCAGGCCAGGCCAAAAGTCATCGGCCACATCGAACCGGTGCGCGCCCAGTTCATCAGGGCGTCGACGCTGGTCGTGGCAAAGCCGCGCTGCATGACGGGGTTGTCTTCGGCCGGACGCAGGATGTCGTCCACCAGGTTCAACGGCTGCGGGTTGTGCATCACCCGGTCAAGCGACGAGATCACTCCCATTCCAGTGCTCCCTTCTTCCACACGTAAGCAAAGCCGATGACCAGCAGCAGCAGGAACAGCGCCATCTCGACCAGGGCAATCAGGCCGATCTTGGTGAACACCACGGCCCACGGAAACAGAAACGCAATTTCCAGGTCGAAGATGATGAACAGGATCGCCAGCAGGTAATAGCGCACGTCAAAACGCATGCGCGCATCTTCAAAGGCTTCGAAGCCGCACTCGTACGGCGAGAGCTTCTCGGACTCGGGGCGACGCGGGCCGGCCAGCAGGCCGATGACCAGAAGCACCACGCCTAAGCCGGCGGCAACGCCGATGAAAAGCAGAATGGGCCAGTATTGGGCAAGCACGATGAAACGTACCTCCGCGCCTTCATTGGCGCATCAGTGACCGTCGGGGAAACGGTCCGCGGAACTTGGGTTCGGCATGACCCGCGAGGGCCAAGGGCTAGGCGCCACGATCACGTGCATTGGGGGCAGCGAGCGTCCGACTTCCCTCGATCTGAATCGAGGGATCGCGACATTGTATCAGTGCGCTTAACAACAACAAGCCTTGACGGCTGTTTGGAAGGAGATTTGCAGGGGTTTCTTCCAGCGGTCGTAAGCCATTGCGACCAAGGTCTTAGAGCCTGACTCTACATCGTGTGCGTGGGGCGCTCGGATCCGGTCAGGCCGGCCAGGATGTTCTCAATGCGGGTACGCGCCACTTCGCCATCGGACGACTCGTTGAACTGCACGCCAATCCCGGCCGTGCGGTTGCCCTGCGCACCGACCGGGGTCACCCAGACCACCTTGCCGGCCACCGACAGGCGCTCGCCTTCATCGGTGAGGTTGATCAGCAGCACCACTTCGTCGCCCAGGGCGTACTTCTGGGCGGTAGGGGCGAACAGGCCGCCGTGCTTCAGATAAGGCATATAGGCGTTGTAGAGCGACGCCGTGTCCTTGATCTTCAACGAAATGATGCCCTGGCGGGCGGCAATGGCCGGATTCATGACTGCTCCTGTACACCGCTGATGCAGTGCCCCTCAGCCGCATCGTAGCGAGCGGTCGGCCATTGCCACAAGCGAGATGTCGACGGAATGTGACGGCGCTAGAGCTCGCACCAGCCCCAGCGGTCGAAGATCCAGGGCGATGGCAGATTCATATGCAGCTTGAGGAAGCGCGGCCCAGGCGCGGCCGGGTCCAGGCCATGCAATACGTAACGCCCCTGCCCGTCCATGGTCAGTGGCGCCTGGCGCCACGGCCACTGGCGAACGCCCCGCTCGTCGACCAGGGTCAGGTGCAACCAGCGATGGAGCGAAGGAGATGGCTGCCATGGCAGCACGGCCGACTCGGTGGAAACAGCGGTTCCCCGCACCGACTGATACCGCTCGCCACGGTCCGCCAGACGGCGCATCCGCTTGCCGCTCAAGGCCATCTGGCTGCGATGACAGGCCAGCGCGGCCATCTTGGTGGCATGGATGCCGACCGAGGAGTCGAGCTTGACCCGGCCTTTGCCGATGACCTCCTGGCCGTGCACGAGATAGGCCAGCATGCGCGGCGTCTCGACGTTGGCGCGGGCCACCGCCAGGCGGGTCAGGACATGGGCGGCGCCGTGATCGGGGTGGTGATCGCCCAGCGCGGGCAAGGCGACCAGGTTGGGGCGAAACGCCTCCAAGTGCCGGCTCACCATCTCGACGCTAACATCCAGCTGGTCGCAAAGGCGGCTGGTGATGCCCATGTCGGGCCAGCCCAGGGGCAGCAACGCCTCGCCGGTCACGCCCAACTGAGCCAAGGCCTGGGTCACTTCGGCACGCCGGCGCTCACCCCAGCGGCGGCGCTCGTAGGGGCCGATGCGCAACCGGCGCTCCACCCAGCGTTGTGGCCAGGGATTGTTGTCGCCATTGGTGAGCAGGAGGATCTGCACTTCGCCGCCGGCCTGCCGTACCTGCAGGATCAGCTCGCCGGTGGCGATCGATTCGTCATCCGGGTGCGGCGCGACGACCAGCAGTCGCGTCCTGGCATTGAGGCTCAAGCTCACGTCAGCCCCCTGTGACAGGAGGCGCCGGACGCCAGCCGCGATCGAAGGCCTGCGACCACACGAAAGCCACAGGCGTGCCGCCGCTCACCACCAGATGGTGGGTGCCGCGGCTCAGGAACCAGTGGTCCGCCGGCGCGGCGCCATCGAGGCTGCCGCTGAGGCGCTGGTGTCCATCGGTCACCACATAGTCTCCGGGTACGTTCACGTCTATCGTCTGCTGGGGCTGGTGATCGGCAAGCATACGGCCCGCGATCCAGATATCTCCGCCAGCCTCCACATAATTGAGCATCACGAAGCGCGCGCTCGAAGGCGGCAGGCGCCGCAACACCACCAGCATGGTCCGGTGATTGACCAGGTCGTCGACGATGGTGTCCGCCATCTGCCCACGGCGCAGGCGCCGCATGGCCAAGCTTTCCAGCACGGGATAGTAAGGGCGCATGCGGAATATCGTGTCGCCCTTGGGGTCCATCACCGTGTCGGTTTCGTTCGTGTAACGCAGCACGGTCGACAGTTCATTGCGTTGCGCGGCGAGATCGTCCTGCCATGGCGGCGCATCGGCAATGACGGCTGCCATTTCCGCCACCAGCAAAACCATCAACAACACGCCGCGCAGTCGCGGACGCGAGTTCAACCACTGCCAAGTCGCCGCCAGGCCGGCAGAGGCAATGGCAAGCGTCGGCAGCACAGGCAGGAAATCCTGCTTGGTGATGAGTGGCCAGATGAACCAGATCAGCAGCAGGTACAGACCGCCCTGCAAGGCAAAGAACACGGTCCAGTCGAAACCGCCTTCCGAGCGCTGCCGCGCTTCACGCACGCACATCACCACCAGCACCGCTGCAAAAATCAGAAACCACAAACCTTGCTGCGCCGCATGCCGTTTGTTGGCGCCGCCGATGTTGTACTCGGCCAGCCCGTACCACGCGTCTTCGAGCAAACCGTGCGTGCCCAACCAAATGGCAAAAATGGCGGGCACCAGCAGTACGCCCAGCAACGCGGCGATCCAGCAACGCACGCCGGCCCGCGGCGCGTGCGAGGGCCGCATCATCCGCACCACGCCGGCCGCGACGACGGTGGTGACCAGCAGCACCAGTGTTTTCTGCGATACCGACAGTGCACAGCCCATCGCCAGGCCGGCCACGAAGTAACGCCACAGGCGCGGCGGTGCGCCCGCCACGAACGCCAGGCCGAGCAACCACATCGCCATCCACATGTCGTCGGTGCGGAACTGTCCGCTGACGACGAAGAACCGCGGGAATAGACCGGCCACCAGCACAACCACCGCAGCGACGCGCCAGCCGTAGAGGCGTTGCGCCATCCAGCCCGCCGAACCCAGGGCGATCACATACCAAAACTGCATGGCCAGGCGCAGCCAGGTCAGCACGTCGGGACGGTTGTCCAGCCACTTCAGCAGCGGCGAGTGCAGCCATCCGAACAGCGGGCCGTGGTTGTCGAAAACATCACGGTAAGGCAGCAGCCCTTGCGTCCACGCCCATGCGACGTGCGCGTGCTGCGCTTCGTCGGAGTTGAGCGTGTACGCATTAAGCCATGCCAGTCGAAGGACCAGCAGGAACAGGAGCGAAATCCACGGCCAAATGGGGAGCTGGCGTTGGGGGACGAACTTCATCGGCGAAGCGTAGGCAGGCGGCCTGTCAGCGGCCTTTCCCTAGGGGAAACGCGGTGACTGCAACCCGGTTGTCACGCTGGCATCAGTGCCAGCGGGCAAGCAGCTCCAGCAAGAGCAGATCGCCGCGCAACGGGCCACGCAGGGATTCACGCGTGCGATTGGCCGCCATGTACCACTGGTCGAGGCCTTCGGCGTCCAGCTGACTGGCCAGCGGCCCCTGCCCCGCGGTGGCGCGCAATTTCAACTCTTCCGCAGCCGCCTGCGCGGCAAACCACAGGCGTTGTTGCGGCTCGTTGTCCAGCCAGCGACGCGCTACTTCCATGGCCTCGCCACGACCTGCCGCCAAGGCGCCAAGGTCCTTGCGGACTTCCAGCCGGCGCGCGAGCGCACCCTGCTCCGCCCAGGCACGCGCCAGGCCGGGATTGCCGCCCGCCGCGTCGAGCGCAGCAGCTGGGTCTTTGACGCCCTGTTGCTCAAGCCACGCCAAGGACTGCTCGCGCGAGGGCAAATGGAACTCGATGCGCTGGCAGCGGCTGCGAATGGTCTGCGGCAAGCGCCATGGCGCATCGGCGACCAACAGCAGCAGCGTCTGCGGCGAGGGTTCTTCCAGCGTCTTGAGCAAGGCGTTGGCTGCCGCGGTATTCATGGCATCGGCCGGATCGATGCACACGATCTGCCATCCACCGAACTGGCTCGACATGGCAAGACGGGCGGACAGCTCGCGAACCTGGTCGACCACGATCTCGCTGCGCTGCACGCCATCCTTGCGCAGGCCAAAACTCAACGTGGCGAAATCCGGGTGCGTGCCCGCTGCAAACAACAGGCAGCTGCGGCACTGGCCGCACGGCTCGCCGTGTTGCGGGTGCTGGCACAGCAGGCCTTCGGCGAAGCGACGCATGAAGTCGCGCTTGCCCAGGCCTTCGGGCCCGCACAGCAAGAGCGCGTGCGGCATCGCGTTGCGCTCACGCCTAGCCTGCAGGCGTTCCCAATGCTCGCCATGCCATGGCATCAGATTCATGCCGGAGTCCCAAACAGGTGACGGGTGGCATCGATGGCGGCCGCCAGCACTTCCGGCGGCGTCAGCGTGGCGTCGATGATGCGGAAGCGCGCCGGCTCCGCGGCGGCACGCGCACGATAAGCCGCACGCACGCGCTCAAAAAATGTATCGCCTTCCACTTCGATGCGATCCGCTTCGCCGCGGCCGGCAGCGCGCGCACGCCCGGTCGCCACGGGAAGATCGAGCAATAGGGTCAGGTCAGGCGTCAAACCATGTGTAGCCCACTGCTCCAGCGTGGCGATGCGCTCATTCGGCACCCCGCGACCACCGCCTTGATAGGCGTAGCTCGCATCGGTGAAACGATCGCACAACACCCACTGCCCCGCCGCCAGCGCAGGCTCGATGCATTCGCGCACGAGCTGCGCCCGCGAGGCGAACATCAGCAGCAATTCGGATTCGGCGCCCATGCCGCGATGCGCCGGATCGAGCACGATGGCGCGCACCGCCTCGCCCAGCGGCGTGCCGCCGGGTTCGCGCGTCTGCACCAGATCCACGCCCTGCGCGCGCAAGTGCTGCTGCAGGCCGGCGAGCAGTGTGCTCTTGCCGGCCCCCTCGCCACCTTCGAGCGTGATCAACTTGCCTCGTGTCATTGGCATCGCTTCAGCTGAAAACAGGCCACGTTGTGATTGTGTTCGTCCAGCGTACTGGAGAACACGTGCGTGCCGTCGCCACGCGCGACAAAGTAAAGCTCCGACCCGGTTGCCGGATGCAGCGCCGCCTCGATGGCGGGCTTGCCAGCCATGGCGATCGGCGTCGGCGGCAGGCCGGCGCGGGTATAGGTGTTGTACGGCGTGTCGGTGGTCAGGTCCGACTTGTGGATGTTGCCGGTGTAGGACTCGCCCATGCCATAGATCACGGTGGGGTCGGTCTGCAGCAGCATGTGCTCCTGCAGCCGACGCACGAACACGCCGGCGATGCGCGCACGCTCATCGGCGCGGCCGGTTTCCTTTTCCACGATGGACGCCAGGATCAGCGCGTCATACGGCGTGGCCAGCGGCACATTCTTGTCGCGTTGGGCCCACAGCGTGTCCAGCATCTTGGCCATCGCGGCATGCGCGCGGCGCAGGATGTCCAGGTCGCTGTCGCCCTTCACATAGGCGTAGGTCTCGGGAAGAAAACGTCCCTCGGGCATTTCGCCAGGCGCCCCGATCCTGGCCATCAGCGCGGCGTCGTCGAGACCGGCGCCTTCCTGCTTGAGCCGGTCCGCCTTGGCCAAGGCCTGGCGCAGGTCTCGGAAGTTCCAGCCATCGACGATGGTGAAATTGCGCTGCAGGACCTTGCCCGCAGCCATATTGAGCAACAGCTCGCGCGGCGTCATGCCCGCGCTCAACGCATATTCGCCCGCATGCAGGCGACCGGCCACACGCAACTGCTCGGCCAGCACACGCCAATACAGCGTGCGCGAATTCGTCACGTGCTGCTCGCGCAACTGGCCAACCACATCACGCAGGCTGCTGCCCTTGGCCACATCGACGCTGGGCGTCTGCGGCGACACCGCCAACGGCATGCCGACGAAGCGCTGATAGTCCATCCATCCATAGGCGACGCCGCCGGCTACCGCCAGCAACACCAGCACGATCAGGCTGCGCCAAAGCGCCCGCCCCTGCATCTTGTGTCCACTCATGCCTGCTCCATCGGGAAACCCAGGCCGCGCCAATGCTGCTGCAAAGCGCGGGTGACCGGCCCGGCAACATACACGGTATCGCCCAAGGCCTGAACAGGCAGGATGCCGCGTACGCTGGAACTGAGGAAGACCTCACTGGCCCGGGCGAGCTCCGCCGGGCGCAGTCCCTGGATGCGCACGCCTGGCCGGCTGGCGAGAATCTCGGCGCGAGCCACCCCCGCCACGCCGCAGCGATCCAGCGCCGGTGTGATCAGGACGCCATCGAGCACGGCGAACAGATTAGTCATGGTGCCCGAGATGAGCTGTCCCTCGGCATCGCAAAGCAGGCCCTCGCCCAGCGCGGGGTCGGACCATTCGGCGCGCGCCAGCACCTGCTCCAGCCGGTTGAGGTGCTTCATGCCCGCCAGCAGCGGCTGCGCGGCCAGACGCGTGTCGCACCAACGCACGCGCAGGCCTGAGCGATACACATCACCCGCCATGGACGGCGCCTCGAAGCCGGCCACGACACGGGTGGGCGCAGCAGCCTGAGGCGGTGCATAACCGCGCTCTCCAACGCCGCGAGTGAGCGTGATGCGAACGACGGCATCGTGCATGCCCTCGATCACCAGCGCCGCTTCGCGTGCCAGCTGCGGCGCATCGGGCGCAGGCAAGCGCAAGCGGATGCAGCTCTCGCGCAAACGGTCCATGTGTCGCGACCACAGCGGCGCCACGCCATCGACGAAACGGATGGTTTCGAACAAGCCGTCGCCGTAGGACAAGCCTCGATCAAACGCGGAGACGGTGACCGACGGCGCACCGTTGATGAGTACGCGGTCTGCCATCAGCCCTGCACTCCCAGTGCACGCAGCAGGCCGCGCGCCTTGGCACGCGTCTCGTCCAGCTCTTTATCCGACACTGAATCGGCCACGATGCCTGCGCCAGCGCGCAGCGTGACGTCGGAACCGGCCAGCGTGAACGTGCGTATGAGGATATTGAGATCGAGATCGCCGTTGCGGTCCAGATAACCGAGCGCGCCGGTATAGGCGCCACGCGGCGCATCTTCCAGCGCAGCGATGATTTCCATGCAGCGCACCTTGGGGCAGCCGGTGATGGTGCCGCCCGGGAAGGTGGCGGCAATCACTTCGCCCGGCGTCACATTGTCGCGCAGGCGACCGCGCACGTTTGAGACGATGTGGTGCACGTGCGCGTAACTCTCCACCACCATCAGCTCGTTGACTTCGACCGTGCCCGGCACGCAGACGCGGCCCAGGTCATTGCGTTCGAGATCGATCAGCATGACGTGCTCGGCGCGTTCCTTGGGATGCGTGCTGAGCTCAAGGATGCGCGCGGTGTCGTCATCACCCGGTGTGCGCGGCCGCGTGCCGGCGATCGGACGCGTCTGCGCCAGGCCATCGCGTACTTCGACCAGGCGCTCAGGTGATGAACTCACCACTGCCCATTCGGGCTGCTGGAACAAGCCCGCGAACGGCGCCGGATTGGCTTGGCGCAGCGACAAATACAATTGCGCAGGCGTCACAGGATTCGCGTAATGCGCGTGCCAAGCCCGCGAGAGATTTACCTGGAAGATGTCGCCGGCATGCAGATGTTCGTGGATGCGCGCCACGCCATCGAGAAACAGCGCCGGCTCGTCCTCGCTGCAAGCGTCGGGTGCAGGCAACGCAGGCAATTCCATCGGCGCGAAGAGATCAGCCTCCATGACATCGAGCAAGCCTTGATGCCCCTGCTCCGCCACCAACACCGTGCAACCACGCGCATGGTCAACGATAACCGCCGCAGGGCAGCGCAAGGCGATGGCAGTGGGCAAAACATCGGAGGGACGCAGCTGCAGGCGCGTTTCGATCTCGCCAACCAGTTCATAGGCAAGAAACAGCAGCCAGCCACCGTGGAACGGCAAGTCGCTTGCTCCGTCACGCGGCGATCGAACCGCGCACCATGCTTCATCCAGCGCATCGAGAAAGCCGCGCTGCAACGGCTCCCCCCGATCGTCGATGAGCCGCCCATCGGCGCGCAGGGTCAGCGCTTCCTGCGGAAACGCGAAAAGAATGTCGTAGCGCGACTGCGGCGTACCGTGGGTCACGCTCTGCAGCAGGCCCGGATAGCGCTCCGGAAATGCAGCGGCCGGCGCGAGTAGATCGCGCCGGCCGTGCAGGGTCTTGCGATGGAACGTGGTCACTTCGCTCAAATGCGACGGAATGCCAGCGTACCGTTGGTGCCGCCGAAGCCGAACGAGTTGGAGATGGCCACGTCGAACTTCGCTTCGCGCGCGGTGTGCGGCACGAAATCCAGATCGCAGCCTTCGCCCGGCTCGTCCAGGTTGATGGTCGGCGGCAATACCTGGTCGCGCAGGGCGAGGATGGTGAAGATCGCCTCCACGCCGCCAGCGGCACCCAGCAAGTGACCGGTGGCCGACTTGGTCGAGCTCATCGCCAGCTTGTAGGCGTGATCGCCGAACACGCGCTTGGCGGCCAGCACTTCACCCAGGTCGCCCAGCGGCGTGGACGTGCCGTGTGCATTGACGTACTGCACGTCGGTCGGGTTCAGATGACCGTCCTTCAGTGCCGTGTCCATGCTGCGCGCCGCACCTTCGCCACCTTCGCTCGGGGCAGTGATGTGGAAAGCATCGCCGCTCATGCCGAAGCCGACCAGCTCCGCATAGATCTTCGCGCCGCGTGCCTTGGCGTGTTCGTACTCTTCCAGCACCAGCACGCCGGCGCCGTCGGACAGCACGAAACCATCGCGGTCCTTGTCCCACGGACGACTGGCCTTGGTCGGCTCATCGTTGCGGGTGGACATGGCCTTGGCCGAGCAGAAGCCCGCCATCGCCGTGCCGGTGGTGGCGAACTCGGCGCCGCCGGCGATCATCACGTCGGCATCGCCGTACTGGATCATGCGCGCGGCCAGGCCGATGTTGTGCGTACCCGTGGTGCAGGCCGTGACGCAGGCGATGTTCGGGCCCTTCAGGCCGTACATGATCGACAGGTGACCGGACACCATGTTGATGATCGACGAGGGCACGAAGAACGGCGACACGCGACGCGGCCCCTTGTCGTGCAGCTCGATCGACGTATGTTCGATGGTATGCAGGCCGCCGATACCGGCAGCCACGGCCACGCCGATGCGCGGTGCGTTTGCTTCCGTCACTTCCAGGCCGGAATCGCGCAGGGCTTGCGTGCCCGCGGCGATGCCGTAATGGATGAACGGATCCATCTTCTTGATTTCTTTCTGGGCGATCCACTGCGCCGGATCGAAATCACGTACCTGACCGGCGATGCGCGTGGCATAGGCGGTGGCGTCGAAATGGGTAACCTCACCGATGCCGCTGACGCCCTTGAGGATGTTGTCCCAGGCGGTCGCGACTTCGTTGCCGACCGGGGAAATGATGCCCAGCCCGGTTACAACCACACGTCGTTTGCTCATGCTGATCTTCCCTTGTGTATCCGTGGCTCTATCGATGGCGGCAGGCAATCTGCGTCATTCGTGGCCACGTCATCCGGGCCGTGCAGTGCGCCGTGCGCACCATACGGGATCGGACGTTGCAAAATGCAGAAACGAAAACTGCGCCAATGTGGCGCAGCTTCCGGTATCGCTAGTGGACAGACGCATGGCGTCGTCGCAGCAGAGCGATCACTCCTTGGTGTGGGCCTTGATGTAGTCAACAGCCTGCTGCACCGTGGTGATCTTCTCGGCCTCTTCGTCCGGAATCTCGGTCTCGAACTCTTCCTCGAGGGCCATGACCAGCTCGACGGTGTCCAGCGAATCAGCGCCCAGATCGTCCACGAACGAAGCGTTCGCCGTGACTTCCTCTTCCTTCACGCCCAGCTGCTCGATGACGATTTTCTTGACGCGCTCTTCGATGGTGCTCATGTTGCCAATACCTCCCAAGGAGTAGTTACCTGATCAACGCCGGACATAAGGCCGACATATGGCCGGCGGATTGTAGTGGTTAAGCCGCAAGGCCGCCATGATCCGCCAGCAATGGTGATACGCAGGCCACGGGGCCGGCGCGAAAGAAGCAATTGTCGCCTAAAACGATGTAGCTTGCGACAACTCCGTGTTAAGCCGGCCCGCGCCGGCGCACCGGACTGCCCGTCCCCATAGATGGAGGGCAATTCGGCCGTTTCAAACAATTGGGGGCCAACAGAAGGGCTTGCCGCCCTTTCTTGAGGGCTTACGGCATGTACATGCCGCCGTTCACATGCAGCGTCTCGCCGGTGATGTAAGCCGCCGACGGGGACGCCAGAAAGCCCACGGCCTTCGCGATATCGGTCGCCTGACCCAGGTGCCCGAGCGCAATCTGACCCAGCAGCGCCGTACGGGCGTCTTCAGGCAGCGCACGCGTCATATCGGTATCGATGAAGCCCGGCGCCACCACGTTCACGGTGATGCCGCGCGAACCGATCTCGCGCGCCAGCGACTTGGAGAACGCAATGATGCCAGCCTTGGCCGCCGCATAGTTGGACTGGCCCGGGTTGCCGGTGACGCCGACCACCGAAGCGATCGAGATGATGCGGCCCTTGCGCGCCTTCATCATGCCGCGCATCACCGCCTTGGAGGCGCGATACACCGAGGTGAGATTGGTATCGAGAATGGCCTGCCAGTCTTCATCGCGCATGCGCATCAGCAGCTGATCGCGCGTGATGCCGGCATTGTTGACCAGGATCGAGACCGGGCCGAATTCCTTGGCGATGCTGTCGATGAGCGCATCGATGGACGCGCCATCGGTCACATTGAGCATGCGGCCATGGCCGCCGTGCGCGGCAAGACGCTCGCCGATCGCCGCCGCACCGCTGTCGCTGGTGGCGGTGCCGATGACCGTGGCGCCCTGCGCCGCCAGTTCGTCGGCAATCGCCGCACCGATGCCGCGGCTGGCGCCCGTGACGAGGACGATTTCACCTTGCAGTGTCTTGCTCATCTGTTATTTCCTTTGGATGGCTAAACGGCAATCCGTCCAGCCGCATGAATCGGGAAAGTGCCGGGAATCAGGCCCACTCGGTACGGGCGGCTTCCAGCTCGGCCGGCGTACCGATGGCGCGCGCTTCCACGCTCTTGTCGATGCGCTTGATCAGGCCTGCCAGCACTTTGCCCGGACCAGCTTCGGCCATGCGCGTCGCACCGCCTGCGACCAGCGCCTGCACGCATTGCGTCCAGCGCACCGGCAGATACAGCTGGCGCTGCAGCGCGCCGCGAATATCGTCCAGGTTGTCGTAGCTGCGCGCTTCGGCGTTCTGCACGACCGGCACAGACGGCAATGCCCAGTTGATGGACGCCATGCGCTCGCCCAGGCGATCGGCCGCGTCGCGCATCAGTGCGCAATGCGAAGGTACCGACACGGCCAGCTTGATGGCTTTCTTCACGCCCTGCTCCGCCAGCTTGGCCAACGCGCGATCCACCGCTTCGGCATTGCCCGCGATGACGAGCTGGCCGGGCGAATTGAAGTTGGCCGGCGACACGACCTGGCCCTGCGCGACTTCTTCGCACACCGCCGCAATCTGCGCATCGTCGCCACCAAGGATGGCCGCCATCGCGCCCACGCCCGGCGGCACGGCGGCCTGCATCAGGCGACCGCGCTCGGCGACCAGTGCAGCAGCGTCATGCAGCGACAAGGCGCCGGCACATACCAGAGCGCTGTACTCGCCCAGGCTGTGGCCGGACATCTGCGCAGGCGTCGCGCCACCCAGCTTCTGCCACACGCGCCACACCGCCACGCTGGCGGCGAGCAGTGCCGGCTGCGTGTTCTCGGTGCGGTTGAGGTCCTCTTCCGGACCCTGCTGGCTGAGCGCCCACAGGTCGGTGCCCGCGCCCTGCGATGCCTCGTCGAACGTGGCCTTCACTTCCGCATGCGCAGCGGCCAGCTCGGCCAGCATGCCCACGGATTGCGAACCCTGGCCAGGGAAAACGAAAGCTAGCGTGGCGGCGGTATCGGTCATGGATAGGGGTTTTCTGAAATCGAAAAACGGAATGGTGCCAGTAATCAGCGCCATACGCAGCTGTATTCAGTCATTTCGACACGCGACACCTGTAGGAGGGCACCTTGTGCGCGACCACAACGCCCCTCGGTCAGCCCTGAGGCCAGTCGCGCACAGGGTGCGCTCCCACAGGAAAGACAAAGGCCGCCCGGAGGCGGCCTTGTATCTCGTGCAACTGGACAATCAGTAGCGCAACAGCGCCGAAGCCCACGTAAACCCGCCACCAAACGCTTCCAGCAGCAGGTTCTGACCACGCTTGACCTTGCCCGAACGCACGGCGTAATCGAGCGCCAGCGGCACCGAGCCGGACGAGGTATTCGCATGCTCCTGCACGGTGACGATCACCTGCTCCATCGGCATCTTCAGGCGCTTGGCCGTGGCCTCGATGATGCGCAGGTTGGCCTGGTGCGGAATCAGCCAGTCGATCTGCGATTCGTCCATGCCAGCGGCCTGCAACGTTTCGTCGACCAGCGAGTCGAGCGTCTTCACGGCGACCTTGAACACTTCGCGGCCCGCCATGTTGATGCGCACGCCGTGGTTGGGCTCGTCCTTGAAGCCGACCGAGACGCCCACCGGGTTGTACAGCAGATGCTTGAAGCCGCCGTCGGCATGCAGCAGCGTGGCGTAGATGCCCGGCTCTTCCGAGGCTTCCAGCACCACCGCGCCGGCGCCGTCGCCGAACAGCACGCAGGTTTCGCGCTCAGTCCAGTCGACCATGCGGGTCAGCGTTTCCGCGCCGATCACCAGCACTTTCTTGGACTGGCCGCTGCGGATGAACTTGTCGGCAATGCCCAGCGCGTAGACGAAGCCCGAGCAGGCCGCATTGACGTCGAACGCGGCGCAACCGTTGGCGCCCAGGCGATGCTGCACGAGGCAGGCGGTGGACGGAAAAATAATGTCCGGCGTGGTCGTGCCGAGCACGATCAGATCAATCTCTGACGCCTTGACGCCGGCAGCTTCGAGGGCGCGCTCCGCGGCTTCGGTGGCCAGGTCGCCGGTGGTCTGGCCTTCGGCGGCGATGTGGCGGCGCTGAATGCCGGTGCGGCTGACAATCCATTCGTCACTGGTCTCGACGATCTTCTCGAGATCGGCGTTGGTCACCACTCGCTCAGGCAGTGCGCTGCCGGTGCCGGTGATGCGGGCGTAAATCTGGGCCATTAACTTTCCATGCGACGGATTGGGATGAAGCGGCCTCAACAGCTCAAGCCAGCTTCCAAACCGCCAACGTTACGTGGGTGATCGCATAAACGCAAAGCGGCGCGAAATCGCGCCGCCATGCGGAACCGTATCCCTTGCGGGAAACGATTAATCCTCTTCGACCACCGCGCCGGCGGTCTGGATGACCTTCTTGCCGCGGTAGTAGCCGTCCTTGGTGACGTGGTGGCGCAGATGCACCTCGCCGCTGGTCGGATCGGTCGACAGCTGCACGGTCTTCAGCGCATCGTGCGAACGACGCATGCCGCGGGTGGACGGGGTCTTGCGGCTCTTGGCAACGGCCATGGCGAATCTCCAGCTAAATCAGTTTTTCTTGAGTTCGCGCAAAACCGCGAACGGGTTATCGGAACGCCCTTCGCTGGAGACTTCCTCCGGCGTGGGGCCTACTACGTCTTCAGGCAATGTGCTGTCCGGATTGACCGGGACCAGCGGCAGCGCCAACAACAATTCGTCTTCGATGACTTCCAGCAGGTTGAGCTTGCTGTCGTCGGCGATCAGCAGCGGCTCGACGTTGGGCGGCAAGGCCGCTTCATCGCGCTCGGAGCGGATCAATCCCAGCCGGCTATCAACCGCCATGGGCAGTACAAACGGCTCCAGGCTGCGCTGGCAGGTCAGCGTGACAGGAACCTGGACACGCACGTCGAGGTACGCCGTACCAAACTCGTCCCGGCCAAAATCCAGCTCGTAGTGCGCCGTCCCTTCCGTACCGGCCAAGGCCTCGCCCAATCGCTTCATGGCGACTACGGGGAACTCCCCCTGGAACGAACGCCGCGCCGAGACCATGCGCCAAGCGTCCACGGACTCTGGCAGTGTCACGGACATAGACCCGAAATCATAGGATTACAACCCATTGAAGTCAACGGGCTGGCGGGTCCGCGAGCGCTGACTTGGCCAATTTTGCCTGAACGGCCCCGGTACGGCAGACTTTGACCACCTCTCCTGCGAGCTGGCCGCCCGTGAACCCCTACCTGACGCTCGGCATCGCTGCGCTGCTGATCCTTGCCGCTGCCCTGGTCGGGGCCATCCTGGCCTATCGGCGTCGTGCCGATCGCCGGACGCTGAGCCTGCTTCAGTTGCTGGAGCTGGCCGACAAGGTGGAAGCGGATCTCAAGACCTGTCGAGCCGGCCTGCAACAGGCCCACGCCGTCATGTCGCTCAATCCGGATCTGCCCGCCAGCAGCGAACAGGAGGCGCGCCACGCGATCGACGCGGGCCTGCGCTCCCTGCTGCAACAACGCATCTGGATCCGCGACGCCGCACCGAAAGCCTCGCAGGAGGAACTCGATAGAGCCGTCGCATCCATGAATGATACCCGCGATCGCCTGCAGCCGCTGCTGGCAGCCCTGGATCGCGCCCAGCACGATCTGGACAGCGCCATGCGGGAACACCTGCGCCGCGAGCACGACGCATGAGCCTGCCCACCCTGGTGCTGGGCTCGACCTCGCGTTATCGGGCCGAACTTCTACGCCGCATCGTCGACGATTTCGAACAACGCGCTCCCGGCACCGACGAGACCGCCCTGCCCGATGAAACGCCACGCGATCGCGCCAGTCGGCTCGCCATCGCCAAAGCGCGCGCCGCAGCCGCCGGACTGGACGATGCGCTGGTGATTGGTTCCGATCAAGTTGCCGAACTGGGCGGCATGGTGCTCGACAAACCTGGCACGGCCGAGCGCGCCCGCGAACAGCTGCTGGCGAGCTCCGGTCGCGAGGTGCATTTCCATACGGCGCTGTGCCTGCACGACACCCGCACGGGTGAGGATCGCGTGCATGTCGACCACACCGTGGTGATGTTTCGCAGCCTCACCGTGGACGAGATCGATCGCTACATCGAACGCGAGCAGCCGCTCGATTGCGCCGGCAGCTTCAAGTGCGAAGGACTGGGCATCAGCCTGTTCGAGCGGATCGACAACCAGGATCCGTCGGCCTTGATTGGCCTGCCGCTGATTGCACTTGCACGCATGCTGCGCGAAGCAGGCATCGCCCTGCCCTGACTCAGGGTTGTTCGTCGTTCACCGCGGCGATTCGCCAAATCGGGCAGGCATCGCTGGCCGTCGCCATGGCTGGCAGCGACAACGGGACCGTTCCTGCATAAAAAGCGATCCGGCGGCGCCCGTCGAACAGATCCAGCCGCGTCAGCGGTGCTGGCTGGTTGATGCGGCCGCACAGCGCACGCAACCAGTCCGCCCGCTCATGCACGCGCAGCGCTTTTTCATCCACCGCGAGCAACATGAGTTCGCCACCATGCCGTCGGCCCAAGGCGGTTTCGTCCAGTTCCCACCAGACCAGCTGCGGTGCGCGCCCGTGCTTGACGTTGAGTGGACTGTCGAGCACGTAGACCGGCACGCTGCCGCCCAACTGGAAATCGATTTCTGCCGCCAGCATGAAGTTGTCGGCGACCACCACGCCTGGATGCGAGGCGAGCAGTTCGCGCGCCATGTCGCCACTTTCGCGCCAGCCAACGAAACGCGCCGGGAACGCCTTGAAGCCGGCCAACACAGGCGCACCGTTGTTGCTGGCGGCCAGGCCGAGATACGCAAGGCCGCCAAGCAGACCCGCCGCCGCCAGCACGAACGCAGCGGTCAACCACGCCTGGCGCCACGGCCGGCGTTCGCGCAGCAAGACAGGCAATGCGGCCAACAGCGGCAGATAGCCGGGCAAAGGCCAGTGCGCCCGAAAGCGTATGTCGTCCGCAAACAGGCCAAGCGCGAAATAGACGACGAGGAAGCAGCCGGACACGATCGCGATGAGGTCCCACGGCCGCCCCTCCTCACGACGCCGCCAGCTCACCCATGCCGCCCACAGCAGCAGCAGGTATAGCAACGGCGTGCAGGCCACCGCCTGCTCCAGCGGCTGCACCAGGGCGTCGGCATGGAATTGCCAGGGATTGCGTTCGACCAGTTGAAAGGCCAGGCCTGCAGCGTGGTGCTGCCAATTGGAAATGACCAGTGGGATCAGGCCCAGCGCAGCCATCGCCATGGCCAGCCACAGACCTGGACGGCGCCACTGCGCCCGACCACGCGGGGTCATCACGCAAAACAGCAGGCCGGCCAACATCGGCATGGCGGCCCGGTAATGGGTCAGCCAGCACACGCCCAGCGAGAGGCCGAGCAGCAGCCAGTCGCGCAAATAGTCGCGATCCAGCGCCCGCACCAGGCCAAGCAGGGCCGCCGTGATCGCCACGGTCAGCGGCACGTCCGGTAAAGCGAGCACGCCCAGACTGCCCGCCAGCGGCAAGACCAGGCACAGCAGGCCGGCCTGCCAGCCGGTGCGTTCGTCGAAGGCCTCGCGGGCAAAGGCTCGCACCAGCCATGGCAGGAGGCTGCCGATCAGCAGGAAAGGCCAGCGCATGCCGAACACGCCGTGCCCGGCGATGTGCTCGCCAAAGTGGATCAGCAGGGCCGTGAGCGGCGGCAAGTCGCTATAGCCCCAGGCCAGGCGGCGACTCTCTTGCCAGTAAAACGCCTCGTCACCAAACGGTGACAGGCTTGCAGCAAGCATGATCTTGAGCACGCAGAGCACTGCGAAGGCGATCACGAACACCGCTCGCCAGCGCGAGAAACCCACGGCTACACTGGGGGTGTCACGCATGAGCTCTGTTCCGCATCACCCTTCCCCGCTGCCAGAAACCCATGTCCGCCATTACTCCGCTACACGAAGAATCACTACGCACGCGGCTGGAGGCCAGCATGGCCCAGGTCAATCGCGTGCTGCTTGGCAAGCCGCGCCAAGTCAAGCTGGCCTTCACCTGCCTGCTTGCTGGCGGCCATCTTCTACTGGAAGACGTGCCCGGCGTTGGCAAGACCACCCTGGCCCATGCCCTGGCCGCCAGCTTTGAGCTGGATTTCCAGCGCGTGCAGTTCACCAGCGACCTGCTGCCCTCGGACATTATCGGGGTGAGCGTCTACGAGCGCGAGACAGGGCAGTTCCGATTCCATCCCGGTCCCATCTTTACCGGCCTGCTGCTGGCCGATGAAATCAATCGCGCCACGCCCAAGACGCAGAGCGCCCTGCTCGAGTCGATGGCGGAAGGCCAGGTCACGGTGGACGGCCAGACGCATATCCTGCCGCAGCCGTTTTTTGTGGTGGCCACGCAGAATCCGCTCGATCTGGCCGGGACCTTCCCGCTGCCGGACTCGCAGCTGGACCGCTTCATGTTGCGTGTGTCGCTGGACTATCCCGACGCTGCCGCAGAACGCGCGCTACTGACCGGCAGCGACCGACGCGACCTGCTAGCCCAACTCACGCCGCAACTGGATGTGGCCGGACTGGCCGAACTGGCGCGGCGAGCGCAATCGGTGACGGCGAGCGCCGCACTGCTGGATTACCTGCAGGCCTTGCTGGCCGCCAGCAGGCGTCATGCGGACGTTCGCGTCGGCCTGTCGCCACGCGCCGGCCTGGCGCTGCTGAGCGCCGCGCGCGCGTGGGCCATGCTGAGCGGCCGCCAACATGTATTGCCGGAGGACATCCAGGCGCTGTTCGTACCGCTGGCGGCGCATCGCCTGGTCACCACCCGGGGCGCGAGCGGCGACAGCCTCGCGCGCAGCCTGCTTGCCGACGTCGCGGTGGATTAATGCTCGCCGCGATTCGTCGCGTCCAGACCTGGGCAGAACGACGCCTGCCCGCACTCACTCGCTACAAGCGCCCCGAATCCCTGCCGATCGTGCTGCATCGGCGGCGCGTCTACATCGTGCCGACCGCCTTTGGCGCTGCCTTTACGGTGCTCCTGCTGATCATGCTGGTGGGTGCGTTGAACTACACCAACAACGCCGCACTGATGCTCACCTGTCTGCTCGGCTCGGCCACCTCGGCGAGCATGCTGATTGCGTTTCGCAGCCTTGATGGACTGAAGCTCACCGGCATCCGGCAAGGCCAGGCGATCGCGGGCGAGCCCATGGCGATCACCCTGGTGTTCAGCGGCAGCGGCCACGCGCATACCTCGGTACACGCGGACATGAACGGCCAGGCCGAAGCCTTTGCCGTCGAGGCACACGGCGAAACCCTGGTCTCCCTGCAGCTGGATACCCGGCGTCGTGGCTGGCGCCCCATGCCGCGCATCAAACTGTGGAGCAACTGGCCGCTCGGGCTGTTCCATGCCTGGAGCTGGATTCATCCCGAGCAGTCCGTGCTGGTGTGGCCGCACCCTGAAACCGGCGGCCCACCGCCGCTGCTGCCCGGTGATGCCAGCAAGCAGCAACGCCTGCATCAGGGCGAGGATATTGCGGCCTTGCGCGCCTATCGCGCCGGCGATCCCCAGCGGCATATCTCGTGGAAGCACAGCGCACGCCACGACAGCTTGCTGGTGAAGGATTTCGAGCAACCCGAGGCGCAGGAGGAGTGGCATCTGGACTGGCGCCAGCTCGCCCAGCTCAGTCCCGAAGCACGCATCGAACGCCTGGCCCGCTGGCTGGGCGAAGCGGAGACGGTGGGACGGCCCACCAGTTTGTGGCTGCCCATCGAAGACATCGGCCTGGGGCATGGCCGCAGCCACTACAGCCACTGCATGAATGCGTTGGCCCGGATGCCGTGATGCGTCTTTCCCTGTTCCGGCACAAACACCAGGCGCCGCTGGAGCGACGCCCGTTCGACCTGTTGTGCATCACCGTCACCGTGGTGCTCGGCGTACATGCTCCCCATCTGCCGGCGTGGTTCACGCTCGCGCTGGCAGTGATGCTTGGACTGCGCTGGTGGCAACGCCGCCAGCGACCGGGACGCGCGCCGGCCTATCTGAAACTGTCGCTGCTGGCGCTGCTGACCGCGGCGGTAATCTCCCAATACAGCACCTTGTTCGGGCGCGAGCCTGGTGCGGCGCTGGTGGCGGGCCTGCTGGTGCTCAAGCTGTTCGAAACGGAGACACCGCGCGACGCGCGCGTCGGTGCGGCATTCTCCTGTTTTGCATTGATGACGGCGCTGCTGTTCGATCAAGGCATGGTGGCCACGGTGCTGGTGGCGCTAGGCTTGCTGCCCGCCTTGGCGACGCTGCGCGCACTGCAGCCCGCAAGGCCGGCAAGCAGTCTTCCGCGCGAACTGCTGCCCGCGCTCAAACTGCTCGCCGCATCGTTGCCGCTCGCCTTGCTGGCCTTTGTCTTCGTTCCGCGCCTGAGTTCGCCGTTATGGGGAGCCCCCGGTAGCACGCAGGGCCGCACTGGCCTGAGTGCTGACATGTCGCCCGGGGACTTCGCCGCACTGTTCGAGGATGAGCGACCCGCCATGCGCGTGGCCTTCGCCGGTACGCCGCCGCCCAATCAGCAGCGCTACTTCCGTGCGTATGTGCTGTGGAATTACGACGGTCGCACCTGGAACGGCAGCGAGCGCAACGGCAGTCCGGCAACCGTCGAACACGGCCCAGTCACCCAGTACACCGTGACCTTGGAAGCGACCGGTCAACGCGTGTTGCCTGCGCTCGACGTGCCGCTGGAAGCGCCGGCCCAGGCAAGCATGAGCGCGGACCGCGAAATGCGTGCCGATCGTCCGGTCAACGATCCCCTCGTCTACTCGCTGCGCTCGGCGCCCAGCTACCGCATGCAGGGGCAGCTCAGCGAACGCGATCGGCGACGGGCCCTGCAATTGCCGCCGGGTTTCGATCCGCAGGCGCGGGCACTGGGGCAACGATGGCGCGGCCAATACGGCAGCAACGATGCCGCGATCGTCCAGGCCGCGATGACGCTGTTCCATGACGGCGGCTTCAGTTACACGCTGACGCCCACCCCGCTGGGACACAACACGGTCGATGATTTCCTGTTCGGCACGCACGAAGGATTCTGCGAGCACTATGCCTCGTCCTTCGTGGTGCTGATGCGTGCGGCCGGCATTCCCGCCCGGGTCGTCACCGGTTACCAGGGCGGCTACTGGAACAGCATGGGCAACTACCTGCTGGTGCGCCAAGCCGATGCCCACGCATGGAGCGAAGTCTGGCTGCCCGAGCGTGGCTGGGTACGCATGGATCCCACCGCGGCCGTGCGTCCGGAACGCGTGAGCCAGGGGTCCGCGGCAGCCAATGCCACGGCAGCTGACTGGGCACCCAACCAGTGGTGGCTGTCATGGCGCAACCGTTGGGACATCGTCAACCAGTGGTGGATCCAAGGCGTTATCGGCTTTGACACGCTGCGGCAGCGCGGCCTGCTGACGCCGTTCGGTGTGCAGGACACCAATGTCGGCATGCTGGGTTTGTTGCTCGCCATCGGCGGTTCGCTATTTGCTGTAGGCGGTTTGCTATGGGCCATGTGGCAACGTCCGGAAGCGGATCGAGCACATACAAGCATGCGGTTGTTGGAGAAACGACTGGCCGCGGCGGGCGTGACCCGTCGCCACAGCGAAGGACCGCAGCACTACTTCAGCCGCGCCGCGCGGGCCCTCCCCAGCCAACGCGACCAGCTGGAACACTTGAAGAGGACGTATCTGGAACTGCGTTACGCGCACGACGAACCGCCAGCTGACTTGCTTAAAAACTTTCGACAGGCTGCGCGGGACTTTCGACCGCGTCGCGTGGTCAAATGATATTGAACCGTGGATGCGCCGCATCCACCACACGATGGAGAAGCGTCATGTCCATGTACAAGCCGTTGATTCTCGCGACCGCCGTGGCCACGCTGGCGGCCTGCGCAACGGTGCCGCAACCGCTGCAGGGCACGTTCACCCAGGTCAACTCCGTTGCCGCCCAGCAGGAAGGCAATGGCGCCGCCGGCGCCCAGGTTCGCTGGGGCGGCCAGATCATCGAGACCAAACCCGGTCCGCAGGAAACCTGCTTCTACGTACTGCAGCGCCCGCTGGATGACCAGGCCCGCCCGGAATCGGCGAGCACGGACGGCCAAACGCAGGGCCGCTTCGTAGCGTGCCGAGCCGGTTTCTACGATCCGGAAGTGTTTACCGCTGGTCGCGACATCACCGTCACCGGCGTCATCCAGGGCACGATGTCGGAGAAGATCGGCGAGTACAACTACGCCTATCCGCGCATCGAAGCCAACGTGGTGTACCTGTGGCCCAAGCGCGTGATCGTGAACTACGGCCCGGGCTACTACGACCCGTTCTGGGGTCCCTACTGGGGTCCGGGCTGGGGCCCGTGGGGTGGCTGGGGTGGTTATTACGGCGGTTACGGTGGTTACTACGGCGGCTACTACCGCACGCGCGTGATCGTGCGTCCGCCTCCGCCGCCGCACCACTGATCGCGTCCAGAGAAAACGCCGGCGCAAGCCGGCGTTTTTTTGTGCCCGCAACCGCGCAGGTTCAGCCCGGCGGCCAATGCATCCGACGTCCGCCCAGCAGGTGCACGTGCAGATGGAACACCGTCTGGCCGCCATGCTCGTTGCAATTGATCACCGTGCGATAGCCCTCATCGGCCAGGCCCTCGTGACGCGCATACGCGGCGGCAGCCAGCAGCAGTTTTCCCAGCAGTTCCGCATCGGCCGCCGTGGCGCCATCGAGCGTGGCGATCGGCTTCTTGGGCACGAACAGCACATGCACCGGCGCCTGCGGATTGAGATCGCGGAATGCCAGCACGTCATCGTCCTCATAGACGATATCGGCGGGAATTTCACGACGGATGATCTTGCCGAAGATGGTGT
The DNA here is from genome assembly GCF_056399225.1 of Dyella sp. 01N448. Classification (NCBI taxonomy): domain Bacteria; kingdom Pseudomonadati; phylum Pseudomonadota; class Gammaproteobacteria; order Lysobacterales; family Rhodanobacteraceae; genus Dyella; species Dyella sp. 01N448. Next base: position 251,700 of record NZ_JBFTQX010000006.1, on the reverse strand, counting down.
CGCCCATGACTGGTTCCTTAGCTTTTATGACAGCCGCAACAGCATACCCTGTGCGCCTGGCGCCACCAGCTTGAATCCGAACTTGGCGTAGAGCTCGTGCGCCGTGCCATCAGCGATGAGGGCCACCATGGTGCGCAGCGGAGCGCGCGCATGCACTTCATCCATCAGTGCCTGCATGATGCGCCGCCCCAGGCCCTTGCCCTGCCAAGCCGGCGCTACCGCGATATCGACCACGAACAGGAACAGGCCGCCATCGCCCACGACGCGCCCCATACCGATCAGCTCGCCCTCGTGACGCACGCCCACCGAGCACCAGCTGGCCGGTAGACCGATCGCCGCACCTTCTTCGGACATCATGCTCAGGCCGGCTGCGCTGCGGAGCGCCCGGTATTCCTGGTTGCCGGGAATCTCCAGGCTGAGCGTGGGCGTCATCGCCTCAATCCAGCTGCTGGCGACTGCCGAAAGCGTGGGCCAGCGTGCCGCGATCGACGTACTCCAGCTCGCCACCCAGCGGCACGCCATGGGCCAGTCGCGTCGGCCGCACGTTTGCCGCACGCGCAAGCTGCGCCAGATAGTGCGCGGTGGCTTCGCCTTCGACGGTGGGATTGGTAGCGATGATCAGCTCTTCGATCTCGCCTTCGCCCAGGCGTTCGGCCAGGCGATCCAGACCGAGCTCTTCGGGACCCAGGCCGTCGAGCGGCGACAAACGACCCAGCAGCACAAAGTACTGCCCGCGATAGCCGGTAGCCTGTTCGATGGCGGCCAACTCGGTGGGCGACTCCACCACGCACAACACCTGGCGATCGCGGCTGCTGCTGGAGCACAGGTTGCACACCGGCGTCTCGCTGAAATTGCGGCAGCGCGAGCAGTTGCCGATCTCACGCATGGCCTGTTCCATCACCTGGGCGAGACGCTGGCCACGTTCGCGGTCGCGCTCCAGCAAATGGAAGGCCATACGCTGCGCACTCTTGCCGCCCACGCCAGGCAGGCAACGCAGCGCTTCGATGAGATCGGTGAGTAGCTTGCTCATGATTCCAAAGTCATTGTGGGAGCGCACCCTGTGCGCGACCGCGGCGATGATGCGCAAAACCAGTCATCGGCTTTCGCAACGGCATCCCAGCTCCGTAGGCTGTCGCGCACAGGGTGCGCTCCCACAGAAGAGTGCGTTAGAACGGCATCTTGAAGCCGGGCGGCAGATTCATGCCCGAGGTCACGCCACCGAGCTTGTTCTTGCTGACATCCGCCACCTTGTTCACCGCGTCGTTGATCGCCGCAGCGACCAGGTCTTCGGCCATTTCCGGATCATCGGCAAACAGCTTGCGGTCGATCTGCACGCGGCGCACCTCATGCACGCCCGTCATCAGCACGGTGACCAGGCCACCGCCGGCGCTGCCGGTGACTTCGAGCTTGGCGATCTCTTCCTGCGCACGCTTCATTTCTTCCTGCATGCGCTGGGCCTGCTGCATCAGCTGACCGATCTGTCCTCTCATGGGTAACTCCGCTATCTCGTTCAGTGTTCAAACGGCTTGATCGACTGTGGCACCACTCGCGCGCCGAATTCGCGCTTGAGCGACTGCACCAGGGGATCTTCCTCGATGGCCTGCTCGGCAGCCGACTGGGCTGCGACGCGGGCGGTGGCGGCGCGTGCCGCAGGGGTCTGGCCGGCGGCGCCGTGTTCTTCGACGAAACGCAGCTTGATGCGTTCGCCCAGCGCCTGGCCGACACGATCTTCCATCTGGCCAATCATCGGCTCGACGGCAAGATGCATATGCATGGGCTGCAAGGCCAGCACCAGGGTGTGGCCCTCGCGGTCGCGCAGCACGGCATTCTGGGCAAGCTGCCCCAACGGTCCGCGCAGGTTGGCCTGTTCGATCAGGCTTTCCCAATGCGGCAATCCGCGTGCATCGACGGCCACCGGGGCACGCGGCGCGGGCGCAGCGGCAACCGGTGCAGCCACGGGCGGCGCCGGCGCAGCGCGCGCGGGCGACGGCTCGGCCACGCTGGCCATGTGCATGCGTTCGTTGGCCACCGGTGCGGCGGCACGCGGCGGCGGCGTGGCCACGCGCGCCGCGGCGCCCGCCGAAGGCCGTTCAGCCGGTGCGCCACCGCCATCGGCCGGACGAAACGCCAGCATGCGCAGCAGGGACATTTCAAAACCGGTACGCGCGTCGGGCGCCAAGGCCAGGTCGCGGCGACCGCTGGTGGCGATCTGGTAGTACAGCTGCACGTCTTCCGGCGCCAGCTGCTGGGCCAGATCGACCAGCGCGCTGTCGTCGTTGCCGTTCTCTTCCGGACGATAACCCGGCACCAGCTGGACCAGCTGGATGCGATGCAAGACGCTGGCGAGATCGTCCAGCACGCCGCCGAAATCCGGCGAGAACGAGGCGATGCGCGTGCACTCGGCCATCAGCGTGTCGCCATCACCGGCAGCCAGCGCCTGCAGCAGGCCAAGCACCTGTCCGCGCGCAACGCTGCCCAGCATGGCGCGCACGTCGTCGATGCGCAGCGAACCGCCACCGTAGGCGATGGCCTGGTCGAGCAGCGACAGACCGTCGCGCAGTGAACCATCCGCGCCGCGCGCGAGTTCGACAATGGCTGCGTCTTCGTACGCGATGTTTTCCGCGCCGAGGATGTGGCGCATCTGGCCGGAGATCTGTTCCGGCAGCAGGCGCTTGAGATTGAACTTCAGGCAGCGCGACAGCACCGTCACCGGCAGCTTCTGCGGGTCGGTGGTGGCGAGCAGGAATTTGACGTGCGGCGGCGGCTCTTCCAGCGTCTTCAGCAAGGCGTTGAAAGCCGGCTTGGAGAGCATGTGCACTTCGTCGACCAGGTAAACCTTGAAGCGACCGCGCGCCGGTGCGTACTGCGCGTTCTCGATCACTTCGCGCACATCGTCCACGCCGGTGTTGCTGGCCGCGTCGATTTCCAGCAGATCCACGAAGCGGCCCTGGTCTACCGCCGTGCAGACCGCGCACTCGCCGCAGGGATCGGCCGATTCGCCGCGCTCGCAGTTCAGCGACTTGGCGAAAATGCGTGCAATCGTGGTCTTGCCCACGCCGCGGGTGCCGGTGAACAGATAGGCGTGGTGCATGCGACCGGTGTCGAGCGCATTGGTGAGCGCGCGCACCACATGCTCCTGCCCGACCAGTTCGGCGAACTTGCGGGGGCGCCACTTGCGAGCGAGTACCTGATAAGACATACCGTGCCTATCTTTGGGCGAAAGTCGATTGTGCCAAGTCGCGGACAGCAAGTCAGTAACGGCCGGCTCATCCAGCAGTATGACGCGACGGGATCGAAGGGGACTGAAAGATCGATGGGCCTGAAAAGGCGGCGGCCCTGCCAGCCACACCCCGGCACCCGAATCATTCGCTACCGTTGCTCCCTTCCGGGCCTGGCGGAATTTACGAACTATCGTCGCGGGGGGACCGACAGGGCCACCATAGAGACGTACATTGTGCGTCGGCTCAAGGCCGGCGCCAGGTTTCACTCACTGGCGGAGAGGGCGGGATTCGAACCCGCGATACGGGGATAAGCCGTATACACACTTTCCAGGCGTGCTCCTTCAACCACTCGGACACCTCTCCGCAATGGTGAAACCCCTTGCCAGCACCCTTGGGCCCCGGCAAAGAAGCGAGAGGATAGCGGGGCCGGGCCGTTCATACAAGATATCGACCCACCGCCAGGTTCATTCCTGGGGCACATCCCGGAAGAAAACGGGCAAGTCGGTCGCCGGCGGCTTCACGGGCACCTGGTAGAACATATCCGCCACAAAACCGCGGTGATAGGTGGCGTGATTGACCACGTGCAGCACCATGTCCTCGCGGCTCATGCGCCCTTGCACGCCACCAATGAACTCAAAAGTGACGACCTCGGCGGCTTGCGCCGGCGTGAGCGAACTGGCGTACTCCAGATACCAGGCATTCATGGCCTGCTGGCGCGCCCGCAGCTCGTCGAACGGCAGCGGCTCGGGCGTGTTGCGACTGGTGTAGCCGTGCGGACGCCCCTGCAGGTGGGCCTGGAAGATGTCGTCAACCACCCAGCTATGACTGAGCGTGCGCAACATGTTCCCGAAAATGGTGGCGCGGGGCGCGGTGGAGGCGCCTTCCGGCAGTGCGGCCACGGCGTCATAGATCAGCTCGTCGGCCCAGGCTCGATAACGCAGCAGCTTGCGCAGGTGTGGCGTGGACATGGATCGGAAAGTCCTGCAGTGGGGTCAACCGGCTTCGGGACGCGGTGGCATCGGCGCAGGCAGGGCGACTCGCTCGCCTGTACGAGCCACGGTGTATCCCCGTGCAGCCAGTGCCTGTCCATCGGCCTCGCTGCCGTAGTGATACAACCGCAACCGCGCTTGCCATGCTTGTGGATATTCGCGCTCGATGTCGTCGATGCCGGTATGGGAGGGGTTGCCTACTAGACCGCAATCGTGGGCAATGAGTTCAGTGCCGGCCGCAACGCGAGCAAGCACCTCGGGAATCGGACGCGTATCACCCGTATAGGCAAAACTGCCCGCCAGCGCCACGCCGTAGGACGTGCCAGCCATGTGGTGGCGCGTGCCAAACACATCGAACCACAGCCCATCCAGCCAGAAGCCGCGCGTGCACGGAACCAGCCGGAAAGCCTCCCAGAAATTGACGCCGCCTTCGGCCAGCACGTTCGGATAATCCGCCACGCGCGCCTGCAGCCAGGGCAGCAATGCGGCATGCACGAACACCTGCGTGCGTCCCCGCCACTGCTCGTCGAACCACAGGCGGAAGAACAGCCGCTCCATGCCGCCGATGTGATCCATATGCGTATGCGTGATGTAGAGCGCACGCGGCGGCTCGCCATACGCGGCGACGTAGCGATCCAGCGTGTCCGGACCGCAGTCGATCAGCAGCAGCGGCTTGCCGTCGCGCTCAAGCACGACGGCCGAGGAACCCAGTTCCACGGCGTGCGCCGCACCCACACCCAGGAAATGCAGGGACCAGTTCATGCTCTCAGCGTACGCTCGTAGCGATAGATCAGGGGTTTCCACAACTGCTCGTCGAACGCGGCCTCGCCTTGTGCGGCCGCGCCCAGCTTCAGCAGCGAACGGCGCAGGCGTTGCAGATTGGCCTGCTGCCAGCTCTCGGCGGGCTCGCGCAGACAGCCGCGGTCGAAGTCGATCAGGTACAGCTCATCGCTCGTCACCAGCACATTGTGGGCATTGAGGTCGGCATGCCAGATGCCGGCGCGATGAAAACGCGCCACCAGCGCGCCGACCAGCTCGGCCATTTCACCGTCCAGTTGCCCAGCTGCCAGACACTCGGCCAGCGTTTGCGCATGGGCGATGCGGCGGGTGATCAGGTCGGCGGTATAGAACCAGCCATGACGCTGGTAACGGCAGGCGACCGGCTGCGCGCTAGGCAGTCCGCGCGAGGCAATGAAGCCCAGCAGGCGGAATTCCGCGAAGCAACGCGTGTGCTGCGCGCCGCGCCAGAAGTAGCGGTCGCCCATCAGCTTGGCCACCATGCCGCCGCGCCGATAGTGCCGCAGCACGCACTCACCCGCCGAGGTCTCGATGATGGCCACGCCGCCGCGACCACCTGATTGCTGGCGCAAGCCACCGCGTTCGCGCCATGCTTCGGGCTCGAACCAATCGTCTTCGACTTGTGGGGACACCGCGGCGTCGAACAGAATCACACCAGCGGCGTTCTCGCGAATTCGTTCCTGCATCGCCCTCTGCGCTTCAGACGCCCGCCCCGAGCCCTAAGTCCGATGATTCTAGCCTAATGCCCACGCCTGCCTCGATCTGCCTGCTCCGCACCTCCGCCATCGGCGACGTCACCCACGTCGTGCCGCTGGTGCGCACCCTCCAGGCGGCGTGGCCCCAGGCCGAGCTGAGCTGGATCGTGGGCAAGCTCGAACGCAAGCTGGTGGGCGACCTGCCCGGCGTCAACTTCGTCACCTTCGACAAGGGCGCAGGCCTGGCCGGCATGAGGGCCGTCGGCGCGGCTCTGAAGGGGCAACGCTTTGACGCCCTGCTGCAGATGCAGGTGGCGCTGCGCTCCAACCTGCTGAGCCTGTTCATCAAGGCCGGTCGCCGCATCGGCTATGACCACGCCCGCGCCAAGGATGGTCACGGCCTGGTGATCGGCGAACGCATACCCGCTCGCACCGGCGAACACGTGCTGGACGCGATGGGCAGCTTCTGCGAACCCCTGGGCCTCAAGCAGACCCAAGTGCGCTGGGATATTCCCATCCCCGAGGAAGCCCATGCCTGGGCCGCCGAACAACTGCCCGGCGATCAACCAACCCTGCTGGTCAGCCCCACTTCCAGCCATACGGTGCGCAACTGGCGCCCCGAGCGCTACGCCGCCGTGATGGACCACGCCGCGGCGAAAAACTGGCGCGTAGTGCTGGTAGGCGGGCCATCTGCTCTCGAGCGCAGCATGGCCGACGCCGTGCTCGCGGCCTGCCGCCATGCCCCCCTCGACCTCACCGGCAAGGACACGCTGAAAAAGATGATGGCCATGCTGGTGCGCGCACCGATCCTGCTGACTCCCGACTCCGGCCCCATGCACATGGCCAATGCAGTCGGCTGCAAAGTGCTGGGCCTGCACGCCGCCAGCAACCCGAACCGTTCGGGGCCTTATTCCGACCGCCGATGGTGCGTGGACAAATACAACGAAGCCTCGCTCGCCTTTCTCGGCAAGCCCGCCAGCGACATACCCTGGGGCACCAAGATCGAGAAACCCGGCGTGATGGATCTGATCGCCGTCGATGAGGTGATCGATCGATTCGAGGCGTGTACAGAGCACCTTCGCCTGTCCTGAGGAACCCGCCCCTCCCTTGTAAGAGCGCACCCTGTGCGCGACGGCCCGATCGCGCCCGGCGGTCTGCCCGCAGCGGTCGCGCACAGGGTGCGCTCCTACAAGGGGTGATGTGCGATCCATTGGCGTGGCGGATCCGGGGCATTCTCCGGCAGATCCGCCGGAAATGACTGATGGCGCCGTACGGTCGAGGCAGACAAGGATGTAGCCGCCCAACCTGAAGCTGCCTGCACACCTCATTCCAGAGGTGCTCTGCACCTAGCCAGGGCACCTCACCGTATGGACGAGTCGCACACGGATGTCCCGCATCGCTGTTTTGATCCCCTGCTACAACGAAGTCCTCTCCGTCCCCGTCGTGATACGCGACTTCCAAGCCGCGTTGCCCGAAGCCCGCATCTACGTTTACGACAACAACTCCACCGACGGCACATGGGCCGCCGCGCGTGCAGCCAATGCTGTCGTCCGGCAACAGGACCTGCAGGGCAAGGGACATGTCATCCGCCGCATGTTTGCCGATGTGGACGCCGATATCTACGTGCTGGTCGACGGCGATGCCACCTATGACGCTGCTGATGCGCCCGTCATGATCCGGCGTTTATGCGACGAGCAGCTCGACATGATCGTGGGTTCGCGCGTGAGCGATGAACTGGAGGCCTATCGGCGCGGACATCGCTTCGGCAACTGGCTACTGACCCAGCTGACAGGACACATCTTCGGGCGCACTTTCACCGACATGCTTTCGGGTTACCGGGTGTTCTCGCGGCGCTTCGTGAAATCTTATCCAGCTCACGCCAGCGGATTTGAAGTGGAGACCGAGCTGACGGTTCATGCGCTTGAGCAACATATGCCCGTGGCCGAGCATCCGACCCGCTACGTGTCGCGCATGGATGGATCGCAAAGCAAGCTTAGTACCTGGATGGATGGTGGTCGCATCCTTTGGACCATCGTAAAGCTCACCAAGAACGGCAAACCATTGGCCTTCTTTTCGATAGGCGCTGTCGCCTGTGCCGCGCTGTCGTTGGGTCTGGCCATTCCACTGTTCAGAACATTTCTTGAAACCGGCTTGGTCCCTCGTTTTCCGACGGCCGTGCTATGCGCTGCACTGGCGTTGCTGGCCGGTGGCCTACTCGTCTGTGGGCTCATCCTTGATACGGTGACGCTGGGTCGACGGGAGCGGAAGCACTTGACGTATCTTGCCTATCCGTCGCCCCTTGGTAAGGAAGAGCCGCGCTGAGATGGCCGCCCTGCTGAATCGAGGGCGGCGTCAGCTGCTCGTTTTCGCCTTGTGCCTGGCCTTTGGCGCAGGCCTTTCGGTTGGCCTCGGCCAGGATGCTCTCTGGGACACCAAGAACTATCACCTGTACAACGCCTGGGCCTTCCTTCACGACCGCTATGCCCAGGACATTGCCCCGGCGAGCATGCAGAGCTACTTCAATCCGCTCGCTGATCTGCCTTATTTTTGGCTGGCTCAAGGCCCCCTCCACGCCTGGCCGCGGACGCTTGCTGCCGTACAAGGCCTTTGGTTTGGCGCCTTGGTTTATCTGATTGCTGGAATCGCCCGTCAGCTTGCGCGGTTGCAGGAAAGGCCGTTCGGCCTGGCAGACATCTGTGCCGCACTGATCGGCGCCACAGGCACGATGGCGGTGTCGCAGGCAGGCAGCACCACCAACGAAATCCAGTTGGCGGTGTTGGTGCTGCTGGGTTTGTATGTACTCATCCGGGCACTGCCGCAGTGCGAAAACGCGGTTCGTCTAAAACCGGCGTTGTTCGCGGGCCTTTGCTGCGGCGTGGCCGCGGGCCTCAAGCCTACGGCGATGGTGTATCCACCGGCGCTGGCATTGGCACTGTTGGTCACGCTGGGTGTCCGGTCTCGAGTGGCCTGGCAAGTCACGGTCGTCTTTGGTGCAGGCGTCGTTGCCGCCTTCCTGGTCGCTTATGGCCCCTGGGGTCTACACCTTTATCGGGAGACCGGAAATCCCACTTTCCCCATGTTCAATCAGCTGTTTCATTCGGCACTGACGGCTGCAAGCGACGGGACCGACGGACGATTTCGACCGCGCACCCTGCTGCAATGGCTGTTCTATCCGTTCTTCTGGCTAAAGAAGCAGCGCGATATCGTGACGGAAGCTGCCTTCGCCGACCCGCGTTATGCACTTGCCATGCTTGCGCTGCTTGCCATCGGCCTTGCCCGCTGGTTTCGTCGATCACTTCGTTCAAAACAACACGATCGCGGCCTGCATCTGCTGATCACCTTCACCAGCGCAAGTTATGTCCTCTGGCTAGCTTCGTTTTCCATACTTCGCTATGCGATCCCCATCGAGGCGCTCACCGGCATCCTGATGCTCAGCGCCATGTGGTCCTGGCGCCCTGCGGGAAGCCGCAGGATGGCGCTCCACCCTGCGGCAGGATTGCCACTCCTCCTGGCCATCCTCGCCATGACGACATACCCGAACTGGTGGCGCACCGCCTATGCCCAGCATGTACTGGAAGTCGATACCGGCACGGTCGAGCCGAATAGCCAGATCATCCTGGCGGGAACGCCGGACGCTTATCTCGCCCCCATGTTCCCGGGGAACGAAACGATCAGCTTTGTGGGGCTCAGTTGGTTTGTCCGCACATCACAGGGATATGGCTTGTGGAGCCGGGTTCAGCAACGGCTTCGCGATCACCCGGGTCCACGCTATGTCGTGCTTCGCGACGACCCTTCGAACACGCTGGAGGAGGCTTTGATAGTGGAGATGCTTCCGGACTATCGCATCGCCGACTGCAGGGATATCCCGTCGAACCTGGAGATGGGTCGTAAGGGGAACAGCTACGCCCAGGGGCTGCGCTTGTGTCGGCTGATTCGGGGATGAAGCCAGCGCCTTAAGCGATAGGAGAGGTGCGAACCCCGGTGGCATTAGGCAGATGTAGGAGCGCACCCTGTGCGCGACAGCTGCGGGCGAGCGGCGCGGCGCAGCGGGCCGGTCGCGCACAGGGTGCGCTCCTACAACAAGGCGGAGGCGGATTATTTCGCCTTGTAATCCTGGTACGACTTTTCTTCCACCAGCTGTGAGCCCAGCTTGAGGTTGATCTCACGCTTCACTGCAGCGCGGTCGTCGTTCTGAAAGTACACCGCGCGGGCCAGTTCGATGAACTCGGCGTCGAAGGCCTGGGCTTTTTCCTTCAGGCGGATGCGATCTTCGATGTCCCACAGCGACTCGTTCACGGCCAGAAGGCGGGCGCGTTCGGCGGTGATGTCGGTCTGCGAGGCTGGATGGCTGGCCCAGGTGGTGTTGAGCAGGTCCAGCTCCGTGCGCACGTTGGCCAGCTTGGCCGCGTCGGTGATCTGCTTGGATTTGATTTCCAGGATGGTGATCTTGTCGATCAGCTCGCCGTAAGAAACCGGGACTTGGATAAGGCTCATGACAGCTCCGAGGGTGCAGGGCTTTCGCAACGTGCCGCAGGGGTCACGGCAGTCGGCCGGAAAAGTGCACATGATAGAGGGTCTTTGTCGGATCATTCAGTTCGCCATTCAGCCTGCCTCGCTAGACTGGTGACGCAACGCCCACCCAATGGAGAGAGAGAGTCCATGTTCACCCCCCGTATCGCCGTGTTGTCCCTGGCAGCCCTGCTGGCTATCAGCCCGTTTGCCGCCAGTGCCCAGTCCCAGCAGCCGGCGCGCAACGGCGTGCTGGTTCGCAACGACGGCATCTATATCCGCTGTGACCAGTGCGGCACGGTGGAGTCGATCGACCAGAGCATCACCCAGGGCAACGACCACAGCATGGCCGGCACCATCATCGGCGGCATCGCCGGCGGCGTGCTGGGCAACCAGGTCGGCAAGGGCAAGGGCAACACCCTGGCCACGGTGGCCGGCGCCGTCGGCGGCGGCTACGCGGGCAACCGCATCGGCGCCAACAGCGGCCGTCCGAACGCCAGCTACAGCTTGCGCATCCGCATGGGCAATGGCTCCTACGCCAATGTGACGGTGCCCGATGCCAGCGCGATCCGCACCGGCGATCTGGTGCAGATCGATCCGCAAGGCAATATCACGCGCATCCAGTAAGTCGCTGCACGATTCAAACAAGAAAGCCGGCCTGCGAAGGCCGGCTTTTTTCTTGGCTGACGTCAGTAAGGTCAGCGGCGCAGGCGCGCGTCGATGTCGTCGAAGAAGGCTTTGGGCAATACCGCCCGCACCGGCACCGACCACCAATGGGCCTGCGCGAAGGTCCGGCATTTCACGGCATCCTTTTCCGTCATCAGGACTGGCTTGCCGTCGAACGGAAAATCGTTTGGCACAAAGGCGTGGTGATCGGGAAACGGATGCTCGATCACCTGCAGGCCCTGCGCACGCAGGCTTGCAAAAAATCGCGCCGGGTTTCCGATCGCGGCGACGGCATGCACGGTCTGGTCGGCGAAATCCGCCAGTGGCTGCGCGTGATCGTCGACCAATGCGCGTGCCATGCCGCCGCGCAATTCCATTGCGATATCGCCGGGCGCCACGGCACCACCGTTGCAGACGCGATAGTCGACCTGCTGCAGACGCGACATCGGCTCGCGCAAAGGACCGGCCGGCAACAGGCGGCCGTTGCCGAAGCGGCGCACGCCGTCGATCACGCAGATCTCCAGGTCGCGCGCCAACGCATAGTGCTGCAGGCCGTCATCGGCGATCACGATGTCGCAACCGGCGTCGATCAGCAGCTTCGCCGCTGCGGGTCGATCGCGACCTACCGCCACCGGCACGCCGCTGGTGCGGATCAGGCAGGGCTCATCGCCGACTTGCGACGGCTCGGCCGATGCATCCAACAAGAGGGGAAGTTTTTGCGTGCCGCCGTAGCCGCGACTGACCACGCCAGGCGTGTAGCCGCGCTCGCGCAGCCCTTCGGCCAGAGCGATCGTCAACGGCGTCTTGCCGGTACCGCCTACGCTCAGATTGCCGATCACGATCACCGGCACAGTCAACCGTGTGCTGCGCAGAATGCCCGCGCGATACAACGCACGCCGCAACGCGGTGATCGCGCCATAGAGCCATGACAGCGGCCCCGTCCACCATGGCGCAGGCGCTCCGCCGTACCAAGCCGATTGGAGACGTTCGGCCGTCGTCATGCCATGGCCTCAGTCACTGGCCTGGCTGTGGAACTGCATGCGATGCAGCGCTGCATAGTGGCCGTTCAAGGCCAGCAGGTCGGCGTGCGTGCCGCGCTCGACGATGCGGCCCTGGTCCATCACGGCAATCTGGTCGGCGTGTTCGATGGTGGACAGGCGATGCGCGATCACCAGCGTGGTGCGGTCCTTCATCAGGCCCTGCAGCGCTTGCTGGATCAATCGCTCGGATTCGGTATCCAGCGCGCTGGTCGCTTCGTCCAGCACGAGGATGGGTGCGTTCTTGAGGATCGCACGGGCGATGGCCAGGCGCTGACGCTGACCGCCGGAAAGCAGATTGCCGCCCTGCCCGATCACGCTATGAATGCCTTGCGGCATTTTCTGGATGAATTCCCACGCATTGGCGGCCTGCGCGGCCGCGATGATGTCGGCCTCGCTTGCACCGGCAAGTTCGCCGTACGCGATGTTTTCCGCGACGGTGCCGTCGAACAAGACCACGCTCTGCCCCACCCAGGCAATCTGCCGGCGCAACGACGCCAGCGTGATGCTCTCGTAGTCAGCGCCATCAAGGAGGATGCGCCCCGTCGTGGGCGCATTGAAGCGAGGCAGCAGGCTGACCAGGCTGCTCTTGCCGCTGCCCGATCGCCCCACCAAGGCGGTGACCGTGCCCGGCGCGCAGTGCAGGTTGATGCCGCGCAAGGCTTCGAACTCGCCGCGCGGATATACCAGTCCCACGTTTTCGAAACGGATATCGCCCTGGGTGCGTTCCAGCACACGCGTGCCCGCGTCCACCTCGGGCGCCGTATCGATGATCTCGAACAGGTTTTCGGCCGCGGAAATGCCGCTCTGGATATTCGACTGGATATTCGCCAGCCGCTTCAGCGACGGCATCATGCCGCCCATGGCGGTCAGCACGGTGATGAACACACCGGCCGACATATGCTGGATTTCGAATGGCCGCGTCGCCAGAAACACCATCACCGCAAGCGCCAGCGCGGCCACGGTCTGGATCGCCGTGCTCGACTGCGCATTGGTGGAGGCAATCTTGAGGTTCAGTCGTCGCGTGCTGTCGGTGACGTCCCTGAAGCGCGCAGCCGCCTGCTCCTGGCCACCGTAGATGCGGATTTCGCGATGCGCCTCGACCGATTCTTCCACCGTACCGGTGACCGAACCCATCATGCCCTGGATGCGGCGACTGATCGAACGATAGCGACGGCTGACGATGCCAGCGATCAGCATGATCAGCGGCACCATCACGAACAAGGCCAGCGTGAGGTACGCACTGGTGCTCAGCATCACGTAGATGAAGCCGATCACGGTGACGCCTTCGGTCACCACCACCTTCACCGAGTCGGTCGAGGCGGATGCGACCTGTTCACTGGTATAGGTGATGCGCGAAACCTGGTGCCCGGAATGCTCCTGGCCGAAGAACGTCGCCGGCAGGCGCAGATAGGCGCCAAACACGTCGCGCTGCATCGCGTTGACGACGTTGCGGCCGATGTAGGACACGCCGTAACTGCTGGCGAAGGTGCCAACACCGCGCACCAGGAAGATCAGCACGATCCAGATCGGCATCCAGAAAATCAGCACCGGATCCTTATCGACAAACAGCTTGTCGATCATCGGCTTCAGCAGCTTGGTGAACACGGCCAAGCCGCCGCCGTCAACGATCATGCCGACGATGGCGATCACGCCCACCACCCAGAAGCGCCGGGTGTAGCCGAACAGGCGCTTGTAGATCTGGCGCGTGTGCGCGTCCCAGATCTTGACCTTGCCGTTGCTCACTGAGCGCTATCCGCCTGGCTGGGGGTCGTGGCGATGGACAACTTGGTGAAGCCGAGCTGGCCCAGCGCGTCCATGGCGGTGACCACGTTCTGATGCGGGGTCATGGCATCCGCGCGGATGGTGACCTGGCGCTCGCGATCGTCGCCGGCCACGTTGCCGATGGCCTGCTTGAGCGGCTCGACGCCTTCGCCGTGCACTTCATCGCTGCCCACGAAGAAGTGGCCGTCGCGGTCCACCACCACGGTGAGCGCGGGTGCCTGCATGTCGCGTTCTTCCGCGCTGGCCTTGGGCAGGGTCACCTGCAGCCGCGAGTGCTGGATAAACGTGGTGGTCAACACGAAAAACATCAGCAGGGTAAGCAGCACGTCGATCAGCGAGATCACGTTGATCTCGAAGTCGTCTTGCCGACGGTCGTTGCCGATACGCATGCGTCAGCTCGCGCTCGACTCGGCAGCGGCAGCGCGCGGCGCACGCGTGCGGGGCGCAGGAGCCGGTTGGTTGATGGTGAGCTCGTCGAGCAGTTCGGTGGCCTGCTTTTCCATTTCAACGCAGTAGCCAGCGACCTTGGAGCGGAAATAGCGATGCAGCACGTACGCGGGAATGGCGACGATCAGGCCAGTGGCGGTACAGATCAGCGCTTCGCCGATGCCGCCGGCCATCTTCATGGGATCACCCACGCCACCGTGCAGCACTTCCATGAACATGCGGATCAGGCCGATCACCGTGCCGAGCAGGCCGAGCAGCGGGCCGATCAGTGCGATCGTGCCCAGCGTATTGAGATAGCGCTCCATGCGATGGACCACATGGCGACCGGTGTCCTCGATGCGCTCCTTGATGAGTTCACGCGGACGGTTGCGCACAGCCAGCGCCGAGGCCAGCAGCTCGCCCAGCGGCGAACCGTTGGCGAGGGTGGTGAGATGGCTCGGATCGAGCTGGCCCGAGCGGGCCCAGTTGCGTACTTCCTCGCCCAGGCCGGGCGGCAGCACCGACTTGCGGCGCAGGGTCCAGCAACGCTCCAGCACGATCGCCAGGGCGACCGCCGAACAGATCAGGATGGGCAGCATCGCCCAGCCACCAGCCATCAAGATATCCAGCACAACGACTCCGAGCCACTTCGCCAGTCAGGAGGGACGCATCATAACAGTCTCGTCCGGMCGTTCCGCGGCACCGGTGGCAGTTGCGAAAGTCGCCTTTTTGGGGCCTCCGGTGACGTCCGGCAAGGTCCCGGGCTCATTCGCGCCAGTAGCGAGACTGGCGCTGCCGCCAGGTGGCCGCGACATGGGGCGGTCGATCCGGCGGCGCATCGACCTGGATGGCCCCGGCGGTCGCCGTGTTCATCCATGGCACGCCGGCCTCGTCGTAGCGCTTGATCACGACCGGGCTGGGATGGTGGAAGCGATTGCGCCAGCCCGCCGAGACCAGCGCCAGCTCGGGCGAGATCGCCTGAATGAAGCTCGCACTGGATGAAGTCTTGCTGCCGTGGTGCGGCACCGTCATCACCAAAGGAGGTCCCGGCCGCAGTGACAAGGCCACTGTGGGCTCGACGGCTGCCGTGATGTCGCCGGTCAGCAGCGCCCGGCCGGCCGCCCCTTCCACGAGCAGGACGCAGGAGCGGTCATTGGCCGGGCCACCGCTCCCGCCCGAGGGCAATACACGCAGGCTCACGCCGTCCCACTGCCAGCGCCTGCCAACCTCGCATGCCGCCATCGGCACAGGCGATCGCTCAGGCTCACCCGAGATGCGTTCCGCTGCGGGAAATGCAGCGGCAACGGCTGGAATGCCGCCTGCGTGGTCGTTGTCGGCATGACTGGCAACGATCAAGTCGAGGTGCCTGATGCCGAGCGCGTGCAATGAAGGAAGCACCGCCGCCTCGCCCAGGTCGAAATCCGACGGATAGCGCGCACCCGCGTCATAGACGAGTACGTGGTGCTCGGTGCGAATCACCACCGACAGGCCCTGCCCCACGTCCAGCATCCACAGCTGGAAGCCGCCCTGCGTGGGCAGCGTTCGCTGCGGAAACAACAGTGGCAGGAACAACAGACCGGCGAGCCATCGCATGGGCAAGCCTCGCGGCGCGAACAGCCACAGCGCGCCCAAGGTCGCCAGCACCAGCGCCCATGCGCTGACTTCGGGCAGATACCAATGGGCGCCCGGCCAGGTTGCCATCCGCTCCAGCAGCCACCATTGCCCATGCGCCATCCACGCCGCGCAGCGGAACACGGGCTGCGCCAGCGGGGGGCAGATCCCCAACATGATCATGCCAATCAGCGCGGCGGGCACGATGACGAAGCTCACGAAGGGCACGGCGATCAGGTTCGAGAATGCACCAACGAGCGACGATTCGCCGAAGAACCACATCGTCAAAGGCAACAGTGACAGCGTCATCACCAACTGACCGGCGGACAGCTCGTGCAGGAAGCCGCGCAGTCCTTTGCCGTGTATCGACAGGCTCACCATCAGGAACGCCACGCCGATAAACGACAACCAGAAGCCTGCCGACAATACCGACAAGGGATCCATCAGCAACACGGCCAACAGCGCGAGCGAGAGTGTCTGCGCGCCCGTCGGATGACGCCGGGAACATCGCGCCAGCGCCACGATGGCGATCATCAACAAGGTGCGCACCGTCGGCAGGCCAAACCCCGCCAATGCGCTGTACACCCCTGCCGCTGCCAGCGCGGCCATGGCCTGCGCCTGCACTCTCGGAAGTCGCCATCCGCAACGCGGCACCAGCAGATAGATCAGGCGCGCGAACCACACGCCAAACAACGCCGATACGCCGACATGAAAACCTGAGATAGCGATGAGGTGTGGAATGCCGTTTGCACGAGCCACTTCCCAATCGTGCTGGCTCAAACCTCGCGTATCACCCACGGAGAATGTCTGCAGCAAGGCCACATCGTGTGGATCGCTCACACGCGCAGCGATCCCGCGACTGATCGCAGCGCGAACGCGGTTGATGCAGAAACCTGGACTTTCGAGTGGCCGATTATCCTCGCCGTCACGCACGTAACCCACCGCCACGATGTGGCGCTCGAGTGCGCTGCGTTCGCCGTCGGCGCCGCCGGGATTAACCAACCCGCGTGGACGCTTGAGGCGCAAGCTGAGCTGCCAGCGGCTGCATGGTGGTATCTGGGGAGCGTCGCGATACCAATTCACGCGCACGCGTCCGTGCAAGGGCAACGGCGTATCGCCGAATGCGGCATGTTCGATGTTGAGCAAAAAGCCGGTGGCGTCGTTGCCGACGATTGGCAGATCGTCGACACGACCCACGACGGTGATGTCCTGCCCTTCCCGCTCGCGCGGCAGACGCGCGTCCATCGCGGCGCCGCCACGCCAGCACGCCCAGGCGATGCCGAACAGGCACCAGGCCAGTGCACGCCCATAGGCGCCCAGACGAAGCACGATGCATGCAAGTACGGCGAGTGCGCCGCAGAACCAGGCCGACGGCAACACCACCAGCCACTGCACGACCAGCACGCCGAGCAGCAACATGATCGCCGGTACCAGCGCGCCGTCCTTGCGCAATGCCGTCCCCTTTCCTGCGGAAGGGATCAGGTTAATGCGTGCGAGGCAACGACGGCGCCGAAAAACCTGTAGGCCTCAAACACGAAGGCCGCCTTGCGGCGGCCTCGGTCGTCAGGCGTGGATCTTCTCCACCAGGCTGCCGTTGTGCAGCTCAAGCGTGCGATCCATGCGCTTGGCGAGGCGGTTATCGTGAGTGACCAGGATGAAGCTGGTGCCGATCTCGCGGTTGAGCTCGATCATCAAGTCGTAGACCTGCGCCGCATTGGTTTCGTCGAGATTGCCGGTGGGTTCGTCGCCCAGCACCACGGCCGGACGCGTCACCAGGGCGCGCGCCACCGCACTGCGCTGGCGCTCGCCGCCCGAGAGTTCGGACGGTTTGTGATTCAAGCGCTGGCCCAGTCCCACCCGACCCAGCAACGACGCCGCCTGGCGTTCCGCTTCACTGATGGCCACGCCGCGGATCAACAGCGGCATGCACACGTTTTCCAGCGCGGTGAATTCCGGCAACAGATGGTGGAACTGGTAGATGAAACCCATCGAGCGATTGCGCACACGGCCGCGCTCGGCGTCGGAAAGGCTGGACAGGTTGCGTCCCTCCACTTCCACGTCGCCACGCGTCAACGTGTCCAGGCCGCCGAGGATGTGCAACAACGTGCTCTTGCCCGAGCCCGAAGCACCCACGATGGCCAGCGTCTCGCTGCGCTTCAGGGTGAAGCTCACGTCGGACAGCACGTCGGTTTTCAGATCGCCTTCTTCATACGTCTTGGCGATATGGCTTGCGCGCATCACCACGTCATTGGCGGAGTTCATCGGCTTATTCATAACGCAGCGCCTGCGCGGGCTGGGTGCGCGACGCACGCCAAGCGGGATAGAGGGTGGCCAGCAAGGAGAACAGGAAGGTGATCAGCGCCACCCAGCCCACGTCGCTCGCCAGCAGTTTGCTCGGCAGCTCGCTGATGTAATAGACGTCCGGCGAGAGGAAGGTGACGCCGGTGACATGTTCGATCCACTTCACGATGCCAGGCAGCTTCCACGACAGCAGCGAACCCAGGCCCACGCCGAAACCGATGCCGACAAAGCCGACCAGCACGCCTTGCACCATGAACATGCCCATGATGCTGCGCGGAGTGGATCCGAGCGTGCGCAGGATGGCGATATCGGCCTGCTTATCCGTCACCAGCATCATCAACATCGAGATGAGGTTGATCACGGCCACCAGGATGATCAGCGAGAGGATGATGAACATCACCTTTTTCTCCATCGAGATGGCGGAGAAGAAGTTGGCGTGGCTGTCCATCCAGGTATCCACGCGGTAGACCTGGCCCAGCTGATCGGCAAGTTCGCGTGCCACTTCGCGCGCGTTGAACATGTCGTCGAGCTTCAAACGGATGCCGGTGGGACCGCCCAAACGATTGAGTCGCTCGGCGTCGGTCATGTTGACCAGCGCAAGACCCGAATCGAATTCCTGCATGCCCATTTCGAACACGCCCGACACCGTGAACGTGCGCAGGTTCGGCACGCTGCCGGTGATCGGCGAAGACTGGAATGCCGGCACGGCCACGATGACCTTGTCGCCCACCGACACGCCCAGCTGCATGGCCAGTTCGCGACCGAGCACGATGTGCCAGCTGCCCGGCGTCAGCTCGGTGAGCTTGCCTTCCACCATGTGCTGATCGAGGTCGGAGACTTTGGGCTCCTGCGCCGGTTCGATGCCGCGCAGCAAGCCGCCGGTGGAACGGCGTGCCTGCAGGAAGGCTTCGCTCTCCACGTAAGGCGCGGCGCCGAGCACATGCTTGTTGGCGCCAGCGATCTTCACCGCCCGCGGCCAGTCCTGCACGGCTTCGCCCGGCATGCCGGAAACCGTGGCATGAGAAATGGCACCGAGGATGCGCGAGCGCAGCTCGTCGTCGAAGCCGTTCATCACCGACATCACCGTGATCAGCGCGGTCACGCTGATGGCGATGCAGACGATGGAGACGGTCGAGATGAAGGAGATGAATTGATTGCGACGCTTGGCGCGGGTGTAACGCAGGCCAATAAAAAGCTCTAGCGGTCGGAACATTAGGGCGGTCGCTTGTGGGTATCGAAGGGGCTGGCCGCCCGAATGCTGACGATTATCGCCTGTAACGCGGCTAAACCGTAGGACCGCGGCCAGAGGCGTAAGTGCCCGATGCCTCGACCTGGGCCAGCCGCATGCGCAGCCGGCGGCGGATATCGGCGTCGCTGTTGTCCGGCGCCAGCAGCAGGTTGGCGTGGCCCCCGTCGGCCAGCGACAGCCGCAACCAAACGAGCTGCTCGCCGATCACCCGAAACGATGCCAGGGTCGCCGCCCCGTCCTGCTCACCCCGCAATCTCAGGCTCCAGCCGCCATCACGCCCCCAGCCAGCCGCCTGCAGCGGTGCGTCGGACCAGCGCGCAAGCGTGCGCCAGAGGGCAAGGCCAATGGCGAAGCTGATGGCGAGCCTGGCCGGCCACGGCGCGGCGCACATCCACACGGCCAGTGTGGCGAGGGCACAGAGGAACCAGAGAAGCCGCCCCAGCCAGCGCGAGGGCCGGTATTCAAAGCCGATGGCGGGAGCGGATGTCATCGATGATCGCCTGCCAGTCCGGACGCGTCGCCTTGGCGTGCCCCATCACCCAGTCCCAAAGGTCCGGGTCCTGCACGTCGAGCAGTTCATCGAAGGCCTGGCGCTGGGCTTCGTCGGCGCTGGCGAAGCGTTCGTCGAGCCAGCCACCGAACAGCGCGTCGAGCTCGCGGGTGCCGCGGCGCGTGCGCCAGCGGAGGCGTTTGATGCGGGCTTCGTCCATTGCAACACGCCTCCTAGTTACTTCCTCTCCCCTCCGGGCGACCAGAAGGTAGTCCCTGTGGGAGAGAGGATTGAGGTGAGGAGTCAATCTTGGCCCAGTTTATCTAGAGCCAGATTGGAGGTTCTTCCGCGAGCACCCGCCCCTCACCCTAGCCCTCTCCCCGTCGGGGAGAGGGAACAAAAGCATCAGGTCCGACGCTCGACGATCAACTTCTTGATCTCCGCAATCGCCTTCGCCGGGTTCAGACCCTTGGGGCAGGTGCGGGCGCAATTCATGATCGTGTGGCAGCGATACAGCTTGAACGGATCTTCCAGATCGTCCAGACGCGCACCGGTGTCCTCATCGCGGCTGTCGATGATCCAGCGATAGGCCTGCAGCAGGATGGCCGGACCGAGGTAGCGGTCGCCGTTCCACCAGTAGCTCGGGCAGCTGGTCGAGCAGCAGGCGCACAGGATGCACTCGTACAAGCCGTCGAGCTTCTTGCGGTCTTCCGGCGACTGCAGGCGCTCCTTGTCGGCCGGTGCCGGGCTCTGCGTGCGCAGCCACGGCTTGATCGAGGCGAACTGGGCGTAGAAGTGCGTGAGGTCGGGCACCAGATCCTTCACCACCGGCATATGCGGCAGCGGATAGATCTTCACGTCGCCCGAAGCGCAATCCTCGATCGCCTTGGTGCAGGCCAGCGTGTTGGTGCCGTCGATGTTCATCGCGCACGAACCGCAGATGCCTTCACGGCACGAACGGCGCAGGGTGAGCGTCGAGTCGATCTCGTTCTTGATCTTCAGCAGCGCGTCCAGAACCATCGGGCCGCACGAAGCCATGTCGACTTCATACGTATCGATGCGCGGGTTCTGGCCGTCGTCCGGGCTCCAGCGATAGATGCGGAACGTGCGCGGCTTCTTGGCGTCCTTCGCGGGAAAGTGCTTGCCCGGCTGGACCTTGGAATTTTTGGGAAGCGAAAACTCAGCCACAGTGGCTCTCCAGTCCGGGTATCAGTAAGTGCGCTTTTTCGGCGGCACGACGTCGACGTCTTTCGTCATGGTGTACATGTGCACCGGACGGAAATCGAAGTTGGTCTTGCCAGCTTCATCGACCGACACCATCGTGTGCTTCTGCCACACATGGTCGTCGCGATCGGGGAAGTCCTCGCGGGCATGCGCGCCGCGGCTCTCGTGACGCTGCTCGGCCGAATACATGGTGGCCACGGCCTGGTCGAGCAGGTTGGCCAGTTCCAGCGTTTCGATCAGGTCGGAGTTCCACACCAGCGAACGATCGCTGACGCCCACGTCCTTGAACGACTCGCGCACCTTGGAGATCTTCTCGCAACCTTCCTTGAGCGACTCACCGGTGCGGAACACGGCCGCATCGGACTGCATGGTGCGCTGCATTTCAGCGCGGATCTTCGCGGTCGGCAGGCTGCCCTTGGCGTTGCGCAGGCCGTCGAAACGGGCCAAGGCCTTGTCCAGCACGCTGGCCGGCAGGTCCTTGTGGGCCGTGTCCGGCTTGATGATCTCGGCGCAGCGATGCGACACCGCGCGACCAAACACCACCAGGTCGAGCAGCGAGTTGGAGCCCAGGCGGTTGGCGCCATGCACGGATACGCAAGCCGCTTCGCCGATGGCGAACAGGCCCGGCACCACCGCATCGACGTCGTCGCCGCGCTTCTGCACCACTTCGCCGTGATAGTTGGTGGGGATGCCGCCCATGTTGTAGTGCACGGTCGGGATCACCGGGATCGGTTCCTTGGTCACGTCCACGCCGGCAAAGATGCGCGCCGATTCGGCGATGCCGGGCAGGCGTTCGTGGATCACGTTCGCGCCCAGGTGCATCAGGTTGATGTGGATGTGGTCCTTGTGTTCGCCCACGCCGCGGCCTTCACGGATTTCCATCGTCATGGCGCGGCTGACCACGTCACGCGAAGCGAGATCCTTCGCGTTGGGCGCATAGCGCTCCATGAAACGCTCGCCGTTGGAGTTGGTGAGGTAGCCACCTTCGCCACGCACGCCTTCGGTGATCAGGCAGCCCGAACCGTAGATGCCGGTCGGGTGGAACTGCACGAACTCCATGTCCTGCAGCGCGAGACCCGCGCGCAGCACCATGCCGCCACCGTCGCCGGTGCAGGTATGCGCCGAGGTGGCGCTGAAGTAGGCGCGGCCGTAACCGCCGGTTGCCAGCACCACCGCGTGACCGCGGAAGAAGTGCAAGGTGCCTTCGTTCATGTCCAGCGCAAGCACGCCGCGGCACACACCTTCTTCATCGAAGATGAGGTCGATGGCGAAGTACTCGATGAAGAACGTGGCGTCATGCGCCAGCGCCTGCTGGTACAGCGTGTGCAGGATGGCGTGGCCGGTACGGTCGGCCGCGGCGCAGGTGCGCTGCGCGGTGCCCTTGCCGTAGTGCGTGGTCATGCCGCCGAACGGACGCTGGTAGATCTTGCCTTCCTCGGTGCGCGAGAACGGCACGCCGTAGTGTTCCAGCTCGATGATGGCCGGAATCGCCTCGCGGCACATGTATTCGATCGCGTCCTGGTCGCCGAGCCAGTCCGAACCCTTGATCGTGTCGTAGAAGTGGAAGCGCCAGTCGTCCTCGCCCATGTTGCCGAGCGCGGCCGAGATGCCGCCCTGCGCCGCCACGGTGTGCGAACGGGTCGGGAACACCTTGGTGATGCACGCGGCCTTGAGGCCCTTCTCGGCCAGGCCGAAGGTGGCGCGCAGGCCAGCGCCGCCGGCGCCGACCACGATCACGTCGTACTTATGCTGTTGGATCTTGTAGCTTTCCATCGAATCAGGCTCCCAGCGCCACGCGCAGCACGGCCATCAACGTGGCCAACGTGCCGAGCACTGCAATGAACTTCACCAGCACCAGGAGGGACACCTCCACCCAGCGGGTATGGACGTAATCTTCGATCACCACCTGCAGGCCGAGCACCGCGTGCCAGCACATGGCCAGCACGAAGGCGACCAGCAGCAGGGCGTTCCACGGCTTGGCGATCATGGCGCGCGCGGTGGCGTAGTCGGCGTGCAAGGCGCCCAGCACCGTCACCACAAACCAGATGCCGAGGAACACCAGCGCCGCGGCGGTGATGCGCTGTGTCCACCAATGACCGACACCGGATTGCGCCGAGCCGAGGCCGCGGGCGCGCTTCAAGGGGGTGCGCAATTGCTTGCGCACGTCGTACTGCGGACCGTTGGCGCTCATGCGGCACCTCCGGCAGTCAGCACGTAAGCCCACACGATGATGGTCAGCACCACGCTGCCAATGATCGAAAGCCAGCTGGAACGGACGAACTGCGGAATGGCGTAGCCCATGCCGCCGTCCTGGATCAGGTGGCGGATGCCGTTGAGCAGGTGGAAAAACAGCGCCCAGCTCCAGCCGATCAGCAGGATCATGCCGATCGGGCTGCCGATGCAGGTCTTGAACTGGTTATAGCTGTCTTCGCCGCTGGCGAGGGAGAACACACCCCACAACACGAGCAAGGTTCCGACGGAAAGGGCGATACCGGTAGCGCGGTGCACGATGGAGGTCACCATCTGCACTTGCCACTTATATATGCCCATGTGGGGAGAGAGCGGTCGTTGCGTGTCTGCCATGGCGGCTATCCTGGGTGGAATCGCTGATGCCCTTTACCGCCCTTCCCGCTCCGACGACGCCGACCCGAGCCGGCGCGGCGAATCAGAAGTCGATACAGCGCCCGTTCTTTTCCCAATCGCCGTAGCGGGTGGGATCGGGGGCCGCTCGCTCCGTCGAAGTCTTGTCCGTGGCCGGAACCGCGGGCACGGGAACCTGCTCCACCGGAGCGGACGCGGGCTTGGACTCAGTTTGGGAGGAGGTATCGGACATGGTGTTTGAAAGCCGTAAAAGCGTAATACCTGCGTTAATGCAGCACAACCTTGACGACGGTGCGCTGCTCTGCCAGTAGGGCAGCGGCCCTTGTGACTTCCCCTGCCCGCCCTTACCTCCCTTTCTTATGCCTACCGACCTCTCCGCCCAGACCCTGTTGATCGAAGGCACCGACGCCGCGGCCTTTGCGCAAGCCCAGTTCACCAGCGATGTCCAGTCGCTTGCCGTCGGCCACTGGCAGTTCAGCGCGTGGCTCGATGCCCAGGGCCGCGTGCTTGCCTTGTTCCAGCTCGCACGTATCGCCGATGACTCGTTGCTGCTGCTGTTGCGCGGCGGCGATGCATCGTCGATGGCGGCATCGCTGCAACGTTTCGTGTTTCGCTCCAAGCTCAAACTGAGCGTGCCCGAACCGCGCGCACTTGCCACCGGCGCAGCACTCACGACGTACGC
Source organism: Dyella sp. 01N448 (assembly GCF_056399225.1). Taxonomy (NCBI): domain Bacteria; kingdom Pseudomonadati; phylum Pseudomonadota; class Gammaproteobacteria; order Lysobacterales; family Rhodanobacteraceae; genus Dyella; species Dyella sp. 01N448. The sequence goes on along the minus strand of NZ_JBFTQX010000006.1, from coordinate 227,416 downwards.
CGTGCATCGTGAAGGTGATGCGTACGTGTTCGGTTGCGGTGATCACAGCGTAATCGTCGGCGCTGCAACTGCCGACGATGCGTGGCGAGTGTTGCAGGTACGCGCGGGCTGGCCGTGGTTGCCAAATGAAGCACTAAGCGCATTGCTGCCGCCTGCTATTTCGCTCGAGCGTCTGCAAGCGGTTGCATTCGACAAAGGCTGTTATCCCGGCCAGGAGATCGTGGCGCGCCTGCACTACCGCGGTGGACACAAGCGGCATATGCATTGCGTCGTATTGTCGCAGTTTGTGAGCGGGGGCACCGTGCTGCACCGTAACGGTGACAACAGCATTCAATTGCTGGATGTGGCCAATGACGATGCAACCTTTCGAGCGCTTGCAGTCATAGACGATGGTCTAATGAATTCGCTTGATGATGCATCGCGTATCGACACTGACGAAGGCATTCGTTTGCATGTCGTGCAGAGTTGGTCTGCATGATGAAACAAACAGGCGCAAAGATTCACGAAGCGAGACGACAATGTGAGTGTGACGTGAACCTGAACTGCGAGGCACTTGCCAGATCAGAAATCGGCCACTAGTCTCGCCAACCAATTCGATAGACACCCACTGCCCTGGGTGTCCACATACGCGACGAACCGGAGGGGTCCGGATCAGCGCGACCCGACAGAGATGTCGGTGTATCCAATGCCGCCCCTTGGCGCGGCTGACGTTGCAGGCAACGCGGTCCTTAGTACCCGATCTATGCCCTTGCAGCACCACAAGTTTTGAGCGGCACCGGAACAGCCGCTCGACTGGCCACAATCCCGTGGCAAACCGCCTGACCACAAGTTTCGGTCGCGGCGATCAATCCAGGTGGAACGGCCTGCCCGCCCGTCCACCGCAACGGCGCGTGAAGTCAGCAGTACCGACCTCACGCGTACAGCACGTTGGAGGCAGACTCAATGAAACTTTCCATGCTGTTGTGGTTAGCGTCCGTGCTACCCCAGCCCCTCGCGGACCAGACCTGCCTGGCCACGACGGTGTATCTCGAGGCACGCAGTGAATCGACCCTCGGCCAGTACGCCGTGGCCGAAGTTGCTCTTCGTCGTCGCGACCGCGGTACGTGGGGCGACAATGTTTGTGAGGTGGTCAAGTCGCCGCGGCAATTCGCATTGACAACCACCGCAAGCACGTTCGAAGTGACCGATCTGAACTCCTGGACCAAGGCGTGGAAGATTGCTGGTGATTCGATCAGCAATTGGAGCCTGCCAAAGGGAGAGCGCACCGTGTACGTGCCGCAAGCAGATCACTTCGCCACGCTTGCCGTCACCACCGCGTGGTCGACGAAACGCGTCAAGACCATCGGCGAACATGCGTTCTACGCCGTCAGCAACTAAACACACCCCACCCCATAGAGAATAAAAAAAGGCCCTCTCGCGAGGGCCTTTTCATTTGGACGTCCAGACGTCTTTACGTCAGAGCCGATACACGAGGTTGTTGCGGATCTGCACGTAGTCGCCGGGGCGAACCTGCGGATCAGCTGCCTGCGTCACCGTGGCATAGCGACCGTCGTCGAGCTTGACGGTGACCTGCCATGCGACATCGGGACCGCTATTGTTCTTGCCGACCTGATTGCCGATGGCGCCGCCCGCCACCGCACCAGCCACGGTGGTCAGGGCCTTGCCGCTGCCGCCACCGAACTGGTTGCCGATCACGCCGCCAGCGATGCCGCCGATGACCATGCCCAGCGGCGACGATTCCTTCTGGGTCTGGATCTGCCGCACGTCACTGACCACGCCACACTGCTCGCAACGGTTGGAAGCGCCGCTGTAAGCCACCTGGCGCTGCGGTGGCGTCTGGCAACCGGAAAGCAGCGCAACAGCGGAAACAAGTCCTACGACAGCCAAATGTCTAAGCAGTGTTTGCATGGCGTGAATCCTCAGTGAGCGTCGGAAACGGCTACCACACCTTCCTGTACCTGCAGCCTGTCACCCGGATCGTGATCCATTCGTACAGTGCGGGTCACGCCGTTGTACTCGTAACTCACATCGTATGCCACCACCTTGTCGCCACCGCTGCCGGCCACTGTGGTGCATTTACGCTGCGTGGTTTGCTGGGTGGCGTTTGCCTGGTGATTGGCCTGGATTTCATGGCCTGCATAGCCACCACCGACCGCGCCCGCCACCGTTGCCAAGGTGCGGCCCTTGCCGCCGCCGACCTGGTTGCCGAGCAAGCCACCCGCCACGGCACCAATGGCCGTACCAGCAATCTGGTGGGTGTCCTGCACCGGCTTGTGCGTGGTCACCACCTCGTCATGACATACCTGCTGCGGCGCACTCGCGGCCTCACGGACCGGCGTCACGCTCGTCACGCGCGCGTACTTGGCACCATCGGCAGCCCCTTGCTGCTGCGCAGCGGCGCCCACGCCACCGTCAGCATTCGCGTCCCGATTACACGCCGAAAGACCCAACACCAATACACCGGCGAAACCGACATGCAGCGCCGAAACGACCAACCTGTTCATAATGCTCTCCTAGTGGGACCAGCGGAGCGCCCCCGCTCCTGCTTGAATTCGATCCCAGCGCAATCATTGAACCTCTGGGTCACTGAATGCTCGCTTAGACCGAAGCCGCGCATTGTTTCAAATTCAGGAAGCCCCGTACTGTGCTCGAACTCACCGACAGCCATGCGCACATCGATGATGCGAGTTTTGCATCCGACCGGGACGCCATGTTCCAGCGTGCCCGCGACGCCGGCATCAGGCACATCGTGGTTCCGGCGATCGACCATACATCATGGCCGCGCATTGCCTCGCTGGCGGCCGACCAAACCTGCGTACTCCCCGCGTATGGCATGCATCCGATCTATCTCGACGAACATCGTCCCGAGCATCTCGATGAGCTGAGCACTTGGCTGAAGACGCATCGTGCTGTGGCCGTGGGCGAAATCGGACTGGACTATTTCCTGCCCGAACTCGACGTCGAGCAGCAGCGGTTTTACTTCCAGCAGCAGTTGCAGATAGCGCGCGAGTTCGATCTGCCGGTGATCGTCCATGCGCGCCGCGCCATGGATGAAGTCACCTCCACCATGCGCCGCATGGGCGGATTACGTGGCGTGGTTCACAGTTTCTCCGGCAGCCAGCAACAGGCAGAGCGGCTATGGGAGCTGGGCTTCTACCTGGGCATCGGCGGGCCGGTTACGTATGAACGCGCACAACGACTTCGTCAGATCGTCGCGACCATGCCCGTCGAACGCTTGCTGCTGGAAACGGACGCACCCGACCAGCCCGGCGCCTGCCATCGCGGCGAGCGCAACGAGCCGTCGAACATGGTCGAAGTGCTGCACGTGATCGCCGACCTCCGCGGCGTCAGCCCCGAGGCCATCGCCGAAGCCACCACCCGCAACGCCCGGAATCTGTTCCGGTTCGATTGACCCTTGCGGGTCGCTCGAACCCAGTGCTAGCCTAATTACTTCACTGGCGAACTATTCTTTGGTGAAATGAAGCGCATGCATGAATGCCTCGACCATATGGACGAGGGAATTGGTCGCGTCAGCGAGATCTTCCCGGACCTTCCCGTCCAGGAAGTGGTACTCACGCGCCTGTTGCTGCTAGTCGGCGGCACCCTGCTCGGCGAGCTGGAAAGCAAACTCAAGCCGCACGGCTTGAACGACAGCGATTTCCGCACGCTGATGATGATCTACAGCAGCCCGACCGGCAGCGCGACGCCCACCGAGTTGTGCGAGTACGCGCAGCAAGGCGCCACCAATATGACGCGCATCGCCAACGTGCTGGTCAAGGGCGGCCTGATCACGCGGGCCACCAGCGCAGAAGATCGCCGCCGCGTCGTGCTCAGCATCACCACGGCCGGCAAGCGTCTCGTGCGAAAGATTCTCCCTCCGCTCTTCCCCAACGTTCATGGCGCTTTCGCCTCGCTCAGTGCCGCCGACAAGCGCACGCTCGACCGCCTGCTGCGCCAGATCGCCGTCAACATCGATTCGCTCACTCAGCCGGACGCTGGTCCATGACTCCTCACTCCCTCTTACGCCACGGACTCGGCCGTCGCGCGCTGCTTGCCTGCGCGATCGCTGTTGCTGTTGCGGGCTGCTCCATCCCTGCCAAATTGAATCGCCCACCGGTGCGCGACGACGTTCCGCTGGCCGGCCTTCAAACCGGCCATCGCGCCGGCTGGCCCGATGCCGCGTGGTGGAAGCAGTACAACGATCCGCAACTCGATCAGCTGATCGACCTGGCGATGCAGGATTCGCCGGATCTGGCCCAGGCCAAGTCGCGCGTCGATTCGGCGCAGCAGAATATCCGTGCAGCCACGGCACAGGCCGGACTCAGCGTGAACGGCAGCGCGCAGGTGGAACGTCAGCGCCTCAGCGAAACCGGCCTGATCCCGCCGAAATTCCTCGGTTTCACCTGGTACAACCAGGGCGATATCGGCGTGCAGGCGCAGTACGACTTCGACTGGTGGGGCAAGAAACGCAACACCATCGAGTCGGCGGTGGATCAGGCGCATGCAGCCGAAGCGCAGCACAGCGCGGCGGCACTCGCCATCCAAAGCAACGTCGCTGACACGTACTTCGGCTGGCTCGCCGATCAGAGCCGCATCGCCCTGGCCAGGCAAACCGTAAAGACGGCCGAACAGCTCGAGCAGATCGCGCAGCTGCGCGTGAAGCAAGGCGTGGATCGTCCGGACACGGTGCAGTCGGCCAAGGCGCAGACCGCGTCCGCACGGCAGATGCTGGTGGTGCTCGAAAGCTCCGCGCGCATTCGTGAGGCCGCGCTCGCCAGCCTGTGTGGCGTGTCTCCCGCGCAATTGCCGGCCCTGCAGCCGCGTGCGCTGCCGGAGGTCACCACCGGACTGCCGGACAACGTCGGCGTCGACCTGATCGCGCGCCGTCCGGATATCGCCGCCAGTCTCTGGCAGGTGGAATCGGCGCTGCGCCAGACCGATGTGGCACGTGCGGAATTCTTTCCCGACATCAGCATCAGCGCGATGGCGGGCCTGTCCAGTATCGATCTCGACAAGATGTTCAACGCCGGCAGCCGCGTGTTCGGCCTGACCCCGGCCCTGCACCTGCCGATCTTCACCGGCGGTCTGCTGGAGGCGAACTACGGGGTGAGCAAGGCTCAGCTTGAAGCGTCCGCGGCTCAATACAACAGCACGGTGCTGAGCGCTGCGCGCGACGTCGCCACGCAAAGCCTGACCGCGGATCAGATCCAGAATCGCCGCAAGGAACAGGCCCGCGAAATCGCCGCCAACCAGCAGCTGCTCGCCAACGCGCAATCGCGCGTCAAGCGTGGCGTGAGCGACAGCCGCGAATCGCTGAGTGCGCAGGCAGACCTTCTGCAACAGCAGGACAGCGACGTGACCCTGCAAGGCCAGGCGCTTTCCACCGATATCTCGCTGATCAAGGCGCTGGGCGGCGGTTACCGCGCCAGCCTGCCGGCACAGGCATCCAGCGATCGCCCCTCTTCCCCTTTGAACCTTTCCGGAGACGCCCCGAATGAGCGCCACTGATTCCGACGTCAAGAAGAACAACAACGACGACAACGACAGCGGCATGGCGGCAAAGGATCCCGCCAAGCGCCGTCGCGCGTTGTTCATCGTCGCCGCGGTCTTTGTGCTGGGCGCCGTTGCATGGCTGCTGCTGTGGCTGTTCGTGTTCTCCACCCGCGAGAAGACCGACAACGCCTATGTCGGCGGCAACCAGGTGGCGATTTCAGCGCAGGTGCCCGGCATCGTGGTGGCGATCCTGGCTGACGACACGCAGCGCGTCGAAGCCGGCCAGGTGCTGGTGAAGCTCGACAACACCGACGCCGACGTGCGCCTGCAGCAGACCAGCAGCGCGCTCGCGCAGGCCGTGCGCCAGGTGCGCCAGCAGACCGAGTCGGCGACCAGCGCCGACGCCCAGGTGGCCAAGGCCCGCGTCGATCTCAAGAAGGCGCAGGCGGATCTTGCCCGTCGCGCACCGCTGGTGGCCGCCCAGGCCGAAGCGCCGGAAACGGTGCAGCACCTGCGCGATGCCGTCGACCAGGCGCAGGCCTCGCTCGACGCGGCGCAGGCACAGGCCGCGGCTTCGCACGCCGCCATCGAAGGCACCCGCATCGCCACCAATCCGGCGGTGGAGCAGGCGCGCGCCAATTACCGTTCGGCCTGGATCGCTGCACAGCGCAACAACATCTACGCGCCGGTCACCGGCTACGTCGCCCAGCGCAGCGTTCAGGTGGGCAACAGCGTGCAGCCGGGCCAGCAGCTGATGGCGGTGGTGCCACTGCACGACCTGTGGGTGGACGCGAACTTCAAGGAAAACCAGCTTCGCCATATCCGCGTGGGTCAGCCGGCGAAGGTCGAGGCAGACGTCTACGGCGGCAGCGTCGAATTCCACGGCAAGGTGATCGGACTGGGCGCGGGTACCGGCAGCGTGTTCTCCCTGCTGCCGGCGCAGAACGCCACCGGCAACTGGATCAAGGTAGTGCAGCGCGTGCCTGTGCGCATTGCGTTGGACGACAAGGAACTCGACCAGCATCCGCTGCGCGTAGGCCTGTCCACCGATGTCACCGTCAATATCAGCGATGACAAGGGCGCCATGAATGCGGCGCTCGGCAACGGTCAGCCGATCGCGGCAACTTCCGTGTATGACCAGATGGCCAGCAAGGCCGACGAAGAGGCCGAGAAGATCATCAAGGCCAACCTCGGCCAGCAAGACGCGAACTGACAAAGCACCCACATGGCCGCCAACCCCTCCGAAGACAAGCCGCTACCGCCTTTGCACGGTACCGCGCTGGTCTTGCTGACCATCGCCGTCGCCTTCAGCACCTTCATGGAAGTGCTGGACATGACCATCGTCAACGTGGCTGTGCCGCATATCGCAGGCAGCCTTGGCGTGAGCGCGAGCGAAGGCACCTGGACGATCAGTTCGTACTCACTGGCCAGCGCCATCATGCAGCCGCTGACCGGCTGGATCGCCCGCCGCTTCGGCGAGGTGAAGACCTTTGTCGTATCGGTCGGCCTGTTCGTGGTGTTCTCCATGTTGTGCGGCCTGGCCACTTCGATGCCGATGCTGGTGTTTGCGCGCCTGATGCAGGGCGCCGGCTCCGGCCCGATGGTGGCGTTGTCGCTCACGTTGCTGCTGGCGAGTTATCCCAAGACCAAGCAAGGCGTCGCGCTCGCGCTATGGGCGATGACCGTGGTGGTGGCGCCGATCTTCGGACCGATCCTGGGCGGCTGGATCACCGACAACTTCTCGTGGCCGTGGATTTTCTACATCAACCTGCCGGTGGGCATCCTCGCCGGTGTGATCACCTGGGCACTGCTGCGCAAGCGCGAGACCAAGACCTACCAGTCGCCGATCGATGTGATCGGCCTGGTGCTGCTGGTGGTCGGCGTGGGCTCATTGCAGTTCATGCTGGACAACGGCAATGACCACGACTGGTTCTCCTCGCCCATGATCACCACGCTGGGCCTGATCGCGCTGATCTGCCTGGTCTTCCTGGTGGTGTGGGAACTGCACGCCAAACACCCGGTGGTGGAACTGAGCCTGTTCAAGGAGCGCAATTTCACCGCGGGCGTGGTGGCGTTGTCGCTGGGCATGTTCGCGTTCTTCGGCATCAACGTGGTGTTTCCGCTGTGGCTGCAGACCACCCTGGGCTACACCGCCACGTGGGCCGGCCTGGCCACGGCGCCGGTGGGCATCCTGGCCTTCCTGCTCTCGCCCATCCTGGGCCGCAATATGCACAAGCTGGAACTGCGGGCGGTGGTGACCTTCGCCTTCGTGGTGTTCGCCGCCACCTCGTACTGGTTTTCCACCTACGACAGCTCGGCGTCGTTCAACTCGCTGGTGTGGCCGCGCTTCGTGATGGGTATTGCCATCCCCTGCTTCTTCATCCCGCTCAACCAGATTTATCTGGCGGGACTGCCGGCAAATGAAATCGCCAGCGCCAGCGGCCTGGCCAACTTCTTCCGCACACTGGGCTCGAGCGTGTCCACGGCGGTGACGGTGACGCTGTGGCAGCACCGCGGCATCCTGCATCACGCCACGCTGAGCGAGAACGTGACCAGCGCCAGCCAGCCGGCCACCCAGGTCCTGTCGCAGCTCACCCATGCCGGCAACAGCCAGACCCAGGCGCTGGGCATCGTCGATCAGCTGGTTAACCGCGAAGCCCTCACCCTGGCGGTGAACGACATCTTCCTGCTCTGCGCCGTCCTGTTCCTGGTGCTGATCCCGGTGATATGGCTGGCCAAGCCGCCGTTTGGCTCGGCAGGAGGCCCTGGCGGGCATTAACCGGTGCCGGAACGTTCTTAATCCGGCACAAACCTGCAACAACCAGCAGGTATTTGATCTAACAGGAATTGCTGCGACTGGCCAGTGCAGCAATTAATACCACTTGGGCGACTGGTGCGCCGCAATACCTTCTGTTAGTTTGTGTGCATGGCACAAACGATGCGCACCATTAAGAAGTATCCGAACCGTCGACTCTACGACACGGAAATCTCCAGCTACATCACGCTGGAGGAAGTCCGTCAGCTCGTGCTCGACAACGAAACCTTCGAAGTCCGTGACGCCAAGAGCGGCGAGGATCTCACCCGCTCGGTGCTGTTGCAGATCATCTCTGAGCATGAGGAAAAGGGGCAGCCGATGCTCTCTCCTCAGCTGCTCAGCCAGATCATCCGCTTCTACGGCGACTCGCTGCAGGGTTTCATGGGGCCTTACCTGGAGCGCAGCCTGCAGGTCTTCCTCGACCAGCAGCAGCAGTTCCGCACCCAGCTGAACAGCCTGCTGGGCCAGACGCCCTGGTCCATGCTCAATGACCTGACCGAGCGCAACATGGATGCCTGGCGCAACATGCAGCGCGGCCTGATCGACGCCGCCACGCAGGGCCAGCCGCCGCGCAGCGGCACCAAGAAGCCCGGTTAATCCGCTGCGGTCGGCGCCGACGCGCCGACCTTCCTGCCGTCTCATTCGCCGCTGCAGCACAACACGTGCTGCCCTGCGGCATGTGCACGAGTCCTTCACATGAATTCCCACACTCGCAACTCACGCGTTGCCATCGTCACTGGCGGCATTGGCGGGCTCGGCACCGAAATCTGCCGACAGCTGGCTCAGGCAGGTCGACAGGTCATTGCCGTCGACCTGGCAGGGCGCGAGGAACGGCTGCACGCATTCCAGACTGAGCTGGCCGACCTCAATGGTGCGGTGAAATTCGAGCCTGCCGACGTCAGCCATTTCGACGGGTGCGCCGAGTTGATTGGGCGGGTGGAACGGCAACACGGCAGCGTCGACATCCTGGTCAACGCCGCCGGCATCACCCGTGACACCAGCCTGCGCAAGATGACGCCGCAGCAATGGCATGAGTTGATGCGCGTGAACCTGGATGGCGTCTTCAATATGTGCCGCAACGTGGTGGAAGGCATGACCACACGCGGTTTTGGCCGCATCGTGAACCTGAGCTCGGTCAACGGGCAGACCGGGCAGTTCGGCCAGACCAACTATTCCGCTGCCAAGGCTGGCGTGCACGGCTTCGGCATGGCGCTGGCGCGCGAGACGGCGCGCAAGGGCGTGACGGTGAATACGGTATCGCCGGGCTATTGCGATACAGCGCTCGTGGCCGCTGTGCCGCAGGATATCCGCGAGCAGATCATCTCGGATATTCCGGTGGGCCGGCTTGGTTCGCCGGGGGACATTGCCCGCGCGGTGGCCTTCCTGACCGCCGACGACGCCGGCTATATCACGGGCGCGAACCTGCCGGTCAACGGCGGGTATTTCATGAGTTTCTGAGGGGTCGCCACCGCCTTGCCGCACTGCGCATCGCCCACCCGAACGCGACACGCTACTCTCAGCCCTTTAAGCGTTGCGACCTGACAGCGGGACTCCATGGCGAAGCACCTCACTCTTATCGGCGGCGGCCTGGTCGGCGCCTTGCTGGCGCAGCAATTGGCGGGACGCGGTTTCGTCGTCGACGTCTTCGAAAAACGCCCTGACCCACGAATCGCCGGCTTCACCGGTGGTCGCTCGATCAATCTCGCGCTGGCCGAGCGTGGCCTGCAGGCGCTGCGCAAGGCCGGCCTCGCCGACGACGTGCTGCAGCGTGCGGTGATGATGCGCGGCCGCATGGTGCACACCACCGACGGTCGCTCCGGCCTGCAACGCTACGGCGTCGACGACAGCGAAGTGATCTGGTCCGTCTCTCGCGGCGCGCTCAATATGTTGCTGCTGGATGCTGCCGAAGCCGCGGGCGTCAAATTCCATTTCGGACAGTCGCTGGCCAATGCCGATTTTGATCGGCAGCGCCTGCAGTTGGTCGACGAACAAGGCGTATCGCGCGAGCTAGATGCCCCGATCGTGATCGGCGCCGACGGCGCGGGTTCCTCGCTGCGTGCCGCGATGAACGCGTACTCGCCGCTGGGCGAGCGGGTGGAATCGCTGGGTCACGCCTATAAGGAGCTGGAAATCCCCTCCGCCGGCGGACTCAGCGCCGAACTGATCAACCGCAGCGGCGGTCACGACCAGTTCGCCCTGGAGCCGCATGCGCTGCATATCTGGCCGCGCGGCGGCTATATGTGCATCGCGCTGCCCAATACCGAAGGCAGCTTCACCGTGACCTTGTTCCTGCCGGCGCAAGGCCCGCATCCGAGCTTCGCCACGCTGGGCGACGCTCATCATGCGCGAGCCTTCTTCGAGGAAGACTTCCCCGACCTGCTGCCGCTGATCCCGGATTTCGCCAACGATTACGACGGCCACCCAGTCGGCACGCTGTCCACGCTCTACCTGCAACGCTGGCATCTGGACGGTCGCGCGCTGCTGATCGGCGATGCTGCGCACGCCATCGTGCCCTTCCACGGCCAGGGCATGAATTGCGGCTTTGAAGACACCGTGGTGCTCGCCTCGTTGCTGGCCCAATCGCCGGACGACACGGGCGAGGTGTTCGCCGAATTCCAGCGCATCCGCCAGCCAAACAGCGACGCCATCGCGGCGATGGCGCTGGAAAACTACGTGGAAATGCGCGACTCGGTGGCCGATCCGCACTATCTCGCCAAGCGCGCGCTGGGCGCCTTGCTGGCCGAGCGCGCACCGGAACATTTCATGGCGCGCTATCGCATGGTCACCTTCACCCATCTGCCGTACGCATATGCCTATGAGCGCGGTCGAGCGCAGGACGTGCTGCTGGACCAGCTGCTGCGTGGCTCGGCTGACGCAGCATCGGTCGATCTGAACGCCGCCGTCGCCGCCCTGCGCGCCACGCTTCCCGCCCTGCCCGATCTGCGGCATGGATGAGGCACTGCTTGCCGCGTACCGGGCCACCGATTATCGGGTGCGCCTGGCACGTGGCGGCTGGGTGACCATCCATATCGATCAATCCTTGCCAGCGGAACTGCGCGATCTCGCGCGGAACTTGCCATGGGGTTTCATCACGGCATGGCATCCATTTTCCAAGCGGGTGCCTCGCCCGGACAACCGGATCGCGCAGCGCGCCCTGCTGTTCGAGTTGCGCGCGCTGCCCGAAATCGTGGTCATTCGCGCCGGAACGGGCGCGAGCCCCGATGGTCTGTGGAAGGAGGCCAGCCTCTGGGTGGTCGGACCGGGCGTCCCGGCACTCGACACGCTGGCCCGGCGATTTGGACAAATGGGCTACGTCCACGGCGGAGGCGCGACGATGGCTCAGCTCCGTCTCACACCGCCGGCCTGAGCCATGCCCGCCACGCCAGAAATGCACCCTGATATCGCTGATTTGGCTGGCGTCACCCCGCCGCATGGACAAGCCTGCCGGGCATTGCGGACAATCGAGGGATGACCGCTTCCACCGCCGTCGCCCCGCCTCTGCTCGAGGCCCGGGCGCTCTCGTTTTACCGCCAGGACGAACCCGTGTTCGGCCCGCTGGACTTCTGCCTCCACGAGGGTGAAGTGGCCTTGGTGGAGGGCGACAACGGCAGCGGCAAGACCACCTTGCTGCGCATCCTCGCCGGATTGCTGCATATCGACGAAGGTTCGCTGGAGTGGCGCGGCCAGGCTTGGCGACGCGACGAACACCTGGGCGACACGCAGTTCCTCGGCCACCACCTGGGCCTGAAGTCTGATCTCAGCGCACGGGAGAATCTCGCCGTGGCGGCCGGCCTGTACGGCGCCCGCGATGGACGCAGCGTTGATGGCGTGCTCGCCGACATCGGCCTCGCCGGCTATGAAGACGAACCCGTGCGCCGACTTTCCGCCGGTCAGAAGAAACGCGCGGCGCTCGCGCGCCTGCTGTTGCTGCCGGCCACCCTGTGGCTGCTGGACGAGCCGTACGCCAACCTCGATCGCACCGGCATCGAACTGGTAAATCGCCTGCTCACCCAGCACGCTGCCGAAGGCGGCGCCGCGCTTGTCACCAGTCATGGCGCGGTGAGCTTTCTCAACGGCGAGCCGAAACGGGTGCGCATGCACGCATGAATCACGCGCCGCTCGGTCCCGCCTGCGTCGCCGTCCTGCGCCGCGATCTCACCCTGGCCTGGCGTCGTCGTGGCGACATCGTCATGCCGGTGCTGTATGCGCTGATCGTCATCACATTGTTTCCCTTCGCGCTGGGACCGGAGGAGGCGCTGCTGCAGCGTATTGCCGGCGGCGCGGTGCTGGTGACCATGCTGCTGGCCATGCTGCTGGCGCTCGATGCCATGTTCCGCAGCGATATCGAAGACGGATCGCTCGAACAACTCATCCTTTCACCCCAGCCGCTGGCACTCATGCTTGGCATGAAAATTCTTGCGCACTGGATCACCACGGCTTTGCCGCTCATCGTCATCGCGCCTTTACTGGCGGGCATGCTGCATCTGCCGACCGCGGTGATGCCCGTGCTGGTCTACGCGCTGCTGCTCTCCACACCACTGCTGAGCCTGCTCGGCGCCGTGCTGGTGGCGCTCACGGCCGGCAGCAGGCGCTCTGGTATGCTGCTGGCGCTGATGCTGCTGCCGCTGTGCGTACCCGTGGTGATCTTTGCCGCCGGCGCTGTCGCCGCGGCTCAACAAGGGCTGCCGTGGCTCGCGCCCATCGCCTGGCTGGGCGCCGCGCTGGTCATGGCCCTGGTGCTTGCCCCCCTGGCGTGCGCCACCGCCCTCCGCATAGCTCTGGACGCTTAAGACAATGGCCAACTGGATACCCTTGTGGGTACACAAGCTCAGCTCGCCACCGAACTTCTATCGGTTTGCCGGCACGCTGCGACCCTGGGCCCTGGGCCTCGCCCTGTTGACGGGTGCAGTTGCGCTATACGGCGGCCTGGTGCTCGCGCCCGCCGACTATCAGCAAGGTGACGCCTACCGCATCATCTTCATCCATGTGCCCTGCGCGTGGATGAGCCTGTTCATCTATGGACTGATGGCGGTGGCCTCGTTTATTTCGCTGGTATGGCGCATCAAGCTGGCCGAAGTGGTGGCGATGGAATCGGCGCCGATCGGCGCAGCCTTCACTTTCATCACGCTGGTCACCGGTTCGCTGTGGGGCAAGCCCATGTGGGGCACCTGGTGGACCTGGGATGCACGCCTCACCTCCGAGCTCGTGCTGCTGTTTCTTTATCTGGGTGTGATCGGCCTGTATCACTCCTTCGAAGATCGTCGCCAGGGCGCGCGCGCCGCAGCTTTCCTCGCCATCATCGGCATCATCAATGTGCCGATCGTGCATTTCTCGGTGAACTGGTGGAACACGCTGCACCAGGGTTCCACGATTCGCATTCTCGGTCCGTCCAAGATCAGCACCGCCATGCTGTGGCCGCTGCTCACCATGATGGCCGCCACCAAGTTCTATTACGTCGCCAGCCTGTTCGGTCGCGTGCGTACCGACCTGCTGTCGATGGAGAGCGGCAAGGACTGGGTGAAGCAGATCGCACAACGCGAGGGACAGGCATGAGCGCGTTCTTCGCCATGGGCGGCTACGCCATGTACGTATGGCCTGCCTACGCGGTGTTCTTCATCGTGCTGATCGCCGACTACATCAATCCGTGGCTGCGCCGCCGCCGCAACCTGCGCGAGCTGCGCGGCCGCATGGCGCGCCAGGCGGCACGCCAGCAACGCAACCCTTCAGCGCCCTAAGACGCACCTACGCGAATGAGCATGAACCCCACACGCAAGCGCAGGCTTACCATTGTTCTACTCGTGATAGCCGCCGCCGTGGTGGCGGTGGCGCTGATCGTGTTCGCCCTGCAGCAGAACATGAACTACCTGTTCACGCCGAGCCAGGTGCAGACCGGACAAGCCACCAGCTACAAGACCTTCCGCCTTGGCGGCATGGTCAAATCCGGGTCGATCCAGCGCAGCAAGGAATCGCTGAAGGTCACCTTCACCGTGGTCGATGCAAGCGGCTCGATGCCAGTGGAATACACCGGCATCCTGCCCGACCTGTTTCGCGACAACCAATCCGTGATCGCCACCGGCCACATGGACAACGCCCGCTTCATCGCCACCGAAGTGCTGGCCAAGCATGACGAAACCTATATGCCCAAAGAGCTGAAGGACGCCATGGCCAAAGCCCATGTAGGCAAGAAAGTGAACGAGGAAGCCGGACAGGACAAACCGCAATGACGCCCGAACTTGGCCAACTCGCGCTGATCCTCGCGCTGCTGCTCGCGCTCGCGCAGGGTGTTCTGCCGCTGATCGGCGCCTGGAGCGGCAGCCGCGCATTCATGTCGGTGGCACGCCCGGCCGCAGCTGGACAGGCCGTGTTCGTGTCGCTCGCGTTCGGACTGCTGGTGTGGTCGTTCCTGTCGTTCGACTTTTCGGTGCAGTACGTCGCCGACAACTCCAACCTCGCCTTGCCGTGGTACTACCGCGTCGCCGCCGTGTGGGGTGCGCACGAAGGTTCGCTGCTGCTGTGGATCTTCATCCTCAACCTGTGGACGCTCGCGCTCGCGGTGCTTAGCCGCAACCTACCCGAAGTGTTCGTGGCGCGCGTGCTCGGCGTGCTGGGTCTGGTGGCGGTCGGCTTCCTCGCTTTCATCATCTTCACGTCCAATCCGTTTGCGCGCCTGTTGCCGATGCCGCCCGATGGCGGCGATCTCAATCCGGTGCTGCAGGATCCAGGCATGACCTTCCATCCGCCGGTGCTCTATATGGGCTACGTCGGATTCTCCGTCGCGTTCGCCTTCTCCATCGCCGCGCTGCTTGGTGGCGAACTGGAACAGGCCTGGGTGCGCTGGGCGCGTCCGTGGACGAACGTGGCGTGGGGCTTTCTCACCGCCGGCATCGTCGCGGGCAGCTGGTGGGCGTATGCCGAGCTTGGCTGGGGCGGCTGGTGGTTCTGGGATCCGGTGGAAAACGCGAGCTTCATGCCGTGGCTGGTCGGCGCCGCGCTGATTCATGCGCAGGCGGTGACGGAGAAGCGCGGCGGTCTGCGCGCGTGGACCATCCTGCTTTCCATCTTTGCGTTCTCGCTTTCGTTGCTGGGTACCTTCCTGGTGCGTTCGGGCGTACTCACCTCGGTGCACGCGTTTGCTTCGGATCCGCGTCGTGGCCTGTTCATCCTCTGCTTCCTCGCCATTGTGGTGGGCGGTTCGCTGCTGCTCTATGCGATACGCGCACCGAAAGTGGCGGGCGGCAAGCCGTTTGCCGTGGTGTCGCGCGAAACAGCCATCCTCATCGGCAACCTGATGTTTACCGTTGCCGCGGCCATGGTGCTGCTGGGCACGTTGTTCCCCTTGCTCGGCGATGCGCTGAATCTCGGCAAGATTTCGGTGGGCCCGCCGTATTTCGGTTTCCTGTTTACCCTGCTGATGCTGCCTGTGGTGCTGCTGCTGCCGTTCGGCCCGTACCTGCGCTGGGGTAAGAGCGATGTGCCGGTACTGAAGAAGGTGATGTGGCGTGCAGGTCTTGCGGCCATCGCCTGCGCCATCGTCGCGGCATTTGTCACCAGCGGCGAGAGCAAGGCGATCGCCGGCACTGCGGCGGCAGTGTGGTGCTGCTTCGGCACCCTGCTTTACGTGTTCAAGCGTTGGCGCGAGATGCCCGCCGGCCGACGTTATCCTGCCGAGATGGCCGGCATGCTGCTCGCCCATTTCGGCGCGGGCGTGTTCCTTGCCGGCGTATTGCTCACCAACGCGCTGAGCGTAGAGCGTGACGTGCGCGTGGCGCCGGGGCAGACCGAAAGCATCGGCGGCTACGAATTCCGCTTCGACGGCGTGCAGCACACGCAAGGCCCGAACTGGCAAGGTGATCAAGGCACGGTCACCGTGACGCGCGGCGGCAGCACCGTCGCCGTGATGCACCCGCAGAAGCGCACCTACCTGCGCGGCCAGGTGCAGACGGAATCGGCAATCAACCCCGGCCTGTTCCGTGATCTGTATGTGGCGCTCGGCGAGCCGATGGATGCCAAGCAGCCGGAAGGCGCGTGGGCACTTCGCCTTTACGACAAGCCGTTCGTGCGCTGGATCTGGGCGGGTGGCCTGTTGATGATGCTGGGCGGCTTCTTCGCAGCTGCCGATCGTCGCTTCCGCACCAAGCGTGTGGCCGAAACTGCAGCGATTCCCGCCACCGCGCTGCAGGAGTCGCGCGCATGAGCCGCTTGATTCCCTTCTTCGGCTTCCTGCTGCTGGTGGCCTTGTTTGGCTTCGGCATCTGGTGGAATACCCAGCACGACCAGCGCGAAGTGCCGTCGCCGCTGATCAACAAACCGGCGCCGGCGTTCGTGCTGCCCAAGCTGGACGATCCCGCGCAGACCGTCAGCCGCGACGCCATGCTTGGCAAGCCCTACCTGATCAACGTATTCGCCAGCTGGTGCATCGCATGTGGCGAGGAACACCCCGTGCTGATGACCGAAGGCAAGACCATCGGCGTGCCGGTGGTCGGCTATAACTACAAAGACGCGCCGGACGATGCCAAGGATTGGCTGGCCAAGCACGGCAACCCGTACGACATGATCATCGTCGATCGCGAAGGTCGCACCGCGATCGATTTTGGCGTGTATGGCGCACCGGAAAGCTTTCTGGTCGATGGCAAGGGCGTGATTCGCTACAAGCGGATTGGACCCTTGACGCCTGAGGTGATTGCGAAGGAATTGAAGCCGGCCATTGCGGCGTTGTCCAAGGAACAGCCATGATCCGCCGCCTTTTTGTGGGAGCGCACCCTGTGCTTGACTATCCTACGAAGCGGCCAGCCTGGCGTCGCGCACAGGGTGCGCTCCCACAGGTTCTGCTGTTGCTGTTGTTCTTCATGGCGACGGTCGCCTTTGCCCAGGCGATCGACCCCCTGCCCTTCAAAGACCACGCCCAGGAAGTGCGCTTCCAAAGCCTCACGCGCGAACTGCGTTGCCTGGTCTGCCAGAACGAAAACCTCGCCGACTCCAACGCCGACCTCGCACGCGACCTGCGGCACGAGGTCTTCAACCTGATGCAACAGGGCAAGAGCGACGAGGAGATCAAACAATACCTGGTCGATCGCTATTCCGATTTCGTGTTGTATGACCCACCGGTGAAAACCAGCACGCTGCTGCTGTGGTTTGGACCGTTGGTGATCTTGCTGGCCGGTGCGGCCGTGGTGGTGGTGACAGTGCGCCGGCGCGGTCGCGCTGCGCTCGCCGTCGCCAACGACAAGCCGACCGATGAAGGGGACGACTGGTGAGGCTGGCTTTTTATCTGATCGCCGCGGCGATGATCGTTGCGGCGCTGTTGCTGGTGTTGCTGCCACTGGTCCGTCACGGACGACGACTCGGCCGCCCACGTGGCCTCTTCGCACTCTCCATGATCGTGGCCTTCTGTCTGCCCGTGGCTGCCATCGGCCTCTACCTCGCCGTAGGCACGCCCGTCGTGCTCGATGGAGTGCCCAAGTCCGACGCTGGCATGAGCATCGACCAGGCGGTCGACGAATTGAACGCACACCTCGTGCAGAAACCCGACGACCTGCAGGGCTGGATGCTGTTGGGCCAGACCTATAGCGTGATGCACCGCGCCTCCGATGCGCGCCATGCGTACGACGAAGCCCTGCGCATCGATCCCGACAACAGCGTCGCGATGGTCGGCTGGGCCGAAGCCGATTCGCTGCTGCGCGAGGATCACCGCATCGAAGGCCGCGCTCAGGAACTGCTCGAACGCGCGGTGAAGATCGACCCGCAAAGCCAGCGTGGCCTGTGGCTGCTCGGCATCAGCCAGTTCCAGCACGACAAGTACGCAGAAGCTGCAGCCACCTGGCGCCAGCTGCAGCCGCAACTGGACCCGGATTCCAGCGTGGCCAAGGCCGTGGCCGAGCAGATCGCCGTCGCCGATGCGCGCGTCAACAGCCCGGGCAAGACCGCGGCGGAAACGCCAGCCGCAGCCGCTGCGCAGCCCTCGCTGCAAGTGCAAGTGGCGTTGTCGCCGGCACTCAAGAGCAAGCTTGCAGCGGGCGATACGCTGTTCGTCTACGCGCGCGCCGAGCACGGTCCGCCAATGCCGCTGGCGGTGGCCAGGCTGGACGCCAACGCCCTGCCCGCCACCGTCACCTTGAACGATGCGATGGGCATGACGCCGCAACTCAAACTATCCTCGGTGCCGCGCGTGTTCGTGGGCGCCCGCATCAGCAAGAGCGGCCAGGCCATCGCCCAGCCGGGCGACCTGGAAGGCGATGCCGGCGTGGTCGCGGTAAGCACGCAGTCGCCGATCAAGATCAGCATCGACAAGGTTCACGAATGACACATGACGCCCGCTGCTACTGCGCCCTGCCCTCGCCCTTTGCGATGAAACGAGGCGGAGTATTGCGCGAGGCCCGCGTGGCGTACGAAACCTGGGGCGAGTTGAACAGCGCGCGCGACAACGCCGTGCTCATCCTCACCGGCCTCTCGCCCAGCGCGCACGCCGCATCCAACGCGGAAGATCCGTCCGACGGCTGGTGGGAAGCGATGATCGGCCCGGGCAAGGCGATCGATAGCTCACGCTGGTTCGTCATCTGCGTGAACTCGCTGGGCAGCGACAAGGGTTCCACCTGCGCCCGATCGATCAATCCCGCCACGGGCGAAGCCTATCGCCTGGACTTTCCCGAGCTGTCGCTGGAAGACGTGGCCAACGCCGCGCACGTCGCCGTGCAAAGCCTCGGCATCGAACAGCTTGCCTGTCTGATCGGCTGCTCGATGGGCGGCATGAGCGCGCTGGCGTACATGGTGCTGCACCCGGGCAGCGTGCGTGCGCACATCAGCGTGGACACCGCCCCGCAGGCGCAGCCGTTCGCCATCGCCATCCGCTCGCTGCAGCGCGAAGCCATCCGGCTCGATCCACACTGGAACAACGGTCGCTATGCCGATGACGACTATCCCGTCGACGGCATGAGCATCGCGCGCAAACTCGGCGTGATCACCTACCGCTCCGCGATGGAATGGAACGGCCGCTTTGCACGCATCCGGCTCGATCCCGAGCAGCGCGACGACAATCCGTTCGGTCTCGAATTCGAGGTGGAGTCCTACCTCGAAGGCCACGCTCAACGCTTCGTGCACACCTTCGATCCGAACAGCTATCTCTACCTCTCGCGCGCCAGCGACTGGTTCGACATGGCCGAGTACGGCAACGGCAACGTGATGGAAGGCCTCAAGCGCATCAGCGTGGAAAAGGCCATGGTGATCGGCGTGAGCACCGACATCCTGTTCCCGCTGGAACAGCAGGAGCAGATCGCCGATGGCCTGCGCGCGGCCGGCGCCGCGGTGGAATTCGTGGCGCTCAATTCGCCGCAGGGACATGATGCATTCCTGGTTGACATCCCCAACTACAGCCGTGCCATAGGCGGCTTCCTCGGCGGACTCTGAACGAGCCGCCTGCGGCGCCCCGCCGGCGCTGCTAAGATGGCCGCGTAGCACGAACCTCGAGAACACCATGCTTACCCTGGACTTCCCCGGCTCCCGCAAGCTCATCGACGCCATCGACGCGGCCGTGTCTCAGGACACCACGCGCGCCGTCACCGACAGCCTGCGCAACAGCCTGTGCAGCCTCATCCGCAGCCAGCAGGTGACGCTGCCCGAGTGCGTCTTCGAGACCGCCGAGGGCCGTTACGCCCGCCGCGAGCTCTACCGCAGCGAGGATCACGGCTATTGCGTGGTCGCCATGACCTGGGGGCCCGGCCAGGGCACCCCGATCCACGACCACTGCGGCATGTGGTGCGTGGAAGGCGTCTGGAGCGGCGCGCTGGAAGTGGTCCAGTACGAGCGCCTCGCCGACGAAGACGGCAACTACTGCTTCCAGCCCGTGGGCTCCATCCAGGCCGGCCCCGGCTCCGCCGGCAGCCTGATCCCGCCCCACGAGTACCACACCATCCGCAACCCCAGCGACGACGCCGTCGCCGTGAGCCTGCACATCTATTCGGGCGCCATGACCCACTGCGCCGTGTTCCAGCCCCTGGGCCACAACCAGTACCAGCGCTCCGACCGCCAACTGGGGCTCGACCCGGTCCACTGAACCCGGCATAATGCGTCGCTGCAATGCCGGTGTGGCGGAATGGTAGACGCGGTGGACTCAAAATCCACTGGCAGCGATGTCGTGTAGGTTCGAGTCCTATCACCGGTACCAGATTTGATTTCAAAGAAAAGGCCCGACTATGTCGGGCCTTTTTTTGTTTTACGGCGTTTACTCGGGCCACTTCCTCTCGGACATCTGTCGATCACGGCATAAGTCCGCTCTGACCCCGTTTTGCCAGCACCACGCTGAGTGACCAACCTGGCCTCGCGGGACCTACTGGATTCTCATCCCCGTTCATTTGCCGTGAGCAATCCGGATCTAAGGTGTATGTCACCATCATCCCTAAGGACTATTGCGGCGCAAAATGTGAACTTGCTCACGCAAGCAAGCTGGTGGGCATCCGACTTAATTTGATAGAACCCTAATGACTGCGTTCAAAAGAACGCGAGCGAAGACAGATTGGAAGTCTTACAGGGGAAATGCATGAAGCTCTTTCGCATCGCCATGCTAATGATGATCTTGTGCTGTGTATGGCTGGCTAGTAAAGACATCGAAGCATCGGCTCAAGGTTCCCCCCCCTATCCGACAGCCACCTATCCTAGCCGCGCAGCAGCCACCGCAGCCTGCGAAGGCGACAAACCCTGGGCCATTGCATATTTTAACTTCCCTGCTCCTCATCCAGACGCAGGCTACATCGTCACTGGACAAGCCTGCTACGAAGTCTCCGCCGGCAATTGGGAAAACGCCTTCACTGTCCAGACAACTTGGTTCTTTGTGCCCAACCCACAAGAGGTCGCCGGTTACATAACTCTGAACGTACTGTCGCTGTACTACTTCAAAACCTATTGGTGTGGCGATCCGAATCTACCAGGAGGCGCAACTTGCGACTTCTTTTCTCACCCCAAAAGTTTGGGTTGCCCTTGCAACAACAAAAACGGTCCAAACTTCGCGGGCGACCCGATCAACATCGCTACCGGCAGTGAATATCAGGCTGAAGAGGACTTCGCCAGAGGTGATCTCAGTTTCGTGAGGTACTACAACAGCGACCAATCAGTACGGTCGTCGCATATGGGAATCGCTTGGCTAAATACCTTCGATAGAAGCATCACCATCAGCAACACTTCGACGAACGGCACAATCCCTTCGCCGAACCAAGTCACGGTGACGCGCCCCGATGGGCAAGAACTGTCGTTTTCAAAGTCAAATGGCGTTTGGGTCAGCGACAAAGATGTCCCCGCATCTCTCATCGAAACGGATAACAGCAATGGAACTGTCGCATCTTGGCTCTACTTTGACGCAGACGTGCGTCGCTATGAGGCGTACTCGGCCGCAGGCGTTCTTCGTACGATAAGCGACGAGAGTCGTATCCTGGTGAGTCTCACCTACACGGACGGATCCCAGACTTCGGATAGCGGCACCGCTTTGCCTCCTGCTTTGCTGTGGAAGGCTACCGATGCGAATGGCCGTTCGCTGACGTTTGGCTATGACAACCATTTTCGCATTACCTCTGCAACGCAGCCCGATGGCGGGATCATTCACTACGGCTATAACGCCAATAACTTGATCTCCAACATCACGTTTCCCGATCAGTCCGTGCGGCAATATGTCTACGATGAGTCGGCTTATAGCGCCGCCGGATCAAGCGGCGGAAAGCTTACAGGGATAGTAGACGAAGCGAACGCTCGCTTTGCGACCTACAGCTACCAGGCTGACGGCCGGGCCATATCGAGCTCACGCGCCGGAGGCGCAGAGCAATTGTCAGTGCACTACGGGAACGCCGGCGTGACCACTGTGACGTATCCACTTGGTCAGTCGATTGTTACCAACTTCAGCGCCCCTCAGGGCACAGCTCATTTGGACACAGTCAGCGGGCTCTGTGGAAAGAACTGCGGCCAAAATTACCGCAGCCAAACTCTCGACGTTAACGGCTATCCGGCGGCAACAACAGACTTCAACAACGGCGTCTCCAATACCACCTACAGCTCCTCAGGATTGTTGTCTCAGCAGATCGAGGCCGTAGGACAGAATACGCAGCGTACGACTAACTTCACTTGGGACGCGACGCTCCGCGTCCCACTCAATCGCAGCGTCCTTGACAACAACGGCAACACCGTCGCCTACGACGCATGGGTCTACAACAACGCGGGTCAAGCCACCGCCCGTTGCACGGCTGATCCTTCCATCGCCGGAGCTACCAGTTACACCTGCGGCAGCAGCGCCAATGCGCCTTCCGGTGTGCGCCAATGGCGCTACACCTACTGTGCCACCGTCGACACCACGCAATGTCCGCTCGTCGGCCTGCCGCTCTCCGTCGATGGTCCGCGCACCGATGTCTCCGACATCACCAACTACAACTACTACCTGGCCACTGACGAATCTGGCTGCGGCACGCCTGGCGCCGCTTGCCATCGCGCCGGTGACCTGTATCAGGTAACCAACGCGCTGGGCCAAGTCACCACACTTGCGGCTTACGACAAGAACGGGCGCATCATTCGCCAATCAGATGCCAACGGCGTCATCACCGACCTCACCTACAGTCCGCGCGGCTGGCTGCTGACGCGCACAATTCGCGCCACTACTAATGGCACGCCCTCCTCTAGCGACGCGCTTACCACGATCGGCTACACGCCCTATGGTTCAGTAGCGTCGATCACCGATGCTGATGGAGTCAAGGTGAGCTACACCTACGACGCCGCCCATCGCCTCACCGACATCACCGATGCCCTGGGCGATCGCATCCACTACACGCTGGATGCAGCGGGCAACAAGACGCAGGAGCAGACGTTCGATCCCAGTGGGACGGTACGTCGCATGTTGTCGCGCACGTACAACACGCTGGGCCAGCTCACCAAGGTGACGGACGGCCTGAGCCACGCCGTGTTCAACGCCACCTATAGCGACAGCTACGACCCCAACGGCAACCTGGTGCACACCGCCGATGCGCTGGGCGTCCAGCGCAAACAGGGTTATGACGGGCTGAACCGCCTGGTCAGCACCATCGACAACTACAACGGCACGGATACCGCCACGCAGAACACACAAAGCGTGTTTGCCTACGACGCCAATGATCGCCTGGAAGGCGTGGGCGATCCGGACGGGCTCAACACCACCTACAGCTACGACGGCCTGGGCAACGCGACCGGCGTGCAGAGCCCCGATACGGGCGGTACCACGTACGTCTACGATGCCGCGGGCAACGTCACTCAGCGCACGGACGCCAAGGGCGTGGTAAGCAACAGCACCTACGACGCGCTCAACCGTCGCACCGCCACCACCTATGCCGATGGCACGCTCAACGTGGCCTATGGTTACGACGAGCCCAACAGCGTCACAGGTTGCCCGGCCTCGTACCCGATCGGTCGCCTCACCCGCATCATCGAGACAGCTGTCACCACCGTGTACTGCTACGACGCGCACGGCAACGTCACGCGCAAGAGCCAGACGCAGGGCACCGTCACCGACGTCACCAGCTACGGCTACACGTTGGCCGACCGCCTCGCCAGCACGGTGACGCCCGCCGGCACGTCCATCCAGTACAGCCGCGACGCAGCCGGCCGTATCAGCGGCGTCACCACCCTGCCCCCAGGCACCAGCGGCGCGGGCGCCGGCAACGTAGTCACCGCCATCAGCTACCTGCCCTTCGGCCCCATCGCCAGCTACACGCTGGGCAATGGCCAAACCATCACCCGCACCTACGACGCCAACTACGCCCTCACCGACGTCGTAAGCCCGGCGCTGAACCTGCATTTCGCCCGCGACGCGATGGGCAACATTACGGCGCTCGGCAATGCCGCGGGCGTCAATCCGCCCCTGGAGACCTACAACTACGACCCGCTGTATCGCCTCACCGACTTGACCGATGGCAGCGGCAATGTCGAAGAGGCCTATACGTACAGAAAGTCCGGCGACCGTTTGAGCAAGACTGCCAGCGGCCTTGCAACAGGCGTCTACACCTATCAGACCGGAACACATCACCTGGCCAGCATCGGCAACGCCTCGCGCGCTTATGACGCCGATGGCAATACCACGGGCAGCGCGATCGGCGGCAGCACGTTTGGTTACGGCTACAACGGTCGTAACCGCATGACAGTCGTGCAGCGAGATGGCAGCACGGTGGGAACGTATACGTACAACGCGCTGGGGCAGCGTACGGCGAAGGTGGTGACGTTCCCTGCCGCTAGCAGCCAGCGTTTTGCGTACGACGAAGCCAGTCAGCTAGTTGGCGAGTACGGTAGCACCGCGCGTGACTATATTTGGCTCGGTGATCTGCCTGTCGCCGTGGTGGACACGACCAGCGGTGTCAGCACGGTGAACTACGTGCATGCTGACGGACTCAGTACGCCCAGAGCGGTCGCGGACGCAACAGGGGCTTCTGTCTGGCAGCTCGCCTACCAAGGGAATGCCTTTGGTGAGCAGCAGCCCTCAAGTGCGAGTGGCTACTCCTACAATCTGCGGTTCCCCGGCCAGTACTTCGATGTGGAGACGGGCCTCAATTACAACGGCGCGCGCTACTACGAATCGACGACGGGACAGTTTCCGCAGCCTGATCCGTCGGGCATCAATGGCGGTATGGGACTGTACGTCTACGGGTTGAACAACCCGTTGCTGTACTTCGATCCCGATGGTCAACAAGCAACCACTGCGCAACAAGGTGGGTTTGCGGTTCCAGTTGCTTCGCCTGGGCCAATGAGTCCCGGTGTACGTCCGGTGCCAATCACCGATCCGATTACAGGGCCGCGTGTGCCGAGCCCCGTTGGAGTTATGTCGGCGGTCGCCACCTTCTGTGGCTCAAACCCGTTCTCTGGTGCAGCATGCGTAATTGCCGGGTGCATCATTCCGCGTAGTACGGCAGATTCATGTGCGGATGAACCGAATCCACCTCCGGGGCAGTGCCCACGCGGCGATGAGAGTAAATGCAATGCGCTCTATGCAACCGATACGCAGACGTGCAATGGCATATCGCGCAGGCGAGGTGCAGCCGCTGGAGCAGCGTGTCATGCGTCAGCATCGGAGCGTTACGCAGCTTGCTTGAGAGGTGCGCCAATTCCCCCATTGAATACTTGGAATAACTAACGATGAACTCAGCTCACGACCACCTAGTAACTATTGATCCAGATAAACGATGCGTGCGCCTTTTTCGCGTCATGCCAGATGGAGAGAAAGTTCTTTATACCGAGCTAGAACTTCCCAAGGGTGATGCTCCCGGATGGACTGATGATGTGGTTAGGCTTGCTCAGCGCCTCGGTGAGGATTTGCTGATGGATTCACCGACGGCGCGGAACCTTCTCGCGCTTTAGGAAAACCCAAGAACGAAGAAACAAAACTGGGGTCAGAGTACACATTTAGGAGCATGACTCCTTGCGCGGCCGGCCCATCTTGGCCGGTCCCACGCGGCGCGCTAGTTGCGCTTCGATTGCGTCGCGGAATCGATAGGTTCCGAGCGCATGCTGTCGCTGAACATGACCGCGGATAGCCTCAAGGTCATCCTCAGAGAGAGCCTACGCTACGAGTGCGCGATAAGCGGCGCACCGTTCCTCCTGCGACACGCCAAGTGCCAAATAGTTGGCGTGAGGGCGTAGCAGGATGCTTTGCGTCCCCTCGGCATTGCTCCGATAGCTGGACCATCGATACTCGGCGGGCGTGGCGACCATGCATGCCCGCACTGGATTGAGTTCGATATAGCGATAGCAACGCAGGAGGTAACTATCGCTGTCGACGAGGCACGACTTGTACCGGCCCTCCCACAAAGTACCGCTGCGGCGATACTGGTCGTTGATATATCGTACATAGCGCCGCCCCAGTGACTGCATGATTCGTGCGATCTGGCCCGGCAAAGACGGCGTGGCAAGTAAATGCACGTGATTGGTCATCAGCACGTAGGCATGGATTTGGCATCCTTCACGAGAACAGATCTCCCGAAGATCCATTAGATATCGTTGGTAGTCTTGCTCTGTGAAAAAGCATGGTTGCCGATCGTTACCGCGCTGAACGATGTGTTGCGGGATATCGGGCAGATCGATGCGAGGTTGTCGGGCCATGGCAGACACCATAAGTCGGAGCTTTCATGGTCAGCCAATCAAGGCACCATGCATGCCGGCTCAGATCGTCCGATCACGAAGGAAAAGTGCACTCTGACCCCAGTTTCGTACAACCCCCGGTTCCCCGGCCAATACTTTGATTCAGAAAGTGGCCTCGCGTACAACGTCAATCGTGACTATGAAGCAGCAACCGGGCGCTACGTCCAGAGCGACCCCATCGGCCTTGATGGTGGAATGAGCACGTATGGATATGTGACTGGCAATCCACTGGCGTACATCGATGCATTAGGGTTGGCTGATCCAGTAGGTACAGTTCTCTGCGACGGCAAAGGTGGCTTCAAGATCATTAACAACGATCAGACCTCTACACGGGGATGCACTCAGCAGCACGAACAAAGTCATGTCGATGACTTCAAGAAATGGGCGCCAGATATCTGCAAAGGTGCGCCTGAAAACTATGCTCCGGGAGCCGATCTTGACCGAATGTCAAGACAATCAAACTCCACTGTGCCTAACTATCCGCTGCAGCGGAGTGAGTGCTCGGCCTACCGAAAGTCTCTTCAGTGCGATTCAAAATGCCCAGGCGCCGATGCACAGGTGAAGAGAGACAAGCGAGAACTTCAGCTCTATAAATGTGATGCGTGGGGGTGGTAAATGAAGATTCTTATCCTTTTTCTACTTAGTTTTTTCTGCTTCGGTTGTCACGCTGACGTTGATGGTTGCGTTCCGATGCAAAAGTCTCAAGAAGACGCTCTATTGCCACGCATAAAGGAGGCGTTCGCCAACGCGCATCGCCTCCCTCTCGATCAAGTAACAATCTCTCACGGCAGAGACTGTGGCGATGAGGTCTATTTTGGAGTCGAGGCTTTAGTGGACAAGTCCTAGTATCCACACGATCCGCTGAGGGTTTCGGCTATGTCCCCAGGCAAGCCCCTAAGTAAGGTCAGACAGGCATACAAGTTCATCGAAGCCCATAGGAACGAGTTCAGCATCCAGGCCATGTGTCGAGTTCTCGGCGTAGCCCGTGCTGGGTACTACACCTGGCTTGACCATCCTGTTTCTGATCGGGCTCAGGAAGATGCACGACTTCTGCGCCTGATTCGAACCTTCTTCATTGCCAGTCATGGTATTTACGGCGCCCCCAGAATCTTGCAGGACCTGCGTGAGCAGGGTGAGACCTGCAGCAAGCATCGGGTTGCCCGGTTGATGAGCGAGAACGGTCTGCGTGCATTGCACGGCTATCGTACTCGACACATCCCGGTAGCCAAGCCAGCCGCGTTGATTCCGAATCTGCTGCAACGTCAGTTCACGATGTCGGGGCCAAACAAGGCCTGGGTGACGGACATCACCTATATCCGCACGTGGCAAGGCTGGCTCTACGTGGCCGTGGTCATGGATCTTTTCTCGCGCAAAATCGTTGGCTGGGCGGCTAAGCCGACGATCCACAAGGAGCTAGTGCTGGAAGCGGTGAAGAAGGCTGTGCAATGCCGCCGACCTCGAAGAGCCTTGATCCATTCGGATCAAGGAACTCAGTACGGAAGCGATGCTTGGCGACGATTCTGCAAAGCCAACCATTTGGAACCAAGCATGAGCAGACGAGGAAACTGTTGGGACCTTGACGTATCCGAGTACATTGATCAGTTCTACAACCCGATTCGCCGCCACAGTTACCTAGGTGGCGTCAGTCCGAATGAGTTCGAGGCCGCGCATCGGCGACGACGATCAGGTGTCCACTAAATCCTGGTAACTCCACTCTGACCCCAGTTTCCATGGACTTCCTCGCGATTGGGATGTGAGCCACAATCCCTCATGGACTAATCGGACATTCCCGCCTGATGCATCAAGGCAAGATGTTATTGATAACTATCAGCAGGGAACTTCGCTTGAATGTCCATCATGTAATCGGAGTGGTGGCAACAACGATGGGCGTTTCAAATGACCACAGTTTATGAACACCTCGAATCCTATGCGGGCGAGATCGTCCGTGGTTGGACCTGTGACTCAAACGGTGACAAGCTCCCGTTCCAAGTGGTTCAAACGGCTGGAGGCCCGTATCTCGGCACGACAACCTTTGCGACTCTTGGGTTAAGTAATTTTCAATTACCGGCAGACAAGGCGAGTCATGCCTCAAAGTTGATTCGGCATGAGCTGCTGATGATTGTCCCTTCTGACGCAATTCCACCTAATCTGGTGGGGGTCATTCAACAGATCGGCCTAGAAGCAATTTCGCGTGGAGCCGCGTATTTACGCGGTGAGCTGTTGGGGCCTAGGGGTGAGCTTTTTGAAGGCCATGAACCCAAAGCGTTATACGCGTCTCTTCCGGTCTATTTTCCTGACGATTTTGGGTCTGTAGATGCTGATGGCGTGGGAGATGTCGCATTTGTCTGGCTCATCCCGCTGCTGGACAAGGAAGTGAACTATCTTTCTTCGCATGGATGGCCCGATTTTGAGTCTAGTCTGGTTTCGGAAGATCCCGATTTGGTCGGTCGACTGAGCACCACGAGCACGTGACATCGGTAGCGCGATACTCCGCTACCGGTGAGCTTGGTTGAGCTATCTCAGCCGGCCTTGCGTCCAATTGCCACTAAAACTGGGGTCAAAACTGGGGTCAGAGTGGACTACCCCCGATTTTTGAGATGGCCCGAGTTTGACGGACACCTTTGAAAGGGGATGCCGTGAAAAGGTGCCAGGGACAATTTCATGGGTCAGCGTGCACGGTTTTGAGGGCGCGCACCGTCTCCAAGTCCTCCAGGGGAATGCTGCTGACACTCGATCGGCCTGCCGCCGTCACGCGGCGCCTCGCCCAGGTGGACATCCATCTCGCCGATCCCTGACAGACGATGCCAACCCTGCTTGTTAGGGTCAGTCATTCGCGCTGCCGTGTTGCTCGGCCTCGCGAATGACCATGACCATCAGGTCATGAGGCGCGGGCCGTGAGTGCTGAAACACCCACGACCCGCTAACCATCACCAACTGATTGGAAGTTGACCATGGCTACCCGCGATCATACGGTACGCATTCGCTCGTCCGTTCCCCCTGACGACACCCTCACTCCTCTGCCTAATGACCCGTCATCCACGGCGGTGGCATGGCCCGAAACCCTGCGTCACAGCACTCGCGGTGACATCGCCCTGGCGGTGCTAGCCCTCACGCGGCTGCGTCTCGACAGCGAGCAATGTCGCCACGCGCAAGCACGGGGATTCCCCGGCAGAGCGCTGCCATGGCCGCTTCCCGTGGCCGTCGCGGCCAGCCTGGGCACGGCCATTTATTGCCTCCAGCAATACGCCCACCTGCTCGGTGACGAGCCTCGAGTGAACACCACACGCCTCCGATGATCGCCGTTACGGCGCATCGGCTGGCATGGCGATGCGCCGCTCTCGGGCGATCACCGACGAAGCTGCCAAGCATTCACTGACACGGAGCGCTGTAAGCGCCTGAGCCGCTGCGCGGCCGTGTCCGACAGGGAGGAACGACCATGGAACTGATCCAGCTCACCCCGCATTCGGAAGTGGACCCCTCGCAACCCCTGCGAGCCCCCGGCGACATCCTGCTCCACGCCTACCTGATCCCGAACGCCCTCAACCCCGCCCAACTCGCCCGTCGCACCGGCATACCCTCCAATCACATCAAAGCCTTCATCGCCGACACCCACCCCATCACACCCAAGATCGCCATCCGCCTTTCCCTCGCCTTCGACACCACTGCTTTTTACTGGCTGGCACTTCAGGCGCGGTACGATCTGGAAAGGGCGAAGCCCGTGGTCCGCGCTTATCGGCCCCTCGTTGATTGAGCGAAAACAAAATCCGGGTCAGAGTGGATCACCCCTGATTTTTCGGGCGATTTAACTGGGCACTGAAGCAAGACTCTCGAACAGCCCCGGTGGGCATTACCCCAAGCTGCTGTGCATTCGCTGGGGGCTATAGCGGCGCCTCGTCTCTGCCATGCGGAAACCAAGACAAAGTAAACCTGCGATAGCCCAACCATCGCATATGCGCTGCAATGCGCAGTCCACCAGAAGAAAAAGTGCATCCAGCCCCTGGTTCCCTCGTGCACTATATTCCGACGGTTGCAACCGGCAAAATGACGGATCCCAGCGGAATCTGCACATGACACGAAGCCTTGCCGACGTTATCGACGGAAGATCCAACAATTTCGATCTGATCCGGCTCGGCGCTGCGCTAGCGGTGATGTTTGGGCACTCGTTCTGGATACAGCCATCGATGGGCCGTATCGAGCCGATCCTTGCCCATACGGGCCTTGAGTACACGGGCAGCCTGGCTGTGTACACGTTCTTCCTGATCAGCGGCATGCTCGTCACGGCAAGCTATGTAAGGCAGAAGTCCGCGCTCAAATTCGCCACCTTGCGCGCAGCGCGCATCTATCCCGCGCTTTTTGTCTGTGTCTTGCTGAGTGCCTATGTGCTCTACCCTGCCCTCTCGACGAAGGGCGTCATGGGATCTCTGGCAAGCACCGATGCGTGGGATTATTTTGCAAGGAATGCGGCGCTTTTCCGTGGCACGGTTTGGGTGCTGCCAGGCCTATTTGAGGATGTCGCGCTCAAGGGTGTCGTCAACGGTTCGCTTTGGACTCTTCCGCTGGAAGTGAAGTGCTACGTCCTTGTGTTTGGCCTGGGTATCCTCGGGCTCCTTCGTTGGCGCTGGGCGATCATCGTCGGCGCCATGCTGGCGCTTGCCGGGATCTACTACGTCGTCTCGCATGGGGCGCCCTATGAATTCATCAGTCAGATCGCCAATAAGCCAACCGGATATTCCTTTTACCCAGCGTGCTTCTTTGTGTTCGGCATGATGCTCTACGCCATGCGTCGATCCATCCCTATCTATCCGTTGGCGTGGCTGGTGATGGCGATCAGCTACATCGCCGTTCGTCATCTCGCCGTGGCGCAGCCCTTGTTCTATCTCACGGTCATCTACGGCATCCTCTGCCTGGCGCACACCCCCTTGCTGCATCGATTTTCCCCCAAGGCCGATCTGTCTTACGGCATCTACCTCTGGGCATTTCCCATGCAACAGATCGTGGCGTCCATCTGGCCGCATGGCGACAATCTGATTTGTCTGTTCCTTTCGGTTCCGATGACCCTGGCGCTTGCCTTGCTGTCCTGGCACGCCGTGGAAAAGCCCGCGATGAAGCTTGCCCGATCCTGGGCATCGGCCAAGCCAGCTCTTGCTCATGAATCACTGGCTACGTGAGCGAGTCCGTGGCCACTGACCAGAGTGCAAAGAAAAGCCCGGCCATGTCGGGCTTTTTCTTTGCATGGATCGCAGCCGCCAGCTCGACTCACTTCTTCCGCAATCCCGGCAATCCCCCGCGATAACGCGGCAACAGCGCCGCGCATGTCGAGTGCAGCTGCCCGATCTGCCGAAATGTGCGATTGGCGTAGAGCTGCGCCTGCAGGCGGGCTGCGTCGAGTTGCTGAATGCTGTCGCGCAACTCACTTTCGCGTTCCATCGCGCGCTGCTTTTGCGTGGCGTTGCGTTGAATGTTGGCGCGAAGTCGCTCCGCCCGCGCTTCGGACTCGGCGATGACCCGTTGCAGTTGCATGTTGGCGGCATCGAGCTGGACGCGTCGCACTTCGCTGCGGGCGCGATGGTTGACCTGCGCGACGAAATCGTCAAACGCCTTTTCGGCGGCGTCGAAATCGGACGATTTCATCGCTCGCCACAGCAGGTCGTCCATGTAGATCGCGGCGTAGAACTTCAGTGCGGCGTTATGGAACAGGAGGCGCACGGCGTGGTTGAAGCTGTGCATCTCACGTACTTGCGTCACCGTATCCAGATGCATGAGTGCTTCGACTTCTTCCACGTCAGCCACTTCGACGACATCGCCTTCGGTGTAGTGTCGTGGCCAGACGCCATGGGTCAGTTCCGGTACCGCAAGATCGTCATGATCATGGACGGCATGCGCATCGGCGGTGGCGATGTCGTCCTCCTCGTCGCTGCGAAACACCACGGAAAACTCCCTCATCGATGACGTTTCACTCATGACTGCCTCTGTGCACGACGGCGTAGCGCTGGACCACCGAGACCCTCCAGGGTTTGCTTCAGGAAGATCGGGTGAGCCATGAGGCCTGCCACCCACGAGCGGCACCATGCTCGCTCACGGCGTTGCCGGTGGACGGGGGTTTCTATGCTAACCACGTCGACTGTCGCCAATACATCAGACGCCTCTTGAATCACCACGCCGGGCAGGGGCGACCGACAGTGGCGCAACCGATACCCCCGGGATCTCCTCGTCGGCCTTCCCAAGGCCCAGCCGACCGGCCGCCCTGCCGAATCATTCACACGCCGCGCAGCCAAGGAGAGTAGTGTCAGCTCGAAGGGCCGCGGAGGATGCGATCATGACTGAGGTCGCCGGCATGACCAGCAATGGTTTCAATTACACGGCGGAGTATCTCGGCGCCGTGCACGACAGCGTGTACTGGTCGGCTACGTTTCGCCTCAACGGCATTTATCGCGGCATGCGCCACGGCAGGATTTTCGAGGTTTCCGAACTGTCGAGCACGGAACTGCAGGTGGCCATCCAGGACGATATCGAAGACACCTGGGTCAACGAGCACTGACTCCGCGGTCACACGCCATACTCACGCAATCCAGGTATCTCTCCTCGCCATGTGGACGTGCATACGTTGCCAAACTGAGCTGACGGCCAAGGACACCTTGCCG
Organism: Dyella sp. 01N448; assembly: GCF_056399225.1. Classification (NCBI taxonomy): domain Bacteria; kingdom Pseudomonadati; phylum Pseudomonadota; class Gammaproteobacteria; order Lysobacterales; family Rhodanobacteraceae; genus Dyella; species Dyella sp. 01N448. The sequence continues at coordinate 194,344 of NZ_JBFTQX010000006.1, read as the reverse complement.
TCGATCGACAGTTTCGGGGTGTATTTCATGTGCCCGGTATGCGGCAGGCGCAACAGTCTTCGCAGCATCGGCCGGCGCGGGCAGGACGCACCGCTGGTGCTCGCGCCGGTCGACGAATCGGACTGACTCGCGTCCACGGATTGGTCACACGTACTCTTTGAAGTGCGTGCCCGGATCAATGCAGAAAGGGAAACTCCCCCGCCCCATGCCAGCGCCGATGGTCGTTGACGAGCAGCGACAGCGATTCGCACCAGCCGTACACCGGGCCGTGATCGGCAAGCCGCGCTTCCAGTTCGTTGATGAGGGCAGCCTTCTCGTGCTGCACATGACGGGCGACCGATAGATGGGGAACAAAATCAGGAAAGGCGCCGCCTCCCTTGGGATGATCGGGAAAGGCGCGCTCCAGCGCGTTGGCGATCCTGGCGATAGGCTTGGCCGGCTCGGGCGCCAGCCATACGACGGAAGGAAACGTATCCACATGCGCCAGGCGAAACATCGGCGCGGGGATCTCCGCCGCCACGTCGCGCAAGCGCGCCAGCAGAGCAGGCGTGAGCAGCTCGCTGTCGATGAAGGGATAGATCAGGGTGATATGCGCCCCCAGGCCGCGACGCGCCGAAGGGTCGTACTGATCGCGGAAACTGCCGACCAGCGGCTCGGCCTCGGGCACCATCAGCGCTAGCAGGGTACGCGCCATGCTCGGCCCGTCGCCTTCCTCTCTTCCGGCAGATCGCCGTGTCTGCGCATTATGGCGTGCGCAGCGAGGGGAACGACACTCGGCCGTTGGGCCATGCAACGCCCGCGGTCTCGCGCTATGCCATGGGCAACGCCGTCAGTGCCAGTCGCCACCGCTGGCGCGCTTGAGCGGCATGCTGGGAGCGACTGGCACGGGTGCCCAGGCCATGGGCTCCAGCCCGTCATCACCCTGCAGTTCGCGGGCGAACGTCACGCCCTCTTCCTCGCCCGCCTGGATGGCGAGCTCAGGGCTGTCGAAGCAGGCCGCGGTTTCGCCGCTGGTCAGCGCTTCCCAATCCTGGCGATTCATCCATGGGGAACGGAACAGCGTCCACGTGCCGATCCATATCGTTCGACCGTCGCGCACGATGTCGAACAAGTCGCTCTGCACCAGATAAATGCCGACGAGTACCGCCATAAGAACTCCCTTTCGCGCTCTGCGCCATGTGGGGGAACCGGCGGTGGGGGCGCCGGCAACATGGAACGCTGAAAACTCGATGCGAAGCGAAAGCTTACGCATGACTTACATTGCGCGAGCGTGGCAAAGGTCATGCTTTGCAACCGCATGTTTTTACGTACTTTTTGCAATGCATCACGAGCATGACGTTACGCCCGTCCCGGCTTGCATGCGTCGGTCAGGGCGATTGAACGAGCCGGCGAGGGACTACACGCCGCTTGGAACCTCAGGAATGCTGCGAGACAACATCCACGGCGGCATTCGAGATGGATCGTCGACCGTCGCGCCGCAGTCCAGAAATCCACCTCAGGGACCGAGGTCATAGCGCAGCAAGGTCGATGCGCGCTGGCCCTGCCCTCGCCAATCGGTGTCAGCTCGATGTTCTATCCCCACGGATATTCGATGCCGAGTATCGCGCTCAGGCTGGCCTGCCTGGCCAAGTTGGGCGAACCATGCAGCGCCGACCGGACGAGCTCGAAGCAAAGAAGTCTGCTCCATCGGTGAAGGCTGAAATGTTGTCGCCAGCGTGTAGCACTCGCTGTCCAGCTGGCGGTGGAAGAGCTGAGGCCGTACGACGTATCGCCGCTACGGCTGCCGAAGACGTTGCTTTTGTAGAACCCTTTGGAGATGTCGCAATCCGTTCAGCAGCGAAAATCCACGGAAAAAGTGCTTTGCCGCGCGCTCGGGCCAGTGCGCCTGCTGGTGTCGAGCCCATGACTTTGTTGTCGATCCTCGAGGCAGGCATCACCAGGATCGGCGATGACTCGCCGTACTCGCGTCTCGCCGATTTCACGCAGGGCTTGCGCAGGGAGACTCCTGACTGGCACCTCCATAGCGCGATCACATCGCCGCAAATGTACCGACGCCCCCGCAAGTTGGTTTGCGCTGAGCAAGGGAGGAAACCCCGTGAACTATCGCGCACCCTGCGTGGATGACGCAGCTGGCGAGCTCAGTAGATTTTCGCTATGACGCAACGGCCGCGATCGGACTTATAATGGGAGTGCATCCTTCCATTGCGCGGGATGCGTCCCACCGGCCGATGCATCGCTGAACTCCACGTGTTCGCACCAGCATCGAACAGCTACTCACGATAGAAGACGTGACAAGCTTCATGAGCGCCATCTGAAGACTACACGCGCCGAGTAGGCTGAGACCTACAATGCGTTAGGCGTCGAGCAGCTACCCTAGTCCAGCTCTACAGACTCAGACACTCGGGACGGGCACACCGTGACCCTTCGCATCATCCTCGCTGACGACCATCCTATTTTTCGCAGCGGCGTACGCGCCCTGCTGGAAAACCATACGAATGCCAAAGTGGTCGCTGAAGTCGGCTCGCCGGTCGAGTTGCTCGATGCCGTCGACAAACACCCCTGCGAGCTCTTGATCACGGACTTCAGCATGCCCGGCGGTCAGATGGCCGATGGTTTGCAGATGCTGGGCATGATTCGCCGCCGCCGGCCCGAACTGCCAGTAGTCGTGCTCACCATGGTCAACAACGGCGGCGTGCTCAAGGCGATCCTGGAAACCGGTACGCGCGGCCTGATGAGCAAGACGGACGCTCTCTCGGAGCTGGCGCTTGCCGTGCAGGCCGTGACGCATGGCCGCCTGTTTCTCAGCACCAGCATCAGCCAGGTGCTCGACGATGGCGGCGCAGGCAGTCCTGCCGATGGCCACCCCGCCCTTTCCAAGCGCGAAACCGAAGTGTTGCGCCTGTTCGCGTCGGGCTTCACCGTGACCGAAATCGCCGGCCAGCTCAATCGCAGCGTCAAGACCATCAGCCGCCAGAAGATGGATGCCATGAACAAGCTGGGACTGAAGAACGACCTGGACGTGTACGCCTACGCACGCGAGCACGGCATCCTCGCCTGAGCCGATCGTCCCGGCCGGGCAGCCACGATGGCCGGCAGGACACCCAGCTGACACGACGCCGCTGATGCCCAGGCATCGACATGGCACGTTCCTTGATTGCGCTTGGCTCAAGCAAAGGCGCCTCGAAGAACCAAAACACTCGATGAGGCCCTCGCGATGGTTCGACCATCGCCAACCGATTGGCCGTTTCGCGGGCGTCAGGGGCGCCCACGCATGAACATGAATTTCTGCGTCGTGGATGAGACAGAGCACGAACTCCAGGTGCTTTGTGAAGTGGATCAGCTGCCCGGCCGGGTGGCCTGGCGCGCCCACATCTACGGCACGGTGTCGGCCCAGCAAGAGCTCAGCGGCGAAGCGATGGACCACGATGCCGTGGCTGGCCACGTCCAGGCCGAAGTGCTCGACCGGGGCATTTTCGCCAAAAACTGACCTACAGCGTCATGGCCCTGACCCGCAGCGACATCCGCCGGGAGCACCTGCCACGACAATAAGTGCGCGCTGCACTGCCGCATGCCCACAGCGACTTCGCCGACCGCGGCCAGCTCGGCAGAACTGCCACAAGGGTCGTCCAGGCGCACTCCGAAAACCGAAAAAACAAAGGCCGGCGTCTCCGCCGGCCTTTGTGCATCTGCGTCTTGGTGCCCCCGATACGATTCGAACGTACGACCTTCCCCTTAGGAGGGGGACGCTCTATCCAGCTGAGCTACGGGGGCAACGGGCGGAATTCTGGCATGGAACGGGGTGCGGCGCGAACCCGTTAACAGCCCCCTGCTAGAATGGCGGTTTTATTCCCGGCGCCTTCCCCGCGCCCCGGTCTGGAGTGAAGCATGTCGCACGAAATTCTCACCGCCCTTGGTCTTGGCCAGTCGCATTCGGGCACCTACCTGGGTCAGGGCGAGTGGTCCAAGACGACCGATGCCGGCACCTTGCATCCGGTCAATCCCGCCACGGGCGAAGTGATTGGCACGGTGCACGCCACCAGCGCGGCCGACTACGAAGTGATCGTCAAGCGCGCGCAGGAAGCATTCAAGGTGTGGCGTACCACGCCGGCGCCGCGCCGCGGTGAAGCGGTTCGCCTGTGCGGTGAAGCGCTGCGCAAGCACAAGGACGCGCTCGGCTCGCTGGTTGCGCTGGAGATGGGCAAGATCAAGCCCGAAGGCGACGGCGAAGTGCAGGAGATGATCGACATCGCCGATTTCGCCGTGGGCCAGAGCCGCATGCTCTACGGCTACACCATGCACTCGGAGCGTCCGGGCCACCGCATGTACGAGCAGTACCAGCCGCTGGGCCTGGTCGGCATCATCAGCGCGTTCAACTTCCCGGTGGCGGTGTGGGCGTGGAATGCGTTCCTCGCGGCCATCTGCGGTGATATCTGCATCTGGAAGCCGTCGCCGAAGACGCCGCTGTCGGCCATCGCCAGCATGAAGATCTGCAACGACGCGCTGAACGAAGCCGGCTTCCCCGACATCTTCTTCCTGTTCAACGATGCCGGCACCGATCTCTCGCAGGCCTTCGTGGACGATCACCGCATCCCGCTGATCAGCTTCACCGGTTCCACCAAGGTGGGTCGCCAGGTGGGCGAGCGCGTGGCCAAGCGCATGGGTCGCTCGCTGCTGGAACTGGGCGGCAACAACGCCATCATCCTGGACGAGAGCGCCGACCTGAAGCTGGCGATTCCGGCCATCGTGTTCGGCGCCGTCGGCACCGCCGGCCAGCGCTGCACCAGCACGCGCCGCCTGTTCGTGCATGAGTCCATCATTGGTGATGTCACCGAGAAGCTGGTCGCCGCGTACAAGCAGGTGGAAGGCAAGATCGGCGATCCGACGCTCGCCACCACGCTGATGGGCCCGCTCAACAGCCCGGATGCCGTGAAGGCTTATCTCGCTGCGGTTGAAAAGGCCAAGGCCACCGGCGGCAAGGTGCTCACGGGTGGCGCGGCGCTCAGCGACCGCAAGGGCAACTTCGTGTTGCCGACCATCGTCAGCGGCGTGAAGAACAGCGACGACGTGGTGCAGACGGAAACCTTCGCGCCGATTCTCTACGTGATGCCGTTCAAGACGCTGGATGAAGCCATCGAGCTGCAGAACAGCGTGCCGCAGGGTCTGTCCTCGGCGATCTTCACGCAGAACCTGAAATCGGCCGAGCAGTATCTGTCGGCGGCAGGTTCGGACTGCGGCATCGCCAACGTCAACATCGGTACCTCCGGTGCGGAAATCGGCGGCGCGTTCGGCGGCGAGAAGGAAACGGGCGGCGGTCGCGAGTCCGGTTCGGACGCATGGAAGGTCTATATGCGCCGCCAGACCAATACCATCAACTACTCCAACTCGTTGCCGCTGGCGCAGGGCATCAAGTTCGATCTGTAAGTAAGCAGCATCGGTGCAGCCCGGTGAAAGCCGGGATGCACGCACGACCAGGAAGCAAGTGCAGGCGTAACGGCATCGACGACAGGAGTTGTGATGATGGAAAACGCACAGGTAGTTCAAGCGGCGCCGACGTATAGCTCGCTGGCGATTTTCAGCCTGGTCTTTGCCGTGCTTGCCTGGACTGTGTTGCCGGTGATGGGCCTGGCCACGGTCGGCTTCAGCCTGTTCAATATGATCGCGATGCCGCTAAGCGGTTCGGTCATCGCGTCGCTATGTGCCTGGATCGCGCAGCGGCAGATTCGCCGCTCCGGCGGTGCGATTCGCGGCGAGGGACTCGCCAAGGCGGCGAGAATCATGGCGTACGCGCAGTACACGCTGTTTGGGTTGCTGGTTGCTTTCTTGTTACTGCAGATGCGCCATTAACGGAGCGGCGCGTCAACTATCATCAGCCACGCGAAAGCCGATGAGCCACCGTGTTTCGTCCATGACCTCACAGGGAGTGCGTCCATGAGTTACCAGCCCGCTGCTTACCGATCGACCAACACGCTCGCCGTCGTCAGCCTCATCGCCGGTATTGCCTCCTGGACCGTGCTCCCCTTTGTGGCGGCCGTCATCGCTATTGTTTGCGGGCACCTGGCGCGCAAGGAAATTCGCCTTGCTCCGCCGGGCACCGTGGAAGGCGATTCACTGGCCGTCATCGGCATGGTGATGGGGTACCTGCAGCTGGCGCTGATCGTCCTGGCCATGCTGCTGTTCTTCATTTTTGCAGCCCTGGGCATCGGACTGCTTGCGCATTTCTTTCCCTGGCACGGTTGATCTCCCGTGCGGTAACGGTGCAATCATGACCGACCTCAAGCCCACCGAACGTTTCAGCGACCGCGTCGCCGACTATGTGCGGTTTCGGCCCGACTATCCGATGGCCATGCTGCAATGGCTGCAGAGCGAGTTCGGCGTCACTCCGCAGTGGCTGGTGGCGGACATCGGCGCGGGCACCGGCATTTCCAGCAAGCTGTTCCTGGATGGCGGTTATCACGTGATCGCAGTGGAACCCAATGCGCCGATGCGCGCTGCGGCCGAGAGCTGGCTGGGCGACGATGCGCGTTTCAGCACCGTGGATGGCCACGCGACTGCGACCGGGCTCGACGACGCCAGTGTCGATCTCATCGTCGTGGCACAGGCGTTTCACTGGTTCGACCAGGCGGCCGCGCGTGCCGAGTTTCAGCGCATCCTGCGCCCTGGTGGACTGGCGGCGATCATCTGGAATTCGCGCCGACTGGTTGGCACGCCGTTCCTTGAAGGCTACGAAGCACTGCTGAAAAAGTACGGCACCGATTACACCAGCGTCGCCGAACGCTATGGCGACGAGCCTACCCTGCGGGCGTGGTTCGGCGAGGGCTATCTCGGCATGGGCCGTTTCGATCACGGCCAGCGTCTGGACTATGAAAGCCTCAGCGGCCGGCTGCTTTCCTCTTCGTATGCGCCGCGCGAAGGCCACCCCAATCATGAGGCCATGATGCGCGCCTTGCGCGAGCTGTTCGATCGCTGTGCGGTCAACGGACGCATCGGCTTCGACTACGACACCGTCATCTACGTGGGCCAACTTTCCTGACTATGTACGACCTTATTCGCCCACTGCTGTTCGCGCTGGATGCTGAAACCGCGCATCGTGCGACGCTCTACGGCCTCGACGTGGCCCATCGCAGCAACTTCATCCATCTTGTGGCCAAGCCGCCGCAAGAGCTGCCGACCACCGCGTTCGGCATACGCTTTCCCAATCCGGTGGGACTTGCGGCCGGCCTGGACAAGAATGCCGATCACCTCGATGCGCTGGGCGCACTGGGTTTTGGTTTCGTGGAAGTGGGCACCACCACGCCGCGTCCGCAGCCCGGCAACGACAAGCCGCGCATGTTCCGCTTGCCCAAGCACGAGGCGGTGATCAATCGCCTGGGCTTCAACAATGCCGGCGTCGACGCGCTGGTGCGCAATGTGCAGAAGTCGAGCTATCGCGGCGTGCTCGGCATCAATATCGGCAAGAACAAAGACACGCCCAACGATAAGGCGGTGGACGATTACCTGTTCTGCCTGGAGCGCGTGCATGCGCTCGCCAGTTACATCACAGTGAATATTTCCTCGCCCAACACGCAAGGCCTGCGCGATCTGCAGGAAGAAGCCACGCTGCGCCGCTTCATCGAGACCCTGCGTGAAGCTCAGGAACGCCTGGGCTCGCAGAGCGGCGCGCGCAAGCCGATGCTGCTGAAGATCGCCCCGGACCTCAGCGAAACCGAGCTCGACGCGATCGCCGACGTGCTGCTGGCCGCCAAGGTGGACGGCGTGATCTGCACCAACACCACCATCGACCACACTTCCGTCGCCGACGATCCGCAGGGCAATGAAACCGGCGGCCTCTCCGGCAAGCCGCTGTTCGCCCGCTCCACCGCGGTGCTGCGCGGCATGCGCCAGCGCGTGGGCGACCGGCTCGCCATCATCGGCGTCGGTGGCATTCTCGATGGCAGCGATGCAGCGGAGAAGATCACCGCCGGCGCCTCGCTGGTGCAGCTGTATTCGGGCATGGTTTATCGCGGCCCTGCCCTGATCGCCGAATGCGTGAATGAGATCCGCCGCCAGCAGGAAAGCACCGATGCCGGTTGAACGTATCGACATGGGCGGTTACACGCTGATCGAAAATGCTCCGCTGGCCACGCGCAACACGTTGCGCGTCAATGCGCGGGCGCGCCTGCTGGCCGAGATCAACGACGCCTCCAAGCTCACCGAACTGCTGGAATTCCCGGCCGTGCGCAACGGCAAGCTGCTGGTGCTGGGCGAAGGCAGCAATATGCTGTTTACCGGCGACTATGACGGCACCGTGCTGGCGATGGCCACGCGCGGCGTGCAGGTGGAACAGGATGGCGACGTCGCCCGCATCGCGGTGGCCGCCGGCGAGCGCTGGGACGATTTCGTGCGCTGGACGCTGGGCCAGGGTTTTGCCGGACTGGAAAACCTCATCCTGATTCCCGGCACCGTTGGCGCCGCGCCGATCCAGAACATCGGCGCCTATGGCACCGAGGTGGCGGAGTTCATCGACAGCGTGGAAGCATGGGATATGCAGGAGCGCCGCGTCGCTGTGCTCGATCGCACCGCCTGCGCCTTTGCCTATCGCGATTCGGTCTTCAAGCACGAGCCGGGTCGCTATATCGTCACCGCCGTGCGCTTTGCGCTGCCCCGCTCGCGCGAGTTGCGCACGGACTATGCGGGTATTGGCGACGAACTCGTGCGCATGGGCGTGGACAAGCCGGCACCGTTCCATGTGGCGGAAGCCGTGGTGCATTTGCGCACGAAGAAGCTTCCCGATCCCGCCGTGATCGGCAACGCCGGCAGTTTCTTCAAGAATCCCATGGTCGATGCAGCCCAGGGCGAGGCGCTCAAGCGCGAACATCCAGAGCTGGTGTCGTGGGTTGTCAGCGATGGGCGATGGAAACTCTCCGCCGCCTGGCTGATCGAGACGGCGGGCTTCAAGGGCATGCGCGAGGGCGATGCGGGTATTTCCAATCGCCATGCGCTGGTGCTGGTGAACCATGGTCGCGCCACGGGTGGCGAGCTATGGGCGTTTGCGCAGAAGGTGATCGAAGGCGTGCGCACGAAATTCGGCGTGCAGCTGGAGCCGGAGCCGGTCGTCGTTTGATCTCCCTCTGGCCTCTTCCCTGTGGGAGGGCACCCTGTGCCCGACAAACCTACAGAGCGCTACCTTCAGCGCACCGCGTCCTTGTAGGAGCGCACTTGTGCGCGACCACGGAACGCCAGCGTTTGCGCACCGCCGACCCGTCGCGCACAGGGTGCGCTCCCACAGGTGTGGGCGTCGCGCACGATTACGCCGTCTTGCGCTCCAAATTAAGCAGGAACACCGCAATGGCGTGCAGCTGGCGCCGGTCGTCGTTTGACGGCAGACCCGGCCCCTCCCCTGTGGGAGGGCACCCTGTGCCCGACAAACCTACAGAGCGCAACCTCCAGCGCACCGCGTCCTTGTAGGAGCGCACTTGTGCGCGACCACGGAACGCCAGCGTTTGTGCACCACCGACCCGTCGCGCACAGGGTGCGCTCCCACAGGTGTGGCGTCGCGCACGATTACGCCGTCTTGCGCTCCAAATTAAGCAGCAACACCGCAATGGCGTGCAGCTGGAGCCGGTCGTCGTTTGACGGCAGACCCGGCCCCTCCCCTGTGGGAGGGCACCCTGTGCCCGACAAACCTACAGAGCGCAACCTCCAGCGCACCGCGTCCTTGTAGGAGCGCACTTGTGCGCGACCACGGAACGCAAGCGTTTGCGCACCGCCGACCCGTCGCGCACAGGGTGCGCTCCCACAGGTGTGGGCGTCGCGCACGATTACGCCGTCTTGCGCTCCAAAATTAAGCAGGAACACCGCAATGGTGTGCAGCTGGAGCCGGTCGTCGTTTGACGGCAAACCCGGCCCCTCCCCTGTGGGAGGGCACCCTGTGCCCGACAAACCTACAGAGCGAAACCTTCAGCGCACCGCGTCCTTGTAGGAGCGCACTTGTGCGCGACCACGGAACGCAAGCGTTTGCGCACCGCCGACCCGTCGCGCACAGGGTGCGCTCCCACAGGTGAGGCGTCGCGCACGATTACGCCGTCTTGCGCTCCAAAATTAAGCAGGAACACCGCAATGGTGTGCAGCTGGAGCCGGTCGTCGTTTGACGGCAGACCCGGCCCCTCCCCTGTGGGAGGGCACCCTGTGCCCGACAAACCTACAGAGCGCTACCTTCAATGCACCGCCTCTTGCAGGAGCGCACTTGTGCGCGACCACGGAACGCCAGCGTTTGTGCACCGCCGACCCGTCGCGCACAGGGTGCGCTCCCACAGGTGTGGGCGTCGCGCTCGATTACGCCGTCTTGCGCTCCAAATTAAGCAGGAACACCGCAATGGTGTGCAGCTGGAGCCGGTCGTCGTTTGACGGCAGACCCGGCCCCTCCCCTGTGGGAGGGCACCCTGTGCCCGACAAACCTACAGAGCGCTACCTTCAGCGCACCGCGTCCTTGTAGGAGCGCACTTGTGCGCGACCACGGAACGCCAGCGTTTGTGCACCGCCGACCCGTCGCGCACAGGGTGCGCTCCCACAGGTGTGGCGTCGCGCGCGCTTACGCTGTCTTGCGTTCCAGATTCGGCAAGAACGCCGTGATGATGCCGATCAGTGGCAGATACGCGCACAAGCCGTAGACGTATTCGATGCCACGCGCATCGGCGATATGTCCCAACACCGCGGCGCCGATGCCGCCCATGCCGAAGGCGAAACCGAAGAACAGCCCGGACACCATCCCCACGCGGCCAGGAATCAGTTCCTGCGCGTAGACCAGGATGGCGGAGAAGGCCGAGGCGAGGATCAAGCCGATGATCACCGTGAGCACGCCCGTCCAGAACAGGCTGGCATGTGGCAGCAGCAGGGTGAAGGGTGCGACGCCGAGGATCGATGCCCAGATCACCCATTTGCGGCCGATGCGATCGCCCACCGGGCCACCGATCAAGGAACCGGCCGCCACGGCGAACAGGAACACGAACAGGTGTGTCTGCGCACTCTGCACGGACACGCCGAAGCGGTGCATCAGGTAGAACGTGTAGTAACTGCTCAGGCTCGCCAGATAGAAGTACTTGGAGAAGATCAGCAGTCCGAGGATCAGCAGCGACCACGCCACCTGCGACTTGGTCAGCACGAGATGCGACTCGCGCCTGGCTTTGGCCTTGCCGCGCTCGGCGTAGTGATCGCGATACCACCGGCTCACCTGCAGCAGCACCACGATGGCGAGCAGCGCGGCGAGCGAGAACCACGCCACGCTGCCCCGGCCATGCGGAACGATGATCCACGCCGCCAGCAACGGCCCCAGTGATGCACCGGCGTTGCCGCCGACCTGGAACAGCGACTGTGCCAAGCCGTGGCGACCGCCCGAGGCCATGCGCGCCACGCGCGAGGATTCGGGATGGAACACTGAAGAGCCGGTACCCACCAGGGCCGCGGCGATCAGCAACACGGTGAAGTTGGGCGCGGTGGCGAGCAGCAACAAGCCGCACAAAGTGAAACCCATGCCCACCGGCAAGGAATACGGCATCGGCTTCTTGTCAGTGACCAGACCCACCGCCGGCTGCAGCAGCGAGGCCGTGATCTGATAGGTCAGCGTGATCAGGCCGATCTGCGCAAAGCTGAGATTGAAGCCGCTCTTGAGGATCGGATAGATCGCCAGGATCAGCGACTGGATCATGTCGTTGAGCAGGTGCGAGAAGCTGATCGCGCCGAGGATCCTGAACTCGGTAGCGTGTTCGGTGGCTTGGCTGGCGGGCGGCACGGCGGCCAACGGCATGTCTTCGACGCGGGTTTGCATGGGGGCTCGTGAGGGAACGTGTGCGGCAAGGCGACGCGGTTGCGCCGCCGGGAACGTCACCTTAAAGTGAGCGAGTCCGGCCCGCACACGCAACCGGGTCAATTTCTGTCGAAAATGGGCCAAGCTCATGCGTAACGCCCGTGCCGAAGCCTATGACCAGACGCCCCGCGACGTCATCGCGACCGGTAACGACTATCCCCCGCACTATGTACTGCCCCCGCATTCGCACCGTCGCGGCCAGCTGCTGTACGCCTCCACCGGGGTGATCACCACCATCACCAGTGAAGGCAGCTGGGTGGTGCCGCCGCGGCGCGCGCTGTGGATACCGCCCGGCGTCTCGCACGAGGTGTTGATGGCCGGACCGGTGTCCACGCGCAGCGCCTACGTCACGCCCGAAGCTGTCGAGCATGCCGGCCTCTCACCACGTTGCCAGGTCATCAGCGTCTCTCCCCTGCTCCACGAATTGCTGATGGAGGCAGTGGATTTGCCGGCCGAATACGATCTGGACGGCCGCGACGGACGCGTGATGGCGTTGCTGCTCGATGAGATCCGCCGCATGCCGGTGCTGCCGCTCAGTACGCCGCTGCCGCGCGAAAAGCGTCTCGCCGCGCTCTGCCGCCATCTGCTGGAACAGCCTTCGCAGGAAGTGAAGATCGACGACATGGCACACCGTGCCGGCATGAGTCGGCGTCATTTCACGCGCACTTTCCGCGAAGAAACCGGCATGAGCTTCACCGCCTGGCGTCAGCAGGCATGCCTGTTGTCGGCCTTGACGCGACTGAGCAATGGCGAGGCGATCACGCAGGTGGCGGTCGATCTGGGCTATGGCAATCCCAGTGCGTTTACGGCGGCGTTCCGGCGTGTGTTGGGGATGGCGCCGAGCCGGTATCTGGCGACGCCCTTGGGATAAACCGTTGCGCTGGCGATATCTGTGTGGGAGCGCACCCTGTGCGCGACAGGCGTGCTGCGACGACGCTACGGAGAGGCACGCCCGTCGCGCACAGGGTGCGCTCCCACAAATGATTATCGGCGGCAATCACGGCTCCATAACATCCGACTATGCACTGTCACAGGTTCGTCAGATGCGATGGGCAATATGTCGGTCTTATGACAGCGCACACGTCTGCGCTTTCCTGCCATGGCCCGGTCGCAATTGACGGCTTACCATGCTTTCCATTCGCGGATAGCGCAGCCAGTCTCGCGCCCGCCCATCGAACGGTGAACCGATGAGTACCGATGTCGTCCGAACCAGCGCAGAGCGCGACGCCGCCATCACCGAACAGGTGCCCGCCGCACCCGTCCAGGCGCCTGCCGCGAGCGCTGCGCCGGACTTGAACGATCCCACCCTGTATATAAATCGCGAACTGTCGCAACTGCAATTCAACATCCGCGTGCTGGAGCAGGCGCTGGACGAAAGCAAGCCGATCCTCGAGCGGCTGAAGTTCCTGTTGATCTTCTCCAGCAACCTGGACGAGTTCTTCGAGATCCGCGTGGCGGGCCTGAAGAGCCAGATCGCCTTCGATCACGAAATCGTCGGATCCGACGGCGTGGCGCCACGCAAGGCGTTGGCCGAGATCAGCGAGATCACGCACAAGCAGATCGAACGGCAGTACGCGATCCTCAACGACAACATCCTGCCGGAGCTGGCGCGCAACGGTATCCGCATCGTTCGCCGCAACGAGTGGTCGCACAAACAGAAACTGTGGGTGCGTCGTTACTTCCGCCACGAAGTCGCCCCGCTGGTGACGCCGATCGGACTCGATCCCACCCACCCGTTTCCGTTGCTGGTGAACAAGAGCCTCAACTTCATCGTGCAGCTGGAAGGCACCGATGCGTTCGGCCGCGATTCGGGCCTGGCCATCGTGCCGGCGCCGCGCGTACTGCCGCGACTGATTCGCCTGCCCGACGAGGTATGCGAGGGCGGCGAGAACTTCGTGCTGCTGTCCTCGATCATTCATGCGCATACCGAGGAACTGTTCCCGGGCATGTCGGTTCGCGGTTGTTACCAGTTCCGCCTGACCCGCAATGCCGACCTCACCCTCGACCCGGAAGACGTCGAAGACCTTGCCCGCGCGTTGCGCGGCGAGCTGTATTCGCGCCGCTTTGGCGATGCCGTGCGACTCGAAGTGGCGGACAACTGCCCCACCGAACTGACCGACTACCTGCTGCGCCAGTTCGGCCTGACCGCCGCCGAGATGTACGAGGTGAACGGTCCGGTGAACCTGGCGCGCCTGTTCGGATTGATCACCAAGACGCTGCGCCCGGAACTGCAATACCCGCCGTTCACGCCGTCCATTCCCAAGGCTTTGAAAAAGGCCGAGGACCTGTTCCAGGTGATTGGCCGGCAGGATGTGTTGCTGCTGCATCCATACGAGTCGTTTGCGCCGGTGGTCGATCTGCTGCACCAGGCCGCGAAAGACCCGACCGTGCTGGCGATCAAGCAGACGCTGTATCGCAGCGGCGCGAATTCCGAAATCGTCGACGCGCTGGTGGACGCAGCGCGTTCGGGCAAGGAAGTGACCGTCGTCATCGAGCTGCGCGCGCGCTTTGACGAGGAGTCCAATCTCACCCTGGCCTCGCGCCTGCAACAGGCCGGCGCCATGGTGATCTACGGCGTGGTCGGCGTGAAGACGCATGCCAAGCTGATGCTGATCCAGCGTCGCGAAGGCGAGGAACTGGTGCGTTATGCGCACCTGGGTACCGGCAACTATCACACCGGCAACGCGCGCCTTTACACCGACTACAGCCTGCTCACCTCCGACCAGGCGCTGTGCGAAGACGTGCACAAGCTTTTCAGCCAGCTCACCGGCATGGGCAAGCTGCTGCAGATGAAAAAGCTGTTGCACGCACCGTTCACGCTGAAGAAGACGCTGCTGGAATTGATCGCGCGCGAGACCGCGCATGCGGCGGCCGGCAAGCCGGCGCAGATCATCATCAAGGTCAATGCGGTCACCGATGCCAAGATGATTCGCGCGCTCTACAAGGCCAGCATCGCCGGCGTGAAGATCGACCTGATCGTGCGCGGCATGTGCTGCCTGCGTCCGGGTGTGCCGGGCATCTCGCACAATATCCGCGTGCGTTCCATCGTGGGCCGCTTTCTGGAGCACAGCCGCGTGTACTGGTTCCTCAATGGCGGCGAAGAGAAGTTCTATCTGGCCAGCGCCGATCTGATGGAACGCAACCTGGATCGCCGCGTGGAAACCGGTTTTCCGGTGGAAGGAAAGAAGCTGCAGAGCCGCCTGAAGAAGGAGCTGGAACTTTATCTTTCCGACAACTCCAGTACCTGGCTGCTGCATGCCGATGGCCGCTATGCGCGCAGTCGGCCAGGTGCGAGCCAGACGGTGCGCAACGTACAGACGCAGCTGCTGGAAAAGATTTGCGGCTCAGGTGTCAGTGCCGATATGTGATGCGCCCGGGCCGGTTGCGCCGCCCGTGTTCTGGCAGAGGCAGCGCAGCACGTTCCGGCTCACCGGGCTCGGACGCCATCCTGGCGGTGGCGTTTCACCCAGGCGACATAGCGATCCATGAAGCCCTGCAGGAATTTCTGCGTGCCCTCGTTGGCGATCGAGCCGTCCTCGGCGAAAAGACCGTCCTTGGCGTGGATGAACACCTCGGGCTGAGCGAGCGTGGGCACGTCGAGATAGGCCAGTACGTTGCGCAGATGCTGCTGCGCCATCGCGCCGCCCTGGGCGCCCACGGAGACGCCGATCACGGCCGCCGGCTTGCCCGCGAATGAATTGGTGCCCCAAGGACGCGATGCGATGTCGATGGCGTTTTTGAGCACACCAGGGATCGAGCGATTGTATTCCGCAGTCACGAACAGCAGTGCATCGGCGGCGCCTATCTCCTGCTTGAGGCGTTTGCCTTCGGCAGGGTAGTCGGTATCGAAATCCTGGTTGTACAGCGGCAGGTTGTCGATGCGGATGTGTTCGAAGCTCAGCTCCGGCGGAGCCAGCGCCTCCACGGCGCGGGCCAGCTTCCGGTTGAAGGAATCCTTGCGCAGGCTGCCCACCAGAACGGCCACACGGATCTTCTCGTTGCTCATTGCCTAGCTCCCAGAGAGTGGAATTGGAAGTCGCCGAAAGGCATAGAGCATGGCATTGCAGGCAGTGAACCCCTCGTGATAAACCTCCGTCACACGGATGCTCTGGCCTTGTGGCATGATGGCCTTATAGCCTTCCATACCGCCCATCGAGTCTTGGCGTTATTGGTTCCAACAAGGCGCCGCCAGCCATGGCGGCCTTGGCAACACGCACGGATGATGCCCTGCCCGCGCCACCGGTAACGCGGGTTTCTGCTCACAGGATTGACCGGATCGGCCATAAAGCTGCGTACGACTCCCACAGCGGAGCGGTGCGAAGAAGGGGGACCGGTACATGGTTGGGCCACTCGCGACCATCGCGACGCGTCGCTACGGGCGGATGCTGGGCATCCTCGCCCTGCTGTTGTTCGCCTGCTCGGCGCATGCCGCCACGGCCCTCACCGGTGCGGCGCGAGAAGTCATGCCTGGCGATACCCCGCAGTCGGTGTTGGATGCCTATCATCGGGGCGAGTTGGTCGGTTTCGATCCCAATCTGCTGCAGCGGTTCTCCCGTCGCGGGCTGGGCACCTGGGTGGTGCTGCAGCCACAACCCCCACTCGTGAACGAAGAGCGGGTGCTTTCCGTCTATCCCCCGCCGCTGGCGCCGGTGACGCTGTTCAATGCCGACGGCTCGTCGCTGAGGATGTCGCTCGACGACTTTATGGCCACCGCCCACGGCAACGGCCGCCTGGCCTACCGCATCAGCGCCGACACGCCGGCTTCTTCGCCCATCCTGATGAAGATCGAGCCGGGTACGGTCAACCATGCCGTCGCCGGTTTTCATCTGCAGCCGTGGAACGAATATCTGCTGACCGATGCGCAATGGCTGGCCTTCGCCAGCGCCTGCTTCGCCGTCATGGTGGCCATGTCGCTGATGGCGCTGTGCCTCGCACTGATGCTGCGCGATAGCACGTTCGCCTGGTATGCCGGTTACGTGCTCTGCTACGCCCTGATCCAGGGCGTGCAGACGGGCTATCTGTTCCATCCGCTGGAGCTGACCTGGCTGGGCGGCGTGGCGCCGATGATCGCTTCGTCGGCGATGGCCTTGTCGCTCGCCTTTGCGGCCATGTTCGTCTCACGCTTCTGCGAATTGCCACGCTATGCAGCCATCCTGCAGACGCCGACCGTGGCGCTGGCCGTGGGCATGCCGCTGCTGGTGTTGCTCGACAACAGCCAGGTCGCGGTACTGCAGCAGACCGCCCAGGTACTGGTGACGCCCTTGCTGGTGATCGGCACGCTGTTGCTGCTCAGTGCCGCCGTGGTTGCCGCCGTGCAGGGCTCTCGCCCAGCCTGGTTCTTCCTGGTCGGCTGGACCCCTCTGCTCGCGCTCACCGCGCTGTACAGCTCGCAAATGACCGGCATGCTGCCGGATGTCACCTGGCTGGGCGATGCCTGCCTCGCCGCGGGAGCATTTGAAGCCATCGTGCTTTCGCTGGGACTCGCTGATCGCGCCCTGATGATGCGGCGTGACCGCCATGTGGTGCAGGAGCTGGCCGACAACGACGCGCTTACCAATGTGCTCAACCGGCGTGCCTGGACGGAGAGCGTGCAAAAGGTGCTGGGCAATTGCGGGACGCAACCGATCGCCCTGCTCTTCCTCGATCTCGATCACTTCAAGATGCTCAACGACCGCCAGGGCCATGCGGCTGGCGACCGCGCCCTGGTCGCGGTGGCCGAGGCCTTGCGCAACGAACTGCGCCCGCACGACCTGCTGGGTCGCTACGGCGGCGAAGAGTTCGTAGCCATGCTGTTTGGCATCGAGCAGAACCAGGCCATGCAGGTGGCCACGCGGCTATGCCGCCGCGTCTATCGCCTGGAGATACCGGTGAACCAGACTGGCCTGGTGCTCAGCGTGAGCATCGGCATTGCCATGCGCACGCACGAAGACACGGTCGACACCCTGGTGGAGCGCTCGGATCTGGCCATGTACCGGGCCAAGTTGGCTGGCCGCAACCGCGCCCGGCTGGACGAGAAGCTGGAAGGCGTGCGCCGTAGCTGGCCCCGCGCGGTAGAGAGCGACCGCAGCGCCTGAGCGGCACTCGGAAAATCGACAAGACATGGCCGCACAACAGGGTACGCTCGGCCCATCCCTGTCACGGAGCACGCCCATGAGCACGCCACACGCTACCGGCAGCACCATCATTCCCTGTCTGCGCTATCGCGATGCGCACGCCGCCATCGACTGGCTGTGCAAGGCATTTGGCTTCCACCAACAAGCGGTCTACGACGATGACCAGGGCGGCGTGGCCCACGCGCAGCTCACCTACGGCAGCGGCATGTTGATGCTCGGCTCGGTCAACGACAACGAGTTCGGTCGACGCATGGTGCAGCCTGACCAGGTCGATGGACGCGAGACGCAGTGCCCTTGCGTGATCGTCAAGGATTGCAAGGCGCACTACGAACAGGCCAAAGCCGCCGGCGCCATCATCATCGACGAGTACGCCGAGAAGGAATACGGCGGCGCCGGTTATAGCTGCCGCGACCTGGAAGGTCACCTGTGGTGGTTCGGCAGCTACGATCCCTGGGCCGAGACGGCCGGATGATCCGCGCATCGGCTCAGCAGCGCGCGACCGGCAAATAGACGTCCGCACGCAAGGAGGCTTCCGGCACTTCCTCGGGGTCATCGAGGAAATGCCGGAACGGATGTTCATCGCGCAGAACGTAGCCGCTATCGGGCAACCAGTGGCCGATCAGGCGATCGGTCAACCCGCCCAGTGCATCGTAGGAGCCCACGTGGCGCCAGCGCGCCCACAGGCCGCCGCCCAGTTGCAGCGGCTTGGTTTCCGAGTCGCCTGGCACCTCGTTTCCCTCGAAGGCCAGTGCACAATCGAAGGCGCCGTGGTCGGGCCGCGCGTCAGGGCCGCCATCGTGGGCAATCCCGTAGATGCCGGTCAGGCGCTCCAACAACGCACGCTCGGCGGCCCAGGCGAATAGACGTCCATAGGCCTGATCCAGTTCGCGATGCGCGCCCTCATAGCGCGTTGCCACGACGCGAAAAGGCTCGACCGAGACGACTTCGACCTCGAAGGCCTGCTCGGCCGCATCTTGCCTGGCGGGACGACGAAGGCGCTGCATCGCTTCGTGCAGTCGTCCCTGCTGCCCGCGCAGTTCGCTCGGCGTGGCATCGAAGGCCTGCCGGAACGCGCGTGCAAACGCCTGCGGTGTTTCGTATCCCACCGCCAGCGCCGTCTCGGTGACACGCTCGGCGGGCTCGGACAACAGCTGCAAGGCGCGCAGCCAGCGCAGGCGCGCAACCGTCTGGCCGATCGTTTCGCCAGCGAGCGCGCGGTAGATCCGATGAAAATGGAACGGCGAAAGATGGGCAGCGGCCGCCAGTTGCGCCAACTCCGGCAGCGCTTCGCCCTGGGCCACCGCCGACTGGAGCAGGGCGACCACGCGATCGATGCGTTGCAGATAGTCCTGACGCGTATGGGTTTTCATGACTGGGCTTCCTCTGGGAGTGGGCCCAGTGTGGTCGGCGCCTTCGGCGGCAGCGTTCCCATTCTTGCGCACTGGGCATCGTATAGGCAGGAAGTCATGGTGGGAGCTTGGGGGCCACTCGCTTACAGTCGTACCGGGGCTCCATCCACTCACTCGCCCGAACGGCTATCGCTAGCCGCTCGCCTGGAGGATTCATGCGTATCCGCCGTACCCTGCTCGCCGTTGCTCTCGCCACTGTCGGCGTCTCCTTTGTCCATGCGCAGACGGCGCCGCTCACGCCGGATATCACCTCCAAGGCCTACGCGGCCGACGCCGCCGGCTACGACTACGTGAAACGCGAGGTGATGATACCGATGCGCGACGGCGTGAAGCTGCATACGGTGATCGTGATACCAAAGAGCGCGCACAACGCGCCGATCCTGTTGACGCGCACGCCGTACGACGCGAGCGGCCGCGCCGAGCGCTTCACCTCCCCGCATATGGATGCCACCCTGCCGCAAGGTGACGAGGTGTTCGTGCACAGCGGCTACATCCGCGTGTTCCAGGATGTGCGCGGCAAGTACGGCTCCGAAGGCGACTATGTGATGACGCGTCCGTTGCGCGGGCCGCTCAACGCCAGCGACGTGGATCATTCCACCGATGCCTACGACACCATCGACTGGCTGGTGAAGAATCTGCCCGAATCGAACGGCCGCGTCGGCATGCTCGGCTCCTCCTATGAAGGCTTCACCGTGGTGATGGCGCTGATCCATCCGCATCCGGCGCTCAAGGTGGCCGCGCCGGAAAGCCCGATGGTCGACGGCTGGATGGGCGACGACTGGTTCCACTACGGCGCCTACCGCCAGACCAACTTCGACTACATCTACGGCCAGACCAGCAAGAAGGACGGCAAGAAAGGCGGCATCCCGCGCGTGGGCTACGACGACTACAGCAATTTCCTCAGCGCCGGTTCCGCCGGCGATTACGCGCGCGCAAACGGCCTGGAGCAGTTGCCGTTCTGGCGCAAGCTCGACGAACACCCCGCGTACGATGCCTTCTGGCAAGGCCAGGCGCTGGACAAGATCATGGCCGGGCAGCCGGCGGCCGTGCCCACCATGTGGCTGCAGGGATTGTGGGACCAGGAAGACATGTGGGGCGCGATCCACAGCTACGCCGCCACCGAAGGCAAGGACAAGGGCAACGACAAGAACTTCCTGGTGATGGGACCATGGCGGCACAGCCAGGTGAACTACGACGGGCGTTCGCTGGGCCCGCTGCAGTGGGATGGCGACACGGCATTGCAGTTCCGCCGCGATGTGCTCAAGCCCTTCTTCGATCAATACCTGGTCGCCGGCGCGCCGAAGGCAAACACGCCGCCGGTGCTGATCTACAACACCGGCGAAAACCATTGGGACCGCTATAAGTCGTGGCCGCTCAGCTGTGACAAGGGTTGCAGCAACAAACCGAAGTCGCTGTATCTGGGCAGCAACGGCTCGCTCTCGTTTACCGCACCCGCATCCGACGCCGCGAAATACGACGAGTACACCTCCGACCCGGCCAAGCCCGTGCCTTACCAGCCGCGCCCCGTGCATTTCGCCGATCACGATGCGTGGACGCGCTGGCTGGTCAACGACCAGCGTTTCGTGGATGGACGTCCGGACGTGCTGACCTACGTGAGTGAACCGCTCACTGCGCCCCTGCATATCGGTGGCGCGCCGCAGGTGAATCTGTATGCCTCCACCAGCGGCACCGACAGCGACTGGGTGGTGAAGCTGATCGACGTCTATCCGGATACGGTGCCGTCCAACCCCGAGATGGGCGGCTATGAGCTGGCCGTGTCGCTGGATATTTTCCGCGGCCGCTATCGCACCAGCTTCGAACATCCGCAAGCGCTGACGCCCGACCAACCGCTGCTTTACGCGTTTGGCCTGCCCACCACCAACCACGTGTTCCAGCCCGGCCACCGCATCATGGTGCAGGTGCAGTCGAGCCTGTTCCCGTTGTACGACCGCAATCCGCAGACCTTCGTGTCCAATATCTTCGACGCGAAGCCGGCCGATTACCGGAAGGCCACGCAGCGCGTATGGCACTCCCCGGGGACGGCCAGCTCCATCAGTCTGCCGGTGGTGCCCAACGGCTGACCGGCCGTTCAATCCACCCCGAAAGGCCGGCTCATGCCGGCCTTTCTTATTGGTAAATACCTATACCTTCCAGCCACTTGAAAATTAATTAAAGCTATGATTAATTAATGGGCATGACGACCAAACCACGCCCTCCGCAGTCGGCCGCCCGCCGCACCCCTGGCCGCCCCACCACGGACAGCCCCGACTTGCGCGCCAGCTTGATCGAGGCGGCCCTCGCCTGCTTCGTACGGGACGGCATCGCAGCGACCTCCTTGCGCAACATCGCCAAGGAAGCCGGCGTGACCCCCGCCATGCTCAATTACTACTTCGGCAGCAAACCGGCCCTGCAGAACGCCGTGTTCGAGGAACGCCTGCTACCCGCCGTCATGAGCCTGCGCGAAGTGGTGAGCACTGCAGGCGATGACGTGCACGCCATGGCCAGGCAATTCGTGCAGGGCGTGCTGGGACTGGTCGACGCCTTCCCATGGTTTCCCTCGCTATGGGTCCGCGAAGTCCTGTGCGAAGGCGGCGCCCTGCGGGAGCTCCTGCTTTCGCGCATCGGGCCCGAGCTGCCACAGATGCTGGCCCGCCGTTTTGCACAGGCGCAGCAGCGCGGACAGATCCATGCCTCGCTTGATCCACGCCTGATGGTCGTATCGCTGATCGGCCTGACGTTGTTCCCGGCGGCCAGCGCCCCGATCTGGCGGCAGATGTTCCAGGCCGACCTGGGCACGGACGTGCTGGTCCGCCACGCGCTTGCCCTGCTCGAACATGGCATGGGAGTCCCGCCATGAACATCCATCATCGTTTGGTCGCCACGCTGGTCGCCTCGCTGCTGCTGGCCGGCTGCCAAGACTCGCCCCCGCAGACGCTGGGCACCGTGGAATTCGACCGCATCACGCTACCCGCGCCGGCGGCCGAGCACATCGTGAAAATCGACGTACGCGAAGGCCAGTACGTTCCCGCCGGCACGCGCATCATGCAGCTGGAAACCACGCGTACGCAGGCCGCACTCAACTCCGCTCGCGCCGACCTGCAACAACAGCAGCAGGCTTTGCTCGAACTTCAACGCGGTCCGCGTGAAGAGCAGATTCGCCAGGCGCGTGCCAATCTTGCCGGCGCACAGGCGCAGTCCCGCGACGCCAATGCCTATTACCAACGGCTGTCCGCCCTGGGCAAACAGCAATTCATCTCCGCGGCGGATCTTGACCGCGCCAAAGCCTCGGCCGGCAATGCCGACGCAGCCGTGGCGGCCGATCGTGCAGCGCTCGATCAGCTCGTCAACGGATCGCGCGTGGAAGACATCGCCCAGGCACGCGCCGCCGTGACCGCGGCAACCGCCAACGCAGCTTCGCGAGCGGTCGATCTGGACAAGCTCGATCTGACCGCGCCGCGCGATGTACGCGTGGACAGCCTGCCCTACAAGTTGGGCGACCAGGCCCAGCCCGGCACGCCGCTGGTCATCCTGCTTGCCAGCGACACGCCCTATGCACGCGTCTACGTACCGTCGGCGCTGCGTCCGTCGATCAAGGTCGGCGACAAGGCGATCGTCAAACTGCACGACGGCAAGCAGCAATTCCATGGCACGGTGCGCATGATCCGCAGCGAGCCCACCTTTACGCCGTACTACGCCTTGAGCGGCGAGGACGCGACGCGACTGAGCTATCTGGCGGAGATTGCCCTGGGCACCGATGCCCGCGATCTTCCCCAGGGCTTCCCCGTTGCCGTTGCCTTCCCGGGCAAAGCCAGCCATGACTGACAACGCCATTCACGCGCAGGGACTGACCAAGCGCTTCGGCGCGCTGGTGGCCGTGAACAGCGTCAACCTGGACGTGCCGCGGGCCTGCGTCTATGGATTTCTGGGGCCCAACGGCTCGGGCAAATCCACCACGATACGCATGCTGTGCGGGCTGCTGACACCCAGCGAAGGCAAGATCGACGTACTGGGCTTGCGCATCCCCGAACAGGCCGAAGCGCTGAAGCGGCGCATTGGCTATATGACGCAGAAGTTCTCCCTGTTCGAAGACTTGTCGGTGCGCCAGAACCTGGAATTTCTCGCCACCGTGCAGGGCTTGTCGCGCCATGAGACGCGTGCACGCGTGGACGAGCTGTTGCAGCGCTATCGGCTGGACGATCGTCAGCAGCAACTTGCCGGCACCATGAGCGGCGGGCAAAAGCAGCGCCTGGCGCTGGCGGGTGCCATCGTGCACAAGCCGGAACTACTATTCCTGGACGAGCCCACCAGCGCGGTCGATCCCGAGTCGCGACGCGATTTCTGGGAAAAACTGTTCGAGCTCGCCGATGCCGGCACCACCATCCTGGTATCCACGCACTACATGGACGAGGCCGAGCGTTGCCATCGCCTGGCGATTCTCGACACCGGCAACCTGGTCGCCGACGGCACGCCCAAAGAACTGACCGAGACGTTGCTCGGCCGGACCTTTGTGATCCGCGCCCACTCCCCTCGCCAGGCGAAGGCAGCGCTGGATGACCGGCCCGAGGTGTTGAGCGTGGCCCAGATCGGCAACGAGCTGCGCGTACTGATGCGCGATGACAAGGTCACCGTGGAAACCCTGCGCCATGCGCTTGGCGATGCCGATGCCTCCATGGACATCCAGACCGTGGCACCCAATCTCGAAGACGTCTTCGTGGTCGCCACGCGCAGGCTCGGTCGACCTCAGGAGCGAGCGGCGTGAATCTGCGACGACTGTGGGCCATCATGGTGAAGGAGTTGCGCCAGATGCGGCGCGATCGCGTCACGCTCGCCATGATCATGGGCATGCCGATCCTGCAATTGCTGCTGTTTGGCTACGCCATCAATCTCAACCTGCGCAATCTGCCGGCGGCAGTCGTCGACCAGGCACATACGGCTGGCTCGCGCGCTGCCGTACAAGACATGCTGGCCAGCGGCGTCATCGAGCTCAAGGCCAGCGCGCAGTCGCCGCAACAGCTGGTCGACCTGCTTCGCGAGGGCCGCATCAGCGTGGGCATCGCCGTGCCGCCAGACTTCGAGCGTCGCAAGCTCGATGGTCGCGAGGCCATCCAGGTGATGGTCGACGGCAGCGACAACGTCGTCCAGTCCGCTGCCGCACAGCTGGCGCTGTACCCGCTCAACCAGCCGGACAATTTCCACGCGCTTGCGCCAACGCCGATCAGCGTGGTGAGTTTCTACAATCCGGAACGCCGCTCGCCGGTCAACATCGTGCCGGGACTGATCGGCGTCATCCTCACCATGACCATGGTGCTGTTCACCGCCGTCGCCATCGTGCGCGAAACCGAGCGCGGCAATATGGAGTTGCTGATCACCACGCCGGTCAGCCGCACCGAGCTGATGATCGGCAAGGTGCTTCCGTATGCCGCGATCGGCCTGGTGCAGACCACCGTGGTGCTACTGCTGGGCGTGTGGCTGTTTCGCGTGCCGATCCGCGGCAGCCTGTGGGACGTCTACCTGGCGTCGGGCCTGCTGATCCTCGCCAATCTGTCGCTGGGTCTGCTGATCTCGACGCGTGCACGCTCGCAGTTCCAGGCGATGCAGATGACGTTTTTTGTGTTCCTGCCATCGATCCTGCTCTCGGGTTTCATGTTCCCTTATGCCGGCATGCCGCTGCCCGCCCAGTGGATTTCCGAGGCCTTGCCGCTAACCCATTTCATGCGCCTGATCCGCGGCATCATGCTGCGCGGCGCTGACCTGGGTGATCTGTGGCATGACGCGGTCGCCCTGGTGGCGTTCATCGCAGTCATGCTCACGCTGGCCATTCGCCTGTTCCACAAGCGACTGGATTGAACCCTGCTCACGCCGGGCACAAAAAAAAGGCCCGCACGCGCGGGCCTTTTCAGGCGACACAGAATTACTGCGTACAAGCCTTGCCGTGATCCCCGTGATAACCCTTGGCCTTGGCATCGGCCTCGCTCATATACGCGCCCGACTTCGTCTTGCCGTACCACTTGTCGCCCTGGCAGTGATAGACCTTGCTGCTGTCGTTGACCCATACCATGCCCGGACCACCGCCCGGCGCGGCGTTGGCCGGCGGCTGCGGTCCCGCCGACTTGGCAGCGGCAGCGGGCGCAGCCGCCGTGCTCTTGGGCGCCATGCTGTTGCTGGCCGCAGCAGGCGCCGCTGCCGGCGCGGCTGCCGCTGCCGGAGCAGCCGTGGCTGCAGCGGTGTACCACTCCTTCACGCCCTGATGGCCCGAGCAGGCACCCTTCTTGGTGGCGTGATTGGTGTAGCTGCCGTCCTTGCACTGGCCGGTGGAACCGGCGGGTGCGGCGGACTGCTGAGCGTAGACGGCCGGCCCGGCCAAAAGACCTGCGAACAAAACGGCGATCAGACCATACGATTTCATCTTCGATCCCTCCTGCGAATGTCGCCTGCCTGATGGGCTGCTGCCCGGCGTGGCTGGCATGTCCCGGCGCCATCGACATCGACGGACCCACTGCCGATGCGTGACGCTTCCCAAGCGCCCGAGCGCTTGCGCGCAATATGCGCCTACCCCGTGACGCTTGGATCACGCTGCCGCACTCGGCGTTCATCTGGCGTGATGCTGTTTCGCAACTTCATACGACAACGGACCGCATCGCGATGCGCGCGATGCGGTCCGCGATCATCAGTGATTGATGACCAGGTCGGCGATCACGCCCGTGGCCACGGCAACCAGCAGGAAATCGCCGGTATCGCTGCGCACCCACACGTGTTCCGGCGGCGGCGGCGCGAGGTGGTAGGCGTGGTAGTCCACGTAGTAGCGACGGTCGTGGTAGTACTCCTCGGGCACGCGGCCACCGCGGTGATACCAGCCTTCGTGGTTGCCGCGGTCGTGCACGATCACGTAGTCGTGGCGATCGTGGTCGCGATCGCGGTCGTGGTCCCGGTCGTGACCCTGATCGCGGTGATCGTCGTGGCGATCCTGATCGTGCTGGTCATGGTGGTCGTCGTACTGAAACGGTGCTGCTGCGACGGTGGTGGAAGCCATCACTGCGCCCAGCATCAGTGCGAACAAGGTCTTCTTCATGCGAACTCTCCATGGGGTAGTGCCGTGGAGCAGGCGCGCCCCCTGGCGCACGTTTCCACGGCGGCGCCATGATGTGATTCGCAACGATGCACGATGGGTGAATCCGTTCGCAAAACGGTGCGCTTCAGGCGCGCAAGTTCATGCGTTGATGTGGCGTTAGGTTTGGGTGGTGCGATGCATCACCCGATAGAAGAAGCCATCCCTGGCCAGCCCCTGTTCCGTATGCGTAGATCAAGGGACATCCAAACGCGCCAACTCAATGCACCATCCGGCTGCTCAACCGCTGCTTGAGCGGCGCGGCATCGAGCAGCAGCAGGGTGCGGCGATCGGGCAGTTCCACCACTTCGCGCATGTCGTTGCGCAAATCCTGATCGATCTGGTTGCGCAGCACGCGGGGCACGCCGATCTTGTCCGCCGCGTCGATCGTCACGATGTTCTCGATCGCATCCACGATCAGGCCGAATTTTTCTTCATCGTTCTCCACCACCAGCACCTTCGCGCCATCCAGATCGGCATAGCCCTTCATGCCGTAGAGCGCACGCAGGTCAATGATGGTGATCAGTTTGCGGCGCAGATTGAGCATGCCGCGCACATAGTCCGGCGCTCCCGGCGGCTGCATCACCTCCGGCGGAAAATCGATCACCTCGCGCAGCTGGTCGATGCGCATGCCCATGAGCTGGTCGAGCTTGAAGGTCACATAGGTTTCGCGCGCGCCGCCGCGACGCTTACCCTGGCCGCGATCCGCCGCCGATTCGCTGGCGTACAACTCGCGATGGCCTTGGGTGAGGTCGGCGACCGTGGCGTCACTCAACAGAGCGGTCTCATCGATCAGGATGATGTCGGGCGCGCCCTCGCGACTGATGCAGCCGGTGAACAGCTGCGGCCGATCTGCATTGAATGATGGAATGGCCAGCAGTTCCTCGTCGCGATAGCCGACGATGCTCTCCACGTCATCTACCAGCAGACCGAAATCCATCGCCTGCTGGCGGATCACCACGATGCGCCGCGGATCCTCGAAGTCGCCGCAGGCCGCCGTCGCGGCAGCCGTGCCTGGCAGGCCAAGGAAACGGGCGAAATCCACGACGGGCACCGTATTGCCACGCAGATTGAGCAAGCCAATGCACAAATCGCTGGCCAGCACTGACTTGAGCAGCTCCGGCACGCGGATGATTTCGTGGATGGCGCCCATCGGCAGGGCAAGGCGCGTGTCGCCCACGCGGAAGGACACGCCCTGGCGACGCTGCCCCATGGCCGCACGCTGCCGGGCCGGTTCGGATGCAAGGCTGTCTGCCCTGGGCACCGGCATATCGTGCAGTTGATGGAGCGCGTCCACGCTCAGTATCTGCAGGATGCGGTTGCCGCCGTCGAGCTTGAGCGCGCCGCCTATCAGCGACGCTGCTTCGCCATCGCTGAAGATCACTTTCTGCTCGCTGGTCACGCGCAGGATCTCGCCGGTGGCATCGAACAGCAGGCCGATGCGGCCCTGGCGAAACTCCACGATGGCGATCTTCGAGGCATCGCGCGCGCCGCTCTCGGGCAGCTTCAATAACTGACCCAAATGCACGATGGGTATCAGGCGACCACGCAGGTTGAACAGCCCGAGCAGGTAGCTGGGAGCCAACGGCACCTGGGTGACCACGGCCGGGTAAGTCACCACTTCCTGCACCGCCGTCACCGGCAGTACGAGTTCGGTATCGCCCAAATGGAACGAACCGAACAGTTCAGTGGCTTCCTGCCGGGCCGACTTGGTAATGGAAGAGTCCATGACGTTGCTCCGGTTCACGTCGTGCGGCCGATGGTCTTGACCGCGTAGTGGTGTTGCGCGCAATCGATCACGAGCTGGCGGCCGTTCTCGCCACCTACGTCGAGGTGCACCAGCCTGATCCTGGTCTGGCCAATCAGCTGCTGCGCCATGCGCGCGTTCTGTTCGCCGATCAACCCGTGCCGTGGCGCCGCGGTGTGCTGCACCATGCAGGCACCGCCAACGATCACGGCTTCCACTTCATCCTGCCGCACGCGATCGAGCTCCATCATCGACAGCAAGGTGGGCACGGCGCCGGTGACGTATTTCGCGCCCTCGCCTGCCGGCCCCTGCGGCGACTCCGGCAACAGGCAGTGCGCCATCCCGTAGATGCCGCGACGACGCCAAAGCAGGCCGATGCCGACGCATGAGCCCAGGATCGCGCGCAGCACGTCATTGCCCCGGCCGATCCTCACCTCGCACATGCGTACCTGGATATCTTCCCCCTCAGGCATGCATGCGCTCCTGCCGGCGATAGATCAGCGGCTGCTCGAAATCGAATCCCACATTGAGCCGGGTCAGCGATTCCGATTCCCCGATGATCAGCACGCTGCCGGGCGCCATGGCGCGGCGCACGTTCTCCAGCGCGCTGCACTGCCCTTCCTCGTCGAAATAGATGAGGACATTGCGCAACAGGGTGATGTCGAAGCGGGTCGCGCCATCGAGCCGTTTATGCAGGTGATGCTCGCGGAACACGATGTGCGAGCGCAGCGTGGGCGACGCGAGATAGCCGTCGCTGCTCGGCTGGAAATACTTGGCCAACCAGCCGGGCCGGGCGCGCTTGAGGCCTTCGATGCTCTTGCCCTGATAGAAACCCGCCTTGCCCACGGCCAGCACCTGGCTGGCGATGTCGGTGGCGAGGATCTGGTACTTGAAGGCCGGATGATGTTCGCGAAATTCCTCGCACATCATGGCCATCGAGTACGCCTCCTCACCAGTGGACGCCGCCGCCGACCACAACTGCAGCGTGGCGCCGCGATGCTCGCGGAACCACTCCGGCAGCAGCTGCTGCCAGAGCTGATCCCAGATGCGCGGCGTGCGGAAGAACGAGGTCTCGTTGGTGGTCACCAGGTTGATGAAGGCAGACACTTCGTCCGGCTGCGCATCCAGCACCGCGAGATAGTCGCGGTACCGGTTGAGCGACAGCGCCTGCAGGCGGCGGCGCAGGCGCCCCTGCAGCAAGGTCCACTTGCGGTCCGCCATATGGATGCCCGTGTGGCGCTGCACCTTGTCCAGCAGCGCGCGCTGGGTGGCCAGGTCGATGTCGCTCTCGATCTCCATCGGCGCGATCCTCAGACCACGAACCGCTGGACCGTCCGATTCAGTTCATCGGCTCCCTGGGTGAGCGAGGTGGTGGAACGGGCAATGGTGTCGCAGGCAGTCGCCGACTTCTCGGTTTCTTCGGCCACCTGCTGGATCGCCGCGCTCACTTCGCGCGCCGCCACCAGTTGTTCGTCTGCGCCGCAGGAGATCTCGGAGATCGCCTGGGTAGTGCGGCCCACGCCGGCAACGATTTTCTCGAACGCTTCGCCGGCCTGCTTGGAGATCTCGCTGCCCTGCGCCACGCGCTTCACCGATTCGTTGATCAGCTTGGAGATTTCCTTGGTGGCCTGCGAGGAGCGTTCCGCCAGCTTGCGCACTTCGTCCGCCACCACCGAGAAGCCCAGGCCGTGCTCGCCCGCACGCGCCGCTTCGATGGCGGCGTTGAAGGCGAGCAGGTTGGTCTGGCTGGCGATCTCGCCGATCACCTTGATGATCTCGCTGATGTCTTCGGAGGATTTGTTGATCAGTTCCATCGACTCGATCGAGCGCGCAATCGCCTTGGCGCCGCGTTCGGCTTCCTGGTGCGTGTCCTTGGCGAGCTGGTCGGCGCTGCGGGAGTTGGTGGCGATGGAATTGATCGAGGCGGTGAGTTCTTCGATCGACGCATTCATTTCTTCCACCGTGGCGCCGAGCAATTGCGCGCCACTGGCCACGCCGCTGGCGCGGCCGGCGATCTCCTGCGAACTGCCGGAGAAGCCGCCGGCGTTGTCGACCACCTTGCCGATCACGCTGCGCAGGTCGCTCATCATTTGCTGGATGCCGTCGGCGAGCTGATCGATGGGATCGCTGCCCTCGACGCGTACTTCGCCGGTGAGATCGCCTTCCGCGGCCAGTCGCACCGTTTTGAGCAGGGCCTCGACCTTGCGCTGGTCGTCGGCGGCGCGGAGCTTCACGCCCTCTTCCATGGCCACTTGCGCGGTGACGTCGGTGGCAAACTTCACTACCTTGCTCAGTCGACCGTTGCCGTCGTAGATCGGGTTGTAAGTGGCCTGGATCCAGATCACCCGACCGCCCTTGCCCATGCGCTTGTAGCGGCCTGCGTCGAATTCGCCGCGGTTGAGCTTGGCCCAGAAGTCCGCGTAGGCCGCGCTGGCCGTGTAGCTGTCCTCGCAGAACATGCGGTGATGGTGGCCCTGGATTTCCTCCAGTTCATAGCCCATCGCCTTGAGAAAGTTGTCGTTCGCGCTGATCACGTGGCCACCGAGATCGAACTCGATCATCGCCTGGGCCTTGTCGATGGCGTTGACCTTGCCTTCGAACTCCGCCTTCTGCTGGCGATTGGCGGTCACGTCCGTGGCGAACTTGATCACCTTGTACGGCTTGCCGTTCTCGTCGAATACCGGGTTGTAGGAGGCGTTGATCCACACTTCGCGGCCGTCGCCGCCGATGCGCTTGTACTCACCGCGGTCGAGCACGCCTTTGCCGAGGTTTTCCCAGAATTTCTTGTACTCGGCGCTGGCCGCGTAGGCAGGTTCGCAAAAGATGCGATGGTGCTGGCCGCGAATATCCTCCAGCGTGTAGCCCATCGCCTTGAGAAAGTTGTCGTTGGCGTGGAGCACCTTGCCCTTGAGGTCGAACTCGATCACGGCCTGCACGCGATGCAATGCGTCACTGACGGCGCGAAGCTCATGCGGCACGAGCTGCAACTCCGGTGTCTCTTTTCCCATGGCCCTCTCCCCCGGTTTTTGAGCACGCATTGACTGCATGCCCGTGAAATCTCTGCGGGAGGGCGCTGGCACGGATCGCTGCGCGCAGCGATCCGGCTCCTCTTCCAACGACACAGCGCCGCCCCAGACACGTCGCGCGTGGGGCGTCGGCTACTGCGTTTGTCTCTCCCGCGTGAGAGGTATCGGCGTGGGAAAGATGCCCTTGAGGCCTGAAAACAAGGTGAAAAAGCGTGAGATTCGCAAGATGCGTGAGATTGGCGTGCCGATGGCTACCGCGTTGTCCGTTTCCCGAAAGTTGGATCGAGGCAATGTGATGGCCATCACAATGGATGGCCATCACATCATCAAGCATCACACCGACGGTCTATGGCTTAAGACATAGCAGTTTCGTCGGCGCGACGAACCTCAAGGTGCCGCTGCCCGCTTCAGATTCGACTGCGGACGCGCCACCGCATACATCTCCCAGGCGATCTGCTTGAGCAAAGCCGTGCGGTCCGCACCGACGGCGTACAGATCAAAGTGGGTCTTATTGGGCAGGAAGCGGATGTCCGACTTTGCATGCAGTCCATCGAGCACCGTCTTGAGTCGATGCGCCGAGCCATCCAGGTAGAACGTGTCGGCCGTACCCACGATGAGGTGGATCTTGCCGTCCAGGTCCGGCGCCAGCTGCGGCCACTGGGCCTGCAGGTGATGGGCGATGTCGTAATGGTCGCGCCAGTAGTCGACCACGTTCGTGTTCACCTCACCGGTATCGCGATCGAACATCGCCAGCGGACGGCCATCGGCGCCGCGCGGCGAAAACACCCATTCGAACGACGCCATCTGGCCGCCGTAGCTGCCGAACACGCGTTCCATCTGCGCGTACTGCTGGAAAGAGGCGACCACCTTGCCCTGGTCGCGGATCAGCGGGTACGCGGCGCCCTCAGGGTTGCGATAAACGTTGGCGTGCGCCGCATACAGATCGACGCCGGTGAAATCATGGAAGTCGCTGGAATCGGGCGAGGTGGACCAGGTGCCTCCAAACGTCTTCGGATAGCGCGTCTGCAGCCACAGCGTGGCCCAGCCGCCGGACGAGTGGCCGTTGAGGAACCGGCCCGACACTTTGGCGTCCATGCGATAGCTCGATTCCAGCTGCGGAATCAGCTCTTCGGTGAGCGCCTTGCCCCACGGTCCGTTGTTCACCGAGTCGGCAAACTCGTGTGTGCCGGTGGGCAATGATTCGTCGAGCAGCACCCAGATCATCGGCGGCATCTGGCCGTTGGACATGGCCAGCCAGGTGTTGGCGACGACGCCGGCGAAGTGATCCATGCCGCCGCCAAAGCCATGCGTGTAATACACCACGGGATAGGTCACCTTGGCCTTGGCATCGTAGCCAGGCGGCAGCAGGACCAGGCCGCGCATATGGATCGGCCGGCCCCAGAAAGCAGTGAGTGCGGGACTGACGAAGTCGATGGTCTGCACGTGCTTGCGCGCTTCGGGCAGCGCCTCGCGCGCGGCCGGATTGATCGAAGGCGACAGCGCCCAGGGATCGGCGGCAGGCAATCGGGTCGCGAGTTTGATCGGCGGCAGGCCGGTGGCCGGCAGATGCACCTTCATCACGCTGCTGACCAGATCGCCTTCGCCGCGGCCGCCATAGTTGTAGCTGTGGTTGGCGTCGAGCACCGCCTGCACGTAGTAATCGCCGGGCGCCAACTTGCTGAAGGCCGCCGGATAGGCCAGCTGGTCGGCGTCGATGTCGACGCCCTGCCCCGCCACCAGGCGATTCACTTCGCGCGCCGCCACATTGACCTTGTCCGGCGAGAGCTGATCAAGATCCACCTCCGCGACCTTGCCGTTCTTGGCTTCGGCCTCGGCGAGCTTGGCCGGTTCGGCGAACACCAGCAGCCGACCGGACGCGACGTCCGTGCCCGCTACCGCCAGGTCCACGTGGAAACGCTGCGCCACGCTGGCCGGCTCGGCGGCCATGCAAGTGGCGGTGGCCAGTCCCAGGCACAGCAGGACGGCAAGCTTCGATCGGTGTGACAGCATGACTAACTCCCTAGTGGGTGATCCCCTTTTAAACGAACCTTCAACGGAATCGCCGACAAAGTCCATCACCCTGGCTCACGCCGAAGCAGCGTCAGGGGATGCGTTCACCGGTGCCATACGGCGGCGCGTCCTGCTGCCTGATCCAGTCCGCGAGCAGGCGAAAATAGCCCTCGGTGATGCGCGTGACGCGGCGGCTGCCATCCGGGTTCTGCACGAATTCGTACATGCCGTGATCGGTGTGCGGGAACACATAGAGGTCGATAGGCTTGCCTGCGTGTTTCAGCGCGACCAGGCGTTCGCGCGTCACGCTGCCCGGCGCTTCGCGGTCGTCACCGGCCAGCACCCATAGCTGCGGGATGTTCAGCGCGCGGATGGCGGCTGTCGCGTCGTAGTTCCAGAGGATATTGAGATTGTCGTGGCGGGGCGCCCCAGTGCGGCGCAGATCAGCTTCCTGTTCGGCCAGCAACTCGCCGGTGAACTCACCTTCGATGGTGTGCAGCCAGGGTTCGTTGGCGAACTTGCGCTTCACCGCGGCCAGCTGGTCGTAGCCGGCGGTGAAGTGCGAGGCCATCACCGCGTCGGTGGCGTCGGTCACTTCGCGTGCCTTGGCGATCGCCGCCGTGTCATAGCCTTTCTCCTGCACCTCCAGCGCGACTTGCTGCTGGTCTTCCTCCAGCGGTGTCATCACCAGGCCGAAACCCACGGCCACATAATCCGCATGCGCCAAGGCCGCCGCGCGCGGCGCCACCCAGCCGCCCTGGCTGCCGCCGAAGAAACCGGCACGCGAATAGCGGCCCGCCGCCAGCTTGCGCGCCTGGTCGAGCGCGGCGGCGGCATCGTCGGCGAGCAATTCGAAATTCTGCGTGTAGTCACCGGCGGATGCACCGGTGCCGCGTTTGTCGTACGCAAACACGGCCAGGCCTTCGGCAGCGAACACCAAGGGGTAATAGCCGCCGATGCCAGGCGTCTTTTCCGAACCATGCACAAACACCACCAGTGGCGGCTTGCCGTTGGACTGCGCCGGTTCGATCAACACGCCCGCCAGTTCGGTGCCGTGGCTGGTGAAGTGCGTCGGCGTTTCGCGCAACGCCACTTTTGGCTGCGCGAGGTAGCGTCCATCCGACTGACGCACGCTCACCACGCCTTGTTCGCAGCGTACCGGTGCGTCTGCGCCGTTGACGTCGCCGCGATGGCCATCCACAAACGTATAGCGTTCCGGTGCACTCGCACCGCTGGCCGTGGGATTGGAGATGACGACGAGCGGCTTGCCCGCCTCGCCATACACACCGTAGTCGCACGTGGCCGGAGCGGCGAACGCGATACCGGCAACCGAAACACACAGCAAGCCTGCAACGAACCGTTTCATGCAACCTGCACTCCACCGTGGGGACGCCGCCACTATAGGCAGCGTCCCGCACGCATCGCCCCTGCTATTGGTCAGGGCGCGCTGGAGGTCTTGGCCGCCTTGGCGGGCGTCAGGCGCAGATCCTGGAAGTCGAAACTGAAATCGGTGAGTGGCGACACCGGTTCCATGCGCACGTCGCGAATCTTGCCATCGGCATCCAGCGCGTAGCTCACGAAGGCATCGGCGTTGAGCGCGCGATCATCCCAGCGCACGATGAAGGTGTCGTGCTGCCACGGCGTCATGGTGCCCACCAGTTGCGCGGTCTTTGAGAAACGCATGCGCAGCTTGCCGCCCTGCTGGCTGACCTCGATATCGCCGTACCACGGATCGTGGAACGTGCCCGCATAACTGGCCAACGGCAGCGTGGGCTTGCCGCTCTTGGCGCGCGCCGCCTCGTGCTTGCTCCAGCTGTCGTCGGCATTGCCTTCGGACTTCTTCACCGCAGCGGCATACGCGGCACACCAATCCTTCTTGTCCTTGCCCAGGTAAGCATCGAGCACGCGATATGTCACTGCGTTGAAAGCCGCGCCCGACTCCTGGTTGGTGAGCACCACAACGCCCAGGTGAAGTTCCGGCACCAGCGTCACGCGCGACACCATGCCCGGCCAGCCACCCGTGTGCCACACCAGGCGTTGACCCTGGTAATCGGAGAGGAACCAGCCTTCGCCATAGCCGGAGAAATTCGGGCGCATCGATTTGAGTTCCGGCACCGGCGGCTCGGAAATCTTCATCGGCGTGAGCATCGACCACATCTGCTTCTGGCTGTCTTCGGAGAACAGCGCCTTGCCGTCCGGCAGCTTGCCGCCGGCCAATTGCACGTTCATCCACTTGGCCATGTCGTGCACGCTGGCGTAAATGCCGCCCGCGCCGGAGTTGTTCGACCAGGCCATCGGCGGCACCGGTTTGAGTTCGGTGAAGTTGAACTTGGCGTGGCCCATGGCCACGTCCATCCCGGGTTTGAGCTGGGTCATGTCGACCAGCGACTCATCCATACCCACCGGCGCGAAGATGCGCTGGCTGATGAAGTCGGCATAGCTCTGGCCCGACACCTGCTCGATCACCAGGGTGGCCACGGCAAACAAAATATTGTCGTAGGCATAGGCGCTGCGGAAGCTGGTGGCCAGCGGCACGTTGCGCAGGCGCTGCACCACTTCCTTGGTCGAGTACGAAGTGGGCGGCCAATACAGCAGATCGCCTGCGCCCAGGCCCAGGCCGCTGCGGTGGGCCAGCAGATCGCGGATGCGCATCTCGCGCGTCACATACGGATCGGACATCTGGAACCACGGCAGATGATCGATCACGCGATCGTCCATGCTGAGCTTGCCCTGTTCGGCCAGCATCTGCAGCGCTGCAGACGTGAACGCCTTGGTGTTGGAGGCGATGGCAAAGCGCGTGCGCGCATCGACCGGCTCGGGCTTGCCCACTTCGCGCAGGCCGTAGCCCTGCTCCAGCACGATCTGGCCGTCCTTGACGATGGCGACCGCGATGCCCGGCACGTCGAACTGCTTGCGCACGCCGTCCACGTAGGCAGTGAAATCCTGCAGCTGGGCCGGCAAGGCCGGCTGTGCGCTGCTGGAGACGACGGCCGTCGGCACGCTCGCCGAGGTGGTCTGCGCACAGGCCGGCGCGGCCAGCACCAAAAGCGCGATACAGCCCGCCAGTCGCGGGGAAAGGGTACGCAAGAACATTCGGCCACTCCGCCAGGGCAAAGGGCAACACTATCGCGGCAAAGGCCTTGCTGATCCAGCACTGAAAGTCATGCTGGCGACCATCTCGACGCGGAGGCTCGCGCCCCGGATCATGCAACGTTGCATCGAGGACTGCGCATGAACGACTGGATTGAATGGATCGCCAAGCACGCCCTGCCGCTGTGGGCGGTGTTGCTGGTAGCGGCCTTGCTGGCCGGCGATCTGGCATGGCAATGGAATCGCCATCACGGGGTAAAGACCTTGGCCGCCGGCCGTGAGCCCGTGGCATTGCGCGGCTTCACGGCGTTTCTGCTGCTGGTGACGATGTGCCTGTTGTTTGCGGCCATCGCCATCGCGCTCAAGGAGGAAGCCACGCGCTGGCTGCCGACCTTCGACGAGACGCTGGCCGAAGACCTGCGCAGCGCCGTGCAGCCCGGCGCGCTGCGACTGGTGGCGGCCGTGTCCCACCTGGGCGATCTCGGCACGGTGGCGGCCATCACGGTGGTGGTCCTTGGCGTGTTGTTGTTCAAGCGGCAGCTGCGGCTTGCCGCTTGCTGGACGCTCGCCATGGCCGGCGTGGTGCCGATCAACAGCGGCCTGAAGGCATGGTTCGAGCGACCGCGTCCGCTGCACAACCATGGCTACCTGGTGGAACACGGCTGGAGTTTTCCCAGCGGCCACGCGTTTGGCGCGATGGTGTTCTACGGCATGCTCGCCTATGTGCTGCTGCGCCTGCTGCCGCATCGCTGGCATCGCTGGGTGGTGGCCGGCGCGGTAGCGATGATCAGCGTGATCGGCCTCAGTCGCATCGTGCTGCAAGTGCATTACTTCAGCGATGTGATGGCYGGGTATGTCAGYGGRATGGCGTGGTTGGTGGTGYGTATTGGGGGTGCGGAGTGGTGGAGGTTGCGGGGCGCGCGGAACCCGCSATCGTCGTTGTAGGAGCGMASCCTGTGCGCGAGAGCACCWCAGTTYCGCCCTTGTGGGAGCGCACCCTGTGCGCGACTGCCTCAGTTCTACCYAAGACWTCGACCTCATCGCGATAACCAGTCGCGCACAGGGTGCGCTCCCACACAGGGGAAACGGAACGCGAGGGCTGCCCTCAATTCGGCGAATAAAGCTTCCGCCGCAGCAACTCTTTCGACGCCTCATCCGGCGACCCCAGCCACAGCAAATCGTCATTGGCCGGATCATTGCTGTCCGCATCGTTCAACGCATTGGCCTTGCGACGCGCAAACAACCCGGACATCGCGTGCGTGTTCTCGTCGTAGAGAATCAAAATGCGTTCGGCCGGGCAGTCATGCGGCTTGCAGGCGGTGGCGAGCAGTTGCGTGTGGCCATGGACGATGACCTGCTGCGCCGGTGTCGCGACGCCGCCCTGGCTGGTCCAGGCAGGCAATTGGTCGCCGCCGTACAGCGCGGCGAATGCCGTGGAGAAATCCGGGCGCTGCATCAGGTCGTAAAGATAGGTCAGGCCGCTGGGATTGCTCGCGCTCGTGGCGAGCGCGGGCGCTGCGGCAGCGACCGTGGCCGGCGTTGCGGCGGCGGCCGTCTTGTCTTCCGGCTGCTGCGAACAGGCGGCGCTGGCAAGCACGAAACCCAGCATCACTACGTAGCGGTAATCCATGAACGCCTCCTCGCGTGGCCGTGCACTCGCGCCCGTCGCGATGGAGACGACGTGGCGCCGGCAACCCGGCGCCACCATGCCACAGCTCAGCCCAGCTTGCGCGCCGCGGCGACCACATCGGCATCGCCGGGCAACACCAGCAAGGCAGCGCCAGCCAGCGGCGTATAGGTGTCGGCACCTACCACGCGCTCCAGCGGCGTGCCACCGCAACCGCCTTCGGCGATGGCGGTGATGATGCCCTCGCCCACGCCAGCACTCTTGCGACCTTCGTCCAGCACGATGATCCGTTTGGCGGACTTTGCCTGCGCCGCGATGAAGGCGTCGTTGAGAGGCGCCAGCCAGCGCAGGTCCACCACGCGCACCTTCCAGCCCAGCTCCGCTTCGATCGTGCGGGCGGCGCGCAAGGCCATCGTCACGCCATTGCCAAAGGTGAACACCACCAGGTCGTTGGCGTCCTGGCCGTAGACGCGGCCTTCGCCCAGCGTCATGGCCTCGCCCGGCGCGGGATAGCCGAATTGCCACTGGCCATCGCCCGCCTCGTACAAATCCTTGGTCATATACAGCGCGATCGGCTCGAGGAACGCACACACGCGGCCGTCGACCTTGGCCAGCGCCGTCATCGTGCGCAGCATCGTTGCCGCGTCGTCGCCGCGGCTCGGGCAGCCGACCACCAGGCCGGGAATATCGCGCAGCGCGGCGATCGAGTTGTCGTTGTGGAAATGCCCGCCAAAGCCCTTCTGGTAACCCAGGCTCGCCACGCGCATCACCATCGCATTGCGGAACTGGTCGTTGGAGAAGAACTGCAGCGAGGCCGCCTCGCCGCGGATCTGGTCGCATGCGTTGTGGAAATAGGCCAGATACTGGATTTCCGGCAGCGGCAGCATGCCCATGTTGGCATAGCCCTGCGCGAGACCGAGGATGATGGTCTCGTCCAACAGCGTGTTGAACACGCGGCTGCCCTTGAAGGTTTTGTTCAAGCCCTTGGTGACGGTGTAGACGCCGCCCTTCTGCGCCACGTCTTCGCCGAACAGCAGCGACTCGGGATACTTGGCCATGATGTCGTGCAGCGCCTGGCCGATCTGGATGGCCAGATGACGCGGCGGCTGATTCTCCGGCAGCTTCTCTTCGCTGCCGAAGGCGGCAAGGCGACGCTCCTGATAGTCCGTGCGCTCCGCTTCGGCCTTCACGGCCGCCGGCGTGTACGGCGCGAGCGGCTTCATCACCTGCTCCAGCGTGCTCAGGCGCGGGCGGCGGTCGGCATCTTCGGCCGCCTCGAAGCAACGCTTGCGCGTGGCTTCGTACAGCGCGAGCAGCGACTCCTTGGTGTACAGACCCGACGAGAGCGCGATCTCCGCCGAGCGCAGCAGCGGATCGGAGGCTTCGACGGCAAACAACTCTTCCACGCTGCGCCACTCGATTTCGAAATCGGTGCCGGCATGGCCCATCACGCGCGTGGTGCGCAGATGCAGGAAGGTCGGTCGGCGCGTGGTGCGGCAGTGTTCCACCGCCTCCTGCACCTGGGCATAGCCTTCGGCCAGGTCCAGGCCGTCGGCGTAGAAATAATCGAGATCGGCGCGATGACGGAAGTTGTTCGCGACCCAGCCGTTGGGCGTCTTCACCGAGATGCCGATGCCGTTGTCTTCGCACACATAGAGAACGGGCGCCGGCAGCTTCTGGTAGGCCGTCCATGCCGCGGCGTTGAATGCAGTCTGCGCGGTGGCGTGGTTGGACGAGGCATCGCCGAACGAGCAGACGGCGATGCTGTCCTCCGGAATCGGCAGCTTGTGGCCGATGCGGCGCGCCTGCTCGATGGCCACGGCCGTCCCCAGTGCCTTGGGCAAGTGCGAGGCGATGGTGGAGGTCTGCGGCAATACCCACAACGGCTTGCTGCCCCAGACCTTGTGGCGGCCACCGGAAGCGGGATCTTCCATGCTGGCGGCGAACGACAGCGCTGAATCCATCACCGGATCCATGCCCGGCAGCTTGCGGAAGCGCTCGGCCATGAAGCCGCCGGAACGGTAATGCAGGAAGGCCGGATCGGTATGCCGCGTGAGGCGCGCCACCATCGCATTGCCTTCGTGGCCGCTGGAGCCGATGGTGTAGAACACCTTGTTCTGCACGCGCAGCACGCGCGCCATCAAATCGAGATGTCGACTGATCAGCTGCGATTCGAGCAGCTCGCGAAAGCCCTGGCCGTTGAGCGCGCTACCCGGCAACACCGGCGAGTGGCCGCCCAGCGGCGCATGCACATCGCCCTGCCAGAGCTGCACGAACTCGATGAAATTCTGGTCGACGATCTCGGCGCGGTTGAAGCCTTTATGGCGGGCCGTGAGGGTGTAGGGGATGGCAGTCATGGTGGCTTGAGGTCTCGTCAACGAGTGGCCGTTTGGACGGCTGAAATTTGGTGTGTCAATTCGAAGCGAAGCAGCGCGAGCGGGCTGCGCCTTTGCTCCCTCTCCCCTGCGGGCGACCCGAAGGTAGTCCCCTCTTGGGAGAGAGGGCTGGGGTGAGGGGCCACGGTCGCGGCATGGCCTGTTCGAAGCAGGCTTCGTAGCAGCGTCATCGCGAGCACCCGCCCCTCACCTCAGTCCTCTCCCCGCAGGGGAGAGGAAGCTAGAGCGCGCAGCGCTTTCGCACGTTGTGCGTCCTTCTCACGTCCGAAGCTTTCAAGTATGCGAATCTGATCGTCGAGCGAAGGCACCGGCACCGCGAGACCATTGAGGCCCACCAGGGTCAACCGTCCGGCCTCCACCGGCCTCCAGCCATCGCCCTGATTGAGCTCCAGCCCGCCCATCACCTCGACGGGCAGCCCAGGAAACTGAAAGCGTGCGAAATGCGAACGGAAACGTTCGGCGCCTGCCGGTTCGTAGACCGATTCACGTCGCTCAGCCCACAGCGTCATCAAAGTATCCGCATCAGCGCGCGACACCAGCAGATCCACATCGGCCACGCCGACATCCGCACCGGCAAGCAAGGCCGCAGCACTGCCGATCACGCACCACGGCTCCACGCAATGCACGTGCAGCTCCGGCACGATCTCGGCCAGGGTGGCGTAGAGCGCGGGAGTGACGTGGCTCATGCGCGTTGCCGCCATTGCTCGCGGGTCTGTCCCCAGATTTCGATGGGGATATGCTCGAACGGTTCGGGCAGCCGACCGGGCCCACGCAGTGCGGAGCCGAGTTTTTTGGCCAGGGCCTTGGACGATTCGTTGGCCGGATCGATGCTGTGGATCACTTCATCCCAGCCCAGCCGATCGAAGGCAAAGTTCATGCAGGCGGTCGCGCCTTCGACGGCGTAGCCCTTGCCCCAGGCGTGGCGCGCGAGGCCCCAGCCGACTTCGCGACCGGGCCAGCCTTCGGGAAACCAGGGGCCCATGCGGCCGATCCACTGGCCGCTGCTTTTCTCGATCACCGAGAACATGCCGAAGCCCTGCACCGCCCATGCACCCACCATGGTGAGGAAGCCGCGCCACGCGACGGCGCGCGACTGCAGGCCGCCGATGAAACGCGCGGATTCGGCGTTGGCCAGGTTGGCGGCCCAGGCGTCGAAATCCTCCGCCTGCGGCGGGCGCAGGAGGAGGCGTTCGGTTTCGATGCGGGTGGTTTGCCAGCTCATGCCGAAAATCCCAACGTCGTGGCGATCAACGGGCAACCTCAGAACGCGTTGATCCCCGTCAACTCACGGCCCACCACCAGCTGATGCACCGTCTCGGTGCCCTCATAGGTGATCACCGATTCCAGGTTCAACGCATGGCGAATGGCCACGTGTTCGGTGGTGATGCCCGCGCCGCCGAGGATGTCGCGGCATTCGCGCGCGATATCGATGGCCATGCGGCAGTTGTTCCACTTGGCCATCGACACCTGGGTCGGCTGCATATTGCCGGCGTCCTTCAGGCGGCCGAGCTGCAGCGACAGCAGCTGCGCCATGGTGATGCGACGGGCCATCTCGGCCAGCTTGATCTGGATCGCCTGGTTGGAGGCCAGCGGGCGACCGAACAGGATGCGGTCCTGGGTGTAGTTCAGCACTTCCTGCAGGCAGGCCTGGGCCGCACCGATCGGGCCCCAGGTGATGCCGTAGCGCGCCTGCGTGAGGCAGCCCAGCGGACCCTTCAGGCCCTTCACGTTCGGCAGGCGGTTGGCCTCGGGCACGCGCACGTTGTCGAAGAACAGGCCCGACGTCACCGACGCACGCAGGCTCATCTTCTTGTGCACTTCCTGCGCGGCGAAACCCTTGCTGTCGGTCGGCACGATGAAGCCCTGGATGCCGTCCTCGGTCTGCGCCCACACGATGGCGATGTGCGCGACGTTGCCGTTGGTGATCCACATCTTGGCGCCATTGATGACCCAGTCGCCGCCGTCCTTCCTGGCGTTGGTCTTCATATTGGCCGGGTCCGAGCCGCCGTGCGGTTCGGTCAGGCCGAAGCAGCCGATGATTTCGCCCGCCGCCATCTTCGGCAGGTAGTGCATTTTCTGCTCTTCGGTGCCGTAGGCGTAGATCGGGTACATGCACAGCGAGCTCTGCACCGAGGCGAAGCTGCGCAGGCCCGAATCGCCGCGCTCCAGCTCCTGGCAGATCAGGCCGTAGCTCACGCC
Source organism: Dyella sp. 01N448 (assembly GCF_056399225.1). Classification (NCBI taxonomy): domain Bacteria; kingdom Pseudomonadati; phylum Pseudomonadota; class Gammaproteobacteria; order Lysobacterales; family Rhodanobacteraceae; genus Dyella; species Dyella sp. 01N448. The sequence goes on along the minus strand of NZ_JBFTQX010000006.1, from coordinate 151,783 downwards.
GTTCATGCCGGCGCAGCCGTATTTCTCCGGCAGCGTGGCGCCGAGCAGGCCCAGGCTGGCGATTTCAGGCACCAGTTCCTTGGGGAAACGGGCCTGGTCGAAGCAGTCCCCGATGATCGGCAAGACGCGCTCGTCGACGAAACGGCCGACGGTGTCCTGCACCATGCGCTCCTCATCGGAAAGCAGGGAGCGGACGTCATAGAGATCGAGGGGATTCAGGCGAGCGGGCATGCTTGAAGTTCCGTGACGTAGGGGACAATCCCCCATTCTAGCCCGGCCCACGGGATGAATCATGGCGGGGTGCAGCAGGCCCGGGGTAGGCGTGCGTGACGGGCTGTGGGACCATGCGCATTCCCGCGTCCCAGCCCCGGCTGGGACGCACGCGCCGTCTAGCCCGACGTCGAGCCCGGATCACCGCGGTACCGCCTGCGGCCGGCCTGGCCGGGGCATGACGGCCGACATTCCGCTTCCCCGCCGGATCGTCCATGTTGAAAGGTGTGTTACTCGGCTTTGCCTGCTACGCCGCCTATGCGATCAGCGATGCGTTCGTCAAATCGCTGCACGGCACGTTGCCGGCCTATGAAGCGGTGTTCTTCGGCGCGGTGCTGATGCTCAGCGCCCTGCCCTTCATCCGTAACCCCGGCGATCGCTATCTCGACGTGTTCACCGCACGCAAGCCGCACCTGTGGTGGATCCGCGCGATCACCGGCGCCATCTGCAATATCTCCGCCGTGATCGCCTTCACCGCCTTGCCGATGGCCGAAGCGTTTGCGCTGATTTTCTTGTTGCCGATCTTCGTGACGCTGCTGTCGGTGATTTTCTTGAAGGAACACGTGGGCTGGCGACGCTGGTCGGCGGTGATCGTAGGCTTCCTCGGCGTGCTGGTGGTGCTGCGGCCGGGTTTTCGCGAGCTCGGCGTGGGGCACCTGGCGGCGATGACCTGTGGTCTTTCCGGTGCGGTGTCGGTGGTCGCATTGCGCATGGCCGGTCCGCATGAAAAACGCATCAGCCTTTACGGCGCCGGCGTGATGGGTCCGCTGGTGAGCGGCGGCGTGTTGATGCTGCCAAGTTTCATCTGGCCGGATCTGCATCAGTGGTGGTTGCTGGCCGGTTACGGTCTGCTCGCCGGGCTTGCCGGCGTGTTGCTGATGCTCGCCACCCATCACGCGCCCGCCAATCGCATCGCACCCACCCAATACAGCCAGATGCTGTGGGCGATTTTCTTCGGCTACTGGCTGTTCGGCGATCACCTGGATTGGTTCATGCTGATCGGCATCGCGCTCATTCTTGGTTCGGGACTCTTCACGCTGGTGCGCGAGGAAAAGGTCACGAACTGGTGGAAGCGCACGCGCATGGTCTGATCGACCTTAGATGAATATTTCTTAATCAAGCAGCTAAGGACCTGCGTCTTGCCGCGAGGCATCACTCGTCCGTGACAACGCTTGTGCCATCACTTTTTCCATTGCATGTCAGCCCCGCGCCCACGCGCTTTGCGGGCAAAGTCATGGCCGCGCGCGCCCCTGCCCGGGTCAACCACATGGACCACGGATCGTTAGAAGTCAGTCAACACGACGTCACGGCGCAACATCGTCGCCGCATCGTGCTCGCGAACAACGATACGAATGGTTGGTCTTGTGAATTGCATACTTGAGTTGCTGGGAGATGGTCGATGAGTGCCGACACTGCCCAAACGTCCGGGCACCCTCGTAGGAAGCGTGGCGTACTGATCGCGGCCGTGATCATCGTGATCCTGCTCGTGCTGATCGTGGTCCATATCCTCTCCGGGCAAAAAACCAAAACTGGGCAGCCACCCCAAGTGGTGAGTGCCGCCACCGCCACGCTTGGCGATATGCCCGAAGTGCTCACCGCGCTGGGCACGGTCACGCCGGTGGCAACGGTCAACGTGCTGCCGCAACTGAGCGGCTACCTGACGGGCGTGGGCTACCAGGAAGGCCAGGACGTCGAGAAAGGCCAGTTCCTCGCGCAGATCGACCAGCGCCAGTACGAGATCAACAAGCAGCAAGCGCAAGCGCAGCTGGCCAAGGATCAGGCGACGCTCGATCAGGCACGCGCTGACCTGGTCCGCTTCACCCAGTTGCATGAGCAGAAGTCGATCGCCGAACAGACCTATGCCGACCAGAAGTTCACGGTGGCGCAGAACGAAGCGGCCGTGAAAGCGGACAAGGCCGCCATCGCGCAGGACGATCTGGACATCGCCTATTGCCATATCACTGCGCCGGTAGCCGGCCGTGTGGGTTTGCGCCTGGTTGATCCGGGCAACTACGTGACGCAGTCCACCTCGCCCGGCATCGTCACCATCACGCAGATGAAGCCGACCACGGTGCAATTCACCGTGCCGCAGAATTCGCTGGGCAAAGTACTGCAACGCGTGAACGGCGGCGCCAAGCTGCCGGTCACCGCCTATAGCAGCGACAACAGCAAGCAGGTCGCCACCGGCACGCTGTACGCGCTGAGCAACCAGATGGCCACCAGCACCGGTACGGTCACGCTGCGCGCCACCTTCGCCAATGACGACGAAGCGTTGTTCCCCAACGAATTCGTCAACGTGCAGATGCTGGTCGACACACTGCAGAAGGCGGTGCTGGTGCCCACCTCGGCGGTGCAGAGCGGCGCGCCCGGCGACTATGTGTATCTGGTCAATGCGGACCAGACGGTATCCGTGCACAAGGTGACGCCCGGCCCCAGCGACGGCAAATCCACCGCCATCCTTGCTGGCCTCACCGCCGGCCAGCAGGTGGTGACCGACGGCATGGACCGCCTGAGCGACGGCGCGAAGATCCGCATCGCGCAGCCGCATCCGGCCGGCGCCAGCAGCGCAGGCGCGCCTGCCGCCACGCACACTGGCAAGCGCGCGCACGCCGCCAGCGCGTCGTCGTGAGTCGCGGGCGCAAGAACCGATGAATATTTCCCGCCTGTTTATCATCAGGCCGGTAGCCACCTCGCTGCTGATGATCGCCCTCGTGATGGTCGGCCTCGTGGCGATGAAGTTCCTGCCGGTGTCATCCCTGCCCAACGTCGACTATCCGACGATCCAGGTGCAGACGTTTTATCCAGGCGCCAGCCCATCGGTGATGGCCACCACGGTGACGGCGCCGCTGGAAGTGCAGCTGGGTGAAATTCCCGGCCTGCAGCAGATGACCTCCAATAGTTCGGCGGGTGCGTCGATCATCACGCTGCAGTTCGACCTGTCGCTCAATCTCGACGTGGCCGAACAGAATGTGCAGGAGGCGATCAACGCAGCGAACAGCTTGCTGCCCTCCGGCCTGCCGGCACCGCCCACGTACGCCAAGGTGAATCCGGCGGATCGCCCAATCCTCACGCTGGCCGTCACCTCCAATTCCATGTCGCTGCCCCAGTTGCAGGACGTGGCGAACAATCGCCTGGGCGCAAAGATCTCGCAGGTGCCCGGCGTTGGCCTGGTGACGCCGGCGGGCGGCAACGTGCCGGCCATCCGCATCGAGGCCGATCCCAAGAAGCTGGCTGGCTACGGCCTCAATATCGATGACCTGCGCTCGCTGATCGCCAACGTCAACGTGAGCCAGCCCAAGGGCAACTTCGACGGCCCCGATCTCGACTACACGATCAACGGCAACGATCAGATCCAGAATCCGCAGGATTATCTGGACACCGTCATTTCGTACCAGAACTCGTCGCCGGTTTATCTGCGCGATGTGGCCCGCGTCACGCAGGCCGCGCAGAACACCGAGCAAGGCGCGTGGTTCAACAAGACCCAGGCAATTGTGCTCAACGTGCAACGCCAGCCCGGCGCCAACGTGATCGCCACCGTCAACCAGATCATGAAGCAGCTGCCGCAGCTGGAGTCCACCCTGCCCGCGGGCATGAAGGTCGAAGTGGTTACGGACAGCACCGGCGTGATCCGCTCCTCGGTCAATGACGCCGCGTTCGAACTGATCCTCGCGGTGATCCTGGTCGTGCTGGTGATCTTCGTGTTCCTGCGCAACCTGCCGGCCACCATCATTCCCAGCATATCGGTGCCAGTCTCGCTGGTCGGCACGCTGGCGCTGATGTACGAGCTCAACTATTCCATCGACAACCTGTCGCTGATGGCCTTGATCATCGCCACCGGCTTCGTGGTGGACGACTCGATCGTGATGATCGAGAACATCGTGCGCTACCTGGAGGAAGGCAAGACGCCGCTGGAAGCCGCGCTCGAAGGCGCCGGCCAGATCGGCTTCACCATCCTCTCGCTGACGGTGTCGTTGATTGCCGTGCTGATCCCGCTGCTGTTCATGGGCGGCGTGATCGGCCGCTTGTTCAGCGAGTTCGCGGTGACGCTGGCGGTGACGATCGTGCTGTCGGCGGTGGTGTCGCTGACCCTGGTGCCGATGCTGTGCGCGCGCATTCTCAAGGCGCAGGCCGATCGTCATCCCAGCCGCTTCGAACGCATCAGCGAAGGCTTGTTCGACAAGACGCTGGCGGCGTACAAGCGCGGCCTGCACTTCGTGATGGCGCATCAGATGGCGACGCTGCTGACGTTCTTCGCCACGCTCGCGCTCACGATCGTGCTTTACATCGTCATCCCCAAGGGCCTGTTCCCGGTGCAGGACGTGGGTGTGCTGCAAGGCATCAGCGTCGCGGACAACTCCGTTTCCTATGGAGTGATGGTGGATCGCCAGAAACAGCTGGCCGATGCCATTCTCAAAGACGAGGACGTAGCCAGCCTCACCTCGTACGTGGGCATCGACGGCACCAATACCACGCTCAACAACGGCCGCTTCCTGATCAACCTCAAGCCGCGCGACGACCGCTCGTCCACCGCTGCGGAAATTTCGCGTCGCATCCAGCAGGAAGTGACCAACATCCCGGGCATCAAGCTGTACATGCAGCCCGAGCAGGACCTCACGCTCGACACCACCATCTCGCCAAACCAGTACCAGTTCGTACTGCGCGGGCCCAACCAGCAGGCCTTCCAGCAATACGTACCTGAGCTGATCACGCGACTGAAGAACATCAAGTCGATCACCGACGTCACCAGCGATCTCAACAACGATGGTCTGGCCGTCAATGTCGAAGTGAACCGCCAGCTGGCGGCGCGCTACGGCATCACTGCCGCCACCATCGACAACGCGCTTTACGATGCGTTGGGCCAACGCATTGTTTCCACCATCTTCGAACAGGCCAGCCAATACCGCGTGATCCTGGTGGCCAAGCCGGAAAGCATTCCTACGGTGGAATCGCTGGGTGATCTGTATCTGCCCAGCCAGACGGCGAGCAGCGGCCAGGTGCCGCTCAAGGGCATCGCCACCATCAAGATCACCAAGTCGCCGCTGGTGATCAGCCATCTCTCCCAGTTCCCGGCCGTCACCGTGTCGTTCAACCTGGCCAAGGACGCCTCGCTGAGCAAGGCTGTGAAGGAAGTGAACGCGGCAGAGGCAGCGGTGCATCTGCCGACGTCGATCACGTCCACCTTCCAGGGCGCGGCGCAGGCGTTCCAGGATTCGCTGTCCAGCGAGGTCTACCTGCTCATCGCCGCCCTGATCGCCGTCTATATCGTGCTGGGCGTGCTGTACGAGAGCTTCATCCATCCGGTGACGATTCTCTCCACCCTGCCCTCGGCCGGCATCGGCGCGCTGGTCGCGTTGATGATTGCCGGCAGCGATCTGGATGTGATTGGCATCATCGGCATCGTGTTGCTGATCGGCATCGTGAAGAAGAACGCGATCATGATCGTGGACTTTGCGCTCGAAGCCGAACGCGAACACGGCAAGCCCGCGGAGGAAGCGATCTTCGAGGCGTCCCTGCTGCGCTTCCGTCCCATCCTGATGACCACGCTGGCGGCGATGCTGGGCGCCTTGCCGATGTTGCTGGGTTCGGGCACGGGTTCGGAGCTGCGTCGTCCGCTGGGCCTGGCCATCATCGGTGGCTTGCTGCTCAGCCAGTTGCTGACGCTGTTCACCACGCCGGTGATCTACCTCTACTTCGACCGGCTGGCCCAGCGTTTCCGCCGCCAGCGCCTGCCTGAAGAGGCGGCTGGGGAAGGCGCGTGAACATCCCTGGCGTCTTCATCAAGCGGCCGGTGGCGACCACGCTGCTGGCCGTGGCGATCCTGCTGTCGGGCATGCTCGCGTATTTCCACCTGCCGGTGGCGCCGCTGCCGAACATCACCTTCCCCGTGGTGGTGGTGCAGGCGAGCATGGCGGGCGCCAGTCCCAGCATCATGGCTGCGACCGTGGCCGAGCCACTGGAGCGTCGACTGGGCACGATTGCCGACGTTTCCGAGCTGACCTCCACCAGCACCGTCGGCTCGGCGCAGATCGTCATCCAGTTCGGCCTCAACCGTGATATCAACGGCGCGGCGCGCGACGTGCAGGCGGCGATCCAGGCGGCTCGCGCCGACCTGCCGACGACGCTGCGCAACAACCCGACCTACCGCGAGTTCAATCCGGCCGACTCGCCGATCATGGTGCTCGCGCTCACGTCAAAAACGCTGACCCGCGCGCAGCTGTACGACTCGGCCGATTCGGTGATCCAGCAGCAGCTCTCGCAGGTCGATGGCGTGGGCCAGATCACCCTGGGCGGCAGTGCGCTGCCCTCAGTGCGTGTGGAACTGGAACCGGACCAGCTCAATAGTTACGGCATCGGGCTGGAGGATGTTCGCGCCGCAATCAGCGCGGCGAACGCAGACAGCGTGAAGGGTCATATCGACCAGACCGGCCAACGCTTCGAAGTGCTGTCCAACGACCAGATCAACAAAGCCGCGCCGTATCGCGATCTGATCGTCGCCTATCGCAATGGTTCGCCGGTGCAGTTGCGCGACGTGGCGCAGGTGCTCGATTCAGCGGAAAACCTGCGCAACGCCGGCCTCTACAACGGCCAGGACGCCGTGCTGGTGATCGTGTACCCGTTGCCGGGCAGCAATATCGTCAAGACGGTGGCGCAGATCCGCAAGGCGCTGCCGTCGATCGAAGCCACCTTGCCGCACAACGTGCATGTGGGCGTGGCGGTGGATCGCTCGCAGTCGGTCAACGCGGCAGTCAACGACACCGAGCGCACGCTGTTCATGGCCGTGCTGCTGGTGATCGGCGTGGTCTATATCTTCCTGCAATCGCCGCGCGCCGTGCTGGTGCCGGCGGTGGCCTTGCCGCTGTCCATCGTCGGCACCTTCGGGCCGATGTACCTGCTGGGTTACAGCATCGACAACCTCTCGCTGATGGCCTTGACCATCGGCACCGGCTTCGTGGTGGACGATGCGGTGGTGGTGCTGGAAAACATCGTGCGCCATGTCGAAGCGGGCATGGACGTACGCGAGGCCGCGATGGTCGGCAGCGCGGAGGTGAGCTTCACCGTGATTTCGATGAGCCTTTCGCTGATCGCGGTGTTCCTGCCGATCCTGCTGATGCCGGGCATCGTGGGCCTGCTGTTCCACGAGTTCGCCGTGACGCTGTCCATCGCCATCCTGTTTTCGCTGGTGATCTCGCTCACGGTGACGCCGGCGATGGCGGCCTTTGTGATCAGCCGCAAGTCGCTGCATTCCAAGGCGCGCTGGGCCGTGTGGTACGAGCGGCAGTTCGAGCGCTTCCGGCAGGCGTATGCGCGCTCGCTCGCGGTGGTGCTCGATCATGCGTTCGCGGTGATGCTCACCCTGATCGGCCTGATCGTGCTCAACGTGGTGCTGATCCGGCTGGTACCGTCGACCTTCTTTCCCGAGCAGGACAACGGCATCCTCAACGGGCAGATCATTGCCGACCAGAGCATCTCCTTCCAGGCGATGCAGAAGAAGCTCGCGCAGTTGCAGGCCATCGTGCAAAAGGATCCGGCGGTGGCCTCGGTGGCCGGCTTCACCGGCGGTCGTGCGCTGAACACGGCCAATGTATTCATCGAATTGAAGCCGCTGGCCGAGCGCAAGATTTCCGCCGCGCAGGTGGTGGATCGCCTGCGTCCCAAACTCAACGCGGTGTCGGGCGCCAAGCTGTTCCTGCAGGCGGCGCAGGATCTGCGCATCGGCGGCCGGCAATCGGCCTCCGAATATCAGTACACGCTGACCAGCGACGATCCGGAGGCCTTGTTCACCTGGGTGCCGCGCCTGGTGACGGCGCTGGGCAAGTACCACGACCGCATCACCGACGTGAATTCGGACCTGCAGCAGAACGGCTTGCAGCTGTATGTGAACATCGACCGCGCCACCTCGGCGCGCTACGGCTTCGCGCCCAACCAGATCGACAGCGTGCTCTACGACGCCTTCGGCCAGCGCACCGTCTCGACCATCTACAACGAACTGAACCAGTACTTCGTGGTGATGGAAGTGGCGCCCAAGTACTGGCAATACCCGCAGACCATCAATCGCATCCGCTTCAGTACCGCCGCGGGCAATGCATCGGGTACGCAGCAGACGCAGATGTCCAAATCCATCGTGAGCGGCGTCGCCGCCAGCACCACGAGCACGACGACATCCAGCACCAACTCGCGCAACAGCGACGCCGAGGCCAACCAGCTCACCAATGCCATCGCCAACGCCAAGGGCGGAAGCTCCAGCGGCAGTGCGGACAGCACCTCGGCGGAAACCCTGGTGCCCTTCCCCGCGCTGGCGTCATATGTGAGCAACCACACGGCCACCCAGGTGAATCACCAGGGCGGCCTGGTCGCCGGCACCATCTCGTTCAACCTGCCGCCGGGCGGCTCGCTCAGCGACGGCCTGGCCGCCATCAATGAAGCGGCGCAGGAGTTGGGCATGCCGGCTTCCATCCATGGCGCGACGGCAGGTGCGGCTCAAGTCTACGCACAGTCCATGGGCACCATGCCGTTGCTGATCCTCGCGGCACTCGCAGCCGTCTACATCGTGCTCGGCATCCTGTACGAGAATACGGTGCATCCCATCACGATTCTTTCCACCCTGCCCTCGGCAGGCATCGGCGCGACGCTGGCCTTGCTGATCTTCGGCACGCCGTTCTCGGTGATCGCGATGATCGGCATCATCCTGCTGATCGGCATCGTGAAGAAGAACGCAATCATGATGATCGACGTGGCCATCCACCTGCAGCGCGACGAAGGTCTGGAGCCGCGCAAGGCGATCCACGACGCCGCCGTGGTGCGACTGCGCCCCATCATGATGACTACGGCGGCAGCCGTGCTGGGCGCCGTACCGCTGGCGATCGGCATCGGCCAGGGCGCGTCGCTGCGCCAGCCGCTGGGCATCACGGTGATGGGCGGCCTGATATTCAGCCAGGTGTTCACCTTGTACACCACGCCAGTGATCTACTTATACCTCGACCGCCTGCGCGCACGCCTGGCGCGTTGGTCCGAGAGCCTGCCGTGGAACCGATCGGACGCAAAAGCATGAACAAGATCTTTTCCCGCCATCTACTGGCCGTTTCGCTGGCGACGCTGCTCGGCGGCTGCATGGTGGGTCCCGACTACCACCGCCCGCAGGTCAACGTACCGACCCAGTACAAAGAGATGCCCGGCTGGACCTCTGCCACGCCCGCCGACGACGCACCCAAGGGCGACTGGTGGAAGGCCTTCAACGACCCGCTGCTCGACGAGCTGGAACCGCAGGTGGCCGTGTCCAACCAGACCGTGGCGCAGAGCTACGCCAACTATCAGGCCGCCGTCGCCGAAGTGCAGGTGGCGCGCAGCGCGCTATTCCCCACCATCGGCATCACCGGCTCGGGCAGCAAGCAGCGCTCGGCCGCCGGTAACGCCGGCAGCGGCGTCGAACACCTGACTCCAGTGAGCACCTCCGGTTCACTGGAGGGCAATGTGAGCTGGGCGCCGGATCTGTGGGGCAAGGTTCGCCGTACGGTGGAGGAGAACAAGGCCACCGCACTGGCGAGCCAAGCGACTCTCGCCAACGCCACCTTGTCCGAACAAATCGCGCTTGCCACGGCGGTGATCAACTTGCGCGTCTCCGACGCCAACATCGACCTGCTACAGCAGACCGTCGACGCGGACAAGGAATACCTGCGCGTCGTGGCCAACCAGGACAAGGCCGGCACCATCGCGCCCTCGGATGTCATCACGGCGCGCACGCAGCTGGAGAACGCGCAATCCAAACTGATCGCGCTGGGCGTGGCGCGTGCGCAAGACGTGCATGCCATCGCCGTGCTGGTGGGCAAGAACCCCGAGGAGCTCGACGTTCCCCACAACGCCACCCTCCCCACCCTGCCCCAGGTCCCCGCCGGCGTACCTTCCACGCTGCTGCAGCGCCGCCCTGATATCGCGATAGCCGAGCGTCAGATGGCTGCGCAGAATGCCGCCATTGGCGTGGCGATCGCCGCCTACTATCCGTCGCTGTCACTCTCTGCCGCGGATGGTTTCTCGCAGTCCCCGCTCGCTGGCCTGCTGCATGTGGCCAATCATGTGTGGTCGCTGGGCGCCGACGCGAGCGAAACGATCTTCGACGCTGGCGCACGCCACGGCGAAGTCGCTGCTGCCCGCGCGAACTACGAAGCCGCTGTCGCCAACTATCGTGGCACCGTGCTGGGCGCTTTCCAGAACGTTGAAGACGATCTCTCAGGCATCAACATCCTCGCCCAACAAGCGCAGGTGCTCGACGCTGCGGTCAAAGATGCCACTCGTGGATCGCAGATCGCATTCAACGAATACCAGGCCGGCACGGTGGATTACACGACGGCCGCTCTGGCGCAGACGACCGAGCTGAGCACCAAGCAGGATGCCTTGAGTGTGCAGCAGCAGAGGCTGCTGGATGCCGTGTCATTGATGGGCGATGTGGGTGGTGGCTGGTCGGCGGATGAATTGGCGCATGCGCCGGTAGCGGCGACAGCGTCTGCGGCGCAATAGAGACCAGCCGTTGTAGGAGCGCACCCTGTGCGCGACCGCCACGCCCGGGCGTATCGCTCCGTAGGTTTGTCGCGCACAGGGTGCGCTCCCACAATAAAAGCCGACCAAAACCGTTATCCACACCCATGACCTGCGTCCCCTTGTAGGAGCGCACTTGTGCGCGACCGCAGCGCTGGGGTGTACCTCTCCGTCGGATGGTCGCGCACAAGTGCGCTCCTACAAGGTCACCGCAACTCTAAGCGCACGGCTCTGGCTCTAGGCCTTTGGCTCTTGGGGTCCCCGTATGACGCGGCGGACGGGTGGAGGAAAGCCCGCAGGGTGGCCGCATGGATGCGGCCAGTTTTTCGACCGCGCACCTGGAGGGCGCAGCCCGGAAGGCGCGCCATCCGGGGGGCCCTTCTCTTTGGTTACTTTCTCTTGGGCAAGCAAGAGAAAGTGACCCGGCCTCCGGCAGGAGGTCGGAAGCCCGCGGCAGGCAAGCTCATGAAAGCGAAACAACCAGCCCAGTAACGCTGCGCGCACACTGCAAACAAACCAAAAGATCTGAAGCTGGCGACAATCCCCCTAACCTTGTCACACTGCTCCCTCAACCACCCCAACCATTACCCATGCCAACCCCCAACCTCCCCCTCTCCCCCATCATCGCCGGCCTCTGGCGCATCACCAGCTGGCAACTCACCGTGCAAGAGCGCGTGCGCTGGATCGAACAAGCGCTGGAGCTGGGCATTACCTCGTTCGACCACGCCGACATCTACGGCGACTACCAGGCAGAAACGCAATTCGGCGAAGCGCTCAAAACAGCGCCGTCACTGCGCGAACGCATGCAGCTGATCACCAAGTGCGGCATCCGCCTTCGCTCCGCGCAACTCCCGTACCGCATCAACTACTACGACAGCTCCGCCCACTACGTGCGCCAGCAGGTCGAACAATCACTGCGAAAGCTGCACACCGAACAACTGGACCTGGTGCTGATCCATCGCCCCGACTATCTGATGGATGCCGCGGCGCTGGCACAGACGTTCGACACGCTCACGCGCGAAGGCAAGGTGGCGCACTGGGGCGTGTCCAACCACACGACCAGCCAGTTCGCCCTGCTGCATCAGCATCACCCGTTGCTCACCAACCAGGTCGAACTGTCGCCGCTGCAAATGGATGCGCTTGACGACGGCACGCTCGATCAGGCGCAGCAGCTGGGCCTGCGGCCGATGATCTGGTCGCCGCTAGGTGGCGGGAGGTTGTTTACCGGCGAGGATGAACAAGCCGTGCGCGTTCGTGCCGAGATGTCCGCGATCGCGGATCGCTGTGGCATCACGCTCACCACGCTGGCCTTCGCCTGGTCGCTGCGTCATCCGTCGCGTCCGCACGTCATCACCGGTACCGGTCGTATCGATGGTCTGCGCGAGGCGGTGGCGTCGCTGGATGTGAAGCTGGATGCTGAAGATTGGTATGCGATTTGGACGGCCAGCAAGGGGCATTCGGTACCCTGACAGCAGCCAAAACTGTGGGAGCGCACCCTGTGCGCGACTGCGACACCGCAACCTACATGATGGGCCGCTCAACTGAGCGGCGACTATGCACGGTGAGGGGCCTGTCGCGCACAGGGTGCGCTCCCACAAGGTGTCGTCAGGTTGGCGCTTAGCGGTTGCTTACGCCATGCGGCACATGCCCCGTCGCCACGTGCTTGCGCGCGGACTCCACGTTCGCCGGTGAATCATCGAAGAAGATATCGGCGCCGAACGCATCGAGGAACGGCCCCTTGTCGCGCCCCCCGAGAAACAGCGCTTCATCGATACGCACGCCCCAACGGCGCAGGGTCAGGATCACCCGCTTATGCGCCGGTGCAGATCTCGCAGTGACCAGTGCAGTGCGAATGGGTGAATCCTCGGCCGGAAACGCTGCCTGAAGGCGGTGCACGGCAGTAAGGAAACCGCGGAACGGCCCAACCGAGAGCGGCTCGTTGGCAAGCTTGTGCTCACTGCGATGGAACGCTTCGAGCCCTTCCTCACGCGATACCCGCTCGCCTTCATCGCCGAAGATCACCGCATCACCGTCGAAGGCGATACGCAATTGCTCGGTGGCACGCGGCGGCGCGGTCGACGGCAGGATGGTGGCGGCGGCCACGCCAGCGGCGAGCGCGCGACCCACGTCTTCGGCATTGGCGGAAAGGAACAGGTCGGCCTTGAACGGGGCGATGTAATCGGAGGTGGGCGCGCCGCTGGTGAACGCGGCGCGGCTGATCTCCAGCCCGTAATGCTGGATCGCATTGAATATACGCAGGCCGGTGTCGCCGGAGTTGCGCGACAACAGGATCACCTCGACCGGCGGCACATCGCCCGCCAGCTTGTTCAAGCCCAGCAGTTTCTGCACCAGCGGAAACGCCACGCCGGGCTGCAGCAGTTCGTTTTCGTGTTCGATCTGGAACGCGCGATAAGCATCCAGCCCCTGGTGCTCGAACAGCTCGTGACTGTCGCCCAGGTCAAACAAGGCACGCGAGGAAATGGCGACCACGAGACGATTGTCGCTGGCGGCCTTGGGATCGTGGGCGTCGGGTGTGGGGCGGGTCATGAGGGAAATCTATCACGCGGTCACGTGATGGGATGGGGGATGGGGCGCGGAGGCGCTAAAACCCGTGGGTTACGCACGGACACAAACGCGCGCCAACCACCCACTCCGCGATCCCAAGAACCTCAATCCGGCGCGAACTGCTCATCAAGAATACGCTGTTCCAGATTGTGCTCCGGATCGAACAACAAGCGCACACCCTGCCCCGCCGACTGGCGGATCTCCACCTCGCGGATGTCGCGCACCTCGTGATAATCGGCGGTGGCGCTGACCGGGCGCTTGCCGGGATCGAGCACCCGCATGGTGACCAGGGTGCGATGCGGCAGGATCGCGCCGCGCCAGCGACGCGGGCGGAACGGGCTGATCGGGGTCAGCGCGAGCACGTTGGCATCCAGCGGCAAGATCGGCCCGTGCGCGGAGAGGTTGTAGGCCGTGGAACCGGCCGGCGTCGACACCAGTACGCCGTCGCAGACCAGGTTGGGCAGCTTCACGGTGTCGTTGAGCTTCACTTCCAGATGCGCCGCCTGATTGCTCTGGCGCAGCAGGGACACTTCGTTGAACGCCAGCGCGTGATGCACATCGCCGTTGATGTCGACCGTGCGCATTTCCAAGGGATAGAGCACTGCGGCATGCGCGCGTGAAATGCGCTCTTCAAGCTCGTCGATGCGGTGCTTGTTCATCAGGAAACCGACGCGCCCCAGTTTCATGCCATATACCGGGGCCGGCAGCGCGCGATAGGCGTGCAGCGTGCGCAGCATGAAGCCGTCGCCGCCCAGCGCCACGATCACATCCGACTGCTCCGGCACCGCATCGCCATAGCGGTCGATGAGTTTGCGCCGGGCCTGCTGGGCGACATTGGTTTCGCTGGCGACGAAGGCGAAGCGCATAGGGTCGGGCAACGGTCAGGGCGAGGACGCCAGTTGAGCGTAGATGGACGAAGGGCGCAAGACCGTCGCCGGTTTGCGCCCTTCGTTGACCTTCACCGCGTCGGCGCCGTGAGACGCCGTGCGGGCGTTACTGGTTCACCGGCACCTGCGCCAGCTGAGCCAGGCGGCGGACCGCCACCGAGGCGATCGGGTAGTCCGCCTTCTCGGTGAGGATTTCCGCCAGCATGTTGCGCGTGTACTTGAGCGTGGCGTCGTCACGCTGCAGCCACGCCTGCACCGGCGAGACATCCTTGGCGCTGCCGGTCATCGACAGCACCTGCAGGGCCAGCGCGCGGTGCTGGTGGTTGAGCTCGTCCAGCAGCGAACCGCGTGCCTGCGCGTGCCATGCACCTTCCACCGGCAACGCTTCGATCTGGCTGCGCAGCCACTCCAGGTCCAGCGCCTGGCCCAGCTCGTAGAACACGCCGGCCACCTTGGCGATGGGCTGGCTGCCCTGCTGGGCCACCTCGACGATGTCGAGCATGGCGCGCAGCTCCGGCAGGCGGGCCATGCGCAGCGCGAGTTCGCCCGGCATGCCCAGGCCGTCCCACTTTTCCTGGCTGGTGGCGAAATCCTGCTTGCCCGTCTCGGTGAGCACGCCCGGCAAGGCCGCGCGCAGCTCGGTCACGCCGGTCTGGTAGCGCTCCACGTTGGCGTTGATGTCCAGCGTGCCGCCCGGACGGTTCAGCAGCCAGCGGGTGGTATGACGCAGCAGCGACCAGATCTGCAGAATCGCGTCGATCTGGGTGTTCTCCGCCACCTTGCCGTCCAGCGCCTCGATCTGTGCCCACAGTTCACGCGCATCGAGAATCTCGCGCGCTGCCGTGTACGCCTTGGCGATGGCTGCCGGACCCTGACCGGTGTCCTCCTGCATGCGCATCATGAAGGTGGCGCCCATGCGGTTGATGGTGGAGTTGGTCACGGCCGTGGCGATGATGTCGCGCTTCAGGCGATGGCGCTGCATGTGCTCGGCGTACTTGCCGTGCAGCGGCTCGGGGAAGTAGCGCACCAGTTCCTTGGAGAGATATGCATCTTCCGGCACGTCCGAGTCGAGCAGCTGCTGGTACAGCTTGATCTTGTCGTAGGACAGCAGCACCGACAGCTCCGGACGCGTCATGCCGATGCCACGCGCCTTGCGCTCGGTCAGCTCGGTTTCGCTCGGCAGGTTTTCCACCTGACGATCGAGCAGGCCTTCCGATTCCAACTGGCGGATGAAGTGCGCCATCGAGCCGATGCGATGCACCGACTGGTGCTCCATCAAGGTGATGGCCTGGTTCTGGCGGTAGTTGTCCCATAGCACCAGCTGGCCCACTTCGTCGGTCATGCTGGCCAGCAGCGTGTTGCGCTGCTCGGTGGTCAGCTCGCCGCGCTGCACGGCGTCACCGAGCAGGATCTTGATGTTCACCTCATGGTCGGAGGTGTCCACGCCGGCGGAGTTGTCGATGAAGTCGGTGTTGAGCAGCACGCCGTGCTGGGCAGCTTCGATACGGCCCTTCTGGGTGAAGCCCAGGTTGCCGCCCTCGCCCACCACCTTGCAGCGCAGCTCCACGCCGTTCACGCGCAGCGCGTTGTTGGCGCGATCGCCCACGTCGGCATGCGTTTCGGCACTGGACTTCACATAGGTACCGATGCCGCCGTTCCACAGCAGGTCCACCGGCGCCTTGAGGATGGCGCTGAGCAGATCGTTCGGCGCCAGCTGGGTCACGTCCGGCTTGAGGCCGAGCACCGCACGCACTTCCGGCGAAATCGGGATCGACTTGAGCGTGCGCGGGTACACGCCGCCGCCCGCGGAAATGAGCTGCTTGTTGTAATCGTCCCAGCTCGAACGCGGCAGTTTGAACATGCGCTCGCGCTCGACGAAGGAACGCTCGACATCCGGGTTCGGATCGAGGAACACATGGCGATGATCGAACGCCGCCACCAGCTTGATGTGGCGCGACAGCAGCATGCCGTTGCCGAACACGTCGCCCGACATGTCACCAACGCCCGCGCAGGTGAAGTCCTGCGACTGGCTGTCACGGCCCAGCGCACGGAAGTGGCGCTTGACCGACTCCCACGCGCCCTTGGCGGTGATGCCCATGCCCTTGTGGTCGTAACCGTTGGAGCCGCCCGAAGCGAACGCATCGCCCAGCCAGAAGCCGTGCTCGACCGAAATCGCGTTGGCGATATCGGAGAACGTGGCCGTGCCCTTGTCGGCCGCCACCACCAGGTACGGATCGTCGTTGTCATGGCGCACCACGTCGTGCGGCGGCACCACCTTGCCTTCGATCAGGTTGTCGGTGATGTCGAGCAGGCCGCTGATGAACATGCGGTAGCACGCGATGCCCTCGGCCAGCTGCGCATCGCGGTCGCCGTTGACCGGCGGACGCTTGACGAAGAAGCCGCCCTTCGAACCCACCGGCACGATCACGGTGTTCTTCACCATCTGCGCCTTCACCAGGCCCAGCACTTCGGTGCGGAAGTCTTCGCGACGATCCGACCAGCGCAGGCCGCCGCGCGCCACGGCACCAAAGCGCAGGTGGATGCCTTCCACGCGCGGTGCGCTGACGAAGATTTCGCGGTACGGCACCGGCTTGGGCAGATCCGGCACGCGGTGCGAGTCGAACTTGAAGCTGATGTAGCTGCGGTACTGGTCGTTCCACTGCTGGAAGAAGCTGGTACGCAGGGTGCCGCGGATCAGTGCCACGAAGCTGCGCAGGATGCGGTCGTCGTCGAGGCTGGAGACCGTTTCCAGCAGCGTGCCGATGGTCTCTTCGATCACCGCCAGCTGCTCGTCGCGCGGCTTGGACAGCGCCGCCACCAGGCCATCGACGAGGGCCGGATGTGCCTGGCGCAGCGGCTCGGGAATCAGCACCTGCATTTCGCCGCGCAGCAGGTCACCGGCGCGCTTGAGCTCATCCGTCGACAGCGACTCGCGGCGCGGATCGAACTTGGCCAGGAACAGCTCCACCAGCAGGCCGGCAATCGCCGGATAGCGGTTGAACGCGTCTTCCATATAGCTCTGCGAGAACGCCACGCCGGTCTGCAGCAGGTACTTGCAGTAGCCGCGCAGCATGGCGATCTGGCGCCAGCTCAGCTTGGCGCCAAGCACCAGGCGGTTGAAGCCGTCGTTCTCGGCGTTGCCGCGCCAGATCTGCTCGAAGGCGTCTTCGAACAACTGGTCCACCTGCTCCACGCTGAAAGCGAGGCTGCCGGCGGTCTGCACTTCGAAGTCCTGGATGTACAGCATGCTGTCGCCGACATGGATGTCGTACAGGTGCTCGGTGAGCACACGCAGGCCCAGGTTTTCCAACTGCGGCAGCACTTCGGACAGCGCGATGTCGCCGCCGCTGCGATAGATCTTGAAGCGCAGTTCTTCCGGGCGCGAGGCCGGGTGATAGAACGACATGCGCACGGCGTCGTCGCCCTTGAGCAGCGACAACTGGTGCACGTCTTCGGCGGCGGTGGCCGGCGAGACGTCTTCCACATAACCGGCGGGCAGCGCCTTGGCGTAGCGATTGGCCAACACCACGCCGTCGTGGTCGCCCAGGGTGCGCACGAGTTCATCGCGCACATCGTCGTGCCAGTTGCGCACGATGGTCGCCACGCCCTTCTCGAGCTCGGCCACGTCGTAATGCACCTGGTCGCCGATCTTCGGACGCACCACCACATGCAGGCGCACCAGCGCTGCTTCGCCCATCAGCACGGACGAATCGAGGCTTTCGCCGCGCATGGCATCCTTCAGCAGCGCTTCGATGCGTTCGCGCACCGTGGTGTTGAAGCGGTCACGCGGCACATAAACGATGCAGGTGACGAAACGGCCATAGCGGTCGCGGCGCACGAACAGGCGCGTGCGAGCGCGCTGGCGCAGTTCCAGCGTGCCCATGGCGGTGGTGTAGAGCTCTTCGTCGCTGCTCTGGAACAGCTCGTCGCGCGGCAGCGTTTCCAGGATATGGCGCAGCGCCTTGCCCGAATGCGAATCGCGCTTGAGGCCGGAATGCTCCATCGCGTATTCGAACTTCTGGCGTACCAGCGGCACATCCTGCGGACGCGCCATATAAGCGTTGGACGAGAACAGGCCGAGGAAGCGCTGTTCGGCCACCGGCTTGCCATTGGCGTCGAACTTGAGCACGCCCACGTAATCCATGTAACCCGGACGATGCGCGTGCGATCGCGCATTGGTCTTGGTCAGGATGATGGCGTCGGTCGAACCGGACTGCGGCAGGTCGCTGGCCACCAGCGAACGCAGCGAACGCGGCGCCAGCGAGCGCTCGCTCTTGTGCAGGATGCCCATGCCCGAGCTTTCATTGGCGCGCAGCACTTCCTCGCCATCGGCTTCGGTCACTTCGTATTCGCGGTAGCCGAGGAAGGTGAAGTTGTCGTCGGCCAGCCAGCGCAGGAAGGCGGAGGCTTCCTTCACGGCGGCGGCGTCCAGCGGCAGCTGGCGCGACGGCAGGTCGTCGGCGGTGGCGAGCGCCTGGTCGCGCATTTTCTTCCAGTCGGCGACGACCACGCGCACGTCTTCCAGCGCGCCTTCGAGTTTGGCCTTGAGCTTGGCCAGCTCGTCGTCGTCGGCCACGCGGTCCACTTCGAAATGCATGACCGATTCGGGCTGGCCGTCGGGGGCGCCGATCTTAAGCAGCTTGCCGGAGGCATCGCGTGCCACTTCCACCACCGGATGGATCACGGCGTGGATCTGCAGCTGCTCGGTCGCGACCATGGTGACGGTGTCGACCAGGAACGGCATGTCGTCGGTGACGACCTGGATGTAGCTGCGACCGGCGTGGCCCGTGGCCGGGTTGACCACGCGCACCGCGGCGCGGCCCGGCTGGCGCTGCTGCATGAAGCTGAGCAGGTCGGCGATCAGGGCAGCCCACTCGCGGGCGGTATGGAGCTGGAGGTCGCCGTCGGCGATGCGCGCGAAGAAAGCGCTGATAAAAAATTGCGCCTCATCAAGGCGCCCGGTAGGAAATCCGCTTTGCTTCAGTTCTTCGAAAACAACACTGGGGAACGAGCTGTTGCTAGCCGCACGAATCGCGTTCATGGCATCTACTGTGTTGGGGAGACGGAATGAGGCCGGGAGCCTGTTCTCGATCTCCGCATAACCCGTGTTGCTCACCTGCGCCCGCTAGCGAGTGCCGTGTGGCGCAGCGCCTGACTGGCTGTCAGGTCCAGCCGCACGGCACTCGCTAGCGGGCGCAGGTGAGCAACCCTCCGGGCCGGATTTGTTTGCCCACCATCCATCGTCATCACTCGGTTGTGTATCGACATACACGCCCTCGTTCTTCCTTGTCTGGCGGGCAAACAAATTCCGGCACGGGTCATGCGGAGATCGAGAACAGGCTCCAAAAAGCCTCAAAAGAATACGCCTCGCGCCATACCTTATCCACCTTTGCGAAAGATGCACTTCAGCTTGCGGCAGGCCATGACGCCCGTGCAGCAATGGCTGTGCATCGGAATCTTCGCGACGTTTGCGTGACAGCCCAGTGCATCGGCAACGTTTGCGTACGCGGACGAAAAACTTGCTGCGCTCGCGTGTTGCCGTTGCAGCGCCGCTGATTCCCGTCCATCGCGGGCCACCGATACCGCTGCGTATGTCACGACAGCGACGCATGCAAAACGTTGCAGCGCAGCAGATGAAATCATCGACTGACTGACCGCCATGCCGGCAACCCTGGTCCCGGCTTTCGCTGGCGTGGGAGCGTGTTGCAAGCAAGCGCGCTGCCGCTGCAACCGGACCATCGGCACAGGCGTTCGCAAGCCACCGCAGGCACCATAAAGCGGACGGCCGTCCCCCTGTCTTTGTGGCCGACACCCTTCCTTCACGGAATTCAGCCAAAATTAGCTCGCACGTCCCGTTGGGAGTACAGCCACCCAACCCAGCGGAACACATAGGACGCGTCTGAATGGCCCTGGGAGGCCGATCCGGCGTATCAGGGGTGTCTCTACAAATTGTAAACTGTACGGTATAGTCCAAGCTCGCCTGCCTGAACGAGCCACGGCTTTGCCGACCCTGCCCTTCCCGGCCTGCCCGTTCACGGGACGCTCGGACTAGCGGGGCCGTTGCGTGTTCGTTGCAAGCCCCCTTTGTCGTCGCCCGGAGAGGCGTCGACGCGCTGCATCCCCGACCACATTAAAAAAGAAATGGAGCCCACATGAAGTCCACGTCACTGCGCACACCTCTGCTGTGCCTTGGCCTGCTCTCACTGGCCGCCTGTGGCAAAGGCAAGGATCAAGGCCCGCCGCAGGCGCCGCCGCCGGAAGTCGGTGTCGTCAAGGCCCAGGCTCAGAGCACGCCGCTAGCCAAGGATCTTGTGGGCCGCGTGTCGGCTTACCGTAGCGCCGATGTGCGCGCCCGCGTGTCGGGTGTGCTGCTCAAGCGCGTCTATCAGGAAGGCACCGACGTCAAAGCCGGCCAGGTCATGTTCGAGATCGACCCGGTGATCTATCAGGCAGCGCTGGACTCGGCCAAGGCCAATCTGGCCGCCGGCCAGGCGACCTATGTGAACTTCCACAACCTGGCCGAGCGCGACCGCAAGCTGCGCCCGCAGAACTACATCTCGCAGTCCGACCTCGACGCCGCCGAAGCCAACGAGCGCAGCGGCGCCGCCTCGGTCAAGCAGCTTCAGGCCGCCGTGGAAAGCGCCAAGATCAACCTGAGCTATACCCGCGTGGTAGCGCCCATCGACGGCCGCGCCGGTCAGCAACAGGTGACTGAGGGTGCCATCGTCGGCAACGGCGCCGCCGATTCCGGTTCCAGCTCGACGCTGTTGACCACGGTCGACCAGCTCGATCCGCTGTACGTCAACTTCACCGTCAGTGCCGCCGATCTCGATCGCCTGCGCGCCGCCCAGGCCGCTGGCAACGTGTCGCTGAGCGACCAGGGCAAGACCACCGTGAAGGTCACCCTGCCCGACGGCAGCAAGTACGCCCAGGACGGCACGCTGGACTTCTCCGGCGCCACCGTCGACCCGACCACCGGCTCGATCAACCTGCGCGCCCTGCTGGCCAACCCGGACCGCCGTTTGTTGCCGGGCACCTACATCACCATCACCGCCAACCTCGGCGAGCTCCACAACGTGTTCCTGGTGCCGCAGGCGGCCATCCAGCGCGACGTGGTCGGCGCCTATGCGCTGGTGGTGGGCCAGGACGGCAATGTCGCCCGCAAGAACGTCTCCGCGGACAACCTGGCCGGTTCGAACTTTATCGTCACCAGCGGCCTGAGCAACGGCGACCAGGTGATCGTCTCCGGCCTGCAGACGGTGCAGCCCGGCAAACCGGCCAAGGCGGCGCCTTACCAGCCCGACCAGAAGCCCGGCGCGCAGGGGCAGCCGGCAGCAGCGGGTCATGCTGCTGGCGGCAAGCAGTAAAGGGAGTCGACCGACATGCCGAGTTTCTTTATTGACCGCCCCATCTTCGCGTGGGTGGTAGCCATCCTGATCACCCTGGTTGGCACCATCTCCGTGTTGAACATGGGTATCGAGTCGTACCCGAACATCGCGCCGCCCCAAGTGGTGGTGTCCGCGACGTATCCGGGCGCCAACGCCGACACCATGGAGAAGAACGTCACCCAGGTGATCGAGCAGCAGCTCACCGGTATCGACCACCTGCTGTACTTCAGCTCCTCGTCCAACTCCAACGGCACGACCTCGATCACGCTGAGCTTTGAAACCGGCACCGATCCGGACATCGCCCAGGTGCAGGTGCAGAACAAAGTGCAGCTGGCCTTGCCGCGCCTGCCGACCGCCGTGACCCAGCAGGGCGTGGTGGTGGCCAAGAGCAACCCGGACTTCCTGATGTTCGTGTCGCTGGTGTCCAACAACCCGGACATCGACGGCAACCGCCTGGCCGACGTGATTGCGTCGCAGGTGGCGGACCAGGTCGGCCGTATTCCCGGCGTGGGCGCCACCCGCCTGATCGGCGCCGAGTACGGCGTGCGCATCTGGCTCAATCCGGACAAGATGCACGGCTACGGCTTGTCGCCCAGCGCGGTGTTCTCCGCCGTGGCGGCGCAGAACGTGCAGTTCGCCGCCGGTTCGCTCGGTGCCGATCCGTCGCCGAAGGAACAGGGCTTTACCGCTACCGTCTCCGCTGAAGGCCGCTTCTCCTCCCCGCAGGAGTTCGGCGAAATCATCCTGCGCGCCAACAGCGACGGCACGGTGGTGAAGCTGAGCGACGTGGCGCGCATCGACTTCGGCCCGCAGAGCTACGGCCTGGGCGCGACGTGGAACGGCCAGCAGGTCGGCGGCCTGGGCGTGCAGCTGCTGCCCGGCGCCAACGCGCTGGACGTGGCCGACGCCGTCAAGGCCAAGATGAACGAGCTGTCCAAGGACTTCCCCGAAGGCGTCACCTGGTTTGCTCCGTACGACACCACGCCGTTCGTGACGATCTCCATCAAGGAAGTGGTGCACACCCTGATCGAGGCCATCATCCTGGTCTTCCTGGTGATGCTGATCTTTCTGCAGAACTTCCGCGCCACGGTGATCCCCACCCTGGTGATCCCGGTGGCTCTGCTGGGTACCTTCATCGGCCTGGTGGCGCTGGGCTTCACCATCAACCAGCTGACCTTGTTCGGCATGGTGCTGGCGATCGGTATCGTGGTGGACGACGCGATCGTGGTGATCGAGAACGTCGAACGCATCATGAGCGAGGAGCAGCTCTCGCCCAAGGAAGCGACACGCAAGGCGATGGGCCAGATCACCGGCGCGGTGGTGGCCATCACCGTGGTACTGGCAGCGGTGTTCGTGCCGTCCGCGCTGCAGCCGGGTGCCTCGGGCGTGATCTACAAGCAGTTCGCGCTGACGATCGCAGTGTCGATGGGCTTCTCCGCCTTCCTCGCGCTGTCGTTCACGCCGGCGTTGTGCGCCACGCTGCTCAAGCCTGAGCACGAGCACAAGAAGAACATCGTCTACCGCAAGTTCAACCAGACCTTCGACTGGGTCACGCGCACCTATGGCGGCCACATCGGCAGCGCCACCCGCCATGCGCCGCGCTGGATGATCGTGTTCGCCCTGGTTGCCGTGCTTGCCGGCTTCCTCTACACGCGCCTGCCCACCAGCTTCGTGCCCAGCGAAGACCAGGGCTTTGCACTGGCCATCGTCAACCTGCCGCCGGGTGCCACCCTGCAGCGCACGCAGGCCGTGATGGCCGAAATGCGCGAGCGCGTCAAGAAGAGCCCGTACAACGATGACATCATCGGCATGTACCAGATCAGCGGCTTCAGCTTCATCGGCCAGAGCGAAAGCACCGGCATGGCCTTCATCAAGCTCAAGGACTGGGACTCGCGAGCGATCACCGCCGATGAGCTGATCATGAAGTTGAACGGCGTGTTCCACGGCATCCGCGACGCGCAGATCTTCGTGGTCAACCTGCCCACCATCCGCGGCCTCAGCCAGTTCGGCGGCATCGACATGTATCTGCAGGCCCGTGCCGGCCAGACGCATGGCGAGCTGATGCAGGCGATGGGCACCGCGGTGGGCAAGGCGAAGGACAACAAGGCGCTGTTCGGCGTGCGTCCCAACCAGCTGCCCGATGCTCCGCAGTGGGATATGAAGGTGGATCGCACGCAGGCGCAGGCGATGGGCATGTCGGTCAGCGACGTGTACTCGGCCATCCAGCTCACGCTGGCGCCGGTGTACGTCAACGACTTCGTCTACGGTGGCCGCGTGAAGCGCGTCTACCTGCAGGCGGACCAGGCCTACCGCATGGGCCCGGATGCGCTGCAGCACATCTACACGCCCAGCAGCCTGGCACCGGGTGCGGCGGCCAACAGCAGTTCGTCGAGCTCGTCGTCGTATCAGGCGACGGTCAATCCGTACAACATGATTCCGATCTCCAGCGTGGTCAACACGAAGTGGGACATGGGCTCGCCAGCCCTGACCCGCTACAACGGCTACGCTGCGGTCGAAATCGTGGGTAACGAAGCGCCGGGCTACTCGACCGGCCAGGCCATGAACGCCTTGCAGGGCATCGTCGACCACGACCTGCCCAAGGGCTTCGGCGCGGACTGGACGGGTCAGTCGTACCAGGAAATCCTGGCCGGCAACTCGGCCACCCTGCTGCTGGCACTGTCGATCCTGATCGTGTTCCTGTGCCTTGCCGCACTGTACGAGAGCTGGTCGATCCCGGTCGCCGTGCTCCTAGTGGTGCCGCTGGGCCTGCTCGGTACGGTCGTGTTCTCGATGTTGCGCGGCTTGCCGAACGACATGTACTTCAAGATCGGCATGATCACGGTGATCGGCCTGGCAGCGAAGAACGCGATCCTGATCGTGGAATTCGCGGTGGAGCAGCAACAGGACGGCAAGTCGCTGTTCGATGCCGTCATCACGGCGGCCCGCCAGCGACTGCGTCCGATCCTGATGACCTCCATGGCGTTCATCCTCGGCGTGTTCCCGTTGTTCATCTCGACGGGCGCCGGCGCCAACTCCCGCCATGCCATCGGCACCGGCGTGATCGGCGGCATGATCTTCGCCACCTTCCTGGGTCTGCTCTTGATCCCGGTGTTCTACGTGACAGTGCGCCGCGCACTGGGCGACAAGCTGGACGAACCGTCCCGCAAGATTCGCCCGGCCCATGGCGAAGCCGCTGCGGGTACGCCGCAGGGTGGCGGTGGCAACGGCGGTACGCCGAGCAGCGCCATGCAGCCGTTCGATTCGGATCCGCGTCGCGGCGGTTGATCCGGATCTGCGACAGTCAAAGCAAAGCCCCGGTCGAAAGGCCGGGGCTTTTTCTTTGGATCACCCTGCGTTTCCGAAAAGGCCGCGCGCGCCGCCCGCTGATAATGTGCGACTACGGCCATCTCCTGTTTTCGCCCGCATGCGCTCATTCGTCGACTGGCTTGAACGTATCGATCCCGGCACGCATCGCCGGATCAAGGGACTGCGGCTGGTCACCGCCTATGGACTGGCGGCTGCCATTGGCACCTTGCACGACGTGGCGCATCCGTTCGGCAGCCTCGTCGCCGTCGGCTCGTTGGCGGCGAATTTTGCGTTGTGGGCGAGTGTTTCGGAGGCGCGGCATACGCGTTTGGAATCCAGCCGCGATCTCGCCCTGCTCTGCCTGGCCGCCACGCTGGGCGCCTTGATGCAGGCTCTGATGGTGCCGGTACTTTCTCCGCTGTCGCAAAACGGCGCTGAATTCACGCTGGTCAGTGGTGCCTTCCTGGCCAGTTACCTCAAACGCTATGGCGTCACCGGCGCAGGCGTCGGTTCGCAGATCTACATTGGCCAGTTGCTGGCCTACACCATGCGGCTCGACGCTTCTGCGTGGCCGGCCATCCTGATCGCCGGATGCATCGCGGCACTGGCTTCCGTGGTGCCGCGCTTGCTCTCCGGTCCCGCCGAGCGCCCCGCCGAACTGGCGGTGCTTTCACCCGCGGACATTCCCGGCCGCTGGCATCTGTCGGCGCCCTTCATCATGGGCGTGCAGGCAGCGGTGGCAGCGCTGATCGTGGTGGCGCTCAATGCGCGACTGCACCTGCCCGAGTCGGCATGGGCGGTCACGGCCTGTACCTATGTGGTGGCCGGCAGCGCCACGGGCACCTCGCAACGCGTGCGACGGCGCATCGTGGGCACGCTGATTGGCGTGCCGCTCGGCCTCGCCTGTCTTCCGCTGGCCGAGCATGCGCCGCTGCTGATCTGGGCGCTGGCCGCCGTGGCGATGGTGGTTTACGCGATGGCGTTGCCGGAACGCTACGACATTGCCTGCGCCGCGTTCGCCTTCACCCTGATCGTCACGCTTGCCGCATCGGGCGAGCACTCGATCATGTTCCTGAGCGCGCGCATCTGGCAGACACTGCTCGGTGGCTTGCTCGGCCTGCTCGCCGCCCATCTGATCCTGCCGCTGCGCACCGCAGAATCACCCGCGGTGCGCGCATGAGGCATCAATCGTCGGCGTTGACGGTCGTATTGCGACCTTGCTGCTTGGCCTGATACAGGCGCCGGTCGACCAGCTCCAGGAACGACAGACGCTCATCGCCATGCATCGGCACCACCGTGCCCACGCCGATGCTCATGGTCAGCGACTTGCGCGCCATCGAGCGCTCATGCGGAATCCATTCCTGCTCGATCAGCGCGTGGCAACGCTCGGCCACTTCGCGCGCCGCGGCGGCGTCGGTATCGGGCAGCACCAGCACGAACTCCTCACCGCCGAAGCGCGCCAGGAAATCGTGCGAACGGCGCACCGCCTTCTCCAGCACCTTGGCCACCAGCTTGAGCGTATAGTCGCCCTGCACGTGGCCGTAGTGATCGTTGTACTGCTTGAAGTAATCGATATCGAGCATCAGCAGCGACAGCGGCCGACCGCTGCGACGCGCCTGCTCCCAGTCTTCCTCGAACACGCTGTCGAAGCGACGGCGATTGGCGATGCCGGTGAGGCCGTCCTTGAAGGACAGCGCCTCAAGTTCGCGCTGCAGTTCGATCAGGCGCTGCTCGGTACGCTTGCGTTCGCTGATGTCGAACATGAAACCGACCAGCGCATCCACGCTGCCGTCATCCTTGCGCACCACGTGCACCACGTCGCGGATCCACACATAGCTGCCGTCCTTGCACAGCGCGCGGTAATCGGCTTCGTGATCGACGCCCGCCTTGGACTGCGCCACGCAGAAATTGACCGCCCAGTCGCGATCTTCCGGATGGATGCGCTCGGCCCAGTCCTGCACGCTGACCCAGCTGTCCGGCGCCCAGCCGAGCAGATGCTCGATCTGCGGGCCGATATACGAGAACGACAGGCTGTCCCACTGGATGCGCCAGGGAATGGCCTTGGTGGACTCGAGCAGGGTCTTGTAGACCATGCTCTCTACTTCCAGCTTCTCAACGACATCGGTCATGGCGGCTCGCGGCGGGTGGTTGCGGATCCCTGGTGGGAAGCAACCATCGTGCCGCGGCGATGATTGGGCGTGAAAGCCTGCAAAAGCGCGCTTTGCGCCATCGAGCCATAGCGACCGCCTGAAGTCGATCTAGCCCAGCTCGGTCAGTTCCCGACGTGACGTGACGAGCCCGGGAGAGTCGCCATCCTTGGCGGGAGGGGACCTGTCTCCGTGGTGATCGCAAGTATTTGCGATGGCTCCCACGCCAGTCAACAAACCAAGGCCCCCTTGTGGGAGCGCCCCCTGTGCGCGACAGTCCGAGGGTGCCTCGGACGCCACGCCGTCGCGCACAGGGTGCGCTCCCACAAAAAAGCAGGTTGCGATTTCCCGGAAAAGAAAAGCCCCCGGTTCTCACCGAGGGCTTCGCCACACGAAAACCTTGCCGGCTTATCGCAGACCCGTCTCCGCACGCGCAATCACAATGCGCTGAATCTCACTCGTGCCCTCATAGATCTCCGTGATCTTGGCATCGCGGAAATAACGCTCCAGCGGCATTTCCTTGGAGTAACCCATGCCACCGTGGATCTGCACGGCCTGGTGCGAAATCCACATCGCCGCTTCCGAGGCGGTGAGCTTGGCCACGGAGGCCTCGGTGCCGAAGCGGCCGCCGTTCTTTTCGGCCTCGCCCTTGGTCCAGGCGGCGCGCAGCGTGAGCAGCGTGGCGGCGTCCAGCTTGCACTTCATGTCGGCAATCTTGGCCTGGGTCATCTGGAACGTACCGATCGGCGTGCCGAACGCCTTGCGGTCACGCACCCACTGCAGGGTGGCTTCGTACGCAGCGCGCGCAATACCCACGGCCTGCGATGCAATGCCGATGCGGCCGGCGTCGAGCACACCCATGGCGATGGAGAAGCCCTTGCCCTCGTCGCCCAGCAGGTTTTCCTTGGGCAGCACGTAATCGGTGAATTCGATTTCGCAGGTGGCCGAGGCGCGGATGCCGAGCTTGGGCTCGCTCTTGCCGGCGTGGAAACCCGGCAGCTGGGTGTCGACGATGAAAGCCGACACGCCCTTGGCGCCGATGCCCGGCGTGGTGATCGCAAACAGGATGATGTAGCGAGCGACCGGGCCGGAGGTGATCCAGCTCTTCTTGCCGTTGATCACCCAGTCGCCATTGGCGTTCTTGGTGGCGCGCGTATGCATGGCCGACGCATCGGAACCGGACTGCGGCTCGGTCAGCGCATAAGCGCCGATGGCCTCGCCCTGGGCGATGGCACGCACGTACTTCTGCTTCTGCTCCTCGGTGCCGTGCTTGAGGATGCCGTTGCAGAACAGCGAATTGTTCACCGACATGATGGTCGAGGTGGCGGCATCGGCCGCGGCGATCTCGACCATGGCCAGCACGTAGGCCACCGGGTCCATGCCCGCGCCGCCGTACTCGGTCGGCACCTCGATGCCCATCAGGCCCAGCTGGCCCATCTCGCGGATGTTCTCGAGCGGGAATTCACCCTTGGCGTCCAGTTCGGCGGCCACCGGCACGATGCGCTTCTGCGCGAAATCGCGGGCA
The DNA here is from genome assembly GCF_056399225.1 of Dyella sp. 01N448. Lineage (NCBI taxonomy): Bacteria > Pseudomonadati > Pseudomonadota > Gammaproteobacteria > Lysobacterales > Rhodanobacteraceae > Dyella > Dyella sp. 01N448. The sequence continues at coordinate 123,168 of NZ_JBFTQX010000006.1, read as the reverse complement.
ATGGCCTGGATGGACAGCTGATCGTCGGTAAAGCGGAAATCCATGGAAGACTCCAAGGGGAATGGGAGACAGGAAGCCCACTATTTTAACCCGGCCAGCCAAGGGACTTCTGTGCGGGTGCAGCAAGGCCCCATCCCCTTGTAGGAGCGCACCCTGTGCGCGACCGCGGCCCCCAGGGCTTGCCCCTCCGTTCAGCTGTCGCCCACAGGGTGGGCTCCTACAAAAGAACGGCCCGACTTGACGCCCTGCACGCCGAAGCCTAGCCTTATGTATCTCTGCATCGCGATATAAGGATAACGATGGACCTGGCCACCGCCTCCAGCGTTCTGCGCCTGCTGGCGGATCCGACCCGGGTTCGTCTGCTGGCCTTGCTTGAGCGCGAGGAGCTGACCGTGGCGGAACTGGCTGCGGTCCTGCATCTGGCGCAGCCGCGCGTGTCCACCCATCTGGCCAAGCTCAAGGAAGCCGAGCTGGTGCGCGACCGCCGTGCCGGCGTGTCCGCCTATTACCGGGCCAACGCCGAGACGGACGAACACCTGCAGGTCCTGCTGAGGTCCCTGCGCGACAACATCGACGATGCCCTGCTGCGCGAAGACGCCGCGCGCCTACCCGGCGTGCTGGCCGAGCGCGCCCGCGAAGAAGGCTGGGCCGACACCGTCGCCGGCGACATGGAACGCCATTACTCCCCCGGCCGCACCTGGGAAACGCTGGCGCGCTCCCTGCTGCAATTGCTGGAAACCGGCGACGTGCTGGATATCGCCTCGGGCGACGGCATCACCGCCGAGCTGCTGGCGCCACACGCCCACTCCATCGTCTGCGTGGACAGCAGCGAGCGCGTGACCGAGGCCGCCGCGCAACGCCTCAAGTCCTTCGGCAACGTGGAAGTGCTCAAGGGCGACATGCACGCACTCGACCTCGGCGACCGCCGCTTCGACCTTGTGCTGATGCTGCACGCCCTCACCTATGCCGAGCACCCGGCCAAGGCCGTCGCGGAAGCCGCGCGCGTGTTGCGCAGCGGCGGGCGATTGCTGGCCGTCACCCTGGGCAAGCACGATCACCGCGCCGTGGTGGAACCCTTCGATCACCGCAACCTCGGTTTTTCATCCGACGAACTGACCGGCTTCGCAAAGCAGGCCGGCCTTCAATCCTTGAGCTGTACCCGCTTGAGCCGCGAACGCAAGGCACCTCACTTCGAAGTGATCAGCCTGCTCGCGCGCAAGCCTTGAAGCGAGGCATCCATCCATGAGCACCCTCCCCTGGCTTCACCCCGAACGCGTCGCCCTGCTGGAACGCCTGCTGCGCGAGCGCATCCTGATCATCGACGGCGGCATGGGCACCATGCTGCAGCAGCATCCGCTGGACGAGGCTGCTTTTCGCGGCGAGCGTTTCGTGGAAGGCCACGACAGTTCGCACGCGCATGACCATCCCGGCAGCTGCGACCTGAAGGGCAACAACGACCTGCTCACGCTCACCAACCCGGACATCATCCGCGGCGTGCACGTGGCCTATCTCGAAGCCGGCGCGGACCTGGTTGAAACCAATACCTTCAACTCCACCCGCATCAGCCAGGCCGATTACCACCTCGAACATCTCGCCTACGAGCTGAACCTCGAAGGCGCACGCCTCGCCCGCGCCGCCTGCGACGCCGTGGAAGCGAAAACGCCGGACAAGCCGCGCTTCGTCATCGGCGTACTCGGCCCCACCAGCCGCACCGCGTCGCTGTCGCCGGACGTCAACGATCCGGGCTTTCGCAACGTCACGTTCGAAGAACTGGTCGCCAACTACATCGAATCGGCCAGCGGTCTGGTCGACGGCGGCGCGGATCTGATCATGGTCGAAACCATCTTCGATACGCTCAACGCCAAGGCCGCGCTGTTTGCGGTGAGCGAACTGTTCCGCGAACGTGGCGTGCGTCTGCCCGTGATGATCTCCGGAACCATCACTGATCGTTCCGGCCGCACACTCTCGGGCCAGACCGCTGAAGCGTTCTACTACTCGGTGCAGCATGCGCGCCCGATCTCGGTGGGACTGAACTGCGCCCTGGGCGCAGCCGACCTGCGCCCGCACGTGCAGGTGCTGTCGCAAACCGCCAGCTGTTTCGTCAGCACGCATCCCAATGCCGGCCTGCCGAATGCGTTTGGCGAATACGACGAAACACCCGAACAGATGGCCTCCGTAATCGGCGGCTTCGCGCGCGACGGCCTGCTCAACATGGTTGGCGGCTGTTGCGGCACGACGCCTGCGCATATCAAGGCCATCGCCGAAGCCGTGGCCCATTGCGCGCCGCGCGCCCTTCCCTCCCAAAACGCCAAGGCTGCCTGAGTCCCGATGATGCCCCGCTACACCCGACTCTCCGGCCTTGAACCGCTGGTCATCACGCCCGACCTGTTGTTCGTCAACGTCGGCGAACGAACCAATGTCACCGGCTCGGCGCAGTTCCGCAAACTGATCAAGGAAGAACGCTACGAGGAAGCCGTCGATGTGGCGCGCCAGCAGGTGGCCAACGGCGCGCAGATCATCGACGTCAACATGGACGAAGGCCTGATCGATTCGGAAGCGGCGATGACGCGCTATCTGAACCTGATCGCCGCCGAACCGGACATCGCCCGCGTGCCGGTGATGGTCGACTCCTCCAAGTGGACGGTGATCGAAGCCGGCCTGCGCTGCCTGCAAGGCAAGGGCATCGTCAATTCCATCTCGATGAAGGAAGGCGAAGAGGTTTTCCTCGAACACGCGCGCAAGGTGCAGCAGTACGGCGCCGCCGTGGTGGTGATGGCGTTCGACGAGCAAGGCCAGGCCGACACCTGCGAGCGCAAGGTGGAAATCAGTTCGCGCGCTTATGAGCTGCTCACCACCAGGCTCGACTTCCCGCCCGAAGACATCATCTTCGACCCGAACATCTTTGCCATCGCCACCGGCATCGAAGAACACAACAACTACGCGGTGGACTTCATCGAAGCCACGCGCGAGCTCAAGCGCCGCTTTCCGCACTCGCACGTGTCGGGCGGCGTGTCGAACGTGTCGTTCTCGTTCCGCGGCAACAACATGGTGCGCGAGGCGATCCATTCGGTGTTCCTCTACCACGCCATCAAGGCGGGCATGGACATGGGCATCGTCAACGCCGGCGCGTTGATGATCTACGACGACCTGCCCGAGGACCTGCGCGAGCGCGTCGAAGACGTGGTGCTCAATCGCCGTTCCGACGCGACCGAGCGCCTGCTGGAAGTCGCCGATCAGTTCAAGGCGAAGAAGGGCGAAGTCATCGTCGAAAACCTCGCCTGGCGCGACAAGCCGGTGCGCGAACGCCTGAGCCACGCCCTGGTGCACGGCATCGACCAGTACGTGGTCGAAGACACCGAAACCGCGCGCCTGGAAACCTCGCGCCCGCTCGATGTCATCGAAGGTCCGCTGATGGATGGCATGAACGTGGTCGGCGACCTGTTCGGCGCCGGCAAGATGTTCCTGCCGCAGGTGGTGAAATCCGCCCGCGTGATGAAGAAAGCCGTGGCCCACCTCATTCCCTATATCGAGGAAGAAAAGGCGCGCACCGGCGATGCCGGCAAGTCCAACGGCAAGATCGTCATGGCCACCGTCAAGGGCGACGTGCACGATATTGGCAAGAACATCGTCGGCGTGGTGCTCCGCTGCAACAACTTCGATGTGATCGACCTGGGCGTGATGGTGCCCACGCAGAAGATCCTGGAAACCGCTATTGCCGAGAACGCCGACATCATCGGCCTGTCCGGCCTGATCACGCCGTCGCTGGAGGAAATGAGCCAGGTCGCGCGTGAAATGCAGCGCCAGAATTTCACGATACCGCTGATGATTGGCGGTGCAACGACGTCACGCGCGCACACTGCGTTGAAGATCGACCCGCATTACAAGTCGCCTACCGTGTGGGTAAAAGATGCCTCGCGCGCGGTGGGCGTGGCGCAGTCGCTGTTGAGCAAAGAGCTGGTCGACAACTTCATCGCCAAGGTGCAGGCCGAATACGCCGAAGTGCGCGAACGCCACAAGCATCGCGGCGCCGGCAAATCGCTGGTATCGCTGGAAAAGGCCCGCGGACAACGCTACACCACCGACTGGGCGAACTACACCCCGCCCCAGCCCAAGCAGCCCGGCATCACCGTGCTCGACAACTACGATCTTGCCGAACTGCGCCAGTACATCGACTGGTCGCCGTTCTTCAATGCGTGGGAACTGGCCGGCCGTTATCCCGCCATCCTCACCGATGAGATCGTGGGCAAACAGGCCACCGAACTGTTCAACGACGCGCAGGCGATGCTGGACACGCTGATTGCCGAGAAGTGGCTGACGGCGCGTGGTGTGATTGGCTTTTGGCCGGCTGCATCCGTGGGCGACGACATCGTGTTGTACGCGGAGGCGGAACGCTCAGGCAAGCCTCTGGCCACCCTGCACCACCTGCGCCAACAGGTCGACAAGCCCACCGATCGCCCCGACTTCTGCCTGTCCGACTTCGTGACGCCCAAGAACGCTGGCAAGCAGGACTGGGTCGGCGGCTTCGCCGTCACCGCCGGCATCGGCATCGACGAACACGTGGCACGCTTCGAAGCGGCACACGACGACTATTCCGCGATCCTGCTCAAGGCCCTGGCCGACCGTCTCGCCGAAGCCTTCGCCGAGCGCCTGCACCAGCGCGTGCGCCGCGAGTTCTGGGGCTACATGCCCGACGAGTCGCTCGACAACGTCGCACTGATCGAAGAGAAATACACCGGCATCCGCCCCGCCCCCGGCTACCCGGCCTGCCCCGACCACACGGAAAAAGGCACGCTGTTCCGTTTGCTCGACGGCACCGTCAACGCCGGCATCGAACTGACCGACAGCTACGCCATGTTCCCCACGGCCGCCGTCTCCGGCTGGTACTTCTCCCACCCCGACAGCCAGTACTTCGTCGTCGGCCGCGTCACCCGCGAACAAGTCGACGATTACGCCAAGCGCAAGGGCTGGACGCGCGAGCAAGCCGAGCGCTGGCTGGCGCCAAATCTGGACTACGACCCGGATTGATCAACCCGCCGATTGGCGTCTGCCCATAAGAGCGCTCCCCTTGCGGGAGCGCTTTCTTTTCTGTGGGAGCGCACCCTGTGCGCGACGGCCCACCGAAGCGGCAACGCCCGATGCCGCGGTCGCGCACAAGTGCGCTCCTACAGGTGATAGGTCGAGCTACGAAACTTGTAGGAGCGCACTTGTGCGCGACCGCAGAGCCTCGTCGTTACCGCTCCGCCCGGACGTCGTACCGTGGTCAAACCTCACTCTCAACCAACTCCCGCCGCCTAACCTCACGCATATGCACCACAAGGTTATAAATCGACACAAACGCCGGGAAGAAATTGGAAAGAATGCCCACCGAGTCGTTCTTGCCAAAAATGAAATACGACAGCAGCAACGCACTGCCAACCACCGACAACCACCAGAACGACAGCGGCATCACCACCCGCTTGAGCTTGCGCGTGTAGTACAGCTGCACAAACCAGCGACTGGTGAACATGATCGAGCCCAGCAGACCCACCATCTTCCAGGGCGTAAGCTCAAAGCGGCGCAAGGCTTCGAGGACGTGGCTGAGTTCGTGGGTCAGGAAGTCCATGGACGGCAGGCCGATAGCTGAAAAGCCGGATATTGTACTCGCCCACCTTTCAATCGCCTGCCATCCTGAGCACTTTTTTTGGCCGGGAGGCTTGACCTGCTAGGCGGCTCCTAATATATTTCCGGGCTCGGCGGGCGATTAGCTCAGCGGTAGAGCACTGCCTTCACACGGCAGGTGTCGCAAGTTCGATCCTTGCATCGCCCACCATCGAATCAAAGACTTAGGCCACCTCACAAGGGTGGCCTTTTTCTTTTCCGGTCCGCCGCGTCAGAAAAATCGGACCCAAAAGTCGCCATCTCTGCCGCTTGATGGTCCGCCATTGCCACGCCCTTTCGAGGGCGCGAACCGCGAAATGCCTCAGGGTGTGTCGCAGCATTTCCGGCGCCCCGCCCTTTTGATAGACGCGCCGGCGGTACGCCTGCGTTCTCAAAACTGACGCCCCAAGCCGCGCACAGCAAACTTCATCGCTGCCATCCCAGCGATGACATCCACGATCCGTTTGAGTCTGCAACGTCGGCGCATCGAGATAAATGTCTTGCGCTCTTTAGGACGCGTCCGATAGCCGTCGCACCGGCCGATCCATAGGCTGCTCTAGCCCTCTGACGCATCGGTTTCCCAACCCCGATCTGGCAGGACCGATGCGCTGGATGGCGCAGTTCGCGGAGAGGTGCGCCGTTTCGATTGCCCCGACAAGCGCCCTCCCGGTCCATGGAATTCATCACGTGATGGCTACGACTTTCGGTCGTGGCCATCGCGCGTCCGCGCGGGAAGGTGTGCAAGTGATTCAAGCAACGAAGATCGTCGGCTCGTGGCTGGTATTGGCGAGTGTGTGCCTGCCGATGACCGCAGCAATGGCGCAGTCAGCCGACACGGCCGCACAGGAACTCTTGCGCCAACAGGAACGCGAACGCGCGCTGCGCGAGCAACAACAGACTTCACCAGATGTGCGTCTGCCCACAGCGGCGCAAGCGCATGTCGATCGCCTGCCCACTGACGAAACACCCTGCTTTCCGATTCACACCATCCACCTGGAGGGCGACGACGCGGGCGCCTTCGCCTGGGCCGTGAGAGCTGCCAGCGCGCCGCATGACCCTGCCACCGGCCGCTGCCTGGGTACGCGTGGCATCGACATGGTGATGAAGCGGATACAGAACGCGATCATTGCGCGCGGCTACGTCACCACGCGGGTGGTGGCCATACCGCAAGACCTCAAGGCCGGTGTGCTGACCTTGACGGTTATTCCCGGTCGCATTCGCGCGATCCGATTCGCGCCCGGCACGGATGCCCGTGCCACTTCCTGGCGCGATGCCCTGCCCGCCCGTCCCGGCGATCTGCTCAATCTGCGCGACATCGAGCAGGCGCTGGAAAACTTCAAGCGCGTGCCTACGGCTGACGCAGACATAAAAATCGTGCCGGCCGATGGCGACTCAGCGCCCGGCGAAAGCGATCTGATGATCGTGTGGAAGCAGTCATCGCCTATGCGCCTGGCAGTCACGCTTGACGACTCGGGCAGCCAAGGCTCCGGCAAGGTGCAAGGCGGCACCACGCTGTCGCTGGACAACCTGCTGACCTTGAACGACCTGTTCTACGCCAATCTTGGGCAGGACGTGTTTGACGGCGACCGCAAGGGCACGCGCAGTTACACCCTGCACTACGACCTGCCCTACGGCTATTGGTTGCTCGGCGCCACCGCCAGCAGCTACGCGTATCACCAGACCATTGCCGGCTACGCGCAAGACTACGTCTATAGCGGTACCAGTCATAACGCCGATCTGCGCCTGAGTCGCCTCCTCTATCGCAACGCCACCATCAAGCTGAGCGCGTACGCGCGTGCGTGGGAGCGCGATTCCAACAACTTCATCGACGACACCGAAGTGCTGGTGCAGCGTCGTCGTCAGGCGGGCTGGGAAGCGGGCTTTACCTATAAGCAATTCATCGGTACGGCGACGCTCGACCTCGACGCGGCATATCGCCGTGGCACCGGCGCATTCAACGCATTGCATGCGCCAGAAGAGTCCTACGGTGAAGGCACCTCGCGTTCGGAAATCATCACCGCTGATGCCACGCTCACCGCGCCGTTCCAACTTGGTGATCAGCGCTTCCGTTACATCGGCAGCTGGCGTGCGCAGTGGAACCAGACGCCGCTCGTTCCGCAGGATCGTCTTGCCATCGGCGGGCGCTACACCGTGCGCGGCTTTGATGGCGAACTGCAGCTCACCGGTGATCACGGCTGGCTGATCCGCAATGACCTCGGCTGGATGGTTGGTGGTGGCCAGGAACTGTATCTGGGCGCTGATGTGGGTCACGTCGGCGGACCGCCCACTGCGTGGGAGTTGGGTCAGACCTTGGCCGGTGTCGCGCTCGGCTTGCGCGGAGGCTGGCATGGCTGGGCATGGGATGTCTTCGTCGGTGCGCCCATCAGCAAGCCCCACAGCTATCGCACCGCCAATCCCACCACCGGATTCAGCCTGAGCTGGTCGCTCTGACCAGTCTGAACACCTCTCGCTTTTGCCCGCCTGCCGCATCGCTTTGAAGGACCTCACGGATGAACAAGCACCTCTATCGCATCGTCTACAACCACGCCTTGGGTCTATTCCAGGTCGTGTCGGAATTGGTGCGCAGGCCAGGAGGCGGTGCATCGGCCAACGATGCCTCGATGACGACCGCCACAGTGCGACCGGTCAGTCTGAGTCTGTGGGTCGCGTTCGGCTGGATCGGCTTCGCCTCCCTGGCGACGGCCGGACAGATCGTCACCGACCCGAATGCACCGGGCAATCAGCGCCCCACGGTGCTGGGTTCATCCGGCGCGGCGCCGCTGATCAATATCACCACACCCAGCAAGGCCGGCGTGAGCCGCAACACGTATAGCGATTTCAGCGTGGACTCTGCCGGCGTGGTGCTCAACAACTCGCGCACCAACACGACCACGCAGCTTGCCGGCACCGTGGCGGGCAATCCTTGGCTCGCCACAGGCACGGCCAAGGTCATCCTCAACGAAGTTAGCGGCTCCAATCCGAGTGCGCTCAATGGCTACCTTGAAGTGGCCGGCGATCGCGCGCAGGTGATCATCGCCAACCCGGCCGGCATCAGTTGCGATGGCTGCGGGGTGATCAACGCCAACCGTTTCACGCTGACCACGGGTACGCCAGAACTCAACGGCGGTGCACTGGATGGCTATCGCGTCACCGGCGGCGCTGTCCAGATCGGCCCCAACGGCCTGGACGCGACGCGCGCGGATTACACCGACATCATCGCGCGTGCCGTGCAAGTGAATGGTGGCATCTGGTCGCCGCAGCTGCAGGTAACGACCGGCAGCAATCAAGTGAACGCGGACCAGTCCCAAGTCACCGCTATCACGGGAACTGGCGAGAAGCCCACGCTGGCGCTGGATGTGAGCGCGTTGGGCGGCATGTACGCGAACAAGATCGTCCTGCTGGGTACCGAGAACGGTGTCGGTGCGCGCAACGCCGGCAGCATTGGTGCCAGCGCCGGTGACCTGGTCGTCACCATTGATGGCCGTCTGGAGAACAGCGGCAGCCTGCAGTCGCAGGGCAACACGCAGATCAGTGCCACAGGCGGTGTCACCAATACGGGCACCCTCAGCGCGGCGCGCGAACTCGCACTCACCACGCCGGCCGACGTCGACAACAGCAGCGGCACCATGAATGCCGCGCGACTCGCCGTCGATGCCGTTTCGCTGCGCAATGTGGGTGGCACGATCGCCCAAACGGGCTCGCAAGGCATGACGCTGGACGCGGGCGCCCTCTCCAACCGCAACGGCGGTCGTATCGGTGCGGCGGAATCGGCTGCGGGTGGCTCGACGGGCGCATCTGGCTCGACCGCCGGCCAAAGTGGAGGGTCGGGCGGTGGTGGGAGCGCAAGCGACAGCGGCGGTGGCACGGTGTCTGGCGGAAGCACTGCACCCGCCACACCCATCATCCCGCTGGCCGACGGCATCCTGCACATCAGCGGCCTGCTCGACAACGACGGCGGCCGCATCAGCGCCGCGGCCGGCTTTGATCTCGACAGCAGTACAGGCCTGTCGAACGATGGCGGCCAATTGGAACTGCGCCAGCTGACGCTCACTGGCGGCAACCTGAGCAACCAGGGCGGCACGTTGCTGATCGATGGCACCTCCACCATCCATGCGAATCAGATCAACAACGACGCAGGCAAATTGAACTTTGCCAGCGCCGTGGCCATGGACGCACAAGCCCTCTCCAACCGCAGCGGCACGCTGACGATGGCCGACAGCGCACCGATGACGTTGAGTGTCGCCGGCCTGTTGGACAACACCAACGGCACACTGGCCACCAACGCCACGCAGTTCACCTTGAACAGCGGCACGCTGATCAATGAGCACGGCACGATCAACCATGCCGGTAGCGACGGCCTCGCGCTGACCACCGGCGACTGGCACGGCGCTGGCGGAACCGTCGTTACCAGTGGTGCCGCTACCGTCAGTGTAGGCACAGTGGATCATCAGGGTGCCACGCTGAGCGCCACGCAACTGACGCTTCACGCCGCCAACCTCGACAACCGCGGCGGTGTCATCGCCACGGCCGGCGAAGCAAGCAACACGCTGCACGTCGAAGGCACATTGGACAACAGCGACAAAGGCGCCATCGAAACCAATGGCGATCTCGCCATCTCGGCCACGACCCTGGGCAATACCGGCGGCACCATCCAACAGGCCGGCACCACTCAAGGTCGCGCGGCCGGCACGCTGGCCATCGCCGCGACCACCTTAAACGGCCAAGGCGGCACGCTCGCCACCAATGGCACACTTGCCCTCAGCGGCACGACGACAGACCTGCGCAACGGCACCACTTACGCGCAGGCAGTGGCCATCGATACCGGCGTGCTCACCACGGCCGGTGGCACGCTACAAGCCATTGGCAATGGCGCCATGGTTGTGCGCGCCAACAGCGCCTGGGATAACACCGACGGCAAGGTCGCCACCAATGGCGCGCTGACGATTCAGGCCGGTGCCCTCGACAACACGCGGGGCACACTCAGCGCGGCGGGCTCGGACGCCACGCAGCTCACCATCGCCCACACTTTCACCAACTCGGGCGGCAAGCTGGCCAGCATGGGTGCCACCACCGTGCGTGCGGGCGCGTTACTCAATCAGGGCGGCACCATCCAGGCGGCCGCTGCGTCCCAAGAGGGGACTAGCTCCGCGTCGCCGCTTACGATCACCGCAGATGGCTTGTTGGATAACAGTGCACACGGCGTGCTGACCAGCGATGGCAACCTTACCGTCACTGCGTCCACGCTCGACAACACCCAGGGCACGATCGCCCACGCCGGCGATGGCGCGCTAACGATTGCCGCCGCCACGCTCAACGGCCAGAACGGCAGCATCGCCAGCAACGGCGCACTGACCCTCACGGGCAACACCACCAACCTGCGCGATGGCACCACTTACGCGCAGTCCATCGCCATCGACACGGGTTCGCTCACCACCGCAGGCGGCAGCCTGCAAGCGCTGGGCACCGATCCGCTGATGCTCCACGTCCACAACACGCTGGACAACACCAGCGGCACGATCGTCGGCAATGGCGCGCTTGCCCTTGACGCAGGCGCACTGACCAATCGAAACGGGCAGCTCACTGCCGCAGGTGCTGACGCTTCGTACCTGCGGGTCGCCGGGCTGTTCGACAACACCCGCGGCACCCTCGGCACGACGGGCGCCACCACGCTGCATGCCGGTGCGCTCGATAACTCCGACGGGAAGATCCAAGCCTTTAGCGCGGATATGTTCCATGTCACCGTAGATGGCCAGCTCACTAATGAGCGCGGTGCGCTCCAGACCAATGGTGCGCTCGACCTGACCGCTGGTGCACTAGGCAACCACAGCGGCACGATTCAAGCGCAACAAGCCATTGCGGCCCACGTCGCCGGCACGATCGACAACACGGGCGGCCTCATGGTGGCGGGCGGCGATCTCGACGTGCACGCGCAGAACCTGCTCAATCGCGACACGCTGACCATCGATCCTGCCGCATCACCGACCGGTCTGTACGGACAGCGCGTTACGCTCGATGCCGCCACCGTCGACAACAGGCAGGGCCAAGTCCAGGCGCGCGATGCCCTTTCCATCCAAGGCGACACACTCACCAATGTGCGTGGTGTGCTTGATGGCACCGGCGCGGTCAACATCACCGGCATGACGCTGGACAACACTGGCGGCCAGGTCAACCAGCGGGGTGACAGCGGCGCTCTCTCCCTCACGCTGAGCCAGGGCCTGACCAACATGCTTGGCGGCCGGATAGGCGCCGAAGGTGCAGCAAACCTGCATGCAGGCAGCTTCGACAACAGCGGCGGCACGACCTTCGCGCGCCACGACCTGAATGTCAGCACGGATGGTGACCTGCTCAACCGTAATGGCGGTGTGCTCCAGACCAACCATGCGCTCACGATCAATGCGTTGGGCACGCTCGACAACAGCGGCGGCAGCATGGGTGCCACGGACGCCGCCGCCATTGGTGCCGGCGCCATCGCCAATGTGGGCGGGCAAATTCTTGCTGGCAACAGTGGCAGCGCCGATGCGGCCTTACGAATCATCGTCAACAGCGCCATCGACAATCGAGGTGGCACGATCGGCGACCGGGGTGGTGATGCCACGGTTACGGCCGCCAGTATCGACAACAGCAGCCGCGGCACGCTAGTCGCGCAGCGTGACCTTAATCTCGACGCCGTCGGTACATTGAACAACAACGGTGGCACTGCCTACGCCACGCGCAAGCTCAGCTACCAGAATGGCAGCGCTACGCTCGACAACACCGGCGGCAAACTGGGTGCCGGCGATACGACGTGGCTTGATCTTGCCACGATCACCAATAGCAATGGGCGCATCCAGGCCAACACGATCTGGCTGACCACACCAACGCTAACCAACGACGGTGGCGAGGTCGACGGCTCCGCCGTCCATGCCACGCTGGCAAACCTCAATGGCCTGGGTCGCCTGTATGGTAGTGACCTACTCGATGCGAACTTCACCGGTGACTACACGCACCTCGTCAGCCAGCGCCTGGAAAGCGACGGCATCCTCAGCCTAACCGTGGCCGGCACGCTGACTAATCAAGGCACGCTGCAGACTGCAGGCGAGTTGGACCTCAGCGCCGCCCGCCTCGTCAATCTGGCCGGTGGCGTCATCAACGCCAGCAACGAGTCTGGCAACGGCGTGGTCCACATCGTGGCCACCGACTCCATCGACAATCAGACAGGTGCCTCGCTTCAGGGCGACAACCTTACGCTGAAAGCTCACGACGTCACCAACACCGGGGATATCACAGGCAACACCTTGCGCGTGGACGCTGCCACGCTCACCAATGGCGCGGACCTCGGTCAAACCACCGACAACGCGGCTTACCAAAGTGGCCTCATCGCCGCGGTCGATAATCTGTCGCTCTACATCACAGATACGCTACTCAACCGCGATGCCACGCTCTACTCGCAAGGCGATCTGATCATCGCCGGTAGCGACAGCGGCGCACGCACGCAGTCGGTGACCAATCTCTCAGGCGACATCGAAGCGCGTGGCAATCTGGTGCTGAGTTCGCAGCAGTTTGCCAACGCGCGCCGTGTGATCGAAACGAATACGTTCACGCTCTCACCGGCCGAGCAGACCACCAATGTGCAGACCGTCACGGCGCCCATGTACGTCTACGACGATCCGCTGGCCGCGCATCAAGTGCCCAACATCGATCCGGGCCAAATCGTCAGCGCTGCTCAAATTGCAAAAGCGCAAGCCTATTGCAGTGCCAACGAGGCATCCAACGACCGCTGCGTCTTCTTTCAGCAAGGAAACCATACGGGCGCTCCGGCCACCTACCAGAGCACGACCACCGACACACTGCTATCGGTGACCACCGTCACCGCTGCAAGTGCGGAAAGCCGCGTGCTTTCCGGTGGCGACATGGCGCTGGATGGCGCCGTCCTCAACAACGCCTCCTCGATCGCCGCGGGCCGCAACCTCGCCATCAATGGGCAGGACGGTGTCGCGAGTACCGATAGTGTGCAAAACATCAACTGGGTGCCGACGGGACTCATACAAACCACCGTAGACGACCAAGTTCAATCGCAATACCTCGTCCATAACCCTCGCACGTGGCTCCTGGGCGCGTGGTGGACCTACGACACCACCACCAGTTCGCAAACCGTATTGCTCCAACCCGGCAGCGTACCCGGCTGGATCACCTACGCCGCTGGCGATGGCTTGAAAGCATCGATCACCGCGGGCGGCGACCTGACCATCAACGGTGGCCCGATCACCAACACGGCCGTTGGTCGCGGCAAGACCGGTGACGCCATTACTCCCACTGACGTCTCCGGACCCGAGAGCAACTCACTCCATGACGTCCACGGCGCCGGAGCGGGCACAGTCGATCGCGTGACCGGCGCGTCCGGTGACACCGTCCATGGCGGCGGCAACACGTACAACGCCGCTGCACAAACCGTCGGCAACGCAACGCAGGCGCTACCCAACCTGGTGCCCCCGGCCAACGGCATATACAGCCAAAACGGAGACCCCGGCGCGCCCTTCCTGGTCACCACCGCGCCGCGCTTCGCGCATGGCCCGGTGACAAGCTCCGACTACCTGCTGCGCGCCTTGGGCGATGACCCTGGCAGCATCCACAAGCGTCTGGGCGATGGCTACTACGAACAAAATCTGGTGCTCGACCAGATCCTCCAATTGACCGGCCGTAAAACGCTTAACGGCGGCGACGGCCTGTCGCAATACACCGCCCTGATGAACGATGCGGCGGACGAAGCCGCGCGTCTTGGTTTGCAGTTGGGCGCCCCGCTCACCACCGCCCAGATTGGTGCACTGTCTTCGGACATCGTGTGGCTGGTCGATCAGGTAGTGAACGGCGAGCATGTACTGGTGCCGGTGGTCTATCTGTCTAAGGCCACCAGTGATGCCATGCACAGCGACGGCGCTCTGATGGCCGGCAACACGGTAAACATCCGATCGTCCGGGACGGTGCGTAACGATGGCACCATCACCGGCACGCAAGGCACCGCCATCAGTGCCGACACCTTGATCAACACGAGCACATTGAAGAGCGCGGGCACGCTGGCCATTGCCACGCGCAACGACACGATCAATGCGGGCACGCTCAGCGGCGGTGCCGTAAGCGTGATGGCGGGACGTGACCTGATCAATACGGGCGCCGTCACCAGCGCGAGCGATATGGCGCTCGTCGCCGGTCGCGATCTCACCACAGGCGCGGTACCCATCCAGGCCAATGGCAATCTCAGCCTGGTCGCCGGTCGCGATCTGACCGCCACGGCCAGCACGATACGCGCGGGCGGCAATGCCCAACTCGTCGCTGGCAACAACATCACCCTGGATGCCACCGGCCATACGACCCGCACGCAAAGCAGCCAAACCGTCCAGGAAAACCTCACCCACAACGTCACCGGCATCAGCGCGGGCGGCAACTTGGCGCTAGTCGCCGACAACGACCTCACCAGCTATAGCGCGCAGCTCAACGCCGGCAACCAGCTGGGTGTGGCGGCAGGCAACGACATCCACCTCAACACGGTCACCGACAGCCAAAGCGTGACCAGCATCAGCACCTCGGGCCGTACCGTCACCAAGACTGCGACCTACGACGAGAGCGTGCGTGGCACCACGCTGAGCGGCACCAACGGCGTCGTCGCCACCGCAGGCCACGACCTCACCGCTACTGCGGCCACCATCAGCAGTACCAACGGCGCCATCGGCCTGATGGCCAACAACGATCTCACGCTCAACACTGCGCAGGAAACCCACAGCAGCGTCACCGATACCAAGAAGACCAGCGGTAACGTCATCTCCAACAGCAGTACAGGCACGCACGATGCGGTCAGCGATAGCTACGCCATCGGCACCACGGTCAGCGGTAACAGCGTGACCATGGCCGCCGGCCACGACCTGACGGCCACCGCCGCGCAAATCGTCGCCGATCACGACATCGTGATGGCCGCGGGCAACAACCTCACGCTCAACACCGCAACCGACACCCACACCGAAGAGCATAGCGTCAGCAAAACCAAGAACGGCCTGATGGGTGCCGGCGTGGGCGTGATGGTGGGTCAAGCCAAGCAGAGCGAAACGGCCACCATCACCCAGACCACGCCCGAAGGCACCACGGTCGGGAGTATTGGCGGCAGTGTGACGATGAGTGGCGGCAACAACGTGCACCTTACTAACGCCACCGTTCTAAGCCACACCGGCACCGCCATCGTGGGCAAGAACGTCACTATCGATGCGGCGATGGGGACGATGGACGTGACACAAACCCAGAAGCAAAGCAGTAGCGGCCTTACCTTGAGTCTGGGCCGCGGCGGCGTCTCAGCGGCCCAAGGCGCGTATGCCTCTGTGCGTCGCGGGAGCGAAGTCAAGGACGATCGCCTCAAAGCGCTATACGCCGCCCAGGCCGGCTATGCGGTCAGCGACGCCGCGCCCGGCGTCGCGGCGATGGCCAATGCCGGCAGCGCCAAAGACGCCGCCTCGGCGAGCGGCGTCAACCTCCAACTGGGTATCGGTGGCAGCAGCGCCAAAGCCGCCACCACCTCGCACGACGAAACCGCTTACGGCAGCACCATCAAGAGCAACGGCAATGTCTTGATTGCCGCCACCGGCGGTGATCTCAACGTGATCGGCAGCCAGATCAGCGGTGACAACGTCGCCCTGGCAGCCGCCAACAACATCAACCTACTCAGCCTAGCCGAAGATCACACGCTCAAAAGCGAGAACAAGAACGCCAGCGGCGGCGTGGGCGTGCAGATCGGCACGGATGGCATAGGCTTCTACGCCCAGGCATCGGCTGGTAAGGGCGATGCCCACGGTAACGGCACCACACACGCCAACACCAGCGTGGATGCGAAGAACACCCTCTCGCTAGTCAGCGGCGGCGACACCACCATCCAAGGCGCCCAAGCCAAGGGCAATTCCGTGCTGGCCGATATCGGCGGCAATCTGAACATCCGCAGCGAACAAGACACCAACGACTACGCTAGCAAGCAACAGCAGGCCAGCGCCAAGGTCGTGGTCGGCTACGGCGGGAGTGTCAGCGGCAGTTACAACCAGAGCGATGTCGATAGCCACTACGCCAGCGTGACCACCGTCAGCGGCATCGGGGCAGGCGATAGTGGCTACACCATCCGCGTCAAAGGCAATACCGACCTCAACGGCGGTGTGATCGCCAGCACGGCCGATCCAGCCAAGAATCTGCTCGACACCGGCAGCCTGACCTTTGCCAACATCGAGAACAAGGCGGACTACAGCGCGAGCAGCTTTGGTGTTGCCGGCGGCACGGGTGGTGCGGCGGGCGGCCCTAAGGGCGTCGCCCCGAACATTGGTATACCGCAAGGGGACGACAGCCACAGCATCACCAAGGCCAGCATCGCTAGCGGCACCATCATCACGCGTAACGGCGAGACCGATCTGAGCGGTTTGGATCGCAACACAACGCTGGATCAGCAAGGGCTTAAACCCATCTTCGATTTGCAGAAGGCGCAAGAGCAGCAGGAGATGGGTCAGGTTGCGGGGGCCGTCGGTTTCCGTGCTGCGGGCGACATCGCCGGAAAGATGGGCTGGCCCGAAGGCAGTACGGAGCGCACCGTACTGCATGGTGTTGTGGGTGCCGGCGTGGCTGCGTTGGGCGGCGGTGATGTGATCGGTGGTGCGGCGGGCGCAGCTGCTAATCAACTCGCGATCAACGGCATGGCGCAGTACCTCGTCGATCAGGGCTATGACCCCAAATCAGCGGAATTTGCCACGATGTTGCAGGCTGGAAGCGTGGCCATCGGCGCCGTGGCGGGCGGTGGTGCAGGTGCGGCTACGGCGCTGGATGGTACGCAATACAACTATCTAACGCATCAGCAGGTGGATGCACTCAATAAAGCTTGCAAGGGCGGCGGTGCATCAGCTGCTTGTCAGCAGGCCGTCGCTGACGCAAATAAGCAATCTGATCAACAAAATACCGCAATGGTCGAGACCTGTACGAACAACCCTTCTGGGAATGCATGCCTGAATGCAATGAGTGAAGCCAAGGCCTATAGCACGGGCGCATATTACGGTTTTAATGGTAGTCAACTGGCCGGTGCGGGCGCTCTGATGACCAAAGACGTAGCCACCAGCTACGAGGCTTACAAAGAGGCCAATTATCAAGCAACCCCCATACTTCGCTATGGCAATCCAGTAGTCGACGGAGTCGTGAAAGAGATCTTCTCGTTGCTCGCCTGCGGCGGCTGCGACGTCGATTACAAGGCACCTACAGGATCGGGAGAGGTGACGCCGGTCGCGTTCCCGGGCGAGGTATTTCTCTACGGCGCGCGAGTTCCGGCAACTGCAAAGGTCGAGGGAGAAGCAGCCAGCGCCACAGGCAATACAGGTTATATGTTTGATGCAATGAATCCCGGGCCGCTGTCGAATGAGGCTGCTGGAACATTTGCTGGCGGGCGCTATAACGTTGGAGTAATCGAGGCAACGGACGGTGTACTTTATAAAGCCGGAGATGCAGCCAATGCCGGTGGATCGTACTTTAACTTCTTCCCTCCGACGAGCGTGACCCAGGCGCGTATTGACAATGCCGTGTTGCCAAATTGGACGAATATGAAAACGGGAGCGTTAACGGGACGGTCGCCGATGAACAGCGTAATCACCGCAGACTTTCCGGTCGGAACGGTTTACTACTATGGGCCGGTCGGGTCGCAGGGTGGAGCCTATCTCGGCAACAATTACAACATCCAAATATTCATTCCAAATGGAAGAAGCATTGGCACCTTTACGCCAATAGGACCTTTGCAATGACGAGAGAAGAGCAAATTAGGCTTTTGATCGACAGCTTGCGAGAGATGGTTTCCCTGTTGGAACGAGACTCGTCTTGCGGCTGGGTACGCCACTTTAAGATGAGTTTGGACGAAGCAATTGATCTGTCAATAAACGGCTGGAATGAACGGGATCTCGCTGCATTATCATCGTCAATCAGATCTGTATATGCGGGAATGGGTTCATTTAATGACTATTTTCCGGCACGCTACGATCCTGCCACAGGTCGCTATGCTTCGTTTCCGTGGGCTGATCAATTTGATCGACTGCGTGCGAGCACATTCAACCAGGCGGTCGCTCTCGTTGTTCGAACAAAGTAGATATAACTTAAGATTGTCCCGTCCACGCCTGAACAAAAAGGCGCCAGGGACAATTTCCAAAAAGGTGCCAGGGACAATTTCCGACATCAAATCGGCTGAACAGATGATGTTCGACTGACTGAGTCGCTACGTTATAAACAACGAAACAGTCGGACGTTCGTTGTAGGTGTAGGGCGTACTCTGATCTGTCGTCTGGAGTATTGCCTGCGTTGACGTGACACACATCACGCTAGTTTTCTGGAATCCACGATACGCCTCTGCTACAAGGCTATCCTATTGATCGCAAGCGTGCGATCGCGTTTCCAGGGGAATCCATGTTTTTTCGTCGCACGGCTTTCTGGCTGCTGGTGCTCTTTGGGCTGGCGTTTTCCCTCGCTACGGCTCCGACACCCGTACATGCTCAAGTCCAGAACAACGGATCGACGGAGTCCCAAGCGTACGCCGGGTGCGTGTACGACATTTCTTACTTTAATTTCTATCAGTATTACGGAACGTATTGCCGAAATGTCATCTCCCGATGTCAATGGGTGCTATACGCCCCCAGCGGCACCATCTTGGGAGGCTGGTTCTATAACTGCGGTTCTCCCCAAGATGATTTTCAAACCGCCGTCAAGAGTTTAGGTAATAGCACGGGTTGCCATTGCAGTGAGGGTGACTCCGGAGGTGGAAAGCCTTCCAGCGGAACGCCGATGGCGGGCGACCCCATAAACACATTCTCGGGCAACGCGTATCTGCAAGAAGAAGATTACAGCAGCGATCAATGGCTCACTTTTCGACGCTTTTACAATAGCTACAACGTTGTTGCATCGGCAGCGATGGGTCTGCAGTGGCGTCATAGTTTTGATCGTTCTCTGGATATCTCTGGCACACCGGCTACCGATATCGTGGTGCTTCGTCCCGATGGTACACAAGAGTTCTTTACTAAGACGAACGGGCAATGGAATACTGGTTTCGATAGCGCGGATACGCTCGCCGAGATCGATGACGGTCAAGGCAACCCCATTGGATACACGGTTTTCCTCGCTGCACTTGGCCACGTTGAGGCATATGATGCGAACGGTCTGCTTCAATCGGCCGTCGACAGGACCGGCAATGGCATCAACCTGACGTACAGCACGTCGCAGACTCCGACGACGGTCGCTCCTGCGTCAGGGCTTTTGCTGACGGTAACGGACCCTAAGGGGCGGCAACTCAAGTTCACATATGACGTCGGCTATCACCTCCATCAGGTCACGCTTCCCGATAGCGGAACACTGACATACGCGTACGACAGAGTCGGCAACTTGCAGTCAGTGCAGTATCCCGACAACTCCATTCGCACTTACGTATATAACGAATCCAATCTAACGAACGGTGGAACCCCTACGTCCGCCATGACCGGCCTGGTGGATGAGGCCTCTACGCGGTTCTTGACCACTGCGTTTGATTCGACCGGCCGGGCCATATCGACGTATCTAGCGGGTAACGTCAATGCCACCAGCGTTACTTACAACGCCGATGGCTCGTCCACCGTGCAGTACGCTTTGGGCGGTTCGACAACAATAAACTTCGCGGCCGCGAACAATGCCGTTCAAGTGGGCTCCGTCAGCCAGTCCTGCGGGACGTCGTGCGGCCAGCCCTGGAAGACACGCACCTACGATACGAACAGCAATCCAGCCAGCTACGTTGACTTCAACGGGTATACCACGGCGACCACCTATAGCAACGCCGCATTGTTGACCCAGCAGATTGACGCGAGGGGCCAGCCCACTCAGCGCACCACCAACTTCACCTGGGACACCGCACAGCGCGTCCCGCTCACCAGAACCGTCTTGGACAACAACGGCAACACCGTTGCCTACGGTGCATGGGTCTACAACAACGCCGGTCAGGCGAGCGCACGTTGCGAAGCGGACCCCACGGTCGCCGGAGGCCTGGGATACGCCTGCGGCAGCAGTGCCAATGCCCCTGCCGGCGTGCGCCAATCGCGCTATACCTACTGCACCGCCGTCAACACAACGCAGTGCCCGCTCGTCGGTCTGCTGCTGAGTGTTGATGGCCCACGCACCGATGTCTCCGACATCACTAACTACAGCTACTACCTCGGCACGGATGAATCCGGCTGCGGTACGCAAGGCGGCGCTTGCCACCATGTCGGTGATCTCTATCAGGTCACCAACGCGCTGGGTCAGGTCACAACCTATGTGGCCTACGACAAGAGCGGCCGTGTGGTGCGCCAGGCCGACGCCAATGGCGTGATCACGGATCTCACCTATAGCCCCCGAGGCTGGCTACTGACGCGGACGGTGCGTGCCAACAGCAATGGAACGCCCTCCTCCGGCGACGCCGTAACCACCATCGGCTACACGCCCTACGGCTCGGTGGCCTCGATCACGGATGCCGACGGAGTCAAGGTGAGTTACACCTACGACGCCGCGCATCGCCTCACCGACATCACCGATGCCTTGGGCGATCGCATCCACTACACGTTGGATGCGGCGGGCAACAAGACGCAGGAGCAGACGTTTGATCCCAGCGGCACGGTACGTCGCACGCTATCGCGTACGTACAACACCCTGGGCCAGCTCACCAAGGTGACGGACGGGCTGAGCCATGCCGTG
This sequence comes from Dyella sp. 01N448, assembly GCF_056399225.1. Lineage (NCBI taxonomy): Bacteria > Pseudomonadati > Pseudomonadota > Gammaproteobacteria > Lysobacterales > Rhodanobacteraceae > Dyella > Dyella sp. 01N448. Next base: position 101,817 of record NZ_JBFTQX010000006.1, on the reverse strand, counting down.
TTCAACGCCACCTATAGCGACAGCTACGACGCCAACGGCAACCTGGTGCACACCGCCGATGCGCTCGGCGTCCAGCGCAAACAGGGTTATGACGGGCTGAACCGCCTGATCAGCACCATCGACAACTACAACGGCACCGACACCGCCACGCAGAACACGCAGAGCGTGTTTGCCTACGACGCCAATGATCGCCTGGAAGGCGTGGGCGATCCGGATGGGCTCAACACCACCTACAGCTACGATGGCCTGGGCAACGCGACTGGCGTGCAGAGTCCCGATACGGGCGGCACCACGTACGTCTACGATGCAGCGGGCAATGTCACGCAGCGCACGGACGCCAAGGGCGTAGTGAGCAACAGCACCTATGACGCGCTCAACCGTCGCACCGCCACCACCTATGCCGATGGCACGCTCAACGTCGCCTACGGCTACGACGAGCCCAACAGCGTCACCGGCTGCACGGCCTCGTACCCGACCGGTCGCCTCACCCGCATCGTCGAAACCGCCGTCACCACGGTCTACTGCTATGACGCGCATGGCAACGTCACGCGCAAGAGCCAGATGCAAGGCACGGGCACCGACATCACCGCCTACGGCTACACCCTGGCCGACCGCGTGGCCAGCACGCTGACGCCGTCGGGCACATCCATTCAGTACAGCCGCGATGCTGCTGGGCGGATTAACGGCGTCACCGCTCTGCCTCCGGGCACCAGCGGCGCGGGGGCGGGCAATGTGGTCACGGCCATCAGTTACCTGCCCTTCGGGCCTATCGCCAGCTACACGCTGGGCAATGGTCAGACCATCACACGCACCTATGACGCCAACTACGCGCTCACCGACGTGGTGAGTCAGGCGCTCAACTTGCACTTCGCGCGCGATGCGATGGGCAATATCACGGCCCTGGGTAATGCACCGGGCGCCAATCCGGCCGTGGAGAGCTACAGCTATGACCCGCTGTATCGCCTTACCAGATTGACCGACGGCAACGGCAACGTGGAAGAGGCGTACACCTATAGCAAGACCGGCGACCGCCTGAGCAAGACCGCTAGCGGCCTCGCGACGGGTGTCTACACCTATCAAGCCGGCACGCATCACCTGGCCAGCATCGGCAACGCCTCGCGCGCTTATGACGCGAACGGCAACACCACGGGTAGCGTCACCGGCGGCAGCACATTCGGCTACGGCTATGACGGCCGTAACCGCATGACGGTAGTGCAACGCGATGGCAGCACTGTAGGCACGTATACGTACAATTCACTCGGGCAGCGTACTGCGAAGGTGGCGACCTTCCCTGCAGCTGGCAGCCAGCGTTTTTCGTACGACGAATCGAGTCAGCTACTTGGCGAGTACGGCAGCGCTTTGCGCGACTACATTTGGCTGGGCGCCTTGCCGGTTGCCGTGGTGGATACGGCGGGCGGCGTCAGCGTGGTGAGCTATGTGCATGCTGATGGACTGAGTACGCCCAGAGTGGTCACGGACGCGACAGGCGCTTCCATCTGGCAGCTGGCGTATCAAGGGAATGCGTTTGGCGAGCAGCAGCCGACGACTTCAGGGGGCTTCGCCTATAACCTGCGATTCCCCGGCCAGTACTACGATGTGGAAAGCGGCCTTGTCCACAATGGTTACCGCGACTACGAGCCGGCCATTGGTGGATACGACCAGCCCGATCCGTCTGGGTTAGCTGCAGGACCGAGCTTGTATGCCTATGTAGGTAGCAATCCGCTGAGCTTCGTGGATTCGCAGGGATTGCAGGCAGAGAACGAGCGTGACTTACTCGAACCTGTCGATCTGGCCGGGCCACTCCAAGGCGCCAATTACCGGGAAACGCTCAATCGTGTTCGGCAGTATGACCCGGACTTCGAAGACTCCGTCGCCTCACGAAAAGAAGCAAACTACACGCGAGCTGACGTTGAGCGCTTGGAAGAAGTGTTGCGCGGGAAAGCGATGGAAGGATGCCGCGCTCCATCAGCGCAACGTCCGTCTAAGACTCCAAATACCGGAGCGCCGGGAACAACCTACACGAATCCAGGGAGCGGTCAGCAGCGCACATATGGCCCGGACGGGAAGCCGCTTTTTGACGTGGACTACGACCATGATCATGGCCAAGGAGTGCCGCATACGCACGATTGGACTGATGGTGTTCGCGGGCCTGGCGTGCCATTTAATCCCAATAATGGGAACTGACTTTTCTCGAGACCAATGATGACCGACACAATTGCACTAGTTTTAAATCCGCAGCCCGTGGAGAGCCTTTCTGCGCTCGCTGAAAAATTACCAGTGTGGGTCGTTTCGACATCGGAGAATGCAGCGGCGGTTCAAGCGTTGCGCTCATCGTTGCCGCCAGGGCATTTGACAACAATTCTTAAACGCCCCGGCGAGAGCGACGAAGATCTTGCTGTTCGATCGGCGCTGGATATTGATGATCACTACGGCGCAGCAAGCCAACCCAACCCCTACACCGTGCTTTGGGTTATTGGATCGAATGACAAAGTGCTTGCTGAGCAGTTAAAAGAAGATCTTGAGTTTAATGGGGTAGAAATGACTAGCGATGGGTTCAAGGTAATGCGCTAACGATTGCGCAGTCTGAAAGGCGGAGATCATGGACAATGATGATCGCTTGAGGCTTGCCGTGGAGCGTGTTGCCGATATCGCCGAATCGATCTCCGGCGACCGCGACAAAGCGATCGAGTGGATGAGCCAGCCACTCGCCACGTTCGCTGGAAGAACCGCGCTTGAACTGATCGCCGAAGGCAGCACCGATGACGTGATCGGTTATCTGCAATCTTGTTCATCCGGCTACGTCGGATGAACACCACGAGCACGTGACATCGGTAGCGCGATACTCCGCTACCGATGTCACGTGCCAGGAGAGAGGTTGATGAGCTACGCCACCGACGATGCATAAATGTCGAGCACGTGGGAAATCCTCTTCCATTGCAGCGGCCTTCTCTCGCCAGAGATACCCTAGAGGCCATCCGACACATCGCCCTGACTTGTAGTCAGGGGACAGACGTGGGTGGAGTGAGGCGTGGCGCTGACTGCAGAGGCATTGGATGAGCCAGCCGCAGTTTGGGGCGCACAGGGGGCGCCATATTCGTCGGCCGTGCGCACGGCGCGACGCGCGACGCGCGACGCGTTCAATCTCGCCGAGCAGCACCTCAACGCCACTGCTATCACCCTCGGCACGATGCAGCGCGAGAACGCCGCGCTTGAAGTCTTCCGCCGCAGCGTCAACGCGAGTGGTGATGTGCGGGGGTCGACCTCGGAGCGGATGCCGGTCTTTCGCTTCAGAGAACTGATCAACTTGCCAAGCTCAGCGGACGGGTCGAACGTCTTTACCTTCCGCCGGCTCATGCTTGCCTCACCGTTCTTGGCGTGTGTGGTGTCTTCCGCCCGTTCTCGTCGAGACCGTATTCGGCAAAGATCTGGGCCATCGTCTTTTCGCCAGAGGCGATTTGCTTCTTCTCAAGCTCGAACTGTTCTTTACCAATGATGCGGTCTCCCCGAACCTGGCTAAAGTCCGGCTCATACACCGGCCAGGCATATTTCGGTCGCGGCGGCAGCGGCTCAGCGTCCAGGTCGTCAGCGTCGTCGTACCTGACAATTGTGGTGGTCATTGGTTGGAGCCTTCCTTGGCCAAGAGATAAATAAATCTGACCCCGCTATTGCGCCGCAGCCCCTTCCGAACGGCACCGCCGGTTCATTGCCCCTGCGACCGCCAGGGCCGCCAAGGCTCTGCGTCATGCCCCGGAGGCCTCCAAACGTCGTCCTGACCCGGCGACGGCCATCGCCCGGCCACGAGGCAATCAGTGAACCGGTGGCGTCAGGAAGGCCGGCCCGGATCTGATCACCGGACCGCCGAACAGGGGCATTCCAAAATGGCTCCCGGCAGCCTTCTTTGGCGTTGCCATGGACTGCACCGACATAGCGCCACTCCCCGCCGCTTTGGAGAGTTGCCATACTGCGTTCCAGGGAGTTCCGGAGGCACCCGATCAGAGGCGTAGCTGGTTGGGGTCGTGACGCGGTCGTGCGATGCGCACGGCCATCGCGATGAGCGGCACATCGGACGGGGAGAACGGATATGGCCTTACCCCTGGCGGCACATGGCATCGATCTGAATTCACGATGATGCCTGCACGCATGAGTCGCTCGCTCTTGCAGGCGATACTTGCCGCGCTGCTGCTCCACGCAGCAACGGGGCACGCGCAGGAGCTGGAACCGCGAACCTATTCACCCTCCCCGACAGGCACGAATTTCGTCGGCCTGGCCTATAACCGCCTTACGGGAGACGTGCTGACGGATCCTTCGCTTCCGATCTCGCATGTCGAGGCACAGATCAACACCGTCGCACTTGGCTATGTGCGCACCTTCGGACTGGCTGACCACACGGCCTCGCTCGGCATCGTCATACCTGGCGTCAGCGGCGACCTCAGCGGTAACGTGATCGATGCGCCCACCGCCATTCACCGCGAAGGCATGGGCGACGTACGCCTGCGGTTCGCATTGAATCTCGTTGGCAATCCGGCGATGTCTCCCGAGGAATTCGCCAAGCGCACGCCCGAGACCTCGATAGGTGTGAGCCTGACCATGTCCGCGCCGACGGGACAGTACACGTCGTCCCGACTGGTGAACATCGGCACCAACCGTTGGTCGTTCAAGCCCGAAATAGGACTGATGCAACCGTGGGGGAAATGGTTCGTTGAAGCCTCCGTCGGTGCGTGGATCTTCACCACCAATCACGACTACTACGGCGGAAAGACGCGCAGCCAGGACCCGTTAATGACCGCCCAGTTGAACGGCGGATATACCTTTGGCCCGGGACTCTGGCTTGCGGCTGCCATCGGGTACGCAACGGGCGGCAGAACCAGCCTCAATGGCATCGATGATGACAACCGACAATCCAACGCCCGCTACGGGCTGACCCTGTCTGTCCCCTTCGCCCGAGGCTGGTCGGCGAAGCTCGCGCTGACCAACGGACTGGTGACACGCGTCGGTGGCGACTACAAAGGCGTCTCCCTGGCCATCCAGTATCACTGGTTCGATCGGTGAGTTGATCGCGTTGGCGTGGTGCTCTGACCACAAAGCGGTGATGGCGGCGACTCGGTTGCGGATTCTGATCAACGCATAGCCTGCCCAGCACGCGCCTCTCCCAACACCGCACCACGTCGCCCGGGGGCCTGAATCAACGCAGCGCGATAGGCCTCACGCGCCGCTGCGGCATCGCCTTGTAACAGCAGCAACTCGCCCAATTGCTCGCGTGCGGGAACTGCCGGGCCGGGTGTTACCGGGCGCTTCTCCAGGCTATCTTCGCGATCGGCGGCGGACTGCAGCAGCGACCGCGCCTGGTCGGCATGGCCCGTGGCCTGGCTCTGCCATGCGGCGACCTCGTCGGCGAGTATGGCCGTCTGGGTGGCCCAATAGTCATCGCCAGAGTCACGCAGCTGCTTTTCAAGCTGACGGAGCCGCGTGACTTCTGCACCGGCGTCCGCTGGGTGACCGGAGCGCGCAAGACCGATGCCTTTGGACCAAACCGCGATGGCGAGGATGGTAGGCGATGCCCGGGGCATCGGCGCCACCTCAGCCGCATCACTCCAACGACCGCGCTCGACCGCGAGCCGTATCGGCATGATGGTGGCTGCATAGGCGATCGCGAACTCCGTTACGTCCAGTGCACGCATGGCTTTCATCTCATCAACCACGCGTTGGGCGTCGCCATCTTTCCCCTCCTGAAGATAGGCGTAGACCAGGTAGTCCATGGCGTGAAACTCGCCCATCGTATCGCCATGCTGATGTGCGGATTCCTTGGAGGCGAGATTGGAGTGGACCGAATCGTCCCATAGGCCAAGCCGGGTGAAGATGTGCGAAGGCATATGCAGCGCGTGGGGTGCTGACGGGGCGATCTTCGCGTACACGCGGGCGGCCGGCAGACCTTGCTTGGCCAGTTCTTCGCTGTCGCAGGCATGGATCATGTAGTGGGCAAGGCCCGGATGATCTGGATGCGCGCGAAACAGCGGCTCCAATATTGCGACGGCATGCTTCTGCTTGGCGTGTGTCTTGTCGGCTGGTGATGCATTGGATAGCAGGGCCAGGGCGTAAAACACCTGCGCTTCCATATCCGTCGGGTGGTCGCTTGCCACTTGCTCCATCGCCTGCTCGTAGGCTTCCGTTCTCTGGTTCGCCTTGAGCCCCGGGGTCGCCTGAAACAGCACGCTGCCGGCGCTGATGAAGCCCTTTTCGCGATCGGATGCCGCACCAAGCTCGACAGCCCGCTGCATGTTCCGCTGCGCCTGCCCAAAGGATGCTGGCGGTAACGATGGCGACCACACCGGATGAAAATGCACCATTGCCAGGCCCCAATACGCCATGGCGCAATGCGGGTCCTTCTGCGCAATAGCCTGGAAAGCCTGCTCCGCTGGCGCGTAGGCGAACGAATGCAGCAAGGCGACGGCGCGATTGAAGGACGGTTGCACCGAAGGGGCGCATGAGATCGGGAACGATACGTCTCCCAACTTTTCAGGGACGCCGTGATCGTGGGCCTCTTGTGCCAGGGCAGGCGAAGCGATCAAGACAAGCACGTACAGAGCTCGCAGGTATCGAAACATGGGCTACTCCCCGGAGTGCGCAGGTATTGTGCATCACTGGCGGGCGAGAGTTTGTGCATGGCACTCGGGCGTATGGCCTATTTCTCGCTTGGCGCGAGAGCAGACCCTCGATTGCAGCGGGTCGCCAAAGCAGCATTAGCGGGGGAAAATGCACCCTGCCCCGGCCTCACCAGTTTCAGCGCACAGGATTTGCTCCCACAAAGAGCAGCCAAGCAACGTTCAATCCGTGACCCATGGGCCTGCGTGCCCCCTTGTGGGAGCGCACCTTGTGCGTGACCGCAGCGCTGGGATGTGCCGCTCCGAAGGCTTGTCGCGCACAGGGTGCGCTCCCACAAATGGCGGTCCGCTGCCGTTGATCCACGACCCGAAGCCGGTGCCATCCACTGTAGGAGCGCACCTTGTGCGTGACCGCAGCGCTGGAATGTGCCGCTCCGTAGGCTTGTCGCGCACAGGGTGCGCTCCCACAAATGGCGGTCTGCAGCCGTTGATCCACGGCCTGAAGCCGGTGCCATCCACTGTAGGAGCGCACTTGTGCGCGACTGCGGCGCGTGGATGGACCGCTCTGTTGGCTGGTCGCGCACAAGTGCGCTCCTACATAAAGACTCTCGGTCAGGTTGCCTGTTTACGGGTGCGCTGTCGTCCTCGTTGCTCCTGTTCCAGAACCCGTTGCCGCCTCGCTCGTCGCCCGCAACGGCGCCAACGATTCAAACTTGCGCTGATATTCGTCCGTCACCTGCTTGGCTTCTTCACTGCTGGTGATCACACGCAACGGAAACACCACCTTGATTTACACTTTCGAGCGTTGAAAACCGTGGTAGCGCAGCGCATAGTCATGCCAACCAGGAATCTCCCGGGCGTCCCGTTACATCCAGCCGTGCAACGCTTGCATCGAAGGATTGGCTCGTTGAACGAAGAGAAGGCTCGGTACGGCATCCTGATCACCGACGACCATCCGGTCATGCGTGATGGCTTGCGCATGGTCATCGAGGAAGAGCCCGACCTTGAAGTGGTCGGCGAGGCATCGGATGGCAAGGAAGCGATCCAGCTGTTCCGCAAGTTTCTTCCCGACCTGTTGTTGATCGACTTGCAGATGCCCGAGGTCGACGGCTTGCAGGCCATCACCACGATCCGCGGCGAATTTCCCGATGCCACCATCATCGTGTTGACCACCTACCCCGGCGATGCGCGCGTAGTTCGCGCGTTTACCCTGGGTGCGACGTCCTACATTCTTAAAACGGCCCGCCGCGACGAGATCATCAAGGCGATACGCGGCGCGCTGGCCGGACGTCACACCGTGGCGCCTGAAGTCGCCCAGGAGATCGCCACCCATACCGGCCGGGAACGACTGACGGAACGCGAGATCGGCGTGCTGCGCCTGGTCGCGGAAGGCCACAGCAACAAGCAGATCGCCGAGGTGCTGTTTATTTCGGAGGACACCGTCAAGGCGCGCATGAAAAGCATCATGGGCAAGCTGGAGGCTGAAGACCGCACCCATGCCGTCATGATTGCCATCCGGCGCGGCTTCATGGATGCCCCCAGATAAAGACATCCATGCTTGCGGGCAGATGCTCAGACCGTCGCCCTGCCATGACTGGCCAATGATTTGCGCCACGCGCGAGGCGTCACGCCCATCTTCTGGGTGAACACGCGGCTCAGGTGGCTTTGATCGGAGAACCCCACGTTGCAGGCGATATCCGCCAGCGATGCGTCGGGATTCGCCATCAGGTCAAGGGCCAGCTCGAGGCGACGCGACAACAGCCATTGATGCGGCGAGACGCCGGTGCTCTTTTTGAAGCCCCGGATAAGCGCGCCCACGGAAATACCGCAAGCTTCGGCCAGTTCGCTGACCGCCACGCCTTCAAAGACCTTGTCGCGCATCATCTGCATCACCAGCCGTTGCTGCCACGGCGCCAACGCACCGCGGGTGATCACCGGCCGTTTGGCCGTGCCACCGTATTCGGCCGCCAGATAGGCGCACAGGCCGTGCAGCAGGTGCTCCACCAGCTTCTGGTGCGCGCCGCCAGGGCTCGCGAAGATGGGCAGCAGGGTCTGGCCGATACTCGAAATGATCGAGTCATGGAAACATTGCCAGGGCGGCGTGGACAGCTCACCCGCATCGCCCGTGTCGCGGCATGCTCCGAGTTCTCGCAATGCCTCTTGCGGCACGTAGAAATACAGCGAGTGCAACGGATCGCCGATGTAGGCCACCGGATCGCACCTCAGATCGAGCACATAAACGGTGCCGGCGGGATACGGCGTCGAACATACCGATCGTCCGTCGTACCAAAGCTCGTGCGTTTTCTGTTCAAGGAAATTGAGGCAGACCAGATAGGCGTGCTCCATCCCCATCGGACTGGTGATGCCATAGCCTGCGCGGTCGATCCGCAGCTCGGTGACGGCGAGCCGGATGCCCTGCTGCGTCTGCGCCCGCAGCACGCGCGGATTGCTGATCTGGAAGGAGCGACCGAGTCGCTCGCCAAAGGCACCTTGATACATGGATATCTCCGGGCCAACGTCTTCGTAGAAGCTTGCTGGCTCAGCTAGCCCCTGAGCTCAGCAAGTTACCGATGACGAGCTAGGCCCGATGCCTCCCTCCGGGTACCTGTGGTCACCCGAAGGCCTGAACAAAATGACTCGAAAGTGTCGAAAAGAAGCCCGGCCCCCGCGAGGGCCAGGCTGAAGTTATCGACTTCGCAGGATTTTGCCGCCGACCGTCGAGCAGCCTTGATCAGGCGCACGGTCTGGCAAGCGGTCGCCTCAGCTTGTAGTGCTGGTGGCTGGTTTGGCGCCCGGGCCGGTTTCATGCAAGAAGAACGAGACGACAATCCCGATCGCAATCACCACCACCCAGAACTCACTGGAGTGGAAGAAGTGAACGCGGGGATCCACCACCGACGAGCCCACCGTGTTGCCCAGTTTCCGCGCGAACACGGGGCCCACGAGCGCGGTGACACTGAACGTGATGAAGTTGATCGCACCCGTCGCACTGCCTTTCACGCGATCAGGATTGGCTTCCTTGATGATGGTGTAAGGGATCATGGCCGATCCGGAGGCCACGCCAAACAACAGCAAGGTCGCCCAATTGGGGATCAGATCGGGAAGCCAGGTCAGTTGTATCGCGCAGATCAACATCAGCACTGCGCCAGCGATGAGCGCCACCTTCCGCCGACCCAGCGCATCGGCAAGCCAGCCGAACAGCGGGCAACCGAAAACCCATCCCAGCGGAACCATCGAGATGGCGAGCACGGCGTCGTGATAGCTGAACTGCCGGTCCAGCTGAAAGAAGCGCACGCCCCACACCATGTCGCCGATGGTGGTGGGAACAAACAGCAGGCCGGCAACGATGCCGCACAGATACGACTGCGGGTTGCTCAGCACCACCTTGTATGGCGCCAGGAATCCACCCGGCTCATTCGCTTGCCCTGCCCGGCTCTCGCTGGGCGTCATGGCCAGCAGCGCGACGCCCACCAGCAAGACAATCGCCCCCATCGCATTCCAGAATTGCGGAACGCTCACCATCCCGTGAATCAGCGGCCCCACGGCGAGCTGCCCCATGGAACCACCGAGCATGCCCAGGCATTGGGTGAAGCCAATCACCGTGGCCAGGCGCGTCGCCGAAAAACCCCGCGACGCCAGGTAGACGGCGCCAGTAAATGCAAATGCCGAACCCGCGCCTTGCAGCAATCGGCCAACGGTGCCGGTATTGGCATGAGGCAGGGCAAACAGAAGACATCCGAGCGCCAGGATCAGCATGCCCGCGGGCACCACATAGCGCGCGCCCAGGCGATCCAGCAGTACGCCTGCCACCAGGCTGGTCACGGAATAGGTGTAGTAGTAAGTGCCAAGGATGCTGCTGACGCCCAGCGCATCGACACCGAAGGCCCGCATCAGCTCGGGCAGCATCACGGCGGGCGACGATCGCGAGGCGTACTCGAGAAAGTAGAAGATCGCCGCCAGACACCATGCGACCACAAAAGCCGTGTGTTGCCGGGAGGGAGACACGGAGACGGAAGGCTGGGTCTTCATCACATCGACGCCTCGTTGGCCAAAAGGCAGCTGCGCACACCCCGAAGCGAAAAGGCACACGCCACCGCGTTCAGGGCGGCATGTCTTCCAGCTTCATGTCGTCCCGAGCGTAAGGATCGCCATCGCACACTGATTGGAGGATTGTGTGCGGGGTTGGCAATTCCTGATCCGTCCATGCTGGCGATGCCCTGCACCACTCAGGCATCTGTCGTGGGTCGGCCACCGGGCGGAAAATAGTGCTCGATGAACATGCGCGGAAGAATAAGCCCGATGGTCATGAAGAGTACGACCAGAAAGGCGGTTGTTCCGTTGGCAATTACGCTGGTGATCAGCTCGATCGACGCTGCCTGCGAAGTACCGCCCACCAGACGAAGCAGCGCACTGGCCGATTCGAACAGATAGTACCCAGGCATCATGGAGACGACTGCCGAGAACGCGATCGCCGCAAACGGCAAACGCAGGCGATCCACCACGGGCGTGATGACGGCGCCCACCAGCAGGCAGGCGACGAGCGCCGCCGTTGTCACGTGAAAACCCGCCAACGCGATAAGCACCCAGCGCAGCGCGTGCGCGAGCATTCCGATGGCGATGGGAAATGGCAGGAGACGCCAGGGCATCGAGAAGAACGTGCCAAAACTCGCCACCGCGAAACCCGCGGCGATCACATCGGCTAGGAACGGCACCGCCGCCGGCGTATCGGCCGGCAATGCCGTGATGCCGCCTGCGCCGAGTCCCGCAAGCAAGCCCACGCAGGTCAACAGGATCAACACACCCGCATAGGCGAGCCGTGATATCCCCAGCGAAATGCGGGTGCGTGCCAGGTCGATCGCGCCGTTAAGGATATGCGGACCGGGAATCAGCACCATGCACGGGCAGAAGGCCACCAGCGTCGGCGACGTCGACAGATGCATGCGAATGACGATGGCTCCAAGCAGTCCCGCCATCGCCGAGGCACATAGCGGCTGCGCCAGCGGACTGGTCCGCAGCCGCGCCAACCCGCGGCGCGCCAGCGCACCCGCGCCGGCACTCAGTGCGATAAGCCACAAGCTTTGGGCACTCAGCGCGCCGAAGATTACGCCCAGCGCCGCGGCGCCCAGGGCCGAAAACAGAACAAAGCGCAGCGTGGAGACCGCGCCTGTGCGTCCGGCCTCAACCAGCAAGGAATACGCGGTTTCTCTGGGCAGGGACTGCTTGCACACCCGATCCACCGCGTGGGATACGGCGAGCACTTTCCCCATGTCCACGCTCAGAGGGGCGCTCGAGGACACCTCGGAGAGCAGCGTGCCCTCGATCTCAACGGTCAATTCGCCCCATTGCGGCAGCACCCTCACGTCCAAACCGAAGGATCGCCCAAGCTGCTCCGTGGCAACCACGGTCCGTTCGGTCGTCTGCCCGTTTGCAAAGAGCAGACCGGCGGCAAGAGCGACCGTATCCAGCGACAGATCGCGCTCTTTTCGAACCGCGGCCGAGGGTGGGCACTTGCCGGCATCTGTCATGGCCCTGGTCCCTGCTTTCGACGACAAAGCCTTGCCTGATGCAGGTTGCATCTATCGGTGGAATGTCCTGCGCCAGGATAGGCAGCGCGCGCTTCTGCGGATTGGAGATCTTTGAGTCGAGCTGGAGATTATTGATACTTTCTGCACGGCTCTGCTTCGAAAATGTGACCCTGATCGTCGCCATCAAACACGGTGAGACACACGGGCATGGCAACGATTTTTATACCTGCCGTGTCAAACCCATTCAATCCGGCGTGATCGATTGAGCGTAATGTTCGTCTGTTGGAATAGCCCCATGCATTGACGCCGGAACCTGGGTGCAACGAGTGGCCGCCATCGGCCGCCTCTGCCATACGAGTCTCAGTCATATGAACGAAATGCCCGCATTCGCCTCGGACGCTCCGATCGAGACCCATCTGTCCGGCTTCGACTTGATCAACACCTCGATGCTGAACAAGGGAACGGCTTTTACCAACGAAGAGCGCGATCGCTTTCGCCTCCACGGCCTGCTCCCTCCCCATATCGGCACGCTCGATGTACAGGTGGCACGCCGCTTGAAAGTCCTGCGCGCGTTCAACACCGATTTCGAGCGTTATGCGTTTCTGCGCGACTTGCAGGACATCAACGAAACCCTTTTTTATGCGTTGCTGGTGGGCAATCTCGCCGAGCTGCTGCCCTTGGTTTATACGCCCACGGTGGGCGAAGGCTGCCAGCGCTTCAGCGAGATATGGCGCAAACCCAGGGGCTTGTTCCTGAGCTATCCGAACAAGCACCGCATCCGCGAGATTCTGGCTGACCCGCGCTTGGACAAGGTTCGCGTGATCGTTGTCAGCGACGGCGAGCGCATCCTGGGGCTGGGTGACCAAGGCGCCGGAGGCATGGGCATTCCGATCGGCAAACTGTCGCTCTACACCGGTTGCGCCGGCATTCACCCGGAATTGACGCTGCCCATCCTGCTCGACGTCGGCACCAACAATCAGGAGCGTCTTGCCGATCCGCTCTATGTTGGCTGGCAGCATGAGCGCGTCACCGGCCAGGACTACGACGACTTCGTCGAAGCCTTCGTCAGCGCCGTGATCGAACGCTGGCCGAATGTTCTTCTGCAATGGGAAGACTTCGCGGGATCCAATGCCAGCCGCCTGCTGGAACGCTACCGCGACCGGCTGTGCACGTTCAACGACGACATCCAGGGCACGGCCGCGGTGGCTACGGCCAGCCTGTTGGCGGCGATCAATGTGACCGGTGTGCAGCTGACCGACCAGCGCATCGCGATCGTTGGCGCCGGTTCGGCGGGCTGCGGCATTGCTTCACTCCTACTGCAAGCGATAGTCGATGCCGGTGCCAGCGAAGCAGATGCGCGTCAGCGCTTCTTCCTGGTCGACCGCAATGGACTGCTGGTGGAGGGCATGGCGAATATCACGCCCGCGCAGGCGCCCTTCGTGCAGAAGCGCTCGGCGGTGGCGTCCTGGACGCAGGAAAGCGCGAGCGAAATATCCCTGCTCGATGTCATGCGCAACGCCAGGCCAACGGTCCTGGTCGGCGTATCGGGGCAACGCGGCGCGTTCACCGAGACGGTCGTTCGCACCATGGCGGAACATGCCGAGCGTCCGGTCATCTTCCCACTGTCCAATCCCACGTCTCGTTCCGAGGCGACGCCGGAGCATTTGCTGGCCTGGACCAATGGCCGCGCCCTGATGGGTACCGGCAGTCCGTTTGATCCGGTGGCGTGGGACGGGAAGATGGTTCCAGTCAACCAGACCAATAACTCCTACATCTTTCCCGGCGTGGGACTGGGCGTGCTCGCAGCAGGCGCACGACGGGTCACGGATGCGATGTTCATGGTCGCCGGCAAAGCCGTCGCAGCGATGTCGCCAACCGTCAACGACAAGAATGGTCGGCTTCTGCCCCCTGTCGCTCAGCTGCGTGACGTGTCCATCGCCGTGGCCAAGGTGGTCGCCCGGCAGGCCCAGCTCGATGGTGTCGCCGATGACTGTGACGAGGCGACACTGTCCGCACGCATCAGCGCCCTCTTCTGGGAACCGCACTATCGGCCTTATCAGACTGCAAACGAGGCGTGATCGATGGGCGCGTAGCCTCGCGACAGGTGGTATCGCTCGCCAGTTTCACGGTGCCGCTTGCTTACTCTGCTGAACATCCGTACCAGAGACCCTGGTGAGCGTGTCGACACTCCAGTCGCCACCAACGGCCTTGATCAAGCGGACATCGGACTCCAGCTGACGCCGGGACAACTCGACGTAGGCACGCCGCTGCGCAAGGCTCACGCTTTGCGTGGCGACCACTTCCAGGTAGTCGGTGGCTCCCGCCTTGTAACGAGTGAGGGCCAGCTGTTCGGCGCGGCCGGAAGCGTCGACTGCGCGTTGCTGCGTGCCCGCTTCTTCGTTCAATACATGCACGGACGCCAGGTTGTCTTCTACGTCCTGGAAGGCCGAGAGCACCGTCTGTCGATAGTCGGCCGCGGCACCGTCTTCCTGGGCCTCGGCCTGGTGCAGCGCCTGCTTGCGGCGGCCGCCATCGAACAAGGTGCCGACCAGCGCTGGGCCAATCGCCCAGAAGCGGCTGGGCAGCGTCGCCAGCTGGGTGAATCGCGAAGCCTCGACACCACCCGACGCAGACAGCAGCAAGTCGGGAAAGAACGCTGAGGTTGCTTCGCCGACATCGGCATTGGCGGCAGCCACCCTACGCTCGGCTGCGGCAATGTCAGGGCGTCGCTGCAGCAAGGTCGAAGGCAGGCCCGGAGGAACCACCGGCATGGCGATCGCGCTGGTGGATGCGGCAATGGACAACTCCGCCGGTGCCACGCCGACCAACGTGGCGATGGCATGTTCAAAACGCGCGCGACTCTCGCCCAGGTCCACCAGTTGCGCACTGGCGACCTGCAACTGGGTCTCTGCTTCGGCAAGATCCGAATCCGATGCAATGCCGCCAGTGAAACGTACCTGCACGAGATCGCGCGCCTGCGTAAAGTCGGCAACGGTCTGCTGCAGCAAGGCCGTCTCCGCATCCACGCTGCGCAGGTCCACATAATCGATGGCCAGTTCCGCATGCATGGCCAGTCGAACGGAGGCGAGATCCGCCTCGTCGGCCTGGTAGCGCGCCTTGGCAGCGTCGACCTGGTGACCGATGCGATCGAACAGATCCGGCTCCCACGAGACATCCAGTCCGGCCTGGTAATCCGACACGGTTTTGCCGGCCAATGAACGCCCGACGACGTTCTGCGAGGTGTGGTTGCGGTCGGCGGCGACACCGGCCGTGATGGTCGGGTAGTACGCGGCACGTGCCTCCTTTTCCTGCGCCTTCGCGGCCTGCAGATTGGCGATGCTCTTGGCGATGGACTGATTGCCTGCATCGACACGTGCTTCGAGCTGGTCGAGTGTCTGGTCATGGAACAAGGTCCACCAGTCGCCGCGGCGCACCGTGTCGTTCGGCTGCGCGGCAACCCAGCCTGGTGCGGCACGCTGTGCCTCGGTTGCAACGGGCGCCGCCTCCTTGAAGTGATCCGGCACGCTGATCGGCGGCCGCACATAGGCCGGCCCCGGCGTGCAGCCCACCGACAAGCCCAGGCCGACAGCAACAGCCAGCGTGCTGGCGACGCGCGAAATAGTTGGGTTACGCATGGCTATGCCTCCGTCGCTCAGGTTGCATCTGCGGGGTGCGTGTTGATGCTCACCGGTTGCCCGTTGCTGACGGCATCGCCCGGGTTGACGATCACACGCTCGTTGCCACTCAGGCCCGTGAGAATCTCAACGCGCGTGCCGAAATCCCGGCCCAGGGTGACCGTCATCAAGCGCACTTGCCCCTTGCCGTCGACCGTCGCCACCTGCACGCCCGATGGACGAAACAGCAACGTATTGGCCGGCAACGAAAGCATGGCCTTGGGTGCTGCAAGGGCGAGACTTACCTGGGCATAGGCGCCCGGGGGAACGGCGCCATCGGCGTTATCCATATCCACTTCCACGCGCAGCGTGCGGCTGGATGGATCGATCGCGCCAGCCGTGCGTGCCACGCTTCCCACAAAGGTCCGGCCCGGATACTGCGGCAAGGTCAGCGTCGCACGGGCACCGATGGCCACATCCGCGGCATTGTCCTGCGGCACGTTGACGAAGATGCGCAGCTTGTCCGTTTCGGCCAGTTTGAAGAGCGCAGCCGGCGTGCCACCGTTGCCGGCATCGATCAAGGCGCCGACATCGATATTGCGCACGGTGACGACGCCATCGAAGGGAGCGTAGACCTTCTCGAACGATTGCAGCTGCTGAAGTCGGTCCACGTTCGCTTGTGCGGCTGCGAACATGGCTTGCTTCGCCTTCATCGTGCTCACGTTCTCCTGGCTGGATTGCTCGGATACCGCATTGCTCTTGAGCATGCTCTCCCAGCGCGAGGCGGTGACCTTGGCGATCTGATAGTTGGCTGAGGCGGTCGCCGCGTCTGCACGAGCCTGCGCGAGCTGCGCATCAACTTCCGGCGATTGGATTTCGGCCAGCAGCTGTCCGCTGTGAACATGCGTGCCGATATCGGTCAGCCACCGTCCCAGGTAGCCGCTGGTGCGCGCATAGATGCTGGCCTCCTGGAACGCCTCCACGTCGCCTGGCAACACGAGTGACTGCTGGAGCGGTGCATGGTCCGGGGCAACCACGGCCACCGTCGGCGTGCTGAGCGCCGCTGTCTGGCGCACCACCGCCGCGTGTGCAGACAGCCTCGGCAATCCACCGGCAGCCAGCGCCAGGCAGATGGCAGCCACCGGCAGAATGGCGGGAAGGCGCGAACGTGACGATGTCGGAACTGGAATAAGCGCGTTCATGGTGACTCTCCCATCAGGGCGTCGGAAGCGGGGAAGGAAGTGCGGGCAAGACATGTTGGCGGCGGCCGAGCCACGCGTGCACGGCGGCGAACACCACCGGGACGAAGACCAGCGTGGCCACGGTGCCGAACATCAGGCCGCCGATGACCGCGCGGCCCAGGGGCGCGTTCTGCTCACCGCCATCGCCCAGGCCCAGCGCCATCGGCAGCATGCCGATGAGCATGGCCAGTGCCGTCATCAGCACCGGACGGAAGCGGGTGCTGCCGGCATCAAAGGCGGCTTGCAGTGCCGTCGCGCCTTGCTGGAGCCGATCGCGCGCAAAGCTGACCACCAGGATGCTGTTCGCCGTGGCGATGCCGATACACATGATGGCGCCGGTAAGTGCGGGCACGCTGATGGTCGTACGGGTGACAAACAGCATCCACGCCATGCCGGCCAGTGCGCCCGGCAGCCCGCTGATGATGATCAGCGGATCGGTCCATGACTGGAAGTTCACCACCATCAGCGCGTACACCAGCAGTACTGCAAAGGCGAGCCCGAGCATCAGGCCCTTGAACGAGGACTGCATGGTCTGCACTTCGCCGCGCACCGCGATGCTTGAGCCCGCCGGCAGATGCGCCTTTGCCGCTGCAACCAGGCGATCGATATCGCCCGCCACCGCACCCAGGTCGCGTCCCTGCACGCCAGCGAAGATGTCAATCACGGGCTGCACGTTGTAGTGCGATACCACGGCGTCCTGCGACGTGCGGCTGAGCGTGCTCAGGGAGCCCAGGATCGGCGGCGCCACTTGCTTGACGCTGCCTGCGGTCAACGGAATATTGCCCAGCGCCTGCAGCGAATCGATGGTGTACTGCGGCGCTTCCGTGGTCAGCGGATAACTCACCCCGTTCTTGGGGTTCAACCAAAAGTTGGGCGTGGTCTGCGCGCTGCCTGACAAGGCAATGAGCAGGTTCTGGGCGATCGTGCGCTGCTGGAAGCCTGCTTCAAGCGCCTTGACGCGATCCACATCGACATTGATGGATGGCGCATCGTTCGGCTGCTGGATGCGTGGATCGACCAGGCCATCCACGTGGCGAAGCTGGGCCAGCAGTTCTTCGGCGACCTTGCGATTGCCCTCCTTGTCGTTGCCCACCACCTGCACGTCGATCGGCGACGGCAAACCGAAGTCCAGTGTCTGGCTGATGATGTCCGCCGGCAGGAACGAGAACGTCACGCCGGGGAAATCGTGATTGAGATGATCGCGCAGCGCGCTGACGTACTCCTCCGTGGGCCGGTGGTCGGGCTTGAGGGAGATCAGGACGTCGGCATCCGCAGAGCCCACGGGCAACGAGGAATCATAGGTCATGTTGATGCCGCTGACCGGCAGCCCGATGTTGTCGAGCACGCTGCCCAGCTCGCGCGGCGGGATGACCACGCGGATGCGCTGCTCCACCAGATCGACAAGCCGTGCGGTCTGCTCGATGCGCGTACCGGTGTGAGCGCGCAGATGGAGGCGGATTTCGCCCGTATCCGAGGTCGGGAAGAAATCACGGCCGAGGAAGGGCACCAGCAGCAGCGAACCGCCGCACACCAGGGCGAATATCACCGCCAGCCCGCGTGGGTGGGCAAGCAGTGTCTGCAAGGCGCCCTGATACCGCCCGTGAAAGCGCTCGAAGCCACGCTCGAAGCGCTGCTGGAACCGACGCAGCGCGCCGGCGCGCCCCTGCCCTGCACCATCGGCCACGCGATCGTTGCGCAGCATGTACATAGCCAGCGTAGGGATCAGAGCGCGCGAGAAGAAATACGACGCCAGCATCGCGAACACCACCGCTTCGGCCAGCGGCACGAACAGATAGCGCGCCACACCGGACAGCAGGAACATCGGCAGGAACACGATGCAGATCGACAAGGTCGATACCAGCGTCGGCAAGGCGATCTGCGCCGAGGCATCGATGATCGCGTCATGCAGCGACTTGCCCATATCCCGGTGGTGGCTGATGGCCTCGATGGCCACGGTGGCATCGTCGACCAGGATGCCCACCGCCAGCGCCAGGCCACCCAGGGTCATGATGTTGATGGTCTGCCCGAGCACGGAAAGCGCAATAAGCGAGGTCATCACCGACAACGGAATGGTGATGGCGATAATGAGCGTGGACCGCCAGCTGCCAAGAAACAGCAGGATCATCATGGCCGTCAGACCAGCGGCGATGAGGCCCTCGCGAACCACGCCCGCCACGGCCGAACTCACGAAGACCGACTGATCGGACACCGGCTTGATATCGAGCGCCTTGGGAAGACCCGCGGCAATCTTCGGCAGCATGCCCTTGACGGAGGCAATGATGTCCAGCGTCGATGCGTCGCCTGATTTCTCCACCTGCAGCAAGGCAGAGCGCGTACCGTCGACGCGCACGATATTGGTCTGCGGCGCAAAGCCGTCGCGCACCGTCGCCACGTCGCGCAGATAGGTCACGCCACCGTCCGTCGCCCTCACCGGCAGCATGTTCAATGCATCGACCGAGGTCGGGCTGCCGTTGAGGTTCACGTTGTATTCGAGCTCGCCGATCTTGGCGGTGCCGCCGGGCAGGATCAGGTTTTGCGCGTTCACCGCGTTGACCACGTCCAGCGGCGACAGGCTGTGCGCCTGCAAGGCCTTGGGATCGATGTCGACCATGATCTGCCGCACCTTGCCGCCGAACGGCAGCGGAATGGCGGCGCCCTGCACTGTCGCCAGCTGGGTACGGATGAAGTTATTGCCAAGGTCATACAGCTGCTGCTCCGGCAGGGTATGACTGGACAATGCAAGCTGCAGGATCGGCACCGTGGAGGCGTTGTACGAGATCACCAGGGGTGGCAAGGTACCCGGCGGGAGCACGCGAAGAATCGACTGCGCATTGGCCGACGCCTCGGCAATCGCGCGGTTGATGTCCGCGCCTTCGTGGAAGTACACCTTGATCACCGCGGTGCCGTTGACCGTCTGCGACTCCACGTGCTCGATGTTGTCCACATCGGAGGTCAGGGCGCGCTCATAGGGCGTGGTGATGCGGTTGGTCATGTCATCGGCCGAAAAGCCGTTGAACGACCACACGATGCTCAACACCGGAATATTGATGTTGGGAAAGATATCGGTCGGCGTCCGCAACACCATGAGCGGGCCAATGATGGCCAGCAGCAGGGCCAGCACGATGAAGGTATAGGGTCGCCGCAGCGCCAGTTGGACGATCCACATAGCAGGCTCCGTCTTGGACAGGTCAGGTCAGGCTGAAGGCTAGATTCAGGGCGCTTGCATGCCCCTGACCGCTTCCTGACAAATCTGTAATCACGCCTCCCGGACGCCCCGCGTATGATCGGCCCAGGCACCACGCGAGACTCCCCATGCGCCTGCTGGTTATCGAGGATGAGAAGAAAGCCGGCGAGTACCTGAAGAAGGGACTCGAAGAATCCGGCTTCACCGTTGACGTGGTGGCCAACGGCATCGATGGCCTGCACCATGCGCTCGAAGAGGACTACGACCTGGTGGTTCTCGACGTCATGCTTCCGGGCATGGACGGATGGGAGGTGTTGCGCCGCCTGCGCACCAAGAAGGACACCCCGGTCCTGCTGCTGACCGCGATCGACGAACTCGAAGAGCGCGTGCGCGGGCTTGAGCTTGGCGGCGACGACTATCTGGTCAAGCCCTTTGCCTTCGTGGAGCTGCTGGCGCGCATCCGCACCCTGCTCCGGCGGGGACCGCCGCGCGATATTGAACACGTCCATATCGGCGACCTGGAAATCGATGCCGTGCGACGACGCGTGCGGCGCAGCGGCCAGCGCATCGACCTGACGCCCAAGGAGTTCTCGTTGCTGCAGTTACTGGCGAGACGGCGCGGTGAAGTGCTGAGCCGCACGCAGATCGCCTCCTATGTGTGGGACATGAATTTCGACAGCGATACCAACGTGGTCGAGGTCGCCATACGCCGATTGCGCGTGAAGATCGATGACGGTCACGACACCAAGCTCATCCACACCGTGCGCGGCATGGGTTATGTGCTCGATGACGAACGCGGGGACGACTGATGCGTCGCCTCTCCCTCGCCACGCGGCTGACCGTCACCTTCACGGTGATCACAGCGGCGTGTTTCATCCTGGTGGGATGGCTGCTCTACCGGGCGGCGGAACAGCGCATCCTGGAGCAGGACGAGACCAACATTGTGCTTTCAGCCCGCCATCTTCGACGGCTCGTGGCCGAGCTGGACTCCATGGAGGACCTGAAGACCCATCAGGATCGCATGGTGGTCAGCGTCCTCGGTGATGACAACAACGCCTTGCGCATGGTCGATGATGCCGGGCATGTCATCGTTGACCACAATCCGACAAACCTTCCGCTCGCCCCCCAGGGCGTCGTGCCCACCGGTCAGCGTATCGTCGCCAGCATGCTGAACACATGGCATGGCGATCATGATTTTCCCATACGCGGCGTGGCCGTGGTGGGCCAGATGCGGGACGGTGCACACGTGACCATCATGGTGGCGCGCTCGTTTGCCGACCGCGCAGTGTTGCTTCGAAGATACCGGCGAGACATGGCGCTGCGCCTGTTGGCGGGCATGATCGCAGCGATGGTGCTCAGCTATCTGCTGGTGCGCCGCGCCCTTCGGCCCTTGCGATCCATGGCTGCCGACGCGGCCACCATCCATGCACAGAACCTCCATACGCGCCTGTCGGCCGGCAATGCGCCGACGGAGTTGCACGCCCTCGCCCATGCCTTGAACGAGATGCTCGATCGCCTCGAAGGCGGATTCGCGCGGGTCTGGCAGTTTACGGTCGACCTCGCGCACGACCTTCGCACGCCAGTGGGCAACCTGCGCGGCACCAATGAGGTAGCGCTCACGCGTCTGCGCACGAGCGCGGAGTACCAGGCCTTGCTCGGTTCCAATATCGAGGAATGCGACCGCGTAAGCCGGACTATCGAAAGTGTGTTGTTTCTGGCGCGCGCGGATAACCCCCAATTTGCGCTGCAGCGTTCGACCCTCGACGTACGCGAGGAGCTGCAGCGTATCGCCGATTACTTCGAAGGCATTGCTTTGGATGCAAGAGTCGGCATCGAGATCCAGGGTTCCGCCACGATCAGCGCAGACCGCGAACTATTTCGCCGGGCCGTGGGCAATCTCTTATCCAACGCTCTTCGCTATACCCCGCCGGAACAGATCATCACACTCCTGGCCAGCCGGACAGATGAAGCGGTGACAGTCGCGGTGGAGAATCCCGGCGCAGGCATCTCAGCGGAGCACCTGGACAAGCTGTTCGACCGCTTCTACCGGGTGGATCGTTCCCGCAGCGACTCGGCCAACTCCACGGGACTTGGCCTGTCCATCGTGAAAAGTATCATCGAACTTCATGGCGGCCGGGTCACGGTAGACAGCCAGCCACAGGGCATCACACGTTTCGTGCTCTGGTTTCCCGTTCACTGAGCAAACAAGCCCAAGGTCGAACATCCCGTTGACACAGCGACTGCGCTGGGTCGGGAGCGTGTTTCATTTAGCCATCCAATGCCTGCAGCAGTTGCTGTCGACCATCCTTGAGTACTTCATCGGCCAGTTCGGGATCGGCCTCGACCACCGCACGCGAAAGCACGAGTGAACCGACCATCTGACTGAACAATGCGATGGCCTTGCTCCTGCGCTCCTGCGCATCCTCGCCTTTCAGCACACTCGCCAGCTGGTCGATATTCCAGGTCAGTCCCTGCGCATAGGACTGCCGCGCTTCCTTGCTGAGGCGCCGCACATCGCCGGCGAATCCGGTCAGCGGACAACCGGCCTCGACATCGGCCCGGTGTTCCTCGGACAGATACCAATCGACGTGGCGCTTCATCGGATCGGCCGCGTCGTCTTTGGACGCTTGAATGCCAGCCAGCAGCCGCTCCGCTCCCTCCTCCATGGCCTTCTCCATCACCGCCGCGACCAGGGCATCCTTCGACTTGAAGTGGTTGTAGAAGCCCCCCTGGGTAAATCCGGCGGCCTTGGTCAGCTCCGACAGGCCCACGGCAGCCACTCCCCGCTCGCGGAACAGCTTTTCCGCTGCGGCGACGATAGATCGTTTATTTTCAATGGCTTGCTGCTTTGTAACACCCATGTCGCTACTCCTGGCCAAGGCCCAACAAGACCATTATCTCAAAAAACAATGGTGATCACCATTGACAATGGTCCAACCCGGTGCCAGTCTACTCTACGTCAATGGTGATCACCATTGTGATCTCCAGCCGTCCGGTCAACTGAGCCGCCAGACTTCCAGAGGAAACGACCATGTCCACGACCTCCGCCGAACAAAACAAAGCCCTGGTGCTTGAGGCCTTCGACACGCTGTTCAACCAGCGCGACTACGAAGCGGCCAAACACTACTGGTCCGATCAATACATCCAGCACAGCGCGCATATCGAGCCCGGCCGTGACGGCCTGTTCAATCTGATCCGCAGCATTCCCGACACGCTGCGCTACGAACACGGGTTGATCCTGGCCGAGGGCGACTACGTCATCGTGCACGGGCGCTTCTCCGGGCACGGTCGTCCGGCTGCGTGGATTGCCGCCGATGTCGTGCGCATCGAGAACGGCAAGCTGGCCGAACACTGGGACGTGCTGCAAGACGAAGCCACCCAGGCCGAATCCAAAAGCGGTTTGCCGATGTTCGGCGAACGCTTCCCTTCCTGATTTCCTTCGAGGAGTACGCTCATGAAACTCACCGGCAACACCATCTTCATCACCGGCGGCGCCTCCGGCATCGGCCGCGGACTGGCCGAAGCCCTCCATCGATCGGGCAATAAAGTGATCATCGCCAGCCGCCGCAAAGCGCTGCTTGATGCGGTGACGCAAGCCAATCCAGGCATGCAATCGCTGGTCATGGATGTGAGCGACGTGGAGAGCATCCGCAGCGCCGCCGCCGAAGCCATCGAACGATTTCCCGACATCAACGTTGTCATCAACAACGCGGGGATCATGGATATCGACGACGCATCCCGCCCGCTGGACGACAAGCAGATGCTCGATACGGTGACCACCAATCTGCTTGGCCCCATGCGCCTGACCTCGGCTTTCGTCGAGCACCTCAAGACCCGCAAGAACGCCGTGATCGCGTATGTCACCTCGGTCCTCGGCTTCGTACCGCTGGCGCCCGCCGCTGTGTACTCGGCAAGCAAGGCCGCCATGCACTCCTACGCGATGTCGCAGCGATTCATGTTGAGCAACGATGATGTGCGCGTGCTCGAAATCGCCCCGCCCTGGGTGCAGACCGACCTGCTCAACAGCAGCGAAGAGCCGCGTGCGATGCCGCTCAAGCCCTTCATCGAACAAACCATGGCTGCGCTGGCCACCGATGCCGACGAAATCCTGGTGGAACGTGCTCAAGCGCTGCGCGCCAATCCTGGCCCGGGCGAAATGGCCTTCGTGACCGAGTTCAATGGCGCGTTTCTTTCGGGCGCGGCAGCCGCGGCCTAGATCAGACTGCACGTGAACGAAACGCCGGAGACATGCGAACGGCGCTGATACGCACCTGACAAACGCCTCTCCACCCGAAGGCACGTCACGACCAGCCGCTTTTCGCTATGCTGCGCGGACCCTGGCCGACCTGCCATCGGGAGGAGCGTGTATGACCTCCGTTCGCTTGACTGATCTGGCCCACGGCGGTGGCTGTGGCTGCAAGCTCGCACCATCGGTGCTGCAGGAGTTGCTTGCCAACAAGCCCGCGACGATGCCGTATGCGCATCTGCTGGTGGGCACGGAAAACAGCGACGATGCGGCCGTGTGGCAGGTGGATGAAAGTACCTGCGTCATCGCCACCACCGATTTCTTTATGCCGGTGGTCGATGATCCTTATGACTTCGGGCGCATCGCCGCCACCAATGCGCTATCGGATGTGTATGCCATGGGCGGCAAGCCGATCATGGCGCTGGCCATCCTGGGCATGCCGCTGAACAAGCTCGATGTGGACACCGTGCGTGCGATTCTTGCTGGCGGCGAAGCGGTTTGCACGCAGGCCGGTATTCCGGTGGCGGGCGGCCACTCGATTGATTCTGCCGAGCCGATCTACGGACTTGCCGTGGTCGGTTTGTCGGCGGCGCGCAACGTGCGGCGCAACTCCACTGCACGCGCCGGCGACGCACTGATCCTGACCAAGGGCATCGGTGTCGGCATCTATTCGGCAGCCTTCAAGAAGCAGGCGCTGCCCGCCGACGCGTACACCGAGATGCTGGTATCCACCACTTTGCTCAACCGCATCGGTTGCGAACTGGGCAAGGACGAAGACGTGCATGCGATCACCGACGTCACCGGCTTCGGTCTGCTGGGACACGGCCTGGAAATGGCGCGGGGCAGTGGCCTGCGCATACGCCTGGAACAGGCGCGCATTCCGTTCTTCCGGCAGGCACAGGCCCTGGCCGAAGCGGGTTACGTCACCGGCGCTTCCAACCGCAACTGGAACAGCTACAGCGACGGCGTCACCCTGCCCGCGGATTTGCCGGCATGGCGCCGCGCCTTGCTGACCGATCCGCAAACCTCGGGCGGCCTGCTGGTGGCGTGCAAGCCCGAGCGGGCCGAAGCGATTCGGTCGCAGATCGAGGCGGCCGGCTATCCCTGCGCGAGCATCATCGGCACGCTGAGTGACGGAACGCCGGGCATCGACGTCGTATAAGACAACCGCCAGAGATGGCGGAAGAGCATGGGAGTCGAACCCACCCGAGACAGTCTTATCTGCCTCACCCGGATTTGAAGTCCGGACGCCCCACCGGAGACGATGCTCTTCCTTAATCGCGCGATCACGACGAGGCGGGTCCGTACAAGTCGAGGGAGCGCGCCTGCATCCTGCGCATGCTACCGCGATTGAGCGTGACGCCCTGCCGGTCGAGAAATTCTAGTATCTGGATGGCGACTTTACGACCATTGTCCAGGCGATCGCGAAACTGCGCCGCGGTGAACCGCCCGTCACTGGATTGCGCAGAAATATCCGCCGCGATCATGACCATCTCGTGCATGGTCGCGCGCAGGAAGAAGTGGTCATGCGCCACTTCGTCGGCCAGGCCCATGCGCGCCGCCAAATGCATCAGCTGCCGAATCTCCTGCTCGGGGCGCGACAGCACGCCGGCAATGTCGCGAACGCGCGGCGGACGAAAGCGCTCGCCGCCGCCCAAAAGCGGCGCCACGCGTTGCCACATCGCCTCGCTGGCCGGATTCATCTGCAGGGAGTGGCTGGCCAGGCGCACAAACGCACCGTCACGGACCACGCGTCCCGCGAGGTCGGCGTGTTGCAAGGCCAGCGCAAATGCCGACGGCGGCAATTTCGGTTGCACGGCCAGCCGCAGCTTTTCCCGGCCCATGCCTTGGACATCCGGGTTGTTGGCGTGAAACGCTTCCAGTCGCTCGATCAGATTGGCGACAAAGGTCGGCCAATGTGCCTGGCTGATCGCAATGCGTTCGTCGTCTGCCTGGAAGATGATCGGCGCCAGCGCCGCTACGACGCCTTCCATCACGGCATCGGAGAGTGCGCGATCCCGCGCGAAAGCCAGCAGATCCCAGGCGAACGGCGGCGCCTCCAGCAGGCTGGCCAAGGCTTGCCGAGGATCGCTGATCGCTTGCGCTTCACGCTGCGCTTCACGCGCTGCCGTTCGCCGTTGCCGCGATGGTGCGCGCAGATCGAAAAACTGTCCGCCACCCATGGTGCGCTGGGCGGACACGTCACGCAGCACGAAGCGATCAAACGCTGCCGCGGCAATCGGACGGCTCAACACCAGTTGCACGTCGGCCATCTGGCCAGGCAAGAGCTGCTGCCCTTCGAGCAGGACGATGCGTGCGCCCACTTCCACCGCGGCGTGATGCAGCCGTGCCGGAAACCATTGGCCGATCGGCCGGGGTTCGCCAGGCAAGAGCTGCAGGCGCGCATCGATGCGATCGGTGGGCGCGTGCAGGAAAGGATCGACCACCATGTCGCCGCGATGGATCGTGTCCTTGGCGATGTCCTCGCCGACCAGGTTGAGCGCGCACCGGTCGCCTGCACGCCCGCACTCCACGTCGCGGTTCTGCGCGTGCACCGAGCGCACGCGTGCGGCAAGCCCCGTGGGGCTGAGCAACACCTGGTCTTTGACACGAACCACGCCCGACAAGACGGTGCCCGTCACCACCAGTCCGATGCCGGGCAAGGTGAAAACGCGGTCGACCGCCAGGCGAAAACGGCCGTCGCTGGCGCGCTCGCCCAGGGCACGCGCCTCGGCGACGAGTCGATCGCGCAGTGCATCGACACCCTCACCCGTGATCGAAGAAACCGGCCATACCTCGGCGCCTTCCAGTACCGTCCCTGCCATCGCCTCATGGATCTGTGCACTCACCTCGGCAAGGCGTCCGGGCGTTACGCGATCGACCTTGGTCAGCGCAACCAGGCCACGCTCGACCTGCAACAGATCGAGGATGGCCAGGTGTTCGAGGGTCTGCGGCATCACGCCATCGTCGGCTGCCACCACCAGCAGCGCGATATCGATGCCGCTCGCACCCGCCACCATGGTGTGCACGAAACGTTCGTGGCCCGGCACGTCGATGAAGCCGAGGATGCTGCTGTCGTCCAGCGGAAGAAACGCGAATCCCAGGTCGATGGTGATGCCGCGGCGCTGCTCTTCCTTCAGGCGATCGCCCTCGACACCGGTCAGGGCGCGCACCAGCGCCGTCTTGCCGTGATCGATGTGGCCCGCCGTGCCTACGATCATGGAGCGTGCGTGGCGGCGGCTGGGAGCTGGGCGAGCGCCTCGAGGAATGCGTTCTCGTCCTGTTCGTCCAGGCAACGCAGGTCCAGTCGCAATGCGCCCACGGCGACCCGGCCGATGATGGGACGCGGCAGCGCACGCAGCGCCGCGGTCAAGCGCTCCAACGCGCTCTGGCTGCCACGCGCGCGTATCACCAGGGCAGCGCTGGTCAGCGTATCCAGCGGCAAGGCGCCGGAACCGACCTGGCTGAGGCAGTCGTCGACATCCACGGCAAAAGCGTCGCCGAGACGCTCTGCTACGGCGGGGAGCAATCGTTGCGCCTGCGCCTGGATATCGGACTGCTGGCGTGCAAGAAAACGCAACGTCGGCAGCCGTTCGGCCAGGCGATCCGGATCGTGATAGAGCTTGAGCGTGGCCTCGATCGCAGCGAGGCGAAGCTTGTCCACGCGCAGCGCGCGCTTGAGCGGATTGCGGTTGATTTGTTCGATCAGCGCACGATCGCCGACGATGAAGCCGGCCTGCGGACCGCCCAGCAATTTGTCGCCGGAGAAGGTGACCAGCCGCGCGCCCTCGCCCACCGCCTCGCGCACGGTCGGTTCCTTGGCCAGCCCGTAGTGCGACAGATCCACCAGGCTGCCGGAGCCCAGGTCGTTCAGCAGCGGCACACCGGCGGCATCGGCGATGGCCGCCAGCTCGGCGGCGCCCACTTCGGCGGTAAAGCCCTGGATGCGGTAATTGGAGGTGTGCACCTTGAGCACGATGCCCGTGCGTGGGCTGAGCACGCTGCGATAGTCGGCAGCATGGGTGCGGTTGGTGGTTCCCACTTCCACCATGTGCGCGCCTGCGCGAGCCATGATGTCGGGCATGCGGAAGGCGCCGCCGATCTCGATCAGCTCGCCTCGCGAAACCACGGCGTCACGGCCGAGCGCAAAGGTGTTGAGGCAGAGCAGCACGGCGGCGGCGTTGTTGTTCACCACGGTGGCGTCTTCGGCGCCGGTCAGGCTGCACAGCAGGGAGCGCAGATGATCGTCGCGGTCGCCGCGCCCGCCTTCGTCCAGGTCAAATTCGAGCGATACGGGATGACGCATCGCCTCCACCGCCGCATCGATCGCCGCCTCGGCCAGCAGCGCGCGACCGAGATTGGTGTGCAGCACGGTGCCGGTAAGGTTGAACAAGGGGCGCAGGCCCGGCGTGCGTGCATCCAGCCACGCGCCGGCACGCTGGGCGAGTTCGTCGGCGCCGGGTGCAGTGCCGGGAGCGGCGCGCAAGGCGGCACGCGCGTCGTCGATCATGCGGCGGATGGCGTCGGTGGTCGCCACGCGCCCGTGTCGTTCCAGCAACAGCATCGCTTCAGCCGTTGCCAGCACCGTGGCAACCGCCGGAAGTTGGCGCAGCGAGACGACATCGGGTTCCGCCATGGCGCGTATCCAGTGACATCGGCGGGCACGCTTGCGTGCCGACCGATGATGGCTAATGTTGGCCCTATGCTGCTGGGCGCGTTCAAGCCGGTCAAGGCGCTTCGTCACCACGCCTGCCTGCACATCGGATTCACGAACGACCGTGGCTATGGCCTTCGCTAGGGTGACATTGGCCAAATGCCGTAGCATGCTCTCTCGCGCGACTGCACCGCAGCCGCGATGGGCTTGCCCCTGCACAGTGCGTCCGGCCTGTGGCAGAGGTGGCAATGGCGTGCCCTGTCAGGGCCGTGATGTCACGACTGTTCGTGGGGATGTCCATGTCTGCTGCAATTCAAACAGCGCGTCATGTCCGCTGGTTCGTGTTCCTGTTGCTGGTGGTTGCCGGCTTGTTCTACGTGAAGTGGCATCCGTATTACGGACGCGCCTTTGTCGCCGCATCCCAGCATTCGATCGGCCACTCGATCCTGATGGGCGACCAGGCCAGCGCACCAGCGCCGTCCTGGAGCGCCGCACTCGGCTATGCCGTCGCTTATGGCAAGGCCATCTGGCAGGCGATGGTGCTCGGCTTGTTGCTGGGCTCGGGCGTCCAGGCCTTGCTGCCGGTACGCTGGGTGGAGCGCGTGCTTGGTCGCTACGGTTTCGGCAGTGTGCTGGCCGGCGGGCTCCTCGCGGTGCCGGGAATGATGTGCACCTGCTGCGCCTCGCCGGTGGTGGTGGGCCTGCGCGCACATCGGGCGACGCCCGGTGCGGCGGTCGCTTTCTGGCTGGGCAACACGATGTTGAATCCGGCGACGCTGATCTTCACCGGCTTCGTCCTCGGCTGGTACTGGACCGGGCTGCGCCTGCTGCTCAGCGTGCCGATGGTGTTCGGGCTGGGCTATCTGGCCAACCGGATGTCGACACCGGGCGCGGACGTGCCGATCCCGGCGCAGCCGCTGGAGTCCGAACCCGTGTCATGGGGCGAAACGCTGAAGCGCTGGGCGCGCATCTTCCTGAGGATGACGGTGCGACTGATTCCCGAATACGTGGTGATCGTGTTGCTGCTGGGCGCGGCGCGCGCCTGGATGTTCCCGCATATCGGTCCGGAGATCGGCAACCAGTGGTTCTGGATCGCGGCGCTGGCCGTGGCCGGCATGCTGTTCGTGATTCCCACCGCGGGTGAAGTGCCGATCGTGCAGGCCATGCTGGCCCTTGGCATCGGCGCCGGGCCTGCGGCGGCCTTGATGATGACCTTGCCGCCGGTCAGCCTGCCCTCGCTGGTGATGGTTGGCCGATCTTTCAATCTGCGCCTGCTGCTGGCGCTGGCAGCGGCCGTGGTCGGCTTCGGCATCCTGGGTGGCGCGCTGGCGTCAGGGCTGGGTCTGCACTGAGGCACGCGATGGCGGTGGCTAGTCGGCCACCGCTTCGCCATCGCCCACCAGCAGCAGCGGGTTGGGCGCGTGGCGGGCAAAACCCGCTTCGGTGACCAGGATGTCCAGGCCGAGCGAGGCCAGATCGTCCGCATACGGATCGACCTTGGTGTCCTTCAGCTGATAGAGGACCTTGGCGTAGGTGTGGCATTCGGCGCAGGTTTCGGCCTTGACGATGCCCGGGTCATCTTCGATGCCTTGCAGGAACAGCTTGCGTGTACCGCCGCAGGTGATGCACA
Source organism: Dyella sp. 01N448 (assembly GCF_056399225.1). Classification (NCBI taxonomy): domain Bacteria; kingdom Pseudomonadati; phylum Pseudomonadota; class Gammaproteobacteria; order Lysobacterales; family Rhodanobacteraceae; genus Dyella; species Dyella sp. 01N448. Next base: position 71,124 of record NZ_JBFTQX010000006.1, on the reverse strand, counting down.
CCGCACGCATGTGGTTCCACGCGGCGGAGCACATCGAGCACGACAGATAGCGCGTGCCGGGCGTCACGCCGGTCGCCGTGATCACGCCCGATACCGAAGGCGAGCCGCAGCATGGGCAGAGCGAGCGTTCTTCGAGCAGGCGCAGATCGTCGGCCCGCAGACGCGCTGCCGAACAGGTGAAATACACTTGCAGCGCCGCGGCAACGAACACCACCGCGCCCACTTCGGCAGCCTCCAGTTCGCCACGCAGGAAGTGGTCGGCCAGTTCGTCCAGCGCGGCGGCATCGCTGCGCTGCAGTTGCTCCATCGCATGCACGGCCGCCGGTGGCAGGCCAACGCGATCGATGCGTTCGAGCAGCAGCGCGAGGCCAGCACGCCATGACGCGTCACGACGATGGCCGTCGGCGGCCAGCGGCGGCAGGCGCGCTTCCACTGCCTGCGCTACCCACGCCTCACTGAGTTCCGCTGCAGGCGTCAACGTGGTTGCCACTTCGTGCTGCGCTCGCGAGAGCATCGACATGAACTGCAACCAAGCCTCCATCGGATGCCCGTCTGCCAGCTGCTCCAAGCGCTTTGCCGTGGCTGCAAAGCGCTTGCCCGGATCGGCCAGCACGATCGGATCGGGCGAACGGACGCCGGCGTGCTGCGGGCCGGTCCATTTGCCCTCGGGCGGTGCGCCAGCCTGCTTCATGGACGCTTCCTGATGCTGTTCTTGCCGTTCTGGCCGGACGCCAGCTCCCACAGCCATTTGCGGTGATGGCGCCAGGCCCAGCCCGGCGTCACATAACCTTGGGTCATCGCACGCACCGAGTGACGCACCCAGATGCCGGCATACACGTGGACGATCCAGATGATGATGGCAAGGAAGGCTGCGGTGCTGTGGATCAGCACGGCGGCGCGCTGCACCGGAATGGAGGTGGCTTCGCCGAAATACACTTCCCAGATCGTCAAGCCGGTGATGAACAAGGTGGGGATCAGCAGGGTCATCGACCAGAACACCAGTTTCTGGCCGGCATTGTTGTGGCCAACCGCGGGTATGTGTTCCTCATCGTCCTCGATCACCGCGGGCACCGACTTCATCCACGCAGTATCTTCCTGGCGCCAGAGGTTCGCACGCCAGAACTGCGCGATCATCCCGATATAGCTCGCCATCAGCACGCAGCCTATCCAGGGATGGATCGCGCGCGTCCACTGGCCGCCGCCAAACAGATTGGACAGCCAGAACATGATCGGGTGAAACATCGACAGGCCCGACAGCACCATCAAGGTAAAGCAGATGGCATTGATCAAGTGGTTGACCCGCTGGGAGGTGGTGTAGCGAACAATGACGGTCCTGGGCCGGTTCATGGCGTCTTCTCCGCGGCATCCTCCAGCACGCGCTCGCCCTGCACCTCGTCCTCTTCAGTCACTTCGTTGGGACCCTTCACGATGTAATGGAAGAAGCCCACCACGGCAGCCAGCGCGATGCCCACCATCGCCAGCGGCTTGGCAATGCCCTTCCATGCTTCCACCGCAGCGCTGATGCGCGGGTTGTCGGGCAGGCCCGAATACAGCGAGGGCTTGTCGGCGTGATGCAGCACGTACATCACGTGGGTGCCGCCCACTTCCGGCGGGTCGTACAAGCCAGCCTTTTCGAAACCGCGCGATTTCAGGTCGACGATGCGCTCGCCCGCCCAGTGCGCCATGTCGGTCTTGGTGCCGAACATGATGGCGCCAGTGGGACATGCCTTGACGCACGCCGGCTCCAGGCCCACGGCGACGCGATCCGAACACAGCGTGCACTTGTAGGACTTGTGGTCCTTCTTGCTGATGCGCGGAATATCGAACGGGCAACCCTTCACGCAGTAGCCGCAGCCGATGCATTTGTCGCTGATGAAATCGACGATGCCGTTGGCGTATTGCACGATCGCCCCCGGCGCCGGACACGCCTTGAGGCAGCCGGGATCTTCGCAGTGCATGCAGCCGTCCTTGCGGATCAGCCATTCCAGATTGCCCTGCTCGTTTTCGTATTCGGCAAACTTCATCAGCGTCCACACATCGGGGCTCAGATCATTGGGATTCTGATAAGAGCCTTCGAAGTGGCCAATTTCCTGGCGAAGGTTGTTCCACTCCATGCACGCCGACTGGCAGGCCTTGCAGCCGATGCAGCGGGTCACATCGATGAGCTTGGCCACCTGCTCCTCGGTGCTGCGCGCCATGGGCGGCGTCATCGTGGAGGCGGAACGCCGGATGTAATCTTGCGATTGCAGATCGGACATGACGGCTTCCTCAGGCGGCGACTGGCGCCGTGGTCTTTTCAATGTTGACCAGGAACGCCTTGAACTCCGGCGTCTGCGTATTGGCGTCGCCCACGGACGGCGTCAGCGTGTTGGCCCCGTAGCCCTTCCTGGCCTGGCCGGTGAAGCCCCAATGCAAGGGCACCCCGATCACATGGGTCGGCTTGCCATCCACGGTCATCGGCTTGATGCGCTTGGTGACATAGGCCTTGCAAATCACTTCGCCGCGCTTGGACGACACCTTCACCCAACCGCCCTGCTCGATGCCCTTCTCCTTGGCCAGCACCTCGCCGATCTCGATGAATTCCTCCGGCTGGAGGATCGCGTTGATCAGTGCGTGTTTGGTCCAGAAGTGGAAGTGCTCGGTGAGGCGATACGTGGTAGCCACATAGGGAAAGTTCTTTGGACTGCCAAACGCAGCGCGGTCATCGGCGAACACGCGGGCTGCCGGGTTGTTCTGCACCTTGGGATGCAGCGGGTTCGCCACCGGCGATTCCAGCGGCTCGTAGTGCTCGGGGAACGGCCCCTCCGCCATCAGCTTGCGGGCGAACAGCCGACCCAGGCCTTCGTCGTTCATGATGAAAGGACTTGCGCCTGCCGACGGTGCCAGGGTGGGCGTGTAATCGGGCACGTCGATGCCCACCCAGCGTATGCCGTTCCACGAAATGACCGGCTTGGCCGGGTTCCATGGTTTGCCTGCGGGATCGGCACTGGCACGGTTGTACAAGATGCGCCGGTTCGCCGGCCACGCCCACGCCCAGTTCGGCGCGATGCCTTGCTCGCGTGGATCGGTGGCGTCGCGCCGCGCCATCTGGTTGCCCTTCTCGGTGAACGAGCCGGAGAAGATCCAGCAGCCGGACGACGTACTGCCGTCATCGCGCAATTGCCCAAAGCCATCGAGCAAGGTGCCGGCCTTGGTCACTGCACCGGTGGTCGCATCGGTGAGATCGGCCAGGGCGCGACCATTCATTTCCTTCGCCAGCTCTTCCGGGTCGGGACTCAGCGGATCGGTGTATTTCCAGGTGAGGTTGAGCAGCGGATCGGGGAAGGCGCCGCCTTCCTTGCGATACAGCTCGCGCAGCCGGTGATAGATGCCGCTCATGATCCAGATATCGGACATCGAATCGCCCGGACCTTCCGCCGCTTTCCAGTGCCACTGCAGCCAGCGCGCCGAATTGACCAGGGAGCCGTTTTCTTCGGCGAAGCAGGTGACCGGCAGCTGGAATACTTCGGTCTGGATCTCGGCCGAATTGGCCGGGTTCTGCGGACCGAAGTCCTGCCAGAAACGCGAGGTTTCCGTATCCAGCGGATCCATCGTCACCAGGAACTTCAGCTTGCTCAGGCCGCGGCGGATCTTGCCGCGATCCGGGAAGGCCTGCAGCGGGTTGAAGCCCTGGCAGATGTAGCCCGTCATCTGGCCGTTGTTCATCATCTCGAACGCCTTGATGATGTCGTACAGCGGGATGTCGAGCTTGGGCAGCCAATCGAACGCCCAGTTGTTTTCCTGCGTGGCGGCGTCGCCGTAGAACGCCTTCATGAAGCTCACGAACAGCTTGCGGGTGTTTTGGTAGTAGCTGATCTGTCCCGGGCGCAAAGGCTTGAACTGACGGGTCGACATGTAGATGTCGAAGTCGGTTTCCTTGTCGGTGGGCAGGTTCATATAGCCCGGCATCTGATTGGACAGCAGGCCGACGTCGGTCAAACCCTGGATGTTCGAATGCCCGCGCAAGGCATTCATGCCGCCACCGGCCACGCCGATATTGCCCAGCAGCAGCTGGATCATCGCCATGTTGCGGATGTTCTGCGCACCCACCGAGTGCTGCGTCCAACCCAGTGCAAACAGGCTGGTCATGGCCTTGTCGGGCGCGCAGGTGCTGGCGATCAACTCGCAGATATGCAGGTACTTGTCCTGCGGCGTGCCGGTAATACGCGAGACCATCTCCGGCGTGTAGCGGGACACGTGATGCTTGAGCAGGTTGATCACGCAACGTGGGTCTTGCCAGGTGTCGTCGGCGCGGGCAAAGCCGTCCTTGTCCAGGTCGTAGTCCCAGGTCGACTTGTCGTAGGTACGCGTTTCCTCGTTGTAGCCGGTAAACAGGCCATCCTGGAAATCGAAACCGTCCTTCACGATCAGGCTGGCATTGGTATACGAGCGCACATACTCATGCTGGATCTTGTCGTGCTCCAGCAGGTAACGAATCACGCCATTGAGGAAGGCGATATCGGTGCCCGGGCGTATCGGCGCGTAGTAATCGGCCACCGAGGCCGTGCGCGTGAAGCGCGGATCGACCACGACGAGCTTGGCGCCGTTCTCGATCTTCGCCTCGATCACCCATTTGAAGCCGCACGGATGCGCCTCGGCAGCGTTGCCACCCATGACGATAACGACATTGGCGTTCTTGATGTCCTGCCAGGTGTTGGTCATTGCACCGCGACCGAATGATGGGGCCAGACTGGCCACCGTCGGTCCGTGTCAGACACGCGCCTGGTTGTCGAACACCACCATGCCGAGCGAGCGAACCACCTTCCAGGTCAGGTAGGAGGTTTCGCTGGACGACGCCGACGCCGCCAGCATGCCCACGCTGGTCCAGCGGTTGACGGTGTCGCCCTTGGCGTTCTTCGCGATGAAGTTCTTGTCGCGATCGTCCTTCATCAGACGCGCGATGCGGTCCAGCGCGAAATCCCAGGACACGGTCTTGAACTCGGTGCCGCCGGGCGCACGGTAACGCGGCTCTTTCAGTCGCGTGGGTGCATGCACAATGTCGAGCAGCGCCGAACCCTTCGGGCACAAGGTGCCGCGATTGACCGGATGATCCGGATCACCCTCGATGTGGATGATGTTGGACAGCGCGTTCTTGGCGCGATCACCCATGCTGTAGATGATGATGCCGCAGGCCACTGAACAATACGTGCAGGTGTTGCGTGTTTCAGTGGCGTGGGCAAGCTTGAAAGGTCGAACGGCGGCGGCTTGCGCCACCCCCGATTCGCCAAAGCCCAACACGCCGAGACTGGATGCTGCCAGCCCCAAGCCTGTGAACTTGATGAACTCGCGGCGAGTCATTGGCATCGCGTAGCGCTCCCGGAAATCTGGCTGGACCAACCGCCCAATCCAGGGCGTCGACGTGGCTCGAAAACTCCGTGGCGACGACGGCAATGAAGCTGTCGCCTGCTCAAAAAGGTAGCACAGTTCTCCGGTCCGAGGGGTCGGATTTCTTGCGAATTTCCGTTGCCCTGAAAAGCGTTTTTGGCGGATGCAAATCGTCACATTTCTCTTAGACGAAAGTATGAAGCCGGACCCGAATAAACACGTCCGATCACACTTTCGTCACGCTGCCCTTCGGCTACGGATGGGCAGCGTTGACTGCATTGGCTATCCGCGGCATGGCCACGGCAGGCGCATCGCCGCCATCGAAATAATCCAGTCGCGTGACCTTGCCCGCGGCGTCGCGCACGGGCACGAAGTAACTGAGTTCGTCCGGCACGAAATAGAGCTTTCCATCCGCGGCGACCTGCATCGGCACCGCATGACGACCCGTGCGTTGGGCGTAGAGCTGGTGATCCTGGACCGACAGCGTCTGCGTGGTGGTGGCGTCGATGCGATACGCGCCTTCCAAGGCACTCAGCGCGGCATCGGTTGACGTCGCCGCCGCCGGCGTCACATAGGGCCGGCCCAGCGCGATGGCGGCCAGCCGGCGGCTCATGGTGCGGGCATCGAAATTGTCATCATTAGCCAGCACAATCACTGTCACATCTTGCTTCGGCAGGTACGCGACGGCGGAACAGAAGCCGTCGATCTGCCCGGTATGCCCAACCATCTCGCTTGCGCGCACGCGCCAGAGATACATGCCCATGCCGTAGGGATGCGCAGCGCCGGGCACGGCCGGCGTGATCATCATCTGGAAGTCCTGAGCGCTGATCACACGCCCATGCGTCAACGCACGCATCCAGCGCACCAGATCCTCCGCCGTGGCAACCAGGCCGCCTGCCGCTGCGGGGATGCTCATGCTGATAAACGAAGCATTCTTGACCTGGTGTGCCGGGTTGTCCGTCGTGTAGCCGGCAACGCGCCCTGGCATGACCACGGCATTGTCGCCATAGCGGATGTGTTGCAGACCCAAGGGCTCCAGCAAGAGGCGCGTCATGGCCGCATGCCAGGGTTCGCCCGTCACCTTCTCGATCACCGCTCCCAGCAGGATGTAACCACCGTTCGAGTACTGCTGCTGCGCGCCCGGCGCAAAGGTCGGCGTGCGCTTGCGGATTTCGTCCACCAGCGTGGCCGTATCCACATCGCGCTTCATGAAGCCGGGCTGCGGATCCTTGGTCTTGTCGGAAACGCCTGCGGTGTGATTCAACAGTTCCCGCAGCGTGATGTTGCCGGCATCGGGGAAGTCGGGAAGATAAGTGGCGAGCTTATTGTCCAGCGACAGCTTGCCCATCTCGGCAAGCTTGATCACCGTGGCGGCGGTGAACATCTTGGTGACCGACGCAATGCGGAACACCTGATCCGGATCGAGCGGCACGCCCAGTTCGATCTGGGCCAGCCCGGTCGCACCGCGAAACACGATGGCGTCGCCCTTGGCAATCACCGCCACTACACCTGGGCCGTTCTTGATCGATGCACTCTCCAGCGCCGCCTGCGCGGCTTTGGCCAGCGGAGTATCCGACGTGGGGGATGTGGTGGCCGTCGCCGTCAGCGAGAACACCAGGGCAAACACAGCCAGGCCGATACGCAAGCGCATTCCCGTCTCCATAGGGGCACCCGGACGCAGCATGCGTCCATCCACCAGCGCGCGAAGGTATGACACCGTGCCTCTGCCTCGCAACTGTTCCCGCACGATGACGACGCGGCTCAACTTCTTTCGATGGGTCGCGTCAGGCGCTCCTCAGCAGTGAGTTCGCCTTACTCTCACGCAGACTTGCCTGCAACGAGCGCAAAATGCAGGCTTGTCGCAACACTTTGTATCCCTATCGGGCTTAGGAAGACCAATGAAACTCGGCATGATCGGTTTGGGCAGGATGGGAGCCAATATGGCTCAGCGGCTGATGAAGGGCGGACATCAGATCGTCGGCTTCGATCCGCAAGAGGCAGCGCGCAAAGCGCTGGAAAGCAGCGGCGCGCAAACAGCCGAATCGCTTGCAGCGCTGGTTGCCGCCCTGCCCGCTCCGCGCACGCTGTGGCTGATGGTGCCCGCCGGCGACGTCACGGATGCCAGCCTCGACGCGCTGCTGCCGTTGCTCGCCGCAGGCGACACCATCATCGACGGCGGCAACTCCTACTACAAAGACACGTTGCGCCGCGCGCAGCGTTTCGCCGGGCATGCCATCGCCTATGTCGACTGCGGCACCAGCGGCGGCGTCTGGGGACTGGCCGAGGGTTACAGCCTGATGATCGGCGGCGATGAGGCAGCGGTAGAGCGTCTGCGTCCGATTTTCGAAGCGCTGGCACCTGCCAGGGATCAGGGTTGGGCGCGTGTCGGGCCGGTGGGTTCGGGCCACTTCACCAAGATGGTTCACAACGGCATCGAGTACGGCATGATGCAGGCGTATGCCGAAGGCTTCTCCATCCTGCGGCACAAGGCTGAATTCGAGCTCGACTTGCAGCAGGTCGCCGAGATCTGGCGCTATGGCAGCGTGGTGCGTTCATGGCTGCTCGATCTGACCGCCGACGCACTGAAAAAGAATCCCGATATGTCCGGCATCGCTCCCTACGTGGCCGATTCCGGCGAAGGCCGCTGGACGGTTGATGAAGCCATTGAGCTGAACGTGCCCGCGCCGGTCATCACCCAGTCGCTGATCGAGCGGCTGCGCTCGCGCGACAAGGATTCGTACACCGACAAACTGCTGTCGGCCATGCGCAACGAGTTTGGCGGTCATCCGATCAAGAAGGAATAACTCGCCAGCCGCCAGGCCCTGCCGCTATCGAGCGAGCAGGGCCTTGGCGCGTTGGCAGACCGCATCGACGGTGAAGCCGTATTCTTTCAGCAGCACTTCGGCGGGTGCGGATGCGCCGAAAGTCTCGATGCCCATCATGTCGCCGCGCGAACCCACGTAGCGCTCCCAACCTTGGGATATGCCCAGCTCCACGGCCAGTCGCGCCGTCACCGACGGCGGCAATACCTCGTCACGTTCGGCTTGCGGCAACGCCTCGAACAACTCCCAGCTCGGCATCGACACGCAGCGCACAGCGACGCCCTCTTCTTCCAGACGCTGGGCGGCCTCCACGATCAGGCCGACTTCCGAACCGCTGGCGATCAGGATCAGCTCGGGCTTTTTACCCGGTGTATCGAATAGCACATAGGCGCCGCGACGCAGCCCATCGGCGGATGCCATGCGCTCGCGATCCAGCGTGGGCACGTTTTGCCGGGTCAGCACCAACAGCACCGGACGGCCCTTCGTTTGCAGGGCCACACGCCAGGCGACCGCGGTTTCGTTGGCGTCGCCCGGGCGTATCAGCGTGAGATTGGGAATGGCGCGCAGCGCGGCGAGCTGCTCCACCGGCTGATGGGTCGGCCCGTCTTCGCCAAGCGCAATGCTGTCGTGCGTGAACACATGGATGACGTGCAGCTTCATCAGCGCCGCCAAACGCATCGGCGGACGCATGTAATCGGAGAAGATCAGGAAGGTGGCTCCAAACGGAATCGTGCCGCCATGCGCTGCCAGTCCGTTGACGATGGCGCCCATCGCATGTTCGCGCACGCCGAAATGCAGATTGCGGCCTTGGAAACTCCAGCCCGACACATCGGAACCCTGCAGATCCCCGCCCTTTGACGCGGGCGGATTGAAGTCGCCCAGGCCCTTCATGGCAGTCTTGGTGGAGGGATTCAGATCCGCTGAGCCGCCGGTAAAAGCAGGCACTTTGGCGGCAAACGCATTCATCACCTTGCTAGATGCGTCACGTGTCGCCATGCCCTTGGCATCGGCGGGAAACACCGGGATATCCGCGTCCCAACCGTCGGCCAGTTCGCCGCGCAGGCTGCGTTGCACTTCATCATGGAGATCGGGGAACGCCTTCGCATACGCCTGCATCCGATCGTCCCACGCCGTTTCAAGTTCTGCTCCGCGCGGCAGCGCCTTGCGGAAATGGGCGAGCGCATCCTCCGGCACGTAGAAGTCCGGCTCTAGCGGCCAGCCGAGATTCTCTTTCGTCCGGCGCACGCTTTCCGCGCCCAGCGGCGAGCCATGCGCCTCGAACGTATCCTGCTTTGGCGAACCATAACCGAGGCTGGTGCGCACCAGGATCAAGGTGGGTCGCGTGGCTTTGGCGCGCGCCGTCTCCAGCGCCGCATCGATCGCCACCAGATCGTTGCCGTCGGTCACGGCGATGGTGTGCCAGCCATACGCATCGAAACGCTGCCGCACGTCTTCGGTAAACGTCATGTCGGTGGCGGCGGACAGCGTCATCGCATTCTGGTCATACAGGCAGATCAGCTTGCCCAGCCGCAGATGCCCCGCCAGCGATGCGGCTTCCGAAGCCACGCCTTCCATCAGATCGCCATCGCTCACGATGGCATAGGTGTGGTGATCGATCACCGCATGCTGCGGACGGTTGTAGCGCGCCGCCATCTGCGCCTCCGCCATCGCCATGCCCACCGCATTGGCCAGACCCTGCCCCAACGGCCCCGTGGTGGTCTCCACGCCGGGCGTGTCGCCGCGCTCGGGATGTCCGGGCGTCTTGCTGTGCCATTGGCGGAACTGCTTGATGTCGTCGAGCGATACGTCGTAACCGGTGGCGTAGAGCAGGCTGTAAAGCAAGGCTGAGCCATGACCTGCGGACAGCACAAAGCGGTCGCGATCAAACCACTCCGGGTTGGCCGGGTTATGCCGGAGCCAGCGTGTCCACAACACATAAGCCATCGGCGCCGCATCGAGCGGCAGGCCGGGATGCCCGCTATTGGCCTTCTGCACCATGTCGACCGACAGGAAGCGCAGCGTGTTGATGCCTTTCAGATCGAGCTCATCGGTCATGCGGGTCACCTGTGGGAGTGCGTACCAGACTGCTGAAACAGCGCGTGGACTTATGCCTTGGCCAACTGTGCGCTCTTGTCGGTGATGCGCTGGAGCAATTGCTTCCACGACGTTACGAAGGCCGCCGCGCCTTCCTGCTGCAGCTGTTTTGCCAGCGCGTCGAGATCGATACCGGCATCGGCAAAACGCTTGAGAATGACGTCCGCGTCCCCGCCATGCTCGGGCAACACGCCCGTCACTGCGCCATGCGTGGCGAAGGCCCACAGGGTTTTCTCGGGCATGGTGTCGACCGTATCCGGTGCTGCCAGTGCCTCGATGTAGAGCGTGTCGGACACGCTGGGATCCTTGGTTCCCGTGCTCGCCCATAGCAGACGCTGCGGACGCGCGCCCGCTTGGGCGAGCTTCTGCCAGCGCGACGAGGCCAACAGCTCGCGATAGGCGCGATAGGTCTGCTTGCCTACCGCTATGCCCAATGTGTTGCGCAAATCCTGCGGAACCTTGTCCTTCACCGCAACATCCCAGCGGCTCACGAACAGCGAAGCCACCGAGCCAACATGAGGATCCAACCCAGCTTCGATGCGACGCTCGACGCCGCGCAGGTAAGCCTCTGCCGCAGCCAGATACTGATCGCGAGAAAACAGCAAGGTCACATTGATCGGTATGCCTGCAAAGATCGCTTCCTCGATCGCCGGGATGCCTTCCGGCGTGCCGGGTATCTTCACGAAGAGATTGGGCCGATCGGCCTTTTTGAAGATGTCCCGCGCCGCCTGGATGCTGGCCTGCGTATCGAAGGCCAGCAAAGGCGACACCTCCATCGATACCCACCCGTCGACATGCTGGCTGGACTGGAACACGGGCTGGAACAGATCCGCGGCGCGACGAAGATCTTCCAGCGCCAACTCGACGAACAGGCTTTCGCCAGCTGCACCGTTGCGTGCCTTCTCGCGTATGCCGTCGTCGTAGGCATCGCCATCGCCGATCGCGGCATTGAAGATCGAGGGATTGGAGGTAAGGCCGGTGACTGACAACTCGTCGATGTAGCGGCGCAAGGTACCGTTGTCGAGGATGTCGCGGGTGATGTTGTCCAGCCAGAGGCTCTGGCCGAGGGCGTGCAGTTGTGCGGTGGCTTTCATGATTCAGTCCGGTGCTGCGGCGTGCGGCGCCTGTTCAAGACGAGTCTGGCCGGCGGGCTCGCCCATGGGAAAATCGGACGAGGTCAGGCTGACCAGATCGGCAATGTGCATCACGGTCTTGTCGGGCATGGGATCGATCACCAGATGCTCCGCTTCGCGCGCGTAATGCCCCTGGTTCACGAAGATGGTGGTGATATGCGCGCCAAAAATGCGCTTCATCGCCGCCAGCAGCTGCGGCTTGTCGTCGACCATCACATAATGCGTGGCCGGAAACGCGCGCTGGATGGCTTCAGTCATGCGCTCCTTGTGCACATACACCAGCACCCTGCCCTCCACCGCCGCCCCCAGGCCGGAGTGCGCGATCTTGCGCGGCTGGAAGACGATGTCGCCATCGGACAGGATCACTGTCGAGCCCAGGGTGCCCATGTGTGCGAGTGCGTCCAGCGCGCCGGGAAACACCTTCTCGGCGAACGGATAGTCGAGCAGGAAGTTGGAGAGCGGCACCAGGCCCGGGTGGTACTCATGGCCCAGCCGGAATTGCTGCAGCGCGCCCAGATAATCGGCAAAGCCGAGCTCGTCGCGCAGCTTGTTGTAGATGGACCAATAGCGCTCGCGCTCCATCGCGCCAAAATCGCGATCGAGCCGTGCGGTGAGATCGGCGGCAAAGCCGTCGTTGTCGAGCAAGGTGTTGTCGACGTCAAGCAAGAACACCAGTGATGTAGCAGTCAGCACGGACGTGTTTCCTCCGGTTTGGGATCATGCCAACCGCCGTCGTCGGCGGTCAGCGTATTGGCTGCGGCCGGGCCCCAGCTGCCGGGCGCATATTCGTGCACCGGGTCGGTGTGATCGAGCACGGGATCGACGACGGCCCATGCCGCCTCCACGCTGGCATCGCTGGTGAACTGCGAGCCGTCGCCGCGCATCGCGTCACCCAGCAGGCGCTGGTAGGCCGATTGCTCGTGCACTGAGCGATGGCGCGCGACCAGCTCGACCGGTTCACCGCGCATTGCTTCGCCGGCCCGCTTCACGCGGGCACCGGTGGAGATGACGACGTCGGGGCTGAGGCGAAAGCGGAAGTAGTTGGAGTTCTGCACGGGCGAGCCGTCGAACACGGCCAGCGGCGGCTGCTTCAAGGTGACCATGACTTCGCACGCCGTCACCGGCAGGCACTTGCCGGCGCGGATATAGAACGGCACGCCCGACCAGCGCCAGGTATCGATATGCAGGCGCAGCGCCGCGTAGGTTTCCACCTGAGAGTCGGCTGCCACGCCCTTTTCGTCGCGATAGCCGCGGAACTGGCCGCGTACCACCTGGGCAGGATCGAGCGGCCGCATCGCCTGAAAGAGCCGCTGCTTCTCCGAGCGCATCGCAGCCGCCTCGTGCCCCACCGGCGCTTCCATCGCCAGCAGCGCGGTCACCTGCAGCAGATGGTTCTGCACGACGTCGCGCAAGGCACCGGCTTCGTCATAGAAACTGCCGCGGCCCTGGATGCCGAAGTTCTCCGCCATGGTGATCTGCACGTTGTCGATGTACGTGCGATTCCACACCGGTTCCAGGAAGGCATTGGCAAAGCGGAAGTACAGCAGATTCTGCACCGCCTCCTTGCCCAGGTAGTGATCGATCCGAAAGATGCTGGCTTCGGGAAAGACCTCATGCAGCGTCAGGTTCAATCGTCTGGCCGAAGCCAGGTCGCGGCCGAACGGCTTCTCGATGACGATGCGCGCATTCTCGGCGCAGCCTGAGCTCGCCAGGCCCTGCACTACGGTATCGAACATGGTTGGCGGTATCGCCATGTAATGAATCGGGTGCATGGCCTCGCCCAAGGCCTGCTTCAGGCGGGCGTACGTCGATGGGTCCTGGTAGTCGCCGTCGATGTATTGCAGCCTGGCCGAAAGCTTTTCGAACGCCGCTGCGTCGAAGTGGCCGTGCTGCTGCAAGCTGTCTTTTGCGCGGTCGCGCAATTGCTCCAGCGTGTAGTGTCCATACGCCACGCCGATGATGGGCATGTCCATCTCGCCCGCCTGGACCAACGCCTGCAGCGCCGGAAAGATCATCTTGTAAGCGAGGTCGCCCGTGGCACCAAAAAATACGAACGCATCCGAACGCGAACCACTCATGTGACTTGCCGACTCCCAAAGCCTCAGGAGCCCACGGCGGTCGGCGCCCTGGGCAGGATCCCCACCCTGACGCACGGCGCGTTAAATTCAGGCATGGACGACATGCGATTGATGTGATGTCGCCCGCGGGTTCTTGCGCCTCAAGGATGCAGCGATAGCTCACCCTCGATTTCCACCGGGATATTGAACGGAAGCTCGGCCATGCCGACGGCGCTGCGCGTATGCGCGCCACCCTCCGCTCCATACAAGGCGAGGATCAGGTCGGAGAAGCCATTGATGACCTGCGGCTGCTGGATGAATCCGGGCGCGGAGTTGACCATGCCAAGCACCCGATGCCACTGCTGGACGCGGTCCAGATCGCCGATGCTGCGTTTGAGACTGGCCAGGATGGAGAGCGCCACCAGTCGCGCCGCCTGATAGCCCTCACTCACCGAAAGCTCGCTGCCCAGCTTGCCGAATGGGCCCGTCATCTGACCATCCGCGCCTTGCGGACCGTGGCCGGAAATCAGCACGCGCGTGCCGTGCACCTGCACGAATTGGAACGGCAGGCTCAGGCCGCTCGGCACTTCAAACGGCGGCGGCAGGCTCAGGCCCAAGCTGGCCAGACGATCTTCGATCTCGCTCATGGCGTTCTCTGTGACGGTGCCGTATCAGCTGAAGCATCCGATCCTATAACGAATGCACGATCCGCCTCAGGACAACCCTCGCTGCAGCAACGACAGCACATGCTGGGTGCGCCGCGCCGTGGAAGCCGCAGGCGCGCCGGAGGTCGCCTGCCACAATGGCGCGCCTGCTGCCGGAACCAGGGTCAGGCCCAGCAGCGTCATCACCATCTCGGTGGGATCGAGCGCGGGATTGAGCTCGCCATCGCGCTGCGCGTCGACAAAACGCGTGGTGACCAGTGGTGCTGCCGCCGACAATCGGGCCACCGCCAACTCGCGCAGCGCACCGCCCTCGCAGAGGACTTCCCGCACCCAGAGCGCGGGATACCAGGGATGGGCCTCGACCAGTTCGCCGATGCCGGTCACGAAGGCGGCCGCGAATTGCTGGATATCGCCCTCTACCCCAAACAGATGCAGGAAAAACTGCGACAACACCGGGGCGATGCGCTCATCGAATACGGCCTCGACCACCTCGGCCTTGTTGCCGAAGTAGTAGCTGAGCAAGGCCGCGTTGACGCCGGCATCGGCGGCGATGGAACGCACGGACGTCGCCGTCACGCCGGAGGCGGCAAAGCTTTTCAACGCGACATCCAGCAGGTGTTCGCGCAATTCCGGGTTGTCCACCCTGGGGCGTCCCGCACCGCGCGCTGAGGCCTTCGGCTTGGCCATAAGGCACCTAATTCATCTATTGATGAATATCTTGATCACCTGATGAAGCAAACGCAAGCACCGGCAAAAACCCTGGATTGACCGTCAACCATTGTTAACTCACAATAGTTGCATGAATACAACCATCAACGACGCACGGCGTGCGCAGACCCACCCCAACCTGATCCTCGCCATCTGTTGCCTCAGCCTGCTGATGGTGGCGATGGACGCCACCATCGTAAACGTCGCCCTGCCCGCGATCCGGCGCGACTTGGGCGCGTCGGTCTCGGGTCTGCAATGGGTGATCGATGCCTACACCATGGTGGTGGCCAGTCTGCTGATGCTGGCGGGCTCGATGGCCGATCGCTTCGGTCGTCGACGCGTATTCCAGTCGGGCATGGCGCTGTTCGTGCTCGGCTCGCTGCTGTGCAGTGTTGCGCCGGATATCCACGGCCTGGTCGCGTTTCGCATCGTGCAGGCCCTGGGCGCCACGATGCTCAATCCGGTCGCCATGTCGATCATCGCCAATACCTTCCACGAACCCAAGGCGCGCGCACGCGCCATCGGCATCTGGGGTGCGGTTGCCGGCATCTCGATGGCACTGGGTCCGGTGATCGGCGGCGCGCTGACGGAAACCATTGGCTGGCGCTCGATCTTCTGGGTGAACCTGCCGGTGGGCGCCGCGGCGATGGTGCTGGCGTCGCGCTATATCCCGGAATCCAGGGCGCCTCGTCCGCGTCGCGTCGATCCGGTGGGACAGCTGCTGGTGTTCACCATCCTGGCCACGGTGACTTATGCCGTGATCGAAGGCCCGCATGAGGGTTGGGGCTCAACCACCATCGTTGGCCTGTTCGCCGCGGCCGCGTTGTCGCTGATCGCCTTGCTGGTCTACGAACCGCGACGCCACGAACCGCTGATCGACGTGCGCTTCTTTCGCAGTGCTCCTTTCAGCAGCGCCACCTTGATCGCCGTATGCAGTTTTTCCGCGTTCTCCGGCTTCCTGTTTCTCAATGCGCTGTACCTGCAGGAAGTGCGTGGACTATCGGCCTTCCATACCGGTTTGTGCACGCTGCCGCTCGCGCTGGCGACAGTACTGTGCTCTCCGCTGTCCGGCCGGCTGGTGGGCACGTATGGCACGCGTCCCTCACTGCTCGTTTCCGGCGCGGCCACCGTGATCAGTGCGCTGATGATGACCCAGCTCACCGCCACCACGCCGATAGCGGTGTTGTTGTTGACCTATGTGATCTTTGGCATCGGTTTCGGCATGGTCAATGCGCCCATCACCAACACGGCTGTGTCCGGCATGCCCAAGGCGCAATCCGGTCTCGCTGCGGCCGTGGCTTCCACCAGCAGGCAAGTGGGTGCATCGCTGGGCGTGGCACTCGCGGGTACGATCCTGGGGATGCATGTGCACCAGGGCTTCGCCGAGGCCACGCATCCCTTCTGGTGGCTGATCACGGGCGCGGGTTTCACCGTGCTGCTTCTGGCCTGGCTGTCGAACACGCGCTGGGCGCACGACACGACGCGCCACGCGGCCCACTTGCTGGAAGAAGCCCCTGCCGGAGCCGCTGCATGATCCGACCCACCAACAGCCCTACCGAAGCCGACGCCGTCTGGCAGCTGATGGTTGGCATGGTGTGGGAAACGCGCGGCGTGCGTGGCGAGTGGCGCCGCAAGGTGAGCGAGATCAGCGGACTCCCTTTCAGCCGCATCCGCATCCTGTGGCGGCTGGTGGATGCTCCGATGACCTTGCGCCAGATCGCGGATGACACCGGCATGGATGCGCCGGCCGCCACCGTGGCGGTGAACGATCTGGAAGATCGCGGCCTCGTCGAACGCCACCCTCACCCCGAGAATCGCCGGGCAAAACTGGTGTCGATCACGCGCGCCGGAAAACAGGTTGTGGAGCTGGTCAACCGCACCGTGCAGGACGATGCTCCCGCGGGATTCCAGCAACTTTCCAAGACTGACCTGGCTCATTTGCGGCGCATTCTGGAACGGCTCAATCGCAGCGAAAGCTAGCGTTTTTCAGCTAGTCCGGCTGAGCTCATCAACCCTCCGCCGCGTCCTGCCAACTCCCTGCGTGCCGCGCCAGCAACGCCGTTTCCCACCCCTCCAGCATGCCTCCAGGCATTTTTCCCACCATGCTGCGCCACCGCTTGACACCGGTGTCAATTACGTTACAGGCTGATAACAGTTCCACTGCGAGGGGCGGCTGGACGTGGCAAACGAGCATACGGATCGACTGGCGGGGATACCGGCGGTGCCGTTTCTGGCGGCCGATATCGGCGGCACGCATGCGCGTGTCGCGCTGATGCGCGCCGGTCCGGGCGGCATTCGCGGGGTGGAGACGCTCGCCTACCGCGTCTATGCCTGCGCGGACTTCCCCGTGCTGTCAGACCTGCTGCAAGCCTTTGTCGACGCCGAGGTGCATGCCCCGGTCAAGCACTGCGTGCTCGCTTGCGCGGGCCAGATCATGGGCAACGAGGTGGTCAACGACAACCTGCCCTGGCCCATCCACCTGACCCAGCTGCATCAGGCCCTGGGCCTGGACGAGGTGGCCGTACTCAACGACTTCGAAGCCCTGGCCTATGCGCTCGATGGTTCGCTCGCCGAAGGCGGCCGCCATCTGTGCGGGCCCGACGCGCACGCCAGCGGAACGACCCTGGTGATCGGACCGGGCACCGGCCTTGGCGCGGCGGTGCATGTTCCCGGCCCGGTCGGCGGCCTGGTGCTGGCGACAGAAGCCGGCCAGATGGATTTCGCGCCGAACGCGGTGCGCGAGCGCGAGGTGCTCGCGACGCTGGCGCCAGAAGGCGGCTATGTGCCGTTTGAACACATCGTGTCTGGCCCGGGCCTGCTGTCGCTCTACGTCGCCTTGTGCACCTTGGATGGCGTGGCGCCGACGCTGGCTGCACCCGAGGCCATCACCACCGCGGCGCTTGCGCACAGCGACGCACAAGCGGTGGAGGCGGTGGAGATTTTCTGTGCCTCGCTGGGCAGTTTTGCCGGCAATCTGGCGATGGCCTTCATGGCCAGCGGCGGCGTGTATCTGGCCGGCGGCTTCCTGTCGTCCATCTTCGAGCTGCTCAAGCGCAGCGCGTTCGAGGAACGATTCCTGCACGGCCGCAGTGCGCGTGCGCTGCTGTCGCAAGTACCGGTGTGGGTCACCGAGCACGGCCACCATGGCGTGCATGGCGCGGCCCAGTGGTACCTCAGGCGTGGCATGTCGGACGCCGCAGCTCCGCGGCGGGCTGCGACAGGTGGTGGCGCATGAGCCGCGTCGCGACGGCGAACATCCTCTGCTGCCTGGCCATCGCATGGATGGCGGCAATGAGCGCGGCCGTCGCCGCGCCTGTCGTTTCCAGCTGGTCATTGTTGCCGCAGCCGGCGAAGGCCAGCCCTGCAGGCTCGGGCGCGGTGGACATCGCCGATGGTGCCGTGGTGCTGGTGCGCGGTGAAGAACGGCAACAAGTGCAGTCCATCGCCGATCGCTTCCTGCAACAGGTGGCCGCAACCAACGGATTGCACCTGCGCATGGCGACGTCGGACGCAGCGCATCCCGCGATCGCATTCGATGTGAATCCGCATGCCGATGTTGCCGACGAATCCGGTTACCGCATCACCGTGGACAACGGCGGCATCGTGGTCACGTCACGAACGGCGCGCGGCGCGTTTTACGGCAGTGTCACCCTGGGTCAATTGCTGACGCCATCGGGATGGGCGCGTGGCGCCCCGGTCAAAGTGGCCAGCGGCGTGATCGACGATCACCCGCGCTTCGCCTGGCGCGCCCTGCTGCTCGACTCGGGGCGGCACTACCAGAGCGTGGCCGAGATCAAGCAGCTGATCGACTGGATGTCGCTGCACAAGTTGAACGTGTTGCTGTGGCACTTCACCGAAGACCAGGGCTGGCGCCTGGAAATCACCAAGTATCCCGAGCTCACCAAAATCGGCGCCTGCCGCAAAGCCGTGGGCCTCGACAGCGAATTGACCGGCTCCGCCGAGCAGCCCTACTGCGGCTACTACACGCAGGACCAGGCGCGCGAGATCGTGCGCTACGCCGCCGAACGCTTTGTCGATGTGGTGCCGGAAATCGACCTGCCCGGCCATTCGCAGGCTGCCGTCGCGACGTATCCGTGGCTAGGCGTCACCGGCAAGCGACCGGACGTGTGGACCGACTGGGGCGTCAGCCCGTGGCTGCTCAAGCCCGATGCAAAGACCCTGCAGTTTGTCGATGACGTGCTCGACGAGGTCATGCAGCTGTTCCCTTCGCGCTACATCTCCATCGGTGGCGACGAAGCGGACAAGCAGCAGTGGAACGCATCGCCCGAAGTGCGCGCGCAGATGCACAAGCTGGGCCTGGCGAACATGGACCAGCTGCAGGGCTGGTTTATCCAGCAGGTCGCCGCGCATCTGGTCGAGCACGGGCGCACGCCGGTCGGCTGGGATGACCAGCTGGCCACCGGCGAGAAGCTGCCGGCCTCGGAAGTGGTGATGTCATGGCATGGCGATCACAACGAACGCGTGGCGCTTACGGCCATCCGGCAAGGTCACAACGTGATCATGACGCCGCAGGAATCGCTGTACCTCGATCATGTTCAGTCCGATCTGCCTGATGAATGGCCGGGTCCGCCTCCCGCAGCAACGTTGCGGCAGGCCTATGACACGATCGTGATTCCGAAGGGCGCGAGCGCGACTGAGGCGAAGCGCATCATCGGTGTGCAGGTGAGCCTGTGGGCTGAGCAGATGCCCACCTTCGCCCACGACCAACATGCCATCTTCCCACGCATCGCCGCGTTGGCGGAACTGGGCTGGTCGCCCGCAAGCACGCACGACTGGAACAGCTTTCTGCAGCGCCTGCCGGCAGAACTGGCGCGTTATCGCGCGCTCGGCATTGCGTATGCCGACAGCGCATTTGCACCTGCTTTCCAGGTGACCGCCGCGGCCAACGGCGCATTCCGCGTCGAGCTGTCCAATCAGGTGCAGTTCGGCACGATCCGTTACACGACGGACGGCTCCGACCCGACCGCTCAATCCGCAGCCTATGCGAAACCACTCACACTGCCGGCAAACACGAACCTGCGCGCCGCAACCTTCGCGGCGGACGGCTTCGAACTTGCCGCGCCGCGCGCGCAGGCGCTGGATGCATCCACCCTGCTGAGCCGCGACGGCAGCGCGCTCGCCACCTGTTCCAGGCAGCCGGCCTCGCGCCTCGACGGCAGCAAGCCGGCGCAGGGAACAAGGCCGGTCTATTCCGTCGATATCGGCAACGCGTGCTGGCTATGGCCACAAGCGCCGCTGGCTGGCGCCAAGCAGGTCTCGCTCATCGTCGAGCGCATCAGCTGGCGTTTCGGCGATGAGGCCAAAGACGCGGTGATGCGCCAGAAGATCAGCGCCGCGGGTGAAATCGAGATCCATGCCGACACGTGCACGGGTCCGCTGTTGGCTCGCCTGCCGCTGCAGAGCGCGGCGCAGGCAACCGGACAAGTTCGTCTTGATGAAAAGCTTGCCACGCCGGCGGGGGCCGGCGTTCGCAACGTATGCGTTTTCGCCACCGGCGATCCACGCGATGGACAGTGGGCGCTGGCGCGTATCGCGTTTTCGAAGTGAGCAGTAAGCGGGGCATCCGCCCCGTGCCGTAGCACTGAGCATTGGCTTTGGCTGGGGAGCCAAAGTCGGGGACAACGAAAGATGGCATCACGACGGCGTGCGTACCCGCAGGCACCGCCGGGCTACGCGCATTTTGAAATACCACGGAGCAACCGAGGTTCGACAGGCAACACCAACGAGGTCAACGCCCATGTCCACCGTACTTCGCAAACATCCATTGTCATTTGCCATCACCGTGTCGCTGTTCGCCGTCGTGTCGACGTCAGCTGCAGCCTCGACCTTCGTCGATCTCCAGCAGGACGGCCAGGCTGCGCAGACCACGACCACGCAGACGCCGCCGCCGTCGCCTGACGCCAAGAAAACCGACGCCAGGAAAGCCGACGGCACTGACGCGCAGAAGAACGCGGTCAACCTGTCGGCCGTAAATGTGTCAGGCGTACGTGCCTCGCAGATGCGCGCGATCGACCTGAAACGCGATGCCGCGAACATTCAGGACAGCATCACCGCGGAGAACATCGGCGCCCTGCCCGACACCACCATCACCGACTCGCTGCAGCGCGTCACCGGCGTGCAGATCAACCGCGATGCGGGCGTGGGTACCTCAGTGGACGTGCGCGGCCTGCCGCAGGTCGGCACCATGTTGAACGGCGAAGTATTCATTACAGCCGACCAGATCGACTCGCAGCAGCCTGACTTCACCATGCTGCCGTCGACCTTGTTCCACGGCGTGGACGTGATCAAATCCCCGACGGCCAGCACCACCGACGGCGGCATCAGCGGCGCCATCGATCTGCATACGTACCGGCCGTGGGATCTCCCCAGCGGCTTTACTTACAGCTATTCGGCCAATGGCGAACGCGGCAGCACCACCCAACACACGGGGCCTGAAGCCAACGGCCTCATTTCGTACAACGACGATGGTCACTGGGGCCTGCTGATCTCCGGCGACTTCTCCAACACGCGCCGCATGAATGCCACCGAAGGCCTGGACCAGTACGGCGTGGTGCTCAACGGCGAGAACGCGGCCAGTGCCGGCGGCTACAACGGCTTCCTGACGCCGTGGAACGGGGCACCGATTCCGTCCAAGATCGTGCAGAACGCCGACGGCAGCGTGGACGTCAACGGCGACGGGAAGTCCAACGGCGTATTCATGGGCAGCCAGGACATCGGCCTCAACGACATCATCACCCAGCGCAAGCGCAAGTCGGGCAACGCGTCGTTCCAGTTTGACTTCGGCAGCGGCTTCACCGGCACGGCCGACTACTTCTATTCGTCGCAGCGCGAGTACGACCGCAACGTCGGCATCCAGTTCAACTCCACCAACTGGCAAGGCGCCACGTACGTTCCGCTGCAGTCGCGCAATACCGGAGCGCCCGCGCTGGGCTCGTACGGCACGCCGGAGCCGGGCTGGGAAGGTTCGCAGTACTACACCACGCAGCAGTACGAAAAGTGGCCCGGTGACGTGGAGTCTTACTCGCAGATCATCCAGAAGAGTTCCGTTGCAAGAAACCTGAACCTGCAGCTGGATTACGACAACGGCGGCCCGTTTACGGCGAGCGTGCGCGGTATCCGCGACACGGCCTCGCAGTCGTTCCAGGAATCGGACGTCAATATCTCCGACTCTGACGGCGCGCTCTGGCCCAACGTGTTGATGGACGGCGTGGATCCCGACTCCGTGCCGCCGGGCACCATGGTCTATCCCGCGCAGTTGGGCGGCAACCGCGTGTTCAACGCCAACGGGATTCCGCAAAACACCATACCGATCATCGCCAACTTCAATGGCCGCTATATCAAGATCGATGTGCCGCCGTCGCTGGCCAGCAACTTTGCCAACCCTGCCGACTGGACGATGAAGACACTGGAATCGTCGGGCGATTACGACCGAAAGGTTGCGCTCAACGCCTTGCGCTTCGACGGCAAGTACGATTTCCAGGACGGCTTCAAACTGGAATTCGGCATCCGCAACAGCATCCGCAGCGCCGACAACGAAGGCTGGACGCTGGAGGCGCCGGTCTACGCCGGCATGGGCGCCAGCGATCCCGCGGGATGCCTGGTGCGCTACGTCGGCGCCGACGTGGTGTTGAACAGCGGCTCGTGTACCGCCGGCAATGACCAGGGCTATTTCCGCGCAGGTCCGCTGTCGGCGATATCGATGCCCAACACCGCCGCGCCGCTGGCCAACAACTTCAAGCAGTACAACAACCTGCTTGGCTCGGGCATCAACTTCTGGGCGATCGACCCCAATGCGATGGTCAACCCCATCGCCTATTGGAACTCGCTCTATCCGGGCACCCAGCAGGTGGCTGAGCCCGGCACCACCTGGGCGGTGCGCTTGAAGGAGCTGTCGGGCTACCTGCAGGGCGATTTCAACGGCACGATCTGGGACATGCCATACAGCGGCAACATCGGCGTGCGCCTGATCCACACCAACCTCGATGTGACCCAGCACCTCAGCGGCGATCCGGGCGCCTACGGCGACGAACCGGAAGATGTGGGAACGGCGACGACCAAGCGCAGCTACCAGGACGTGCTGCCCTCGGCCAACTTCGCGCTGGACGTGACCGACAGCTTCAAGGTTCGACTGGCCTACTCCAAGAACATGATGCCGCTGGACCTGAGCACCTGGGGCGGTGGCCTTCAGCTCAACTACTCGCTGGCAGAAACGCCGCAAGGGCCGATCTTCCGCGTAGCCAACGGCACGTCCACCGGCAATCCCAATCTCAACCCGTGGCGCTCCACCAACTTCGGCGCTTCGGCCGAGTACTACATCAACGAAACCAGCATGCTCAGCCTGGCGCTGTTCCGCATCAACGTGGACAGCTTCATCAAGAACGGCAGCGTGACCAACTGCACGCTGCCCGACGAAGACGGCGTGGTGCGCGATCACTGCATCGTGATCACCCAGCCAGTGCAGGGTACGGGCAACTCCATCCACGGCGCCGAGTTCGACTACCGCCAGGGCTTCACGTTCCTGCCGAGCTTCCTGTCGAAGACGGGTATGGAAATCAATGCCACGTATGCGCCCAGCAACTCGGGCGAAACGGATCTGGCCGGCAAGAAGATCCCGTTCCAGGACAACTCCACCAAGTCTGGCAACTTCATCCTGTGGTATCAGGACGATCATTTCCAGGCGCGCCTTGCCTACAACTACCGTTCGCGGCGCGCGGTGATGGACAGCGTGGGCGGCATCACCGGCCTGGAAATGTACGAGGCGCCACAGAAGTACCTGGATGCATCGATCTCGTACAAGTTCAGCAAGTACGCCGAAGTGTTCCTGGACGGTACCAACCTCACCAACGAGTATCAGAAGTACTACCTGGTGTGGCCCGACCAGCCCGGCCACTCGACGTTCTCCGAGCGCAGTTTCATGCTGGGCGTGCGAGGCCAGTGGTAAGGGAAGCGGCATGACGACGATCCCACTCCTGCCCTCGCGGGAGTGGGATCGCTGCAGGGCCTCATGTCATAGCTACAGGTTCGTTCTTCCGGGTGGCTTCACCGTCGCCCCGTTCGCCACTCCGTTTCCACAAGGCAAGCATGCAGGATTCCAGCGCGCCCAAGTCCGTTCGCGACAACGCCTTCCATCGCTCCATCGGCGTGTTCTCGGGAACGGCAATCAACATGACCCAGATGTGCGGCATCGGGCCGTTCATCACCATTCCCATCATGGTCGCCACCATGGGCGGCCCGCAGGCCATCATTGGCTGGATCGTCGGCGCCATCCTGGCGATGGCCGATGGGCTGGTGTGGGCCGAACTCGGCGCCGCCATGCCCGGTTCCGGCGGCACCTATGTCTACCTGCGCGAGGCGTTCCAGTACCGCACCGGCAAACTGATGCCGTTCCTGTTTATCTGGACCATGCTGCTGGCCATTCCCTTGTTGATGTCCACCGGCATCATCGGCATGGCGGAATATCTGGGCTTCTTCTTTCCAAACCTGGGCTGGTGGCCGGTGCATCTGATCGGCGTGGCAGCCACCGCGCTGGTCACGTGGATGCTCTATCGCCGCATCGAGTCGGTGCGTGCGATCACCATCGCGCTGTGGGTGATCATGCTGGTGTCGGTGGTCGGCGTGACCGCGGCGGGCTTCTCGCACTTCCATGCGAGTTACGCGTTCGACTTCCCTGCCGATGCGTTCGGCGGCCACTTCTTCGTGGGCCTGGGCGCGGGACTGATCATCGGCATCTACGATTATCTGGGCTACAACACCACCGCCTATATCGGCGATGAGTTGCGCGATCCGGGCCGCACCATGCCCCGCTCCATCATCATCTCGGTGATCGCGATGATGGTGGTCTACCTGCTGCTCAATATCAGCGTGCTTGGCGTGGCGCCGTGGCAGGAGATCGCGCAGTCCAAGTCGGTGGCCTCGCTGGTGGTGGAACGCAGCTGGGGCCATCTGGCCGCCGCCGTGATGACCGTACTGATCATCGTGACTGCGTTTGCCTCGGTATTCACCGGCCTGCTCGGCGGCTCACGCGTGCCGTTCGAGGCGGCGCGGGACAAGGTGTTCCTGTCCGTGTTCGCACGACTGCATGCAAAACACGGCTTCCCGCACGTCGCGCTCCTGACGATGGGCGTGGTCACGGCGATCGGCACGTTCTTCGACCTCACCGAGGTCATCAATATGCTGCTGACTGCGATCATCATTGTGCAGTCCTTCGCGCAGATCGCCGCGCTGATCGTGCTGCGCAAGCGCCAGCCAAATCTCGAACGCCCGTACAAGCAATGGCTCTATCCCGTGCCCTGCATCATCGCGCTGTTCGGGTGGATCTATGTGTACCTCTCTGCCTCCACTCTTTCGCTGATCCTCTCCGGCGTGTGGATCGTCGCCGGCCTGGTGGTGTTTGCGATCTGGGCGCGACTCAATCAATCCTGGCCATTTGCGCCGGTGGAAATACGCGAAACCTATCTTGGGAAACCTTGACGCCATGCAAACTCCAGCCAGGCACACGCTGTGGATGATGGTCGCGATGGCGGCATCGGCCGCCTCGGTGGTACACGCCCAGGCGACCTACGTCCCCACCACGGTCGCCGCCGATGCGGGGTCCGTCACTTCAATCGCTCACTGGCAAATCCAGGACAGCGCGAAGGCGCAGCAAGCGGGCGCCGAGATCTCCTTGGCGGGTTACTCCACCAAGGAGTGGTACCCGGTGAGCGGCCGCGCGACCGTCATGGCCGGCTTGCTCGAGAACCACACGTTCAAGAACGATGTCTTCTACAGCGACAACATGCGCGCGGTGCAGGTGCCCGATTCCAGTGGCAACCTGTTCGTGACGCCGTGGTGGTATCGCACGCAGTTCACGCTGTCCAAGGACCTGGGTCAAAAGCACACGATGCTGCATACCAACGGCATCATCGCGAGCGCCGACCTGTGGGTGAACGGGCATCAGGTGGTCGACCACGCCGAGCTCGCCGGTGCCTATCCCGTGCACGACTTCGACGTGACGCGCTGGGTACACGCGGGCGCCAATGTGCTCGCCATGCGCGTGCATCCGGCCGATCCACGAACCAGCCTGTCGATCGGCTGGGTGGACTGGAACCCCACCCCGCCGGACAACAACATGGGCCCCTGGCGAGGCGTGGATATCGCGCTGACCGGGCCGGTCGCGTTGAGCTATCCGCACGTGCAATCGACGCTGTCGCCCGATCTCTCGCACGCCACGCTGGCCGTGAAAGTCACCGCGAAGAACCTCGACACGGCAGCGCATGACGCCACGATCAGCGGCACCGTGGCAGGCGTCCCCATCCAGCAGACCGTGCATCTCGCGCCGGGACAGACGCAGGACGTGTCCTTCTCGTCCAGCACCACGCCGGGCATGGCCTTGGATCATCCCAAGATCTGGTGGCCGGTCGGCATGGGCGACCATCCGCTTTACCAACTGGAGATGAGCGCCGCCGTCGATGGCGCAACCTCCGACCGCGCGACGGCAAGTTTCGGCATGCGCAGCGTCAGTTCCAACCTGACCAAGCAGGGTTACCGCCAGTTCTTCATCAATGGCAAACCCTTGCTGATCCGCGGCGGCGGCTGGGCCCCGGACATGTTTCTGCGCGACGACCCCGCGCGCATGGAGGCCGAGTTCAACTATGTGCTCAATCTTGGCCTCAACACCATCCGCAGCGAAGGCAAGCTGGAGAACCAGCGTTTCTACGAACTCGCCGACCAGCACGGCATCTTGATACTCGCTGGCTGGGAATGCTGCGACAAATGGGAATCGGCCGCCAAGACCGGCGGCTCGCCCTGGACGGCCGCTGATATGAAAGTGGCGGAGGACTCCATGGCCAGCGAGGCGCGCCTGCTGCGCAACCATCCCTCGGTGATCGGCTTCCTGATCGGCAGCGACAATGCGCCGCCGCCGCCCATCGCCAAGATGTACGTCGATACGCTGCGCGCGGCGGATTGGTCCTTGCCCATCATCTCGGCGGCCGTCCCGCAGGGCACCGCCGATGCTGGTCCGTCCGGCCTGAAGATGGCCGGCCCGTACGACTGGATACCGCCGTCGTATTGGTACGCCGACAAATTGGGCGGCGCGTTTGGCTTCGATTCGGAAGTCAGCGCGGGTGCCGATATCCCGCGACTGGAAGACGTGCAGCGCATGCTGTCGCCACAGGAGCAGGAGGCGCTGTGGAAATATTCGGAGCAGAGGCAATACCACGCCTCCGCGGACTGGTCGACGTTCGCCGTGCTCACGCCGTTCGACAACGCGCTGGCCAAGCGCTATGGCGCGCCCACGAGTCTCGCCGACTATGTTACCAAGGCCCAACTCGACAACTACGACAACGTGCGTGCCCAGTTCGAAGCGTTCAATGCGCACATGGATGCCGCCAATCCATCGACCGGCGTCATCTACTGGATGCTCAACAACGCGTGGCCCTCGCTGCACTGGCATCTGTACGGCTACTACATGAATCCCGCCGGCGCGTATTTCGGCGCCAAGAAGGCCAACGAGCTGGTGCATATCCAGTATTCGTACGACTCCAAGGCCATCGTGCTGGTGAATCAGACGCTGGATGATGTCCACGGACTGCAGGCGAACATCCGCTTACGCAACCTGGATGGCAGCATGCGCTTCGAGAAGCACCTGCAAGACATCGACCTGGCGGGGAATCACACGCGCCAGCTGGCGACACTGCCGGCGATCGCCAACCTGTCTCCCACCTACTTCATCGAGCTCGAACTTGCCGCTGCCGACGGCAAGCCGGTCAGCCGCAATGTCTACTGGCTGTCCACCCGGGCGGACGTACTCGACTGGGCGAAATCGAACTGGTATCTCACCCCGCTGACGCAGTATGGGGATCTGACCGCACTGCAGTCCTTGCCGGCCGCGACCAGCGAGATCCACGCCAGCACCACGCGCGACGGCAAGGACGAGGTCACCACGATCACACTGTCGGTGCCTGCATCGTCCAAGGCCGTGGCGCTGTTCCAGCACGTGTCGATCCGGCGTGGCGCGCATGGCGATCTTGCGCTGCCGATACGCTGGAATGACAATGACGTCACGCTCTGGCCCGGCGAGTCGATCGTGCTGACCGCGCGCTATGCATCGCAGGAAACTGTCGTACCGGTGGTCGAAGTGAGTGGATGGAACGTTCCCGCTCAAAGCGTTCCGGCTGCCATCACGCAGGGAGCAGTTCATTGAAGACGCAAAGGCTTTCATGTCGCGTGTGACCATCAACGACGTCGCCCGTGCCTCGGACACGTCGAAGAAGACCGTATCGCGCGTGCTGAACAACGAGCCGAATGTGCGCGACTCGGTGCGCGACCGCGTACTCGCGGCCGTGGCCGAACTCAACTACCGGCCGCTCACCTCGGCACGCAGCCTGGCGACGAATCGCTCATTCATGATCGGCCTGCTCTACGACAACTTGTCGCCGAGCTACATCATGGAAGTCCAGGCCGGCGTGCTGGAGGCCTGCGAGGCCCGGCAATACAGCATGATGGTGCAGCCGCTGGTGTCGACGGCGCCCGATTTCGTCGAGCGCGTCGAGAGCATTCTTTCGCGGCACCAACCCGATGGGCTGATCCTGACGCCGCCCATCACCGATCATGCAAAGCTGCTCGACCATCTGCGCAAGCACGACCTTCCGTTTGCCTCGATCGCGCCGCGGCAACCCAAGGGCTGCATCGGCGTGATGCTGCGCGAGCGTGAAGCGGCGGCGGCGATGGTGGATCACCTGGTGGCCCTGGGCCATCGTCGCATCGCACACATCATCGGCGATCCGAAGCACGGCGCAGGCATCTGGCGCCTCGCCGGCTTCCGCGATGGCATGAAGCGCGCAGGCCTGGAGGAGAACCCGGCGTATATGGTGCAGGGCCAGTTTTCCTTCGAGTCCGGCGTGGCTGCAGCTCGCCGACTGCTCAAGCTCAAGCATCGGCCCACCGCCATTTTCGCGGCCGACGATGACATGGCCGTCGGTGCAATCTGGGCCGCGGCGGAGGCCGGGGTGTCGGTGCCCGGCGATATCTCCATCTGCGGCTTCGACGACACCACGATCGCGACACAGGTGTGGCCGCTGCTGACCACGGTCCACCAACCCGTACGCGACATGGGCAAGCGCGCCACTGAGGAGCTGCTGCTGCGTGTACTGGGCAAGGGAGAAGCCCGCATGGTCGAAGTCGGCTACGAGATGCGCATGCGCGCGTCGACGGCGCGCGCGCCCTGAATCGGGCACTATCCAGCAGAACCAGGCCAACGATCGAGAGGATCACCCGCATGCCAGCCACGCCAGACGCCAGCAACCCGCCGCGGAAGTTCCACTTCATTTCCGGGTTGCCGCGCGCCGGCACCACCCTGCTGGCCGCCATCCTCAATCAGAACCCGCGTTTTCGCGCCGGCATGACCAGCCCGCTGGCCGACATCATGGGCGTGGTGATCGCCGAGGCCAGCAGCAAGAACGATTTCTCCTTCGATGTCTCCGACGAGCAGCGCGTTGCGGTATTGCGCGGGCTGGTCGAGAACTTCTACTCGGTTGAAGGCGGCGCCGAGGTGGTGTTCGACACCAGCCGGCTGTGGTGCAGCCGCATGCAGCTGCTCAACACGCTGTTCCCAGGCGTGAAGGTCGTCGCCTGCGTGCGCCAGCTGGCCTGGGTGCTGGACAGCATGGAGCGGCTGGTGCGCCGCCAACCGGTCAGTGTCAGCAAGGTGTTCCGGTTCGACACCAACACCACCGTGTACTCGCGCGTCGAAGCCTTGACTGATCCGCGCGGCATGGTCGGCTTCGCCTACCAGGCCACCAAGGAGGCCTTCTACGGCGAATACGCGCACGACCACCTGATGCTGCTGACCTACGAAAGCCTGGTGCGCGACCCCGCCGCCGCCGTGCGCGCGGTCTATCAATTCCTCGGCGAACCCTGGTTCGAACACGACTTCGACCACATCCAGTACAACGCCGACGAATTCGACGCCCGCGTCGGCATGCCCGGCCTGCATTCCGTCCGTCCGAAAGTGGAATCGGTGGAACGCCAGCCCATCCTGCCGCGCGAGATCTTCGGACGCTTCGCCAACGAGGCCTTCTGGATGGATCCGAAAAACAACGTCAACCAGGTGGCCATCGTGTAACTGGGCGACAGCGACCCCACGAACAAAGGCCGCTTGCGCGGCCTTTGTCGTTGCTGCGAGAGGTCAATCACTCAGGGCGCGGCGGCGTCGGCGCGCTGGAACGCATCAGGACGGCAGTACAGGATGAGGAAGGACGCCAACAAGCCGAGCCGCAACAGCGGCGGAATGATGGTTACCAGGGCGGCTATCAAAAACACGGCCAACATGATCCACGCCCTGTACCACTGCCATCGTCGCGATCGCGGATCGATGCCGTCCGGCAGGTGAGAAAAACTTTCCCGCATCAACACCATGTACGTGCCCTGCACCAGAAAGAACACCAGGGCGTAGAGCGTCAGCGGGAATGACGCCATCTCGCTTTCGGCCAGCCAGGCGGTGGTAAAGGGAATGAAGGAAATCGCAAACAGATTGGCGAAGTTCGCCAGGGCCAGGGTACCCGTCAGATACTGCGCGTAACGAAGCGTCGCATGATGATTCAACCAGACGACGGCAATGAAGGCATAGCTCACCGCGTAACTGACCAGATCGGGCCACAGGCTGATCAACGCGGGAAGATCGTGACCGGCGGGCGCCTTGAACGCCAGAACCATCACCGTGATGATGACGGCAAAAATGCCGTCGGAAAGCGCATAAAAACGCGCCAGCCGTTCTTTGCTCTTGGTCATGATGTCACCCAGCGACGGGTTGGTGTGGCCACTGCCGTTTCAGCTGCCGACCCCGCTTCGGGTTACCGGCGGGCCTTATAAGGGTGCACGCAGCGCCCACTGCTCAGCAAGCTCGCGTGGCAGGTCTGCCCGAGGTCGACGAAGCGCCCGAAACGCTCCCTGGCATGACCCAATCCCCCTTATGTCCGATTGGCCAGGCAGCCCAAGGCAGCTTAAGGTTTAGCCAAGGTCACGATCGGGCTTATGGCAACGGGACCAAACGCAAATTTTCAGCGGCAAAAGTCCCGTAAGGTTTCAGCTCGCAGGACTGCGCTCAGAGGTCGGGGGGATGGGCGATGAACACGACGGTCGACTTTCACGCGATTCCGCGGGCCGCAGGTGGCCGCGCTCAAGGCGGAAGGGCAACCCAGGAAGATGACCTTATCTGCCTCCACGATTCGGCTTCGTCCACCTGGCTGTTGGTGCTGGCCGACGGCATGGGTGGCGATGGCGCGGGCGAACTGGCCTCCCATGGCGTGATCCAGGCGACTCTTCGCCTGTGGGAGCAAGGTGCCTGGCGCTCCCTGCCGGGATCGCTCTTTCTCGAGACGCTTTGCCAGGAAGCGCATACCCAACTGCAGCAGCACGGCGAACATCTCGCAGGCGCGCAACCGCATTCCACCATCGTCGCGGCGCTCATTCGCGCCAGCCGGGTCTCGTGGGCACACGTCGGCGACAGTCGCCTTTATCGCTTTCGGGGAACGCGTCTGATCGGTCGCACCGAAGACCACAGCCTCGGGCAACTGAAATTGCAACGCGGGGAACTGACCGAAGGCGAGCTGGCCAACGATCCCGACCAGCATAAACTCCTGCGTGGACTGGGAGGGCCGCAACCTCCGGTCGTCGAACACGGCTTCGCTGAGCTGGACGGCGATCAGACTTTTGTCCTTTGCAGCGATGGGGTATGGGAGCAACTCACGACCGAGGAGCTGGCATCCCTCTCGCAGCGGCGTGACCAGCATGAGGCCTTGAAGGAAGCCTTGGCCACGGCGGTTGAGCGTGGCGGCCGCGACGGCGACAACGTCGCCCTGATTTTCGCCCACGCAAGCGGTGAAGGCCGCTTGCGGCGGTACCGGAACAAACTTTGGTCTGCGATGCAGCGCACCGTCGCCTTTGGGCAGCGAGCCGCTGAGCAGACCGCAACCAGAGATAGCGAAACATGAGCCTGGCTCGATCGACTGAAACCATGCACCCGATGCTTTGGCGTACGCTGCAGGTAGCGCTTTGCATGGCCCTCCTTGCCATGACCGGTTGCGCCCAGATCGGCAACCTCCGGTCCAAAGCGAGCAGCTCCGCCAACAGCAGCAGCGGCGCCGCGTCGCCGACGGGCAATCGCGAGGCTGCAACCGGCGACAACGAGTCGCTTTCGTTGAATGCCATAACCAATACTTACTTTCTGCGCGGTCGCTACGCGGAAGGCGAGCAGAGCTTGCGGCAGTATCTGGCGAAATACCCGACCGACCGCACGGCACAAATCCTGTTGCGGCAGCTCACGGTCGATCCGAACACGGCCCTTGGTAAACAGTCGCGCCCGTACGTCGTGCAAGCCGGGGACTCTTACGGCACATTGGCCGCTCGCAGCCTGGGGGATTCCAATCTATTCCTGTTGCTGGCCCGCTATAACGGGTCGACCAATCCCTCGTCGTTGCACGCGGGTGAGACCATCCGCCTGCCCCAATCGCCGTTGCGGGCCTCGTGGTCTTCGGATACGGCGCCGGCCAAAACCAATACGCCCAGTCGCAGCGCGGCGCCCACCGCGCCGGTCGCCACCACCGAAGCTGCACCCGCAGGCGAGTCGCCTGCCTCCAAGGCGCAACGCCTGCAACTGGAAAGTGTGGCCTTGTCGCAGCAGGGAAAGAACGCTCAGGCATTGACGCGACTGGACCAGGCGCTGACCATCGACCCGCATTTGAAGCCCGCAGGAAACCAGGCGCTGAGAGAGCAATTGGTCGGCTCCTATCACGAGCGCGCGGTAGTGCTGTATCGCGACCAGAAGCTCGACCAGGCGATTGCCTTGTGGGACCGCGTCCTCGCGATTGACCCCAACTACGAGCGCGCCGTGATCTACCGGGCGAGAGCCGTTGAACTGCAGCATCGCCTCAAGCAGCTGTAACGCGCGCCTCCCCGCCCCGTGGGTCTATCGATCCTCTTTGGCCGCTGACGGCGACATGACCACCGTTGGCTGCCTCGCCGGACTTGCCGCGACGGCAGGGGATGCCGAAGCATCGTTGCGATGCCGCGCCTCCAGGGCACTGCTCATCTGATTGAAGGCGACGAACAATCGACCCAGTTCATCGTGGCGAACCAGGCGGATGCGCTGGCTGAAGTCGCCGCGGCCAACCTGCACCAGGGAATCCCCCAGCATGCCAAGCAAGGCCAGCGGCTGTCGGAACAGCCAATAAGCCGCGCCAACCAGCGCCATCAAGGTGATGACGAGCACCCCCACGATGACCCAGAACGTCGTGCGCTCGGCCTCGAGCAGGGGCGCCTTGCTGACGCCCAGGCGCAACTCGCCGACGGCCTTGGCCTGATAACGAATAGGCACGTCGAACAACAGCAAGTCATCGCCATGGGAGTCTGCATCGACGCGGCCAACGTAACGTTCCACCTCGCCGGCCAAGGTCTGCTTTTCGGCATCGAGCTTGGGCAGTGTCTTGCCGACATCCCCCGGTTGCGTGCTCGCCACCACCGCGCCCTCTCGATTGGCAATGGCGAGGTATTGGATCTGCTGGTTGTTCGCGATGTCCTGCACCAGGGCCCGGGTGGCGGGGTCATCGCCCAACAACAGGTTCTCGGCTGCCTCACTTGCGACCATGCGACCCAGCGAACCGCCAAAGTCGGTGGCGAGCCCCGTCACCGCGCCATGCTGCTTGGCATAGATCACCGCCAGGCCCAGCAGCAGCACCAGGCATAGCGTGGCGCCCAGGGCGCCAATCCAACGCAGGCGCAGCGAGATGATGCGCGTGGCCAGCGGCGACTCATGCGATCGCTCGTGCTCCCGGCGCGCCAACCGCAGATCGTTGATGACTTCGGCGCCGCTCTGGTAACGCGCCTCGGGTGCCGGCGCGAGCAGAGTCCGCACGATGCCCGCGAGCATCGACGGTATCGTCGGATCGACGGGCACCATCGCAGGTAATGGCTGACGCTGCCGCTCCCTGATCAGGCGCTTGAGATCGTCGGTTTCCGGCCATGGCAATTTGCCGGTGAGCAGCCAGTACAGCACGACGCCAAGCGAAAAAAGGTCGCTGCGTGCATCGGCACGCTCGCCACGCAAGCGCTCCGGCGCCATATAGGCGGGCGTGCCGCCGATCTGCCTGGCCTGGCCTTGCCTGATGCTGTTGACGGGTCTGCGCTCGGCGATGCCAAAGTCACTGAGCTTGGCGCAATGCCAATTCTCCGAGAGCATGATGTTCTCAGGCTTGACGTCGTGATGGATGACGCCCTGCCCGTGCGCATAGTCCAGCGCCGATGCCACTTGTGACGCCAGCTCGATGATCACCGCCAGCGGCGGCAATCCTTCTTGCGAGACGCGGCTTGCCAGCGTCTCGCCCGAAAGCCTTTCCATCGCAATGTATTTGCGGCCGTCGTCCGTTTCGCCGGTATCAAAGATCGTGACGATATTGGGATGCACCAGGTGGCCGGACGCGCGCGCCTCCAGCAAGAACCTCACCATCAATCTCGGGTCAGTCGCCACGTTGCGATGCAGGCATTTGATCGCCACCGGCCGGTCGATGCCGGGATCAAAGCCGGCGTACACCACCGCCATCGCGCCCTCGCCGAGCACACCGTCGATCCGGTAGCGCCCGATGGAGCGCGGTCGCATGCGCTCAACCGTACTCATGCGCTCAACAACCACCAGGCCGCACCGCCCAGCGCCGCCAGCACCACCACGGCCAGCGCGAACCATCCGACGCGACCGAGCCTGGACGCGCCAGGCTCCCGCGTCAGAAACACAAACTCGGACTGTCCAAAACGAATGCGATCGCCATGCCGGATGGTGGCTTCGTGCACACGCTTGTTGTTGACGAACGTGCCATTGGTGGAGAGCGTGTTCATCACCACGTAATGGCCTTGCTGGTTCATCACCCACGCATGGGTCGAAGAAACGCTCGGGTCGCAGATGACGATATCGTTCTCGCCGCCCCGCCCGATGGTTTGCCGACCAGCTCGCAACGTAAAGCGACGCCCCTTGAGCGCCGCACTGGTGCCTTCGAGCACGGGCTCGTGGACGCTGACGCCGCCATCGGACGCAAAGCCTGCCTCGACGGCGAGCCGGCTCAGCTCGTCAGCCGAAAAAAGCCGCGTCCCCTGGGGGCCCGATGAGCGTTTCCCGGTGGCCGGCAATGAACTGTAGCTACGGTTTTCCATCAAGCGCCCAGGGGTGAAGTCCATCGGTCCATCATAGCCAAGCCATCGGTCGTTCCTGCGCAAACTTGACTGCTCATTCGCGCCGAAGCGGCCCTTTCGCGAGGCTGACACAGAAAAGAGACCAACCCGCCAACAACCATCGACACTCTCGTACCACCAAGTATTCGGGTAACGAGAAGCTCATCACAATGCATGAAAGGGGCCAATCGGCACCGCCTATTTTGATGAACCGGTTGCCGATTGCCTCGCGATTCCCGCCGCCTTGCCTGCGCCACCCGTGATCGGGAACGCCCGCAATGGGCGACACGTCGGTTGCGCCGGGATAGTTCTCCGCCCTCGCCCGACCGCCTACTGGCCAGTCGTTCTACGTAGGCCTGAATAGTCCATCCGTGGGGTTGTTCGAAATCCGGTATGGCGTACGCAGAGTCACGTGACCCAGGAATCAAGCACTGCGCTCGTCCATCCTCGTCGTTGCGTCAGATCGATTTGAGGATGGAAGCGGACGTCCGCTAGCCGCCCCTGGCTAGATACAAGAACGTAGCGGGCGCATAAACAAGAGTCGCCAGACCAAGTGCACTGGCAGTCAGCACCGCCCACCTCAGTCGCTTTACCGTCGCCTCAATGTCCCCGGGGACGGGACTACGAAATAAGGGCTTCCAGTTGAGCGGACCGATGCCGTACAAGACCACATCCATGCGCGAGGCATAGAGCGCAGCAGCAAATTCCGGATGGGCCTTGGAGATGCTGCCCCGAGCCCTCCCTGCAACCAGCATCAAGTACCACCGGCTGACGATCGCCGCGAAGCACAACGTCATGGCAGCAGTCAAGTTCATCAGCTCCCCTTTTTACCCGACGTGCCGACCTTCAGCAGATCGCTGATGCCTGCTTCTGGTTGCGACCTCAACGGGTCGAAACGGACATTTGAGTCGAACATATCAGAGCAGTCGTTCGGACAGCACACGAAACGGGACGCTTGGAACGAGGAAGCAAAGAGGTTTTCCCGTAGCTCCCTTCCGAGGCAGGTTTCTCCCCTGCGTCCAGAAGCCGGACCGCTTCGCGCTTGAACTCTGCGGTGAATCGTTGGCGCTTGACCATCTGACACCTCCCAGGGGATTGTCCCCTTTCAAAGGTGTCCGTCAAACTCGGGCCATCTCAGAGTGGACTTTCATCTTGTGACGACGCCGGCGCATAAAAAAAGTGCACTCTGACCCCGGTTTCGGCGCAAGGTCCGCTGTGGGTCGGAAGCGGACGTCCGACTGTACTGAAAAAGGGGCATGGCTATTTCAACGGAATGAACACCACCGAGGCTAGCCCGCCCAGCTCCTCTTGAAGTTTCACCGAGAGCGCCTGCCCTATCAAATTGTGATTCTCGCGATCGGATATAGCCTGGAACCCACCGTCAGGAGGATACGCGTCACAAAACGTGCGTTGAAAAGCCCTGTTCCAATCGTCTATCTCGGCAAGGAGTGCTGCCGATATCCCAAGGTCTGAGGGCTCGAAATAGCCCATCTCGTTGATATCCGGATTGAACAATGGGGGTGCGCCATAGACTGCACCCAAGCGGAAGGACTTCAACGCAATCTCCCCTTTCCCAGCCGAACGATATGGAGTTTTCCGGACAATTCAAAATGTCTGCTCCGGATCGAAAGCGGACGTAAGCTGCACTCCGATCGCGGTTTTCCTATCTCCTAACTGGGATGTCATAAACACCAAGTGCAGTTATGCACCCGATGCCACCCTCCTCACACGGGGCGCTAAAGACGACCTCTCTGCCATTTATGACAAAGTTCTCAGTAGCCTCTTCTCTCACAGGTTCGGGGGCATGAGGGGACGGAGGAAGCACGGTTCCTACGCCGTAAGCGCCCTCAATATCATTCAAGCGAAGGCAGACGCCAGCCTTAATGCTGATAATGATCGCCCCGCTGTACGTCGATCCATCCCTATCGGTGGGATCGTCCAAGGCGGAGGGAGTGCGAAAGACGACTTCTTTCACCCAAGCATCCTTGTCGCCGCCCTTTCCAACCCACTCGATCCAGGACGATTGCCGGGCCGGCGAGGGACCGGTCAGCTCGACGCCTACTTCCCTGCCTACCGACTGCGCCGTTTTGGGTTGGCTATTTGTCAGATAGCTCACAAGCCTTTTGACTCCCTGAAGCTCTCCTGCCTGCACTGATGTGGCGATACTCAATGACAGCATGACGCCTGCGCACAGAGCGATGAAACGCGAGTTCGCTAGGCAATTTTTCACGGTTCCAGGCGAATGAACCAAGCCTGCCATCATCCACTCCTCTTAGGTGCCGCGCGTCTGGTCACTGGGCAAAGTCCAAGTCCGCTTCGGGTCGGAAGCGGACCTTAGCCATCCGTCGCCGGATGACTGTTAATGGACAGATCAGAACGAGGGTTAGAGTGCACTTTTCTCATTCTCTTGCCTTCGGAAATCAAAAGTGCACTCTGACGCGGATTTCGATGGTGCGTTACGACGCTCCAGGCCTAAGCACCCGGCTTCAGAATGCCGGACCACTGGGCGCCTGCATTTGTCAGCGAGATTGCCATGCCGGACTGTGATGGCTTGTTGACGGTCATCTTGCCTGGATAGAGCTTGTCGCAAAAAGCGCCGCCCGTGGTCGATTGCTTGAACGTGAAGAAGCTTCCATTACTTGTGCTCTGGACAAAACCAGCCTGGGCGAGACAGCTAAGCGGGGCATAGAAATGAAGTTGAGCACCATTCGGCTGGAAGTTCACTTGAACACGGACCTGCACTGCTTTTCCGCCGCTCAGTATGCCGCTCCAGGTTCCCGTTGGCAGCGTCGATTTCTGCGCGACCGCATCGACGGTGGTCCCAAGCAATACGACCATCAAGATGAGTGTGCACATGTGGCTAGTACGAAACATGATTAACCTCCGCGGTTCGTTGGACTATCAAGTTTCATTCGATGAGCGAGCACCGAGTCGGCGAAATTTTGGGGATAGCAGCGGTTCGCCATCCTGCGAATTTCTATAAGCAAGCCAGACCGCATCCATTCGAATAACCGTATATGGCCCCTCCCCTTTGCCAAGCATCTCTTAGCTAAGGCGTCCGTGTCGACTGCACATGTATATCCGGCCGCCAAACGCTGCACCGTCAGGCGGTGACGCGCCACGATGAGCTAGTCGCGCGTCGGCTCCCAATCAGAGGAAACGGCACGGATGTAGTTGCTTCGAACAATGGCGACGGGACGTAACTACCTTCGTCCCG
The DNA here is from genome assembly GCF_056399225.1 of Dyella sp. 01N448. NCBI lineage: Bacteria > Pseudomonadati > Pseudomonadota > Gammaproteobacteria > Lysobacterales > Rhodanobacteraceae > Dyella > Dyella sp. 01N448. Next base: position 32,850 of record NZ_JBFTQX010000006.1, on the reverse strand, counting down.
TTTGTCACGCGTTTGTCCTCAATCAACGAGCGGACGATAAGCGCGGACCACAGGCTTCGCCCTTTCCAGATCGTACCGCGCCTGAAGTGCCAGCCAGTAAAAGGCGGTGGTGTCGAAGGCGAGGGAAAGGCGGATGGCGATCTTGGCGGTGATGGGGTGGGTGTCGGCGATGAAGGCCTTGATCTGATTGGAGGGTATGCCGGTACGACGGGCGAGTTGGGCGGGGTTGAGGGCGTTCGGAATCAGGTAGGCGTGCAGCAGGATGTCGCCGGGGGCTCGCAGGGGTTGCGAGGGGTCGATTTCCGAATGCGGGGTGAGCTGGATCAGTTCCATGGTGGTTCCTCCCTGTCGGACACGGCCGCACAGCGGCTCAGGCGCTTACAGCGCTCGGTGTCAGTGAATGCTTGGCAGCTTTGTCGGTGATCGCCCGAATGCGGCGCATCGCCATGCCGGCCGATGCGCTTCAACGGCGCTCATCGGAGGCGTGTGGTGTTCACTCGAGGCTCGTCACTGAGCAGGCGGGCGTATTGCTGCAAGCAGTAGACGGCTGTGCCCAGGCTGGCGGTGACGGCCGCGGGAAGCGGCCATGGCAGCGCTCTGCCGGGGAATCCCCGCGCTTGCGCGTTTCGACACTGCTCGCTGTCGACACGCAGGCGCGTGAGGGCGAGCACCGCCAGAGCGATGTCGCCGCGAGTGCCATGACGCAGGGTTTCGGGCGATGCCGCCGCCGTGGACGACGGGGCATGAGGCGGAGGAGTGAGGGTGTCGTCAGGGGGAACGGACGAGCGGATGCGTCCCGTATGATCGCGGATAGCCATGATCAACTTCCGTATGAGTTGGTGATGGTTAGCGGGTCGTGGGTGTTTCGAGCACTCACGGCCCGCGCCTCATGACCTGGTGGTCATGGTCACCCGCGAGGCCTTGCAATACGACAGCGCGAATGACTGACCCTAACAAGCAGGGTTGGCATCGTCTGTCAGGGATCAGCGAGATGGGTGTCCACCCGCGCGAGGTGGTGCGTGACGGCGCAATGCCGAGCGAATGTCGGCAGCATTCCCTTAGATGACTTGAAAGCGAACAGCAGAACGAGGGTCAGAGTGCACTTTCCTCATTCCCTTACGTTCGGAAGTCGCAAGTGCACTCAATCAATAATGCACTCGGACCCAGCTTTCGGTCCTGCGCGCTAGACAATCAATCTTGCATCCACGGTTTGGATCGGTACCGGTCCCAGCCGTCCGGAAGGATGGTGACGATCGGGCCGTCCACTTGGCCGCGGGCGGCAACGCGCATGGCCGCTGCCACGTTGGTGCCAGACGATCCACCGACTAGAAGCCCCTCTTCACGCATCAAGCGTCGAGCCACGCTAAAACTCTCGTCATCGGAAATGCGTTCGACGCTATCGATGACATCGCGATGCAAGTTGGCGGGTGGCTCCGCTGCGCCGATTCCTTCGACGGCATACGATCCATCGGGACCGGGCGTTCCCGTTTCGACCCAATCTGCCAGAGCCGACCCGACAGGATCTGCCAGTATCACCGCGATGCCTTTGTGGTGGGCCTTGAGTCGCCTGCCGACACCGGAAATCGTGCCGCCTGTGCCCGCGCCTGCCACGAAGGCACCGATTCGCCCGCCCGTCTGGTCGATAATTTCTTTCGCCGTCGTCTCTTCGTGAATACGAACATTCGCGGGATTACTGAACTGGTCTGCGAGAAACCAGCCGTTTTCGCGCGCCAGGCGTTGGGCGACATTGCGGAAATTATCGCTGCTCGATGGCGGCGCGTTGGGCGTGATGATTACGTTTGCGCCCAGAGTGGTCAGGGCACCGCGTTTGTCGTGGGACATCTTTTCAGGCATGACGCAAACAAGCCTGTAATCACGGGCCGCAGCCACCAGGGCGAGGCCAACACCGGTGTTGCCGGCCGTGGCTTCGATCAGCGTCATGCCCGGCCGCAATAGCCCGCGCGCTTCGGCGTCATCGACAATGGCCAGCGCAATACGATCCTTGATCGAACCGCCCGGGTTCAGATGCTCGCACTTCACCCAGATCTCGCAGGGCAAATGACTTCCGACCCGACCAAGACGTACCAATGGGGTGCGACCGATCTGCTTGAGGATATCTTGGCTCATCGTGTGATCCACTTGTCCAATGACAGACGAACGCCCGGCACTACCTCAACCACTCCTCGACACACGCCCACCGGCGCACTTCCAGACCGTATAGCCAATCATCACCGCAACGCCTGTGATGACGGCGACTACCGCGCCGATTCTGGCGAGCTCCAGGGGTGCGAATGCCCACAGTGAGGACCATACGACGAAGGCCAGCGTCATCGCCCAGCCGCCAACGCGCCCGATGGACTGCGCCAGGGTCGCGTGGTGGACGGTTCGCGGCGTGCCGGTCATCCGCTTTGGCATGAAGTTGCAGAAGGCTGCGAGGGCGAGGCCGATGATGACGTTGTTGCCGCGCACGACTTGCTCTGCGTCGATCCACCCTTGCTTGCGGGCCAGGGTGAGCAACAGGGCGCCACCGATCATCACGGCTGCGAGCTTGAGGCCGAACAGGATTTCTTTCTTCGCGCGCTGAAGTTGGGAGTTCTCGCTCATTCGTCGGCTCCTTCTCGAGTGGGTTTGTGCCCGGCCACGCCAGCGGCATTTGCCGGCGTGCGCTCGGCGGCACCGATGCCGAACAGCTGGGTGAAGCCCAGCAGCGCGTCCTCCAGTACCGACAACTTCAACTGGTAGGTGATGCTGGTGCCGATCTTGTTGGCCTCGACCAGGTCAGCCTCGCGCAGCACCGCAAAATGCGCCGACATGGTCGGTCGAGACACCGGGAAATGGTCCGATAGCTCCCCGGCGGTCATCGGACGCTGCCGGAGCAATTCCAGCACCTTGCGGCGGGTGGGATCGGCGAGGGCCTTGAAGACGCTGTTCATTCGTAGATATTTAGCCAAATATCGAAATAGCGCAAGTGCTGGCATTCGGCCTATGTTTTACCCGGATACTATTGATCCGGACAAATATACCCGGGTATATTTGCTCGCCGACGCGCACCGTCGCGTTCCCATCAGGAGACAGCGACATGACGTCGCCCGAACAGCTCACGCGCTATCTGGAACCCACGCAAGATGCCGGCCGCGCCTTCGTCATGCGGCAACTGGAAGGCCAGATCGTTATGCTCAATCTTCTGCGTTTCCGCGAAGTCGCCGACTACGCCGCTACGCCGGAACTGACGCCGCCATCGCCGATTACCGGCGAGGCCGCCTTTCAGCGTTACATCGAGCACACCCTGCCCTATTTGATCCAATCCGGAGGAAACATCGAGTTCCTCGGCAAGGGCGGTGACTTTCTCATTGGACCGCCGGACGAGCGCTGGGACATGGCCATGCTTATTCGGCAACGCAGCGTCGAATCCTTTCTGGCCTTTGCGACGCACGAGGCCTATTTGTCCGGCTTGGGACATCGCACGGCGGCTATCGAAGACTCGCGTTTGCTTCCGCTGTCCGACATGACGCCTCGGCCTTTGCAGGCCGAGGGATGAGCAGCGCCTCGGCGCTCACCACGAAATAATTGCACTGCGATGGGCCACGCCTCGTCAGCGTGGCAGCAGCTCAGTCGACGCGATGGCTCAACGCATAGTCGATCGCCGCGCGCACGGCCGCCACCTGCGCATCATTGCATTGCTGCGGCGTGGCGCGCGGGCTGTCGGGATAGACCTCGGTGGTGGTCGCATAGCGCGCATTCGTGATGCCGGCGCACAGGCTCCACTGCTTCACCGGAAATTTGATCACGCCCGGCATCAGCAACGGTGAACCGATGATCTCGCCACGCGCATCGGCATCGGCGATATGCGTCACCTTGGCGACCGCTTCGATCACGGCCTGCTGGAATTCAGGCTGAGGACGATCGGTGTCGTCGACCAGATAGAAACCGTCCGGCACTTCGCCAGGTTCGAACGGCTTGCCATCGCGCGATGCCAACGCCGGGCGAAATTCCGACTCGTCCGTATCGGTGGTTTCGTGCAAATCGATATGCATCAGCGCGCGATCGCGCAGTGGCTCCAGCAGATCAACCAGGGCCGCCGATTCGCCGGCGGGGCTGTGCTTGCGGAAATTGCGATTGGGATCGAGCGCCTCGGGATTCCAGCGATGAATGCGCTCGTACGCCCACGGACTCACACAAGGCACCACCAACAAATTCGCCCGCCCGGCATAGTCGCGACCATGCTGCTGCAAGAACTGCAGCGCGCCATGCACGCCGCTCGTCTCGTAGCCATGCACACCGCCCGTGACCAGCAACACCGGCAGATCCTCACGCCAATCACGGCTGCGCACGGCGAGCAGCGGATAGTGTTCGGACCCGTAATCCAGCGCCCCGTACTCCACCACGTCGAACGTCTCGCGCAGGCGCTCGAGAACGCTCACCACATCATCCGCGTAACTGCGCTGCTTGCTCTGGCGTGCCAGCCACGCTGCACGTTCTGCCGCGCCCCAGGCCTGTCCGGGTGTACCGATGGGATAGAAATGCTGGGTGCTCATGCTGATGCCGTCGTGGTGGATGCGCCGCACTTTAGCATCACGGCACCCGCGTGAAATCCATGATCCAGTTGACCTCCCAGGTCTTGCCGTCGTCGGCCGAATAAGCCTGTTCCCAGTGCGCCGTGGTCGGGGTGATCCCGGACCACACGAAGCGTACGCGTATGGGTTTGCCGCGCAGCGTGTCGGTCGCGTAGAACGTGCCGACGCCATGCTCGAAATGTCCCTTCACCGGCGGATCGAGTTGTCCGAACGGATCGCGTCCGTCCAGCCACCAGATGGCCCACTGCGCGGTCTTGGGATCATAGGAACGAAGGCCGACGCCGCGGTAGGTGCCCTTGGGCGTGTTGAACACGTTGTCGTCGACATTGGCATAGCCATCCATCAGGGGGCGCATGCTGAGCGTGCCGTCGAACTCGTCCCAGTCATGACTGTTGGCGAGCTTTTCCTTGAGCTTGCGATGATGGCCGCGCCAATTGCCCACCAGAAAATCAAAATCGTGCAGGCCGGCGAGATTGGGTTTGGCCTGGCTGGCATTGGGCGTGTCCTGCTTGGCCTGCACGGGTAGGGCCGCAGCAGCAATGCAGGCCGCAAGCGCAGCGATCAACACAACGCGGAAACCATTCATAAGAGAGTCCTTCTGCCATGGTGGCCCGGAGCCCGTTCGATCTCCGCCTGGGCCGAATGCGGAGGGTTGTCAACGACACTCAATCGAAGCGCTCAGCGCACGTCACTCCCATTGGTTCGCGTTCTTGGGAAATCCTGGACGTTGCACGCGCACCACGCAGAAGCGCTGCCCCGTCGGCGCCTGCATCACCACCCAGCGTTCGAGGCGATCCACCACGTGAGCGCCCAGCTTTTCCAGACGTGCCACTTCGGCGGGAATGTCATCGGTTTCGATGTCGAGGTGGACGCGGCTCTGGTGCGCCACGCGCTGGATCTGCACGATGGCTTCGTCAGGCGGCGTCTCCAGCATGCGGTAGTTGCCACGGCTGCCGGGATGACCAAGGTCGATCGGGCGCCCCAAGGCTTGCGCCCAGAACTGGGCCGCCTCGTCGACATCCTGCGTGTGGCAATCGATGAGCAAGGCACAAAGACGGGAGTAGTGCATAAGCGTCCTCCTCCATACGGTTCCAACGACGTGCGTGGGTTCTGCCAGGTGGACGTGCATTGCTGAGGATAAGTCCCCGGCGGAACGCGATGACATAGCCAAAGGGCTTGGACAACCGGCAAAAATTGGACATGGACAGCGACTAGGCCTTTTGTCGGATGCCAGCGCGTACTAACTCTCCCACTAAACCCGGAGGCCCAGTATTTTCAGTGGCATAGCGTAACCGGAGCATGCGCTGCCAGGCAGACGTGGGGGCAAATCGCCACGCCGACTGTGTCAGGGGTCACAAATTCCTACCCTGATGATGTACACAAATGTCACGACACCGTGGACAATGTCTGGATCACCACTCCGGAGGGGAACCGGAACCATGACTCATAGCGATGCTGCGGGCCGTCCCGTGGCCCAACTGCTTGTTGTCACTCGTAGCCTCGTGGAGCTGACTGATCGCGCCGTTTCCGACAGTGAGCTGTCGCATGCGGCAGCCGACGTGCTGGTGTTTGCCGCGCGCCAGGCGGCTCGACTGGTGGAAGACGTGGTGAGCCTGCGCTCGCGCGATCCCGATGGCGCGACGGCCTTCGTACAGTGCTCCAGCAGCAGCGACCTGGACCGTGCCTATAGCGACCTGGAATGCCTGGCCGAAGCGGCCGGCATGATCCGCGCGCACGGCATCGGCTCGCAATACCGCGCACACCTGGCTTACCTGATGCGCTATGCCGCCGAGTCGGCCTGCAGCGCGCTGGAACGTGCGGAGCACTCGATGAATCTGGCCGACATCACCAGCCTCGCCAACACCTGGGCGATGGACGCGCACAACTGAGGCACGCGCCCTCGCCTCCCGCAGCAAGCGCGATTTAGTTCTTGCCGGCGGCTGCCGGCGGCGCGGCCTGCTCCAGCGGACCCACCGTGACATGACCGGACCAGCCATCGAAAACATTGATGGCCGCGGTGTCCACCATCTTCATCACCATCTGCACCGGCGGGCAGGCGCTCGCATCGGCGTTGGGCCTGGACGGATCGTTCATGCCTGCCATGCAGTACTTCGCCCCCTGATTGGTCAAGCGATTAAGCATGGCCATGCCATCGGCATAGCGGCGCTCGGCGCGCGGCCCGGCGGTGGCGTCGCCATACACCGGGCGCAGCTTGGCAAGCTCCTGCTCGGCCGCCTTGCGCTCCACCTCTGTCGCACTCTTCCAGGCCGTGTCATGCGCCTGCTGGAAGCTGGAGTTCCGTCGCTCCGAGGCCAGCGCCAGCCAGGCCAGTCCCAAGGGCCGATTCACCGGCTGGTGATCGCCATTGAGCGCCATGATGCCCAGCACGTATTGCGCCGGCTTGCTGGCCCAGCTGGCCGCCGTCTTGAAGAAGCGCTGCGAAATCTCGTAGTGCCCCAGGCCAAAGTTCTGCGAGCCCAGGCAGTAGTAGTAGTCGCCGGGCAGGAATTTCTCTTCGCCGGATACGCAGCGCGTATTGGCCAGATCGGCGTCGGTGGGCGGCGTGTCCGTATCGGCGGTGCTCGCAGCACTGGTCTGCGCGCCGACCGGCGACGCCATGGATGCCATCAGCGCGACCAGCGCCATCGCCCAGATCTTGTTTTGCCATCCCTGCATGGTGCTGCCCTCGGTAGTGATGTGTCGTTCGACGAACGGCACATCGTAACGTTGCAGGGCATCCACGGGATGACGAAAAAGCGAAGTATTTTCTTGCGCTTACGCGGTGCCTCGGCGCATGAAGGCGCGGACGGCGGTGCCTCGTCGCGTGATGTCAGACATATGTTCCTAGGCACACATCCGCGCACCATCACGACGAGGCGCGCGCATTGTGGCGATCGCCGTCCTGCGCTTTCTTGCGTCCAATCGCATTTCAGATGTCATGTCGTCTGGCATCTGCCCCGCGTGACGAAGCACGCACTGGGAGTGCCACCAGCACCACAGCTGGTGCGGCCGCCAAGCTTGATCGTCACCCCGCGCGCCGACGCAAGCAGGCCTGCGCGGGCCCCACCACCTCTCGCCATCTGCGACAGCCCGGCCCGATCATGCGGGACATCCGTCGCCGCCTCGGCGAGAATGCATCCATGAGCGAGTCGCCCCATTGCCTGATGTGAGCCACACCCTCGAGCTGCCCCTGGAGAGCCCGATCCAGCCGGGCCTGATGGTCATCCATGGCAACCGCATGGAGGATCTGCGCGACCTGCTGACCGCGTGGCTGGCGCGCGCGCCGCTGCGCCCACTGGAAGACGAGCTGATGCTGGTGCAGAGCAACGGCATCGCGCAGTGGCTCAAGTGGGCGCTGGCGCGGCCGGCCGATGCTGGCGGGCTGGGCATCAGCGCCGCCATCGACGTGCAACTGCCCGGCCGCTTCCTGTGGGCCGCCTATCGCAGCGTGCTGGGGCGCGACGCGGTCGCCACCACCTCGCCGTTCGACAAATCACGGCTGAGCTGGCGCCTGCTGCGCCTGCTGCCCGCGCACCTGCACGAAGCCGACTTCGCGCCGCTGCGCGATTTTCTCCGCGACGACCCGGACGAACGCAAGCGCTACCAGCTGGCCGAGCGCGTGGCCGACCTGTTCGATCAGTACCAGGTGTATCGCGCGGACTGGCTCACCGACTGGGAGCACGGCCGCTACGAACTGCGCGACGAGCTGCGCGGCAAGCACACGCCGCTGCCCGCCGATCAGCGCTGGCAGGCGCGGCTGTGGCAGCTGCTGCTCGATGACGTCGGCGATGAGCGCCACAACCATCGCGCCGCCGTGCATCAGGCCTTTATCGAACGCATCGCCGGCATGACGACCCGCCCCGCCACGCTGCCGCGACGCATCGTGGTGTTCGGCATCTCCTCGCTGCCGCAGCAGACGCTGGAAGCGCTCACCGCGCTGTCGCGCCACTGCCAGGTCATGCTGCTGGTGGCCAATCCCTGCCGGCACTACTGGGCCGACATCATCGAGGATCGCGAGCTGCTCAAGGCCAGCCAGCGTCGCCACGGCCTCAAGCCCGGCCTGCCGGATGAACCGCGCTTCGAAGATCTTCACCTGCACGCCAACCCGTTGCTGGCGGCGTGGGGCCGGCAAGGGCGCGATTACATCCGCCTGCTGGACGCGTTCGATCGCCCCGAGGGCTATCGCAACCAGTTCGCCGCGTGGAACCGCAGCATCGACCTGTTCGCCGATACCGACGGCAGCACGCTGTTGCGCCAGATGCAGCAAGCGATTCTGGATCTCGAGCCGCTGCCGGCCGATGCAGCGCAACGCAAGCCATGGCGGCACGACGACATGTCGCTGCGCTTCCACATCGCGCATAACCCGCAGCGCGAAGTGGAGATCCTGCACGACCAGCTGCTGGCGATGTTCGAAGACGCAGCGCGACGCGGCGAGCCACTGTCACCGCGCGACGTGATCGTGATGGTGCCGGATATCCAGACCTATGCGCCGCATGTGCAGGCCGTGTTCGGCCGCCTGCCGGCCGACGATGCGCGCTATCTGCCGTTCTCCGTTGCCGACCAGCCGTCGCGTGGCGCCGTGCCGTTGATGGTGGCGCTGGAACATTTGCTGTCGCTACCCGAATCGCGTTTTGCCGTCAGCGATTTGCTCGACCTGCTCGACGTCCCCGCACTGCGCGCACGCTTCGACATCGACGACAACGGACTCCCCACGTTGCGCCGCTGGATCGAAGGCGCAGGCATACGCTGGGGACTGGACCGCGAACAAAAGCAGAGTCTCGAACTGCCCGGCGTGGAGCAGAACACCTGGCGCTTCGGCCTGCGCCGCATGCTGCTCGGTTACGCCGTCGGCGAAGGCGATACATGGCACGGCATTGCGCCGTATGGCGAAGTGGGCGGCCTCGATGCCGCGCTGATCGGCCCGCTCACGCTCCTGCTCGATCAGCTCGAACGCTGCTGGGCACGCATGCGCGAACCGGCGACGCCGGGCCAGTGGCACCAGCGCCTGCAGCAGTTGCTGATCGATTTTTTCGATGCGGACGATCCGTCCGACAGCGACCGGCTCACGCGCTTGAACGATGCGCTGGACGAATGGCGACAGGCCTGCGAGGACGCACAATTCAGCCTTCCGCTGCCACTGAACATCGTGCGCGAGCATTGGCTGGCATCGATGGACGAAAGCCGCCTCTCGCAACGTTTCATGGGCGGCGCGGTGAGCTTCTGCACGCTGATGCCGATGCGCGCGATCCCGTTCCGCGTGGTGTGCCTGCTCGGCATGAACGATGGCGACTATCCCCGACGCCAGGCGCCCGCCGATTTCGATCTGATGGCCCAACCCGGCCATGCGCGTCCGGGCGATCGTTCGCGGCGCGAAGACGATCGCTATCTGTTCCTCGAGGCGCTGGCCTCCGCGCGCGACGCGCTTTACGTCAGCTGGGTGGGGCGCAACGTGCGCGACAACAGCGTGCTGCCGCCATCCGTCCTGGTCGGCCAGCTGCGCGACTACGTGGCCGCCGGTTGGTGTGGCGACGGCGATGACGCCAGCGATGATCACGCTAGCGAGCGCCTGCTCGAAGCCATGACCACGGTTCATCCGCTGCAGCCCTTCAGCCGTCGTTATTTCAGTGCCGACGCGGATGCGCGCCTGTTCACCTATGCGCGCGAATGGCGTCAGGCCCATCGTGGCCACGACGACGCGATCAACGCGACGCTCGCGCCATGGCAGCCGGATGCCGCCATCAGCATCGGCTTGTTGCAGAGTTTCGTGGCGCGCCCCGTTCGCCACTTCTTCAATCACCGCCTGAAAGTGCACTTCGCCGTGCGCGACGAAGAAACGATGGACGATGAGCCGTTCGGCCTGGATGCGCTGGAACGCCATGTTGCGATGACCAGCGTACTGCGCAGTGCCATGGCGGCTTCCGACGTGCGCGCCGCCGTCGACGTCGCCACCAGGCAACTGGTGGATCAGGGCGACCTGCCGCCGGGCGGCTTCGGCGAGTTGGCGCGCGATGCGCTCACGCGCGAAAGCGGCGATCTCGCGTCGCGCTGGCTGGCTGCCTGCGAACAATGGCCGCTGGTGGACGAAAAGATCGAGGTACTGCACGAGGCGCATGGCGTGCGACTCGAAGACTGGCTGTCGGATCTGCGGCAAGGCGGGCATGGCGGCTACACGCGACTGGAGCTGGTGACCGGCAAATTGCTGCAGAAAGGCGACATCCGCTACGACAAGACCATTTCCGCCTGGGTGATCCATGTGGTGGCGCACGCGCTTGGCTTGCGCCTGAACACTCGCATCATCGGCGTGGACGCCACGCTGTTGATGCGGCCGCTCGCTGCCGACGATGCCGTGATGTGCCTCAACGCCCTGCTCTCGTGTCTGCGCGAAGGCATGCGCATGCCGTTGCCGGTGGCGCGCAAGACGGCGTTTGCCTGGCTGCAGAACGGCAGCGATCCCGAAAAGGCGCGCAAGTTGGCCCAGCTTGCCTATGAAGGCAGCGGATTTGGCGGCGTTGGCGAAGTGCAGGAAGACCCCTATCTCGCGCGCGCATGGCCACGCTACGACGCGCTGGAGGCCGGTGGCTTCCACCACTGGCTCGCTCTCTACCAGCCGATGATCGCGGCCATCACCAACGGCGCGGACGCATGACCACGACCGCGCCACTCCAACCATTGCAATTGCCCCTGCACGGCATCCAGCTGATCGAAGCCAGCGCCGGCACCGGCAAGACCTGGACCATCGCCGCGCTCTATCTGCGGCTGGTGTTGGGCCATGGCACGCCCGAAGGCAAGACGTTGCTGCCGGCGCAGATCCTCGTGCTGACCTTCACCAAGGCGGCCACCGCCGAGCTGCGCGAGCGTATACGCGAACGCCTGGGCGAAGCGGCCGAGGCGTTTCGCGGGCGCCGCGAACCCGACGACTTCCTGCGCGACCTGATGGCCGTTTATGCCGATGGCGATGAGCGCGCCCGCGCCGCCCGCCAGCTCGACCTGGCGGCGCAATGGATGGACGAATCGGCCATCCATACCATCCACGCGTGGTGCCAGCGCATGCTGGGACAGCATGCCTTCGATAGCGGCCATGCCTTCGAGCAGGACACGGACACCGACGAAAGCGCCTTGCTCGCCGACATCGTGCGCGACTACTGGCGCTGCCATTTCTTTCCACTGGATCGTGCCGGCGCCGCGCTGGTGTCGCGCTGGTGGAAAGCGCCTGCCGATCTGCAGACCGACCTGCGTCCGCTGCTGCGCCAGCCGCCTGATAGCTTGCGCCTCGATGGCAAACCCTTGCCCGATCCCGCGCATGTGCTCGACGCGTTCCGCAAGCATGCAGGCGACGTGGTCGTCGCCGAGTCGCGTGCACGCGAATGCTGGCTGGCTGCCGCGGATGACATCGAAGCGATGTTCGTGCGCGCACTCGATGCCGGCGCACTGAATGGCAACAAGATGCGCCGCGACAAGGTGATCGACGAGCTTGCCCTGCTGCGGTCCTGGGCGAGCGGCGGCGCGGATGCCTCGGCCACTCTGCCACGCTACACGCAGTCCGCGCTTGTCGCGGCGAAGAACAAGAACGCCGACGCGCTGCGCCACGCCGCCTTCGATGCCATCGAAGCGTGCGTGGAAACGCTGGGATTGGTGGCGCCATGGCGCGCCCCGGTGCTGGCGCACGCCACGCGCTGGGTCGCGGCCAAGCTGGAGGAAACCAAACAGCGCCGCGCGCAGCTGGGCTTCGACGACATGCTCAAGCGACTCGACAGCGCACTGCACGGCCATACCGGCAAACGCCTGGCGGACACCATCGCCACGCAGTATCCGATGGCCTTGATCGACGAGTTCCAGGACACCGATCCACTGCAGTGGCGCATCTTCCATCGCGTGTATGCACGCCGCGAGACCACCGGGCTGCTGCTAATTGGTGATCCCAAACAGGCCATCTACGGTTTCCGTGGCGCGGACATCCACACCTACCTGCGTGCGCGCGGCAGCGCCCGGCAGCCGATGTGGACGCTGGGCACCAATTACCGCTCTACCGAACCGCTGGTGCATGCGGTGAACCGAGTGTTCGCGTTCGCCGACGGTCACGAAGACGGCGCGTTCGCCTTCGGCCGCGGCCGCGATGCGTTGCCGTTTCTTGCGGTGGGTGCGCGCGGGCGCAGCGATAGCCTGACGCTCGACAACCAACCCTTGCCGCCCATGCAGCTGGCGCTGCAGCCAGGCGACGACACCCTCAGCGGATCGGCCTATACCGATGTGATGGCCCGCCACGCCGCGAGTTATCTGGTGGATTTGCTCGCCGCTGCACAGGAAGGCCGCTGCGGTTTTCGCAATGCCGATGGCGGCTTCCGTCCGCTGCAACCGGGCGACATCGCCATCCTGGTGCGCCGCGGCTCCGAAGCGGCCAAGGTGCGCCAAGAGATGCAGCGGCGTGGGCTCAAGAGCGTGTATTTATCCGACCGCGACTCGGTCTATGCCTCACCCGAGGCCGCCGATCTGCTGCGCTGGCTGCGTGCCTGCGCGGAACCAGGCTCCGATCGCGCCATGCGCGCCGCGCTGGCCACGCCGACGCTGGGCCAGAGCGACGAAGAGCTCGATCGCCTCAACCTGGACGAGCAGCACTGGGAAGCCTGCGGCGATCGTTTCCGCCAATTGCACGCAACCTGGCAACGCCACGGCGTACTGGCGATGCTGCATGACCTGCTGCATGCCTTCGACTTGCCAGCGCGCCTCCTCGCGCGTCCCGACGGCGAACGCGCGCTGACCAACCTGCTGCACTTGGCCGAACTGCTGCAGCATGCCGCAGCGACGCTGGATGGCGAGCATGCGCTGATTCGCTATCTCGCGGCACAGATGGCGACTGCGAGCGATCCGCAGTCGGAGACCGCCGACGAACAAATCGTGCGCCTCGAAAGCGAGGCTGCGCTGATCAAGGTGGTGACCATCCACAAATCCAAGGGCCTGGAATATCCCCTGGTCTTGCTGCCTTTCATTTGTTCCGCGCGCGAGCTGAAGGCCGACGACAGTTTCACCTGGCACGACGACGCCGGCGAACGGCGCATGGACCTGCGCGCCAGCGACGATGCACTCAAGCTGGCCGATCGCGAGCGTCTGCAGGAAGACCTGCGGTTGCTCTATGTCGCCCTCACCCGCGCGCAGTACGCCTGCTGGATGGGCGTGGCCTGTACGCGTCCGGGCAACAGCAAGGCCTCGACCTTGCACCAAGCCGCGTTCGGCTATGTGCTGGCTGGTGGCGCAAAGATCGAACCCGCCGATCTGATGGCGCGCCTGCAGGCATTGCAGGGCACGGAAGGCGACGTGGAGATACGCGTGCTCGGCACCGCTGGCACGCACCCGCTGCCCGCCACGCAGGACGACGTCCTGCCGCTGTGGGAAGCGCGCATCTATGAGGGCGCCCCGGTCGAGCGCTGGCGCGTGGCCAGTTATAGCGGCTTGAAGTACGCCGAAAGCGAAGAGACGCGCGTGCCCGTACCCGAGACCGCATCGCAGGACACGCTGATCGAAGCCAGCGCCGAACTGCTCGAGCTCCCGGCAACGCCTTCCCTCGCGGCGCAAGGCATCCATGCATTCCATGCCGGCGCCGAAGCCGGCACGTTCCTGCACGACCTGCTGGAATGGGCGGCTGATGAAGGCTTTGCCGAAGCAGCCGACGATCTCCCGGCCCTGGAAAAGGAAATCGCACGACGCTGCCAACGTCGCGGCTGGCAGGCGCATATCCCCATGCTCACGACATGGATGGCCGGGCTGCTGCGCACGCCCCTGGCGCTGCCCGACGGCAGCCACGCTTCGCTATCGCAGATGACCAGCCACTATGCCGAACTGGAATTCTGGTTCGAGGCGACGCACGTCGACACGCTCGCGCTGGATCGTCTGGTCACGGCCCACACGCTGGACGCCCGCCCTCGCCTGAGCCTGCTGGCCGATCGCATCAACGGCCTGCTCAAGGGGTTTATCGACCTGGTGGTGGAGCAGCAGGGTCGTTACTACGTGATCGACTACAAGTCCAACAAGCTCGGTAGCGACGCCAGCGCGTACACCGCTGAAGCCATGCGCGATTCGATCCTGCGCGAGCGCTACGACCTGCAGTACGCCTTGTACACATTGGCCCTGCATCGACAACTGCGCGCGCGGCTGCCTGGCTACGACTACGAGCGCCATATGGGCGGCGTGGCCTATCTCTATCTTCGCGGCGTGGATGGCGCCGGGCACGGCGTCCACGTAGAGCGATTGCCGAAGGCCTTGATCGATGCACTGGATCGCTTGTTCGCCAGCGGGGAGCACGCCCATGCCGCATGACGCGTCCCTGCCCGCCATGGAGCTGGCCATCGAGCGAGGATGGCTGCGCCCACTGGATGTAGCCTTCGCGAGTTTTCTCGCTGCGCAAGATCCGCAGGCGCCCGCGGCCCTGCCACTGCTCGGCGCTCTGGTGAGCCGGCAACAGGCCGATGGCCATCTGTGTCTGGATCTGTCGGCGTGGGCGTCGCTCGCCGATGACGGCGGCTGGCCTGATGCATGGCGTGCGGTGCTGGCTGAGCTTGCATCGGCATCGCCCCCGCTGGGGATCTCCGCCCTGATCGCTTCATCGGACGATGCCGCACCGTCTGCCTCACCCCTGGTGCTCGATGGCAGCCGCGTCTACCTGCGTCGCTACTGGAATCACGAACAGCGCGTCGCCGAGGCGATCGGCCAGCGGCTCGCCCGCGTGCATGACACGCCACCCTTGCTGGCCAGCCAGCTCGCGCGCCTGTTCCCCACCGCCGCCACCGACACGCCGGACTGGCAACGCGTCGCCTGTGCACTCGCCGCGCGTGGCGCCTTTACCGTGATCACCGGTGGCCCTGGCACGGGCAAGACCACTACCGTCGTGCGTCTGCTGGGCCTGCTGCAGACGCTGCATCGCAAGGACACTGGCCGCTCGCTGCGCATCCGTCTGGCCGCTCCCACCGGCAAGGCCGCCGCGCGATTGCAGTCATCCATCAGCACGCAGATCGCTCAGCTGGATGTCGACAGCGACGTTCGCGCCAGCATTCCCAGCCAGGTGGATACGCTCCATCGACTGCTTGGCGCGCGCCCGGATACGCGACGCTTCCGTCACGACCGCAGTCATCCGCTCCACCTGGACGTGTTGGTGATCGACGAAGCGTCGATGATCGACCTGGAGATGATGTCCGCTGTACTCGCCGCCCTGCCCGACGAGGCGCGCCTCGTGCTGCTAGGCGACAAGGACCAGCTTTCATCGGTGGAGGCCGGCGCAGTCCTTGGCGATCTGTGCCGACGCGCGGACCTTGGCCACTACAGCGCAGCCACGGCGCAATGGCTGCGTGAGACCACCGGCGACGGCATCGAAGCCTGGGTGCGCGACGACGCACGCGCGCTCGACCAGCATGTCGCCATGCTTCGCCATAGCCATCGCTTCGGTGCTGACAGTGGTATCGGCAGCCTCTCCCAACAAGTCAACGAAGGCCATGCCGCGCGCGTGCATACGCTGCTTGCCGGACAGCACACGGATATCGCATGGATCGATGCGGCAGCCGATGCACGCTCGCTCGCCGAGCTGGTGCTCAATGGTGGTGAGGCGCAGTTCCTGGCGCAGCGGAATGATCGACAACCACAAGGCTATCGCCACTACCTCCAGTGGATGCATCGCGAACGGCCGTCGCCTATTGCCGACCCAGCCGCTTACGATGCATGGGCCCGTGGCGTGCTGCGCGCCTTCGGCAGCTTTCAGCTGTTGTGCGCGCTACGCCATGGACCGTTTGGCACCGAGGGGCTCAATCGCCAGATTGTCCAGTTGCTGCATCAGCAGCAGCTGATCGACAGCAGCCACGAGTGGTACGAGGGCCGACCCGTACTGGTGACACGCAACGACTACAGCCTTGGCCTGATGAATGGCGACGTGGGCATTGCCCTGCGTGTTCCCGATGAACATGGCGTACTGCATCTGCGCGTTGCCTTCGAAGTGGCAGGCGCGGCGGACGACGGCAGTACCCGCTTTCGCTTTGTACTGCCGTCGCGTCTGGGCGAACGGGAAACCGTCTATGCCATGACGGTGCACAAGTCGCAGGGGTCGGAGTTCGAGCATGCGGCCTTGGTACTGCCGGCCGAAGCCAGCGCCGTGCTGACGCGCGAACTGCTCTATACCGGCATCACGCGTGCACGCCGCCGGTTCAGCCTGCTCGCACCCGCTGCCATCGTTCGCCAGGCGGTGGAGCAACCGGTGCACCGCCATTCCGGCTTGCACCTGCGCTGGTCGGGCGCCGAACCGTCCGCCACATGAAGCAAGGCCGCCCTGCGGCGGCCTTGTTCAATCCCAATCCGTTTACCAGCAGCCTGCCACGCCAGGCGTGCGAGCGCCGCGATGGTTGAGCGTCAGCGTGCCGCATACCGCATCGCGATTGAGCTGCACCGTGGTAGGCGTCGCCGTGATGGTGAACGACGTCGATGTGCTGGCCGGCGCGAGGGTGTAATTGCGGGCGATCTGCGATTGGCAGTCCAGATGCGGGTCGGCGTTGGCGACACCGGCGGGCGTCTGGTCGTAACGCAGATTGCTGGTGTAGTAGCGCTCCATGTAATTGGCGTACTCGGACAAGCAGCCTTGCGCGGCGACGCGGTTGGTCTTGGCCATGTGCTTCAGATACGACGGCCAGGCGATGGCGGAGAGTATGGCGATGATCGCCACCACCACCATCATTTCGATCAGGGTGAAGCCCCGTTCAAAATGATGGTGACGAACGCTGGCGCTGGAATGCTGTTGATCAAACATGGGGCGTGCTCTCCTCATTCGCATGGAATGTCGCTCAGGGGTTGACCAGTTCGCGCCATGACACGCGACTGAAATCTCCCTGCGAACCGGCGGTATAGACGCTGCCGTTCGAGCCGTTGTCGAAGCTGACCAGCATCACGCCGCCCACGAAGATCGGGTTGTTCGGCAGCGAGTTGAAACCGATGCCGCTGTTGGTGAGCGTGTTGTTGCCCGACCTGACCCCGTCGGCGTCGTTGATCGCACCGTTGCCATTGAGATCGAAGAAACTGGTGCTGGCCGCGGCACCACTGAACGGGTCGAGCGCCATGATCCAGCCGCGACCCGAGGGGTTGCACGCGTCGGTCGCCTGCGGGATACGCGTCGTACCCAGCAACAGGCTGCCCTGGAACTGATTGGGCGTCACGATGCGCTCGCCCTCGGCGCCGTTGCTGGGCGAAGTCAGGTCCATGTACCAGCCGGACTTGTCGCCCATATCGCTGGTGCTCGGCTTGGCCGTGATGGCACGTCCCGGCGACACCGGCGGCGTGGCGGCAGGATCACCGGCCGACTCGGCCAGGATCTGGCGCTGCACGAGTGCCGTTCGACCTTGGGACACCAGGTTGGTTACGACGGTGTCGGTGCTGGCCTGCACGATCAGGCCGTACCACGTCTGGGTGGCCGTGCTGTTGAGATCCCCCGACGCGAGGTATTTGCCCGTGCCGAAGAACAGCCACAGATTGCTCGTGGCCGGATCACGCCCCATCAACATGCCCGCCGTGATGGGCTGCGCGGTGCCACCCGCGTCGGTGGCCGTGAATACCAACGTACCAATGCTGCTGGGCGTGGCCGCGGTGCCGTCGTTGAGGCCAAATTTCCACACCTGCCCCTTGGCATCGCCCGCATAAGCCACCGTGCTGATGCCGTTGGCGGCATTGCCGATCCATACGCCCGGCGCCGCCAGGCCGTTGCCGGTAGCCGGATCGCTGGTGGTGTGCACCGTCAGCGCACCATCGGTGATGCCGAACTGCAACAACGCCGCCGCGCCATTGCTGCTGTTGTAGCCATTGCCGATCAACACCGACCACGAGCCATTGGCGGTCTG
The DNA here is from genome assembly GCF_056399225.1 of Dyella sp. 01N448. NCBI lineage: Bacteria > Pseudomonadati > Pseudomonadota > Gammaproteobacteria > Lysobacterales > Rhodanobacteraceae > Dyella > Dyella sp. 01N448. Next base: position 14,420 of record NZ_JBFTQX010000006.1, on the reverse strand, counting down.
CGCGACGACCGGCTTGCCGTTCATCTGGCCGATATAGCTGCTGTTTGTGAGGCCGTCGGACGCGGAGCGCTCCCACAGCAATTTGAAGACGTCCGGATCGGTCACATCGAGCGCATACACCGCCTTGGCCAGACCGCGACCGGTAGTTCCCACCGCCACGGTATGCCACGCACCGGGGCTGCCGTAGTAAACGTCGGCCACCGTCAACTCACCATCGTTGAAGTACTGGTGGGCGACGTCGGTGCCGCCGTAGCCGGGGTCCGCAATCTGCTTGAGGTTGCTGGTGATCACCGCCGACGGCAGATACGCATACACCTCGGCGCCGGTGCTGCCATTGAAGGCGTGCAGCATGCCGTCGTTGGCCGCTACAAGGATGCGACCGGCCTGGCTGGCCTTGCCCGCCGCATAACTGGCAAACGTGCTGGAGCCGGTAAAGCTCTTGCCAACAAACTGGTTGGCGTTGGGCGCACCCACGTACACCGGCTGGGAGTTGACGATGTCACCCAGGGGCGTGTCGCGGTTGCGCAACGTTCCACCATTGCGCTGCTCCTGCGAGGTATCGCCCAACAGGTAATTGATCAGGATTTGTTGCGCGGCGCTGGTCGCGCCCAACGCGGCCTGCTGGGTGCCGGACAACATGCCGACGTTGGCCGCATTGAACTGGAACACCGGCGTATTGGGCGATACAGCGGATGCGTTGTAGCTGTACACCTTGCGATCGGCATAGGCCGGCAACGCTGCCGCTGCCGTCCAATCGGGATTGGTCGCGATTGCGCCGGAGTTGGCATTGATCGACAGCGCCTTGAGATCGCCTTTCCACTTCGCCGTGTAGTAGTTGGCCTGGTAGGCAACCGTGCCCGTCTTCAACTGCGTGGAGTTGGCGGCCAGGCTGGCACCCGTACCGACACGCTCCGTTGCGCGCTTGAGCGCATCCTTCAGGCCGCTGGTGAATGCTTCGGGGCTGGTCGCGGAATAGAAGCCACCGTGACCATTCACCGCCGCGTGCGCCAGGTCGGCAATATTGTTGATGCTGTCGGAGCTGGTCGCCGGCCACGCAAAACCATTGATGGCGGTACCACCGCGCGCCCAGGTAAAGATCTGGTCCACGGTCGTTCCCGCCGGCGTGATGCCAGTGGGCGTAAAGCCAAGGCCCAGCGTGAAGGTGGTCATGTGCTGCCAGAAGGCCGGATCCTCGTTGTTCACCGGCACTTCGTTGGACGTATTCGTGCGCAGATCGTTGACCCAGTAGTACATCGCCACGTCGGCCAGCGTGTTGGACACGCCATCCTTGTACGGCTTGGCGGCAGTGAACGTGTACGACTGGCTGTTGCCGCCCGAGTTGGTCTTCGCGGTGCTGTCGGCATCACCGATGGTGGCGGATGCCGCGGCGCCGTTCCAGAAACCGTCGGTGGTGAGGATGGTGTAGGACTGGCGGCAGGCCAGTTCGGTGTTGCCACTGGCGGTGCCATAGTCCGGGTCGCTGCTCATCGAGCCCCAGGGCTGATCGGTCTTGTAGTACTGACCCACCGCATCAAGCGCCGAACGCAACGGCGTGCCGTTGTTGGCGGTCTCACCCTCAAGCCACGTCCAGAACGCAGTCTTCTGATCGACGAAGGGCTTCACGTTGGCGATATTGAAGTTGTTCTTGCTGGTCTGGCCCGTGGGCAACTTGGAGTCGTTGTTGCCGTCGATCGAGCCAAAGCCCACGCGGAAAGTGGTATCCAGCCCGGAGAACGAGTTCATCAGGCCGCTCTTGGCCATCAGGATGCGCGTGCGGAAATACGAGAACCAGTTGGCCACGTTCTGCTGCGCCGTCGTACTGTCGTCGCAGGTCGCCGAGGTAAGGCTCGCGGCCGTGCAGGCGCCGGTCTTGCCGATGTATTTGCGCGTATAGGTTCCGTTGCTTCCCGGCACGGTATAGGTAAACAGATTGGTATTGGTGGTGACCTGGGTGATTTTCTGGCACAGCAGGCTGGCCGGCAGATAGGTGTCGGGACTCGTGCAACCGGTGGTGGAGGGGTTTCGATAGGTCGTGTTGCCACCACTGGTTCGCTTGCACAGGCCGTTATTGGCGCTGCCGTCCTTCACCAGCGTATCGCTACCGCTGCACGTGGGGGTGGCCGCGTAAGTGCTGGTGTTGTTCGATGTCGTCGTGATGACCGAGTAGTACTTGAAGTAGTGGTAAGACGTGCTGTTTCCGCTCGTACAGTTGCGCGAACTGACGTTGTTGTAATCGCAGAAGCTATCGGACGCGTACTGCGTCACATCCGTGGTGGTGGCGCTGCGAAAGCCATCGACGAAGGCGCTATCGATGCCAGTGGGCGCGGTGTACTTCGTGCCATCGGCCTTCACCGGCGGCGTATAGGTCACGCCCGGGTTGTAGTAGGTGCCGTTGTTGCCCGAATAGCGCAGTGCATCGAGATCCACCAGCGTGACGCCGTTGTTGGTCGTTGCACCGGGCAGGAACTTCGCATCGGGCATGAAATCCCAGGCCATGGAGCCGGAATCGTCGAACATCAGCACGATGTTGGGCGGCAGCGATTTCTGGATGATCAACGGCTGCTGGTCCACCGTCACCGCCGCCATGCTCGGCGTGGAGAGCACACCAAGCGCCAGCACCGTGAGGCCGACCGACAGCAGCCTGCCCGTGAAGCGGCCTGCGCGGGCGCGCAAGCTGGAATGATTTTTCATATCGATCCGCCCTGAAGGTGAACGGCGCACGATCCACCGGCGCCGCGTCGATGAAACTCAGCGTTGCTTGACGATGGCCTGCAAAACCACGACCGCGCGATCGCCCACCGCCGCCGGATCGCCGCTGCGCGCCGTGATGCGGTAGTAGACGGCCGTGGTCGAACCGCCGGAGTTGCCGTAGTTGTAGGAATTGGCGCTCTGATCGAAACCGGTATCGGAAGTCGGATCAGCCCAGTTGCCCATGTTTTCGATCACGTACTGCGGCTGGCTGGCCGCCACGGATGCCTTGGTGAACTGGCCATCCGCCGTACCCTCGGCAACATCATGGATGCTGCCGGACGGCAAATTCGGATCGTTGAACGGATTGGACAGGCATGCGCTCGAACCGGTACGGCAGTTGCGCGCGATGTCGCCGGGATTGCCGGTGATTCGCAGTTTCGCGGCACGCAGCGCGGCCTCCGCGCTCTGGAACGCGATCTGCCGGTCGTAATGATTGGCGGCCATCTTCTGCTGCATGATGGTGCCGCGCACGGCGGCAAAGCCGACCAGGGTCACGACCACCAGCAGCAGCAAGGCCACCACCAGCACGACACCTCGCTCGTGCCTGGGCGATGCCCGCATCACGCGCATGCGCCGGTTCGAGTTGATGCTCTGGGGAAATACCGCTTGAGGAATCATGGCACTCATCTCACAGCACCCGGTTGCGCACAGTGGTGGTCACGGTGAAGCTGCGTACCAGCGAGGTATTGCTCGTACTCGCGCGATCGTCGGCGCTCTGCATGGTCAGCGTGGCGCGAACCGCATTCACGTTGCCCCAGTTGGTGACGTTATTGGCCTTGACGAACGGCGTACCCGCCAGATCGCTCTGGTGATAGCTGAGCTGCATATCGGACACGCCACGCACCATTTCCTGGCGTGTCGGCGTGCCGCCTGCGCGGCCCAATCGATACAGCGACCGGGTGCCGGCCGGGTTCTTGCCGACGTACCAGTCCGAGACATTCAGGCGCGTGACATAAGCGTTGGCGCCAAACGTGTAGAAGTTGGCCGAGCCACAAGACGTCGGAAAGCCCAGGCCGGTCGAGCAATTGCCGCCGGTGGTTGCGTGGCCGATGGTCTTGGCCGTGGCGCTATAGCTGTTGGACTGGAAGATGGCCGCATGGTCGTAGTCGCACACGATGAATACATCGCCTGCCGCCAGATCCGTGCTGGCTTCGTTCAATGCAAACGTCGCCGTGCTGGGATCGTGCGACGCGACGCTATAGCTCGCATCTTCGCCACCGAGCAATTGCAGCGAGGCCTGTCCTGCAATGCGATCGCCATCGCCGGTGCCTGCGGCGACATCGGTGTCGTTGCCTTCGAATCCACGCACGGCATTGGACCAGTTGCCCCACCAGGTCGTGCCGCCGTTGACCGGCCCGATATTGAGCACGTTGGCAACGCGACCACTATTGCTGCAAGCGGTCAGGCCTGCATTGCGGATGTCCCGCGCCAGCAGCTCGAACGCTGCACGCGAGTTGTCTTGCACATCGCTGAGCGCGCGATTGGTGCGATACACACGCTGGTTGGAAAGAAACACGCTACCGACACCAGCCATCACGACCAGGCCCAGCAGCATGGCCACCATCAGCTCGATGAGCGTGAAGCCGCGCACGGCGTGACGACGATACATCGCAGAACGGAGCAGTCGCGGCGTCATAGCATGCCCCTCGTCACGACGGTCTGGTTGCTAGCCCCACCCTTCCCGGCGCGGCTGTCGTCGAAGGTGATGGTGATCGTGCAGTCACCCCGCGTGCCGGTGCAGGCGATGCTGCCCGTCGTGGTGTCGCTCGCGCCGAGCGTCTGGCCCAGCTGCACGCACCAGTCGTTCAACTGCGTGTTCTTGACCGTCGTATCGGCAGCAGGGCAAGCACTGGCCTTCATCGGCGACGAGGTGTTGTAGCCGCCCGAACGAGCCAAGTCGTAGTCAGCCCGCATCGCATCCAGGATGGAATAGCTGGCCATCGTCGCCATGCTGCGCGCCATCGCGCTGTTGTTGGTGGACAGCGACTTGGCCTGCAATGCCGCGACGCCGAGGAACGCAATGGACAGCAGCAACACCGCCACCAGGACCTCGATGAGACCAACGCCACGCTGCGCGCTCGCGGCGCCAGGTTCATGGGCGCGACGGCAAGGCCGGCGAATGCGAAAACAATGCGTCGTCATGAGGAGCACTCTGTCGTTGTCGTGTCGGTCTGCACGACCGAGCCGGCCACCATTCGAATCACCCGATGATTCTCGGCACGCAGCGCCGGTGTACAGATATCGATGACCTGGCCTGCATAGGGGGCGGAACTGCTGGTGGCGTGCGCGATGCCCTGTGCGTTGAAGCGCAGCGCCGTCATGTTGCCCGCCACGATTACCGAGCCGGTCAGATCGAGCTGACTCTCACGCACCACCACGGGACCCGACGCCGTCGTGGCCACCACAGCGCCCAGCGCTGTTCCACAGGCCTGGCCCAAGGCGTCGGCAGCGTTGCTGGTGGTGGAGTTGCTGCACAGCTGTGTGCGCGCGTTGCGCTTGATCGCTTCCATCCGCGCTACCTGGATGGTGCCCACGATCTCGTTGGCCGAAGCGGTCAGGCGATTGGAAAGTGTGAGGCTGCGAAAGCTCGGCACGGCGATGGCGGTCAACACCACGATCACCGTGAGCGTCACCATCAACTCGACCAGCGTGAAGCCGGTTTGAGCACGCCCGGCACCGCTGCCGGCGCCCCCTATCGCTCTTACACACATGGTCAGCCCCTTCTGACTACTTGAGATTCAGCCTAGGGCCTACAAAACATTTCGTAAATTCTTTCGTGATGGACGGTAAGAACTTGCCGATGAGCGGTAGACGAAGGCTTGGGCCCTGTGATCGGAGCCGCATTTTTTCGTCCAAGCCTTATAGAATCATATAGATATAACTGTTCTAGCAGTTATGGTCGCATCAGCGAGGCAAGCCGCTGGCTCGCAATTTATTACGCAAGCGAGATGGCGCCCGAACCGGAGCGCTGCTGTTGGCGTTCGCGGGAAACAAAAAAAAGGGCCCGCTTGCGCAGGCCCTTTTTCTTGATGCTGGTGCCGGAAATAGGAATCGAACCTACGACCTACGCATTACGAATGCGCCGCTCTACCAACTGAGCTATTCCGGCGAGGAACCGCCAATTCTACGGAGCGCAGCCGAACCGCGCAAGATGTCGGCGCTCAAAGACTCGCGGAAACGCCGCCGACCAGACGCAGTTCCTTAGGGAGCGCGAAGGTGATCGTCTCCGGCTCGCCGTCGAGTTCGCGCACCGTGCCGGCGCCCCACGATTGCAGGCGCGCGATCACGTCGCGCACGAGCTTGTCCGGCGCCGATGCGCCGGCGGTGAGGCCGATGTGGGTGACGCCGTCGAGCCAGCTGCGCTCGATGTGCTCCGCCCCGTCGATAAGAAAGGAACGCACGCCCTCTTTCTCCGCCAGTTCGCGCAGGCGGTTGGAATTGGAGCTGTTGACCGAGCCCACCACCAGCATCAGATCCACCGAGGCGGCCAGGCGGCGCACGGCATCCTGACGATTCTGAGTGGCGTAGCAGATGTCGTCCTTGCGCGGGCCTTCGATGTCGCTGAATTTCGCGCGCAGCGCTTCGATGATCGCCTTGGTGTCGTCCACCGACAGCGTGGTCTGGGTCACGTACGACAACTCGTGCGGAAACTTCGGTTCCAGCGTGGCCACGCATTCCACGGATTCCACCAGCAGGATCTCGCCGGTGTTGGCAGGGTTCCACTGGCCCATGGTGCCTTCGACTTCGGGGTGACCACCGTGGCCGATCAGCACGACGCTGCGGCCGATACGACCCAGGCGCGCCACTTCCATATGCACCTTGGTGACCAGCGGACAGGTGGCGTCGAACACCTTGAGGCCACGCTGGTCGGCTTCTTCGCGCACAGCCTTGGACACGCCATGCGCGCTGAAGATCACCGTGGCGCCATCCGGCACTTCGTGCAGTTCTTCGACGAACACGGCGCCATCGGCGCGCAGCTTGTCGACCACGTAGCGGTTGTGCACCACTTCGTGGCGCACATAAATAGGGGCGCCATAGGATTCGAGCGCGCGTTCGACGATGGCAATGGCGCGATCCACACCAGCGCAAAAACCACGGGGATTGGCGAGCAGGATGTCCACGGAAGCTCCGGACCTGGCAGACTGACTGGTAGGCATTATCGCACGGCCGGTACCACCGTACGTGAGGGCGGGGTCAGGCCTTAGCCTTGCCCTGAAATAAGCCAAAAACCACTAGCATCACGGCGCCCACGGTGATCCCACAGTCGGCGAGATTGAACACCGGATAATTCCACTCGCGGAAATACACGTGGATGAAGTCCGTCACCTGCGAGGCGTGCAGGCGATCGATCAGGTTGCCCAAGGCGCCACCCACGATCAGGCCCAGCGGCATCGCCGTCTTCCAGTCGCCGCGCGGCGTGCGCGATAGCCAAACGACCAATACGCCGCTGATTACAACCGCAAGCAGCACGAAGAACCAGCGCTGCCAGCCGTCGTTGTTGGCGAGAAAGCTGAAAGCCGCGCCCCTGTTGAAGGCTAGCGTCCAGTTGAGGAAACCGGGAATTACCGGGTGGGGTGTGCCGGCCGGCTGCAACGCCGCAAGCGCCCACCACTTGCTCAGTTGATCGAGCACGATGACGACGAGGGAGAGCGCGAGCCAGGAAAGGGCGTTGGGTTTGGGTTTCATGAGTAGCCATATCTTGCGCAGATACTCCCTCTCCCCTGCGGGGAGAGGGTTGGGGTGAGGGGCCAATCTTGCGAGAGCGTTGAAGCGAGCGACACGGCATTTTTTAACCATCCCGCGAGCACCCRCCCCTCACCTCAATCCTCTCCCCGGAGGGGAGAGGAAGAAAAATCAGAACCAGCGACGATTCTCGCCCGGCCCTTCCACATTGCTGATGCAGCGATCGCACAGTTCCGGATGCGCCGCATGCGTGCCGACATCATCGCGACGCTGCCAGCAACGCACGCACTTGGCCGCGTCGCTCACCGTTGCCGACACCCATACGTCCGCACCTTCCAGCTCGGTCAGCACCGCGTCCGCCGGCTGACCACCGGCCAGATCCAGGCGCACATCCGAGCTGATAAAGAAGAAGCGCAGTTCCGACGCCGCCGGCTGATAGCGCGCAACCACGGCAGCATCGGCATGGATCGCCACCTTCGCTTCCAGCGATGCGCCAATCTGCTCGGCCTTGCGCATGCCTTCGAGCACGCGCGACGCGGTATCGCGGATCGCCAGCAGATCCGACCAGTAGCGACGCTGCTCCGGCGAACCCTGCGTGGCTGCCAGACCGTCATACCAGGTTTCGAACAGCACGCTCTCGCTGCGCTTGCCCGGCATGTGCTGCCAGATTTCTTCGGCCGTGAACGTCAGCACCGGCGCCAGCCAGCGCACCAGCGCTTCGGCGATGCGGTACATCGCGCTCTGCGCGCTGCGGCGGCCATGGCTTTCGGTCGGCATCGTGTACAGCCGATCCTTGGTGATATCCAGATACAGCGCACCCAGCTCGTTGGTGCAGAAGTTCTGCACGCGCTGGACGATCTCCGGGAAATCGTAGCGGTCGTATGCCGCCGTCACCGCCTGCTGCACGTCGTACGCCTGCTGCACCACCCACTGGTCGAGCAGCGTGCTTTCTTCCACCGGCACCAGATGCTTGGCCGGATCGAAACCGTCGAGGTTGCCGAGCAGGAAGCGCGCGGTGTTGCGGATGCGGCGATACGTATCCGATACGCGCTTCAAGATTTCGTCCGACAAGGACATCTCGTTGCGGTAATCGGTCGAGCAGATCCACAGGCGCAGGATGTCCGCGCCCAGGTTCTTCATGATGTCCTGCGGCTCGATGCCGTTGCCCATCGACTTGGACATCTTGCGACCCTGCGCATCCACGGTGAAACCATGGGTGAGCACGTCGTTGTACGGCGCCTTGGCGAACATCGCCGACGAGGTGAGCAAGGAGGACTGGAACCAGCCGCGATGCTGATCCGAACCTTCCAGGTACATCACCTTGTAGCTGCTCGCATTGCCCTGCTGCAGTTCGGGACGCTGTCCCACCACGGTGAAGTGGCTGGCGCCGGAATCGAACCACACGTCGAGCACGTCGAGGACTTTTTCATAGTCCTTCGCCTGATCGCCGAGCAGCTCGGCCGCATCGAGCGCGTACCACGCGTCGATACCGCCCTGCTCGATGCGCTTGGCCACTTGTTCCAGCAACGCGACGGAATCGGGATGCGGTTCCTGCGTGCTCTTGTTGATGAACAGCGCGATCGGCACGCCCCAGGTGCGCTGACGCGAGATGCACCAGTCGGGACGATCGCCCACCATGCCGGCGATGCGCTCTTCGCCCCAGCCCGGCACCCAGCGCACCTGCTTGATCGCATCGAGCGCGGTCTTGCGCAGGCCTTCCTTCTCCATGCTGATGAACCACTGTGGCGTGGTGCGGAAGATCACCGGCGACTTGTGGCGCCAGCAATGCGGATAGCTGTGTTCGATCTTGGCGAACGCCAGCAGCACGCCGCGACGACGCAGCAGCTCGACGATTTCGTCGTTGGCCTTCCACAGATGCTTGCCCGCGATGACGGTGCCATCGAGCGCGGCCGGCGTATCGGCACGATACGTACCGCGCGCCTCGGTGTAGTTCAGCGTTTCGATGCCGTACTTGCGCGAGACGACGAAGTCTTCCACGCCATGGTCGGGCGAGGTGTGCACGGCGCCGGTACCGTCTTCGGCGGACACGTGGTCGCCAATCAACACCGGCACTTCGCGTGCATAGAACGGATGCTTGAGCAGCACGCCTTCCAGCGTCTGCCCTGCCACATGGCCGAGCACCTTCGGCTCGTCGATGCCGTAACGATGCGCGGCCTTTTCGACCAGAGCGCTGGCGATCACCAGCAGCACGCGCTGGCCCTCGCGCGCCGGACCTTCGATCAGCGCGTACTCGAGTTCGCCACCCAGCGACACTGCCAGGCTTTCCGGCAGCGTCCATGGCGTGGTGGTCCAGATCGGAATGGCGACGATGGCGTCGCCCGCATCGACACCGAACTTCTGTGCCAGCGCTTTCGGGTCGACCGCGTCATAAGCGACGTCAACGGCCGGCGAGACTTTGTCGGCGTATTCGATTTCCGCTTCGGCGAGCGCCGAACCGCAATCGAAGCACCAGTACACCGGCTTGGCGCCGCGCACGACGTGACCGTTGCCCACGATCTTGGCCAGCGCACGCACCATGTCCGCTTCGTACTTGAAGTCCATCGTGCGATACGGGTGTTCCCAATCGCCCAGCACGCCCAGGCGCTTGAAGTCGGTGCGCTGCAGATCAATCTGCTGCTGCGCGTACTCGCGGCACTTCTGGCGGAACGCAGCGGCGTCGAGCTTGTCGCCCACGCGACCGAATTTCTTTTCGATCGCCACTTCGATCGGCAGACCATGGCAATCCCAGCCCGGCACGTAGGGCGCGCGGAAACCGGCCAGCAGGCGCGACTTCACCACCACGTCCTTGAGCACCTTGTTCACCGCGTGACCTAGGTGGATCGCACCGTTCGCGTACGGCGGGCCGTCATGCAGTACAAACACCTTGTCGCGGCCGGCGGCGCGCTCCTGAATCTGCTCGTAGCGGCCCACCTGCTGCCAATCGGCCAGCCACTTGGGCTCGCGCTTGGGGAGGTCGCCGCGCATCGGGAATTCCGTCTGCGGCAGGTTGATGGTGTTCTTGTAATCCTGGGTCATTGCCTGGGGATGCTCTGATCGTCGGGTTGTCGGGTGTCGCCTCGGCAGCGCCATGGCCCTGGGGCCGGCGCTTCAACCATCACGGCGAAAGCGCCAACGTTACCGGATTTGAGGCAGTTACGCCTCGCTGAGACGCGGATTCATGCCCAGCAACTCACGGGCCTGGCGCGCGTCTTTGGCCATCTGGACGGTCAACTCGTCCAGGTTGTCGAATTTCTGCTCATCGCGCAGCTTGGCGACGAATTCCACCGCCATGCGCTGGCCGTAGAGATCGCCCTCGAAGTCGAACAAGTGCACTTCCAGCAGCGGCTCCGGCACCTCGTTCACGGTGGGACGAACGCCGAGGCTGGCCACGCCGGGCCAGCTGCACTCGCTCTCGCCCAGGCCCACGCGTACCGCAAAAATGCCGTGTACCGGGCTGCTGCGGTCGCGCAGGTGGATATTGGCGGTGGGATAGCCCAACTGGCGACCCAACTGCTTGCCGTATTCCACCTTGCCTTCGATCACGAACGGCCGGCCCAGCAGCGGCGCCGCGCCGGAAAACTCGCCGGCCGCCAGCAGCATGCGGACCCGCGTGGCCGACACCCGCGCGCCATCCAGCAGCACCGAGGGCATGGTGCGGGCGGTGAAACCCAGTTCGGGACCCACGCTCTCCAGCATCGCCACGTCGCCGCTGCGCTTATGGCCAAAGCGGAAATCCGCCCCTACCCACACCTCGCGCGCGTTCAGCCGATCCACCAGTACGCGGCGAATGAAATCCTCCGCCGACATAGAGGTGAGGGCTCGATTGAAGCGCAACAAGAGCACCTGCCCCATGCCAGCTTCGTCAAAGCCGCGCAGCTTTTCGCGAACGCTGGACAGCCTGGCCACCGGCTCCGGTGAGAAAAAAGCGCGCGGCAACGGCTCGAAGCTCACCACGATAGCCGTGAGCCCAAGCTTGGCGGCGCGTTCATGCACCTGCGCAAGCAGGGCCTGGTGACCGCGGTGCAGGCCGTCGAACGCGCCGACGGCTACGACGCTGCCGCCGGGCGCCAGACTGGGGCCGGCGACATCCCTGGAAAGTCTCATCATCGGGCGAGTATAGCGGCTGGCAGGCTGCGTTTTGGCCTGTAAAAGGTCAGACGCCACGCAGTTCGCGCAGGCGGAAGCCCGCGGCAAATAGAGTCACCACATAGGCGCCGCCGCCCGCCGATACCAGCACGGCCAGGTGCCACACACGGGTCCATTTGCCGGCATCGGTCCAGTCTGGCCAGACCCACATGCCGGCCAGCAGCACAACGACCATGACCACGCAGGCCAGCACCAGACGCATCAGGTGGCGCGCCCAGCCGGGTTGACGCTGATACACACCAGCCTTGCGCAACCAGTGCCACAACAGGCCCAGGTTGATATAGCTCGCCAGGGCGCTCGCCATGCCTAGCGCCATGTGCAGCCCCGGCACGGCGGCAATGCCATCCAGCCACGGCAGCTGGCGTTGTGCCGGCGTTGCCCACAGCACATAGAGCATCGCCACGAAGATCACATTGAGCACCATGTTCGCCACCAGCGAGGCCACACCGGCGCGCACCGGCGTGCGGGTGTCCTGACGCGAATAGAAGGCCGGCAGGGCGACCTTCACCAACGCGAACGCAGGCAAGCCAAAGCTGAGCGCCGTGATCGACAACGTCGCCATGCGCGTATCGAACGGCGTGAACTGGCCATGCTGGAACAAGGTCGCCACCAGCGGCTTGGCCAGCAGCATCAGCGCAAACATCGCCGGCACGGCAATCAGCAGCGTGATGCGCAAGCCCCAGTCCAGCGCCTTGGAGAAACCGTCCTTGTCGGTGGTCACGTGGTGACGCGACAGCGACGGCAGGATCACCGTGCCCAGCGCCACGCCAAACAGGCCCAGCGGCAATTCAAGGAAACGGTCGGCCTGCGACAGCCAGCTTTGCGAACCCGTCATCAGATACGCCGCAATCACCGTATCGAGCAACAGATTGATCTGCGCAATCGACGAGCCGAACAGCGTCGGCACCATCAGCGTAAGAATGCGGCGCACATCCGGATGGCTCCAGCCCCAGCGCGGCAGCGTCAGCAGATCCAGCCCGCGCAACGACGGCAGCTGGAACAGCAGCTGCAGCAGGCCCGCGACCATGATCGCCCAACCCATCGCCATGATCGGCGGATGCACGAACTTCGACAGCCACAGCGCGCCGCCGATCATGCAGAGGTTGAGGATCACCGGGGTGAGCGCCGGCAAGGCGAACTTGTGGAAACTGTTGAGCGCCCCGCCGCACAGTGCCGTCAGCGAAACGAATAGCAGGAAAGGAAACGTCAGGCGCAGCAGTTGCGCCGTCAACGCGAATTTTTCCGGCGTATCGGCCGCGCCCTGCGAAAACAGCGCAGCGACCTGGGGCGCGAAGATCACCCCCAGCGCGGTAATGACCAGCAGCACCCCACCCAGCGTGCCGGACACGCGGGACATCAGCTGCTTCAAATCCTCATGGCTGCGCTTCTCCTTCACTTCCGTGAAGACGGGCACGAAGGCCGTCGAGAACGAGCCTTCGGCAAACAGGCGGCGCATGAAGTTGGGAATGCGGAACGCCACCCAGAACGCATCGGTGGCCGCATTGGCGCCGAAGGTGGCATTGATCGACATGTCCCGGACCAGCCCGAGTACGCGTGAAATCATGGTCATGCTGCTGAATGACAGCAGCCCGCGGAACATGCTGGGAGACTTCATGCCTTGAGGTCGTACCTATGCTGGTGAGACGCGCTGCGCACCGGAGCCCCTCTGCCCCGGTGGCGAAAGGCGCGTAGTTTGACAGCCCGGAATGGAAAGATGACAGCGCAGACGTGGCATAATCGAGGCCGACCGTTCCCCTTGGCCACCATGGCGGTGGCATGGCGCTCCGCGGAGCGCCTTGACAAACGGCTAAGCTGTTGACGCAGCGGCTCATTAGCCGCATACTTGCCGTCTTTTTCCAACCCAGCAATTCATTTCGGAGTTCTACCTTGGCCAACATCAAGTCCGCGAAGAAGCGCGCGCGCCAGTCCGAGCAGCGCCGCCTGCGCAATGTCAGCGCCCGTTCCATGGTGCGCACCGCCCTCAAGAAGGTCGTCAAGGCCATCGAGGCCAAGGACAAGGCTGCCGCCGTTGAAGCCTTTGCCGCTGCCCAGCCGGTCATGGACCGCTACGCTGCCCGCGGCCTGATCCACAAGAACAAGGCTGCTCGCCATAAGAGCCGCCTCAACGCAAAGATCCACGAGCTGGCGTAAGCCAGCTTCGTTACCTGAATCTTGGGTTGGCGAGAAAGCCGGCGGAAGCCGGCTTTTTTGTGTGCCTGGGGAAGTGGCCGGCACTAGCCGGTTTTCTTTTGCCTGGCGCCCTGGCACGGGCCGGAGGTTGCCCCTCAACAGCCGAATAGCTGGGCATCCTGAGCCTCAGTCCTTGCTCGTCATACCGGCGCAGGCAGGAAGCGCTCTTCAACAGCCGAACAGCTGGTCATCCAGAGCCTCGGTTTTGGTTGTCGTGTTCCCGCGATCTGGCTCGCCTGCCGCGGGCTTTCGTGCCGCTGCCGCGGCCCGAGTTACTTTTCTTTGCTTGCCCAAAGAAAAGTAACCAAAAGAAACGGCACCCCGGATGACGCGCCTTCCGGGCCTGCGGCCCTCCAGGTGCGCGGGCGGGTTACGGGGACCCCGAGGGCGAAGAGCCACATCAAGAGCCGAACAACGCCAGGCGCTACTGGGTCGGGCAGGTCTTTTGTACGAACGCACTTGTGCGCGACCAACCGACGGAGCGGTACATCCGAGCGCCGCGGTCGCGCACAAGTGCGCTCCTACAAGGGGGACGCAGGTTCGTGGGTGCGGATCAATCTTGCCGGTCGGCTCTTTGTGGGAGCGCACCCTGTGCGCGACAAACCTACGGAGCGGTACACCCCAGCGTGGCTGTCGCGCACAGGGTGCGC
>NZ_JBFTQX010000005.1:0-529517 GCF_056399225.1 Dyella sp. 01N448 | reverse complement strand
AGTCACTTTTCTTTTGCTGGCCCAAAAGATCCCACGGGACTAGCTTCGCGTCGAAAGTAACCCAAAGAAAATGGCCTGATAACGCCCGCAGCATCGTGCTGGGATAAGCCCGAACGCTCGAGGTAACTGGTTGTGGGACAACCTCCGAGGGTACACAGGGGATACTTCAATGCGCTGCGCAACGCGCCCGAATCGCTGAGGACTTAAAGCCGGGCCTCGCTGCGCATCGGCTGTGAGTCACAGATGGCGCACTTGGTGCCGCGCCTGGCGCTTAGCTTGTCTGTGGGAGCGCACCCTGTGCGCGACAGCCACGCTTCGGTGTACCGCTCCGTAGGTTTGTCGCGCACAGGGTGCGCTCCCACAGACAAGCGGCCCGCATGGTTGAAAACTTGAGCCACGGCGTACGCACCCCCTTGTAGGAGCGCACTTGTGCGCGACCGCGGAGCTCAGATGTACCGCTCCGTAGGGTGTTCGCGCACAGGGTGCGCTCCTACAGTTAGGTTGGGGCCAGGTCGCTCGTCGTGTCCCGATCGGTGTCGCCCGGCGCACCAAGGCAACGAAAAACCCTACCGCCCCTTCAACAGCACCACCACCGCCCCCGTCCCACCCTGCATCGGCCTCGCCGACGCAAACGCCACCACATCATCCCGACGTCGCAGCATGCGATCGGTCAGCACTTTCAGCACCGGCCCGGCGGCGCGGGAGCGCAGGCCTTTGCCGTGCACGATGCGTACGCAGCGGATGCCTTGGTGTTTGGCTTCGGCGAGGAAATCGGTGATGCAGGCCTGCGCGGTGGCGGCGTTCATCTGGTGCAGGTCGATCTCGTCCTGGATGCTGTACTGGCCGCGCTTGAGTTGGCGTAGCAGTTTGGGTGGATAGCCGTCGCGCAGATAGCTCAGTTCCTCGCCCACTTCGAGGATGGTCGGGTCAAAGGCCATGTCGAGCAGTTCGCCCGGCACGGCCGCCTCGTCCGCTTCCAGCATATGCGCCTGGGGTTCGGGCTTGGGTGCGGCCGGCGTGGGCTCGACCGGATCGAAGGGACGCACCTGGTCGCCCAGGGCCTCGCGGAAGAGGCGCGCGTCATCGTCGGAGACCGGAGAGGGCGGGCGATGTTTCATGCCATGAATCGTAATGCACGGGCGTCACGCCTGTGTCGCGGCCTGGTTGAGCCGGGGGCCATGGCGGGCCTTTGGAATCGGGCGCGGGTGCGCGCTTATCTGATGTGAAACCGCCGCCCCGGTCCGGTAGACTTCAAGCTTCACCGGCAGACGCAGCCCCATCCGCGTCGCCGCGACTGGCTTAGAACGGATCATCATGCGAGTTCTTGTTAGTAACGACGATGGCGTGGATGCACCGGGCATCCGCGTGCTCGCCGAACGCCTTGGCGCGGTCGGTCAGGTCACTGTAGTGGCGCCCGACCGCGATCGCTCCGGCGCCAGCAATTCCCTGACCCTGGACGCCCCCATCCGCGCCCTGCGGATGGACAACGGTTACTACCGCGTGGCGGGCACGCCCACCGACTGCGTCCACCTGGCGCTTGCCGGCATGCTCGACTACGAGCCGGACATGGTGGTGTCGGGCATCAACAACTCCGCCAACCTGGGCGACGACGTCATCTACTCCGGCACCGTTTCGGCGGCGATGGAAGGTCGTTTCCTGGGGTTGCCGGCGATTGCCGTGTCGCTGGTCACCAAGGATCACAAAGGCGAGCACTACGACTCCGCGGCCAATGCCGTGTTGGCGCTGATGCAGCAGCTGCTGGTCGATCCGCTGCCGGCGGACACCATCCTCAACGTCAACGTGCCCGACCTGCCGTGGGATCAGATCCGCGGCTTCGAAGTCACCCGTCTGGGCAAGCGCCACCGTTCGGAACCATGCATCAAGCAGACCGATCCGCGCGGCAAGGAAATCTGGTGGATCGGCCCGTCGGGCGCCGTCGACGACGCCGGCCCGGGCACGGACTTCAATGCGGTGCATCGCGGCTATATTTCGGTGACGCCCATCCATGTCGACCTGACCCGCTTCCAGGCGCTGGAAAAGGTCAGCAGCTGGATCGGCGGCCTGAACAAGAGCGTGGCCGGCGGCAAGCCGGCCGATGAGGCAGCGTGAGGGCATGAACGTGCATCCTTTGCCGCCATCCGCACTGAAGGGCGAGGGCATGACCTCGCAGCGTGCGCGCGATCGCCTCGCCGTAAAGCTCAAGGAAGAGGGCATCCGCGATCAGCGCGTGATCGACGTGATCCGCAATACGCCGCGTCACCATTTCATCGATCAGGCGCTGCATTCGCGCGCTTACGAAAACACCGCGTTGCCGATCGGCCACGGGCAGACCATCTCCCAGCCGTGGGTGGTGGCGCGCATGACCGAAGCGCTGCTGGAGCGTCCCGACGGCAAGCAGGGCGTGCCGCAGAAGGTGCTGGAGATCGGCACGGGCTCTGGTTATCAGGCGGTGGTGCTGGCGCAGATCGTGCCGCAGGTGTTCACGGTCGAGCGCATCGAAGAGTTGCTGCGCCAGGCGCGCCGTCGCTTCCGCCAGCTCGGCCTCAACAATATTCGCTCGCGCCATGACGACGGCAAACTCGGGTGGCCCGACGAGGCACCGTTCGACGCAATCATTCTTACCGCCGCCGGCGATGCGATTCCGCACGCCGTGCTCGACCAGCTCAGCCCCACGGGCGTGCTGGTCGCCCCGGTCGGTTCGCCCAGCAACCAGACCCTGATACGCATGCGCGGCGACGGGCAGGGCGATTTCATCCAGGAAGAACTGGCCGCCGTCAGTTTCGTGCCGCTGCTTGGCGGCATCGGCTGATGCGCTCACAAGGAAACGTTTAAGCATGCGTCTGTTCGGACCGCTTTACGCGCGTGCACTCACGTGGGCGCGCCACCCCAGGGCTGTGTATTACCTGTGCGGCCTGAGTTTCGTCGAGGCTTTCATCTTCCCGATCATGCCGGAAGTGATGCTGGCGCCGATGATGCTCGGCAAGCGTCACAAGGCTTTTTTCTACGCCAACATCAGCCTGCTGTTTTCGCTGCTGGGTTCGCTGGTCGGATACGCGCTGGGCCATTGGGCCTTCCATGCGCTGTCGCCGCTGCTCGACAGCCTGCATCTGCTGGCGCCCATCGAGAAGGGCGTGGACAACCTGCGCCTGCAGATGAACCAGCATTGGCTGGGCCTGTTGCTGGTGCTTGCGCTGGCTGCGTTGCAGCCGGTGGTCCCGATGAAGTTCGTCACGTGGGCGTCGGGCATCGTGGGCGTGCCGGTGATTCCGTTCCTGGTCTGCATGGCGGTCGGCCGCGGCAAGCGCGTGTGGCTGCTGGCCTTGCTGATCCGCATTTTTGGCGAGCGTGCCGAGCGCATCCTGCACAAGCATATCGAGCGCATTGGCTGGGCGGCGCTGGTGATTTTAGCCGGCCTTTTGGCCTGGTGGTTGCTGTCGCGCTGAACGCCGGCCGGCGGACTTCGGCTGCCGTGCAAGCAATACGCATGAAAATGACGCGTCGCCTAGTTATGCTGACCGATATGAATGGATATCTCCGGTCACTGATCCTGACCTCCGTCGTCCTGCTGGCTGCCTGCGGCACCCAGCGCTCCGTCGTGGTCGAGCCATCGGCCGGCAGCTCCTCGCGCGTGGTCACGCCGACAGCGCGTCCGGTGCCGGGCGGCACCTATAAGGTGGCCAAGGGCGACACGCTCTACTCGATCGCCTTCCGCAACGGCGTGGACTTCCGCGACCTGGCGAGCTGGAACCATATCGATTCGCCTTACACGATCTGGCCGGGGCAGGAGCTGAAGCTGGCTCCCGCCGACGGCAGGCCGCCGGCAGCGGCGGCCATGCATACGGCGCCCGTGGTGGCGACGGCGACTAAGCCACCGCCGTCGACCGGCCGCGTGGTGACGCCTGCGCCGGAAGCTCAGCCGGGCTTCCAGCCGGCAACACCGTCCACTGCAAATACGACGTCTGTCGTTACGCCGCCTGCGCCGTCAGCGGCACACCCTGCCACGCCGGCGCCTGCCGCCAGCACCACGCCAGTGGTTCCCGTGGCCGGTGCGCCCACTGCCACTGCGGCCAATACGCCTCCTCCCGCTCCGCCGGTACCGGCCGCTCCGGGCGCGACGCGCAGCAATGGCGGCGTGAACTGGCGTTGGCCAGCCGACGGCACGCTGATCAAACGTTTCCAATCCGGCGATGCCATTCCCGGTATCGAGATCGGCGGCAAATCCGGTGATCCGGTGCGCGCGGCTGCCGATGGCGTGGTCGTGTATAGCGGCAACGGCCTGGTCGGCTACGGCGAGCTGGTGATCGTGAAGCACAACGACAGCTATCTGTCGGCCTATGGCCACAACAGCAAGCGACTGGTGAAGGAAGGTCAGCGTGTCACGGCAGGCCAGCCGATTGCGGAGATGGGTTCGACGGGTGCGTCGCGCGATGAGCTGCAGTTCCAGATTCGCAAGGATGGCAATCCGGTGGATCCGCTGGGATACCTGCCGCCGCGCTAAAACCGAAGTTGAAACACTGTGGGAGCGCACCCTGTGCGCGACGGGCCTTGCCTCAAGGTTCGAGGCCGTCGCGCACAGGGTGCGCTCCCACAGGAGAACCAGGTGCTTTTACGCGGGCAGGATAAACGCCGCCACCACGCGCCGACTCTCGCCAGCCAGCAAATCATAGGTACGCGCCGCCGCAGCGTTATCCATCACTTCCACGCCCACACCTTTGCGCAGCAGCCCGGCCATGAAGGCCTGGGCCGGGAACACTTGGCGCTCGCCAGTGCCCACCAGCACCACTTCCGGCTTCAAGGCGAGGATGGCGTCGATATGACTGGCGTCCAGCTCAGACGCAGCCGCGACCGGCCAGTCTTCCACCAGGCGCTCGGGCGACAACAGGAAGCTGCGGGTGAACTCGCGATCCACCACGGTAATGCCATGGGCGCCGACACGGCGCACAAAGAGATAGCCTTCGGGACGATCGAGCGACAGATCCATCGCCGGGTGGCCCTTAGCGGGGCAGGGCGAGCTTGGGCTCGTCCTCGTTGCGGCGGAACAGCACCACGATGTGGCCGATCTGCTGCACGCTTTCGGACTGCGTGCCTTCAGCCAGGAAGTCGATCTGCTGCTGACGCTCGTCCTTGTCGCCGCCGGACAGCTTCACCTTGACCAGCTCATGCTGGGACAGCGCCAGATCCAACTCCTTGCGCACAGCCTCGGTCGCGCCCTTGGCGCCCAGCAGGATGACGGGGCTGAGATCGTGCGCAAGGCTGCGCAGGTAGCGGCGCTGCGAATTGGAAAGTGCCATGCGTTCAGTCTCGGATTCACTGCGATAGGACAGGTAAGGGTATCATGCGGCCATCTCCCCCGTATCTGTGGCACCTCGGCCTATGGCTCGCAGCAAAAGTAGTTCCCGCTGGCTGCGGGAGCACTTCGATGATGTTTATGTGAAGAAAGCCCAGGCTGAGGGGCTGCGTTCGCGTGCCGTTTTCAAGCTGGAAGAGCTGATCGACAAGGATCGCCTGCTCAAGCCCAATATGCGCGTGGTCGACCTGGGCGCCGCCCCCGGCGGCTGGTCGCAGCTGGTACGCCAGCGCCTGGGCGACACCGGTCACGTGGTAGCCATGGACATCCTGCCGATGCAGGGCATTGGCGGCGTGGACTTCCTTCAGGGCGATTTTCGCGAGGAATCGGTGCTGCAGGAGCTGGAAAGCCGCCTGCAGGGGCAACAGGTCGATCTTGTGCTGTCTGATATGGCCCCCAATATGAGTGGTGTGGCCCTGTCGGATCAGATCCGGGCAATGGACCTGGCCGAGCTGGCGCTGGACTTCAGCCGCCAATGGCTCAAGCCCGGCGGCTCGTTTCTGATCAAGTTGTTCCAGGGGACAGGCTTTGACGACTACATCCGCAGCTTGCGCGCAGACTTCACCCGCGTAACGATGCGTAAACCCAAGGCCTCCCGCGCGCGTTCGCGGGAGGTGTATGCATTAGCTGTGGGCCGAAAGATCCATGGCGGGCAATCCGGCGAGAACCGTGCATGAATGAAATGGCGAAAAACCTGCTGCTCTGGCTGATCATCGCGGTGGTTCTGCTCACCGTGTTCCAGAGCTTCAACCCGCATGGCGCCTCCTCGTCGGACCTGCCTTACAGCAGCTTCGTGCAGAGCGTCGACAACGGGAACGTGGCCTCGGCCAACATCAGTGCCGACCAGCCGGCCGCCATCAGCGGCAAGCTGAAGGACGGCAGCTCGTTCCGCACGGTCGCACCGGTCCTGGGCTGGTCCACCAACGGGGTGGTCAAGCAGATGCAGGACAAGGGCGTCGAGGTCCGCCAGGAGCCTTCCAACAACGGCTTCTCGCTGCTGGGCCTGCTGCTCAACTGGCTGCCCATCATCCTGATCGTCGGCGTGTTCATCTGGTTCATGCGCCAGATGCAGGCCGGTGCGGGTGGTCGCGGCGCCATGAGCTTCGGCCGCTCGCGCGCCAAGCTGCAGGGCGAGGATCAGATCAAGGTCAACTTCAGCGACGTCGCCGGCTGCGATGAAGCCAAGGAAGAAGTCGGCGAGCTGGTCGAATTCCTGCGCGATCCGGGCAAGTTCCAGAAGCTGGGCGGCAAGATTCCGCGCGGCGTGCTGATGGTCGGTCCCCCGGGTACCGGCAAGACGCTGCTGGCCAAGGCCATCGCCGGCGAAGCCAAGGTGCCGTTCTTCTCGATCTCCGGTTCGGACTTCGTGGAGATGTTCGTGGGCGTCGGCGCCAGCCGCGTGCGCGACATGTTCGAGCAGGCCAAGAAGCACGCGCCGTGTATCATCTTCATCGACGAAATCGACGCGGTCGGTCGTCATCGCGGCGCCGGTCTGGGCGGCGGTCATGACGAGCGCGAGCAGACCCTCAACCAGTTGCTGGTGGAAATGGACGGTTTCGAAGGCACCGAAGGTGTCATCGTGATCGCCGCCACCAACCGTCCCGACGTGCTCGATCCCGCACTGCTGCGTCCGGGTCGCTTCGACCGCCAGGTCGTGGTGGGCCTGCCGGACGTGAAGGGCCGTGAGCAGATCCTCAAGGTGCATATGCGTCGCGTGCCGATTTCCTCGGACGTCGATGCGATGACCATCGCGCGCGGTACCCCGGGCTTCTCGGGCGCCGATCTCGCCAACCTGGTGAACGAGGCTGCCTTGTTTGCCGCACGCGAGAACGCCCGCGACGTGCGCATGATTCATCTGGACAAGGCGCGCGACAAGATCCTGATGGGTGCCGAGCGCCGCTCGATGGCCATGAGCGAGGACGAGAAGAAGCTGACGGCGTATCACGAAGCCGGTCACGCCATCGTCGGCCGTCTGGTGCCCGAGCACGACCCGGTCTACAAGGTCACCATCATCCCGCGCGGTCGCGCGCTGGGCGTGACGATGTACCTGCCCGAGGGCGACAAGTACAGCATGAACCGCGTGGCGATCGAATCGCAGCTGTGCTCGCTGTACGGCGGCCGCGTGGCCGAGGCGCTGATCTTCGGCGAGGACAAGGTGACCACCGGTGCGTCCAACGACATCGAGCGCGCCACCAAGATGGCCCGCAACATGGCCACCAAGTGGGGCCTGTCCGACACGCTCGGTCCGGTGACCTATGGCGAGGAAGAGGACGAAGTGTTCCTCGGCCGCGCCGTCACGCAGCACAAGAACGTCTCCAATGAGACGGCGCGCAAGATCGACGAGGAAGTGCGTGCCATCCTCGATCGCAACTACGCCCGCACCAAGCAGCTGCTGACCGACAACATCGACAAGCTGCACGTGATGGCCGACGCGCTGCTGCAGTACGAGACCATCGACGCGCGCCAGATCGACGACATCATGGCTGGCCGCGTACCTGGCCCGCCGGCGGATTGGTCGAAGAACTCCAGCGGCTCTACGCCGCCGCCTCCGCCGCCGCGTGGCGACAGCGGCGCCAAGGTGGGTGATCCGGCCACTCAGAGCCGCGTCGCCGATCGCTGATCGCGCTACATGCACAGAAGAAAGGCGGCCATAGGCCGCCTTTTCTTTTGCGCGCGAACGCTGCGAGAGCGCAGCGCTTCTGGCGACGGACCACTGTAGGAGCGCACTTGTGCGCGACAACCAGGCGAAGCAGAGGCGACATGGCGCTGCGGTCGCGCACAAGTGCGCTCCTACAAAGGATCGGCAATTTTTTTGCGTGAAGGTGTAGCCGAAAGTGAAACAGAAGGCTAAAATAGCGGGCTCGAGTGAAGTGCAGTCATCGCCGAACGTGAAGATTTCCACACGGCAATGCAAAAAAACTGAAAAAAAGAGTTGACGCACCGCCCTCGAATCTGAATAATTCCGCTTCTCGCTTCGGCGCTTTCCACCTCGGTGGTTAAGCGACAAGGCAAAAGTTAAAACGCGCCCGTAGCTCAGTTGGATAGAGTACCAGGCTACGAACTTGGTGGTCGGGAGTTCGAATCTCTCCGGGCGCGCCATATAACAGCAAGATGTGATGTTCGCATCACGGCTTGCACCGCAAGGCAATGAATCGCCAGGCGGTCCGAACGTAAGGTTTAGAAGTTCGGTGTGCTTTGATACGGATTGACTAGGCTAGGCGTCACCCGTAGCATTTCAAAGCTTCAGCCCGAACAGGTTGAGGGTTTCGAAATCGGGGTATAGCTCAGCCTGGTAGAGCGCCAGCTTTGGGAGCTGGATGTCGGGGGTTCGAATCCCTCTGCCCCGACCATGCAGATGCTATGCACAATGTGCACAAGCGCCTGTAGCTCAACCGGATAGAGCATCGGCCTTCTAAGCCGACGGTTGCAGGTTCGATTCCTGTCGGGCGCGCCAGTTCAAAGTTTGCGGTGGATGTAGCTCAGCTGGTTAGAGCATCGGATTGTGATTCCGAGGGTCGTGGGTTCGAGTCCCATCTTCCACCCCAGTTGACGAAAGTAAGTACAAACAGTTTCAGGGCCGTTAGCTCAGTTGGTAGAGCAGTTGACTCTTAATCAATTGGTCGAAAGTTCGAATCTTTCACGGCCCACCAATAAGAACAGCCACTTAGCGAAAACTAAGTGGCTGTTTTCTTTTGTACCGGAAAAATACCCGGAAAATTAGCCGTCTTGTCGGCCATGAAAAAGGCGCCCGAAGGCGCCTCTCGCGAGTTGATGCAAGGTTGATTTTGCTCACTTCGGCCGCCGTTTTGCTGGCGCGACCACGGGCACATTGTGGTTGTAGAGCTGGGCCATCGAATCGGTTTTGTGCCCACTCGCTTCCTTCCGCTCGGCCGCGCCGCCGTCCGTATCGGTGACGCCGCGATGCTTCAGGCCGTGCAGGGTGAAGCGCTGTTCCTTTGTGATCACGCCGTCCTTGATGGCCATCTGCATGAAGCGCTGCCAGGCGCTGTCCAGTGTGGTGCGATCTTCCGGGTTGCCCTCGGCGTCGAGCTTCACCAGCGGCATGCCTTTCTCGCTGACCAGCAGCGGCCGATCTTTGGCGAGCAGCGGGACCACGTATCCCTTCTTGGCGGCCAGCTTTTCGAACACGCGCTTGCGCACCGCAATGGCCGCGTCCCACGCTTCGACCAACTCAGGCGACCAAGCCGTGATGGTGTCGAGCGAGCCCTTACGCCGCACACCGAGCACGCCTTCCTCGAGCTTGTTGGCGTCGGTGAGCATCATCACCTCGACGCCGCGCAGGCGGCAGCGGTAGGCGATCGCCATGGTGATCCAGATATACGGCGGGCACGAACCCTCGGTACGCGACTGGCGCGCGCCGCGCTCGCGCGCGTAGGCGATTACCGTGTCCATCACCTCGTGCACAGGCATGCTCTTCTTGCCGACCTCGTCTGCCTGCTTCACATCGTGCGCCGGGTTGGTGCGGTCGTTGATCTTGCCGCGCTGCATGCCCCAGGCGAACAGTCGGCCCAGGTAGCGCTTCACGTGGTTAGCCGACGACGGCCGCGTCTTGGCGATCTCGTCGACGATGGTTTGCACATCTACCTTGCGCAAGCGATTGACGACCAGCTGGTCGGCCGTCACCTTAAGCCCGGTACGCAGTTTCGTCAGAGCGCGCAGGCAGAACTCGTAGTCGCGCTGTGTGTTCGGCTTGAGCTTGCCCCAGTCCGTGTGCTGCGTGAGTTCGCCATGCAGCCAAGCGATCGTGCCGCCCTTCGTGCTCGACCCGATTTCATCGATCACGCGGTACAGCTGCGCGAGCGTGGCATCGGACCCAGCAATGCGCTTGCGCTGATTGCGCTTGCCGCCTTCGCCGAGCTTGGTGTACCACACCCGGTCACGGCTGTCCCAATACGCGCCCGCCGGCAGCTTGCGCTGATCTATATGGCGCGGAATGGTTGGGTCGATCTTTCGTGGGCGTCCGCGTGTCATCCGAGGATGTTTCCTTCGTACATGCCGTCGTTGGAGCTGTGCTTGATACCGCCGGCGGCATCAAGCATGGCCAGTGTCATCCAGGGGCCGTCCTTGCCAGCGAAATAGCGAATCCCCTGTGCACGGAGGCACCGCTCGATGTCTGCAGGGCGCTTGTAGCCGGTGGCAGTAGCGAGGTCTTCCGCGGTTACGATGCCATTGGTCATGCTGCGTCTCCGAGCGGCAGCCGTAGTTGCACGGCACCGATGCGCGCACGCGCGATGGTGGCGTAGTCGCTGTCCTGCTCTATGCCTATAAAGTCGAAGCCCTCGAGGAGCGCGCCTCGCCCCGTGCTACCCGATCCCATAAATGGGTCCAAGACTATGCCACCGGCGGGCGTTACGAGGCGGCACAAGTAACGCATGAGCTCAGTGGGCTTCACGGTCGGGTGGTTATTGGCTGTCGGCGCCGGCGCGCCGCCGTCGCGGCGCGTGATGTGCTGCCCGCTGGTGTTCGACACCATGCCGCTCTTGCGAAGCGGCAAGCCATCGCAGCCGTCGTTTCGATCCTTCTTGTTGGCCTTGGCGCAGTAGAAGAACCTCGCCGCGCTGCCGCCGTCTCCGCGCTTGTCCTGGCCATTCGAGCCGCGGGTCATCACACCGTAGGCGTTCTGGCCGGCGCGACGTGTGGCGCTCGTGCTCGCCTTCGCCAGCTGACCAGGGGCATGCGGGAACGCCGCAACGACCTCGGGGCTGCCATCATGGATTACGTTTGCGGGCCAACGGCCGTCCGGATCGCCACCGCGTGGCCCTGGCGTCACCGAGAAGTTGGTACCGCTAGCCGCCATATATCGACGGTCGGCGGAGGCCTCGCCGGCGCGACCACGAGTCTCATCGTGACGGCACGGAATGACGCCCGAACCGGTACGCAACTGCTCGTCGTTCGTGCCAACGCGGCATGCGTCGATGTTGAGGTCCCCGGTGCCGAACTGCGCGTGGTTGGAGGCCACCGTTCCAATAAGCGGCTTGCGAGCTACCACGATGGGTTCGTGCGCCGGCTTGAGCCCGGTACCACCCCAGGGCCCGTTCTTCGACTTCGGGAAGCCGCTACCGTAAATCCACATGATGGAATCTCTAATCTCCCAGCCGGCATCTTCGATTGCGCATGCCATGCGGTGATAGGTCCGGCTTCCGCCAAACGCGATCAGATGTGCGCCTGGCTTGGCGACGCGAAGGAACTCGGCCCAAAAGGACACGCCCGGTACTCCGTGATCCCAAGCCTTTCCCATGAATCCCAGACCATAGGGCGGGTCCGTCACGATAGAGTCGATGCTGTTGGGCTCGAAGCCAGGCAGCACGTCCTCGCACTGGCCCACGTGGATCGACACGCTCATGCGACATCACCGGTGGTAAGGGAAACAACCGGATGCGCGGTACCGAAGATCCACAGGCGCACCGGCGCGCCGTTGAGGATGGCCTCGATCTCCTCAGCTGTCGGCTTCCACTCGGAGGCCATGACGTTGCCGTTGGACGTCTCCACGTCGAGGATGGGCAGGGCATCGCAGGGCAGTTCCTTGCCGTCCCAGTTCGCAGGGGCACCGAGCACCCGCGTGGCGCCTTCAATATGGGCGATGTTCATGCAGTCACCGTTGCTTTGGCGATGGCTGCCCGCGCTCGATCGAACTCAACGGTATTCCTGTCGGCGACTGCCACGACACCCAGCAGCGCTTCCAGCAGATCCGGCGCGGCGGCGATCAGGCGTGCGTCCGGGTGATTGACGTTCGCGCACCAGTGTGCGTGATGCTCGCGCTCGACGAACGGCACAACCCAGCCGTCATGCTCGTGCGGGGCGTACATGATGTTGAACTCGCCGCCGGCGATGGCGCTGTTGAAGCGCGGCGCGGCGTGCTGCATACCCCATCGCCCGAAGTCCATCACCGTCTTGTCGAACATGGGGCGGCCGCCCACCAGGTGGATCGACTTGGATTGCCGGTTGACCTCCCATCGCCAAGGGCCGCGGCTATGCTCAGCCATGGGCCACCTCGCGCGCCAGAAGGCGGTCAATCTCTGCAGCTATCAACGCGCCGGCCTTTTCGAGTTCGCGAATGCGCGACGCGTCGGAGTTGTCCGGCCCAGGCTTCCAAAAGCCTTTGTCCCATGGCCAATACGTAGGCATTCCGCCGCGAAGCGATCCGCGAACGCCCGTATCCGAGCAAGCCATGTTCGCATAGCAGATAGCAGCCATCGTGAGGATGCCGGGCTGGTTGTCCGCGTCGTGTTCGCGACTCCAGCCCTTGACGTGAATCTGGCGCTGTCGCTCTGCGGCAATGAGCGCTGCACCGCCCATGTTGTCGTCCAGCGTGCCGATGGCCAGTGGGTGGTCGCGATGGACGCGGAACCCAGCCGCGTTGCGGTGTCCACCACCACCGTACTGCTTGGCGATCTCGGACACGTCCAGGCCGGCATCGGTCGAGCGCAGGCTGAAGACGCGGTTTTCGGCGGTGTCCCAGTAGCAGGCGGCAAAGGGCTCGCCGGCAGCCATCAGGTGGCCCGCATCGCTGCTCATCGTGTAGGGCAGGTTTGCCACCGGCACGTCGTGGCCACCGATGACCATGCGCCGCTGGGTTACTGAAACCAGCTCGGCGACGTCCTTGTGATGCTTGCGCTCGATAGCGGCACCATCCATCGCCAGCTGCTCGGTGCTGGCGCGCATGAGGTCATCCCACACGGCGAAGTCGTAGGGATAGGAGAACAGTGCAGCCTGAATCTCGCGGGTGCACGATAGGTCGAAGCGCCAGAGGTCGCGGTCTTCGATGTGCTGGATAAGCGCCGGCGCCTGCTCCGGATGGAAGAAGTCCCATGCCATGCGTGCGCCGCTACGCTGCATATCGAAGTGCACAGTGACGTTTACAGGCAGGCCTTCGGGGGAAAGATCGGCCTGGGCCGTCTTGTGGTGGTCGAGCACGACGATTTTCTGTGCGCGGGACGCCATGTCGATCAGCACTGCGCGCGGATAGCTGAAGTCCACGATGTAGACGGTGCGGCCATCGACCGCCGGAGGCTCGCTGCCATAGCCGGCGGCGTGGAACTCGACGCCCTCGCGCAGCGCCGCGCGCACCGCCCAGGCCGCACCGAAGCCGTCGGCGCAGTTCGCGTGATAGATGCAAAGGGCTTTGGTCGGGTTAGACATTGGCGCTCTCCTGGCGCTCGCCCTTACGAATCAGGCGACGGTGATGGGCTTCGGACTCGCCGCGGGCTTCGAGCAGGTTGCGCTCGGCGCGGGCGAGTGCCGCATTGATGGAAGGGTTGTTGCTGTCGTTGGCCGAGAGGCGCGCCTTGCGCACCGCGCTCAGCGCGAGCTCAACGGCCGTCTTGCAGCTGCTGGCGCCATTGATGAGCTGGTTGAGTTTGGGAAGAGCGTTCATGCGTTCCTCGGTGTGAAGCTTCGGCAGTGGTGCCGCGCGCCGGCGTGGTATCCGCCGTGTCCTTCGCTGCAGCTGCCAATGCCGGCAGGCGGGTTGATCGGGTCAGGGGTGAAGTGGCGGCAGTCTTCGCAGCGCGTGCCCAGGAAACTCACGTAGCGGACCGGTCCGTAGTTCTGTGCCGGTTGCCGCTTCGCTGGCGCGCGCTGCGCTGGCTGCCTAGTTGGCACGCTTGGCCAACTCCTCGCGGATCACTGCGACGCTCATGCGGGTATGGCCGTCCGTGAGGTACCAGTCGGGCAGGTCGAGCCCGCGGAAGAATTCGCCGAAGTGGCGATAGGCGCCGATGCAAGCCTCTGCGAAACCCTTGTGGGTGACGACGGTGCCGACGGGCACCTCGCGCTCGTTGGGGCGACCGATCTTCAACTCGAAGGTCTTCTGTTTGCGGACCTTCGCGCAGATCGCCGTGACGGCGTCGACTGTGATGCCGAAGCGCTGCGCGACATCGATGCGCGACGCCGCGCCACGGGCGTTGGCGATTTCGCTATCTCGGTGCGGGTCGCGCTGGTGCGCGTAGATCGGGGACGCCATCACGAATCCTTTGCCGGCCTCACCGGCGTGTGTGTTGGGTGGCAGTGGCCGGTGCTGTGCCTCCGGCATTGCGTGAAGCCATTCGGGGCCTCGGACCTCACGCATATCTGGGCGACTTCTTGCAGCGCGCGGCCGCCCAACCCCACTTTTGAACTAGCGCATCAGCCTGCGCATTCACTGCCATACATGGAGCGAGCCGGAACGATCACCGTCTCCGCTGGCCGGAATGCGACTGCCCGCGCACCCAGCTCGCTTCATGTGCCCTGTGCTACTCGACAGGGCCGCGAGGCAACTTCTCTCCACTTGCGATAGGCGCGATTTCTGGACATTTATTTAGGCCCGTCTTGAATCACGCGAAGTCATCCAGGCCCAACTTGTAGGTGCCGGTTACGTGTCCGGCGTCGTTACGTTCTCCTCTGCTCCCCGGATCAAGTTGCCGGTTTTGCTTCGGCGCAGAGCGACCGTTCTTCGCCTCAGGGTTCGGTGCCGGTTGCGTCTCCGGCGTCGCCCGTCGGCGACCGCTTGGCCCAGCGTGGGCGTAACCGTCAGGTGTCCTTTGGCCTCGGCAGGCCAAACCATTCCTCGAACTTCGAGAGCAGCTGCTGCAGCTCCAGGCGCAGCAGCGCGAAGGTGGCATCTGCCTCTGCCGCCGCGTCCGGGTGCTCGTCGCCCAGCTGTTCCGTGACCACGTCCAGGAACTTGAGCTTGCGCACGACCAGGTCTTCGCCCAGCACGAAGGACATGCGCTCGTCGAGCACCAAGCCCAGGCGAAACACCTGCTTGCCGTTGCGCAGGTGTTCCTTCACTTCCTCGCTGTCGAGGTCATCGCGGCGGCCGCGCCAGATGCCGCCGTCGCTGCTGGCCGGATCGCGCAGTTCCACTTCATCGCCAAGTGCGAGGCCAGCCGGCAGCGTGCCGTTGGCCAGCCAGTCGGTCAGCAGCACGCGCGGACCTTCGTCGGGAGCGAGCGGCACGGCAGGGAAGCTGCCCAAGGCTTCACGCATCTGCGTCAGAACGCCTTCGGCGCGGCTACGCGTGGCGGTGTCCACCACCATCCAGCCGTTCCGCAGATCGACATAGGCGCGCATGCGGCTGGAGCGCACAAAGGCGCGCGGCACGAGCTCGTTCAACACGTCTTCCTTGATGCGCTTGCGCTCACGGCCACCCACGCGGCGTCCTTCGTCTTCGGAAATCTTCATGACTCGGCGGTGCAGCGCATCGTTGACCACGGCGGCCGGCAGCAGCTTGGCCTCCGTGCCCGATACCACGAGCGTGGCCAAGTCGACGGTGTGCGTCAGCGGCGCGTCGGCGCCATTGCCCACCGGCGGCACGAAACCGCTCGTGCCGATTTCCATCGGTCCGCACTCGCGCAGTCGGTGATCGGGCAGAACTTCGTCGAGGCGCGCGAGGTCTTCGGCGACCGCCGGCGAGAATCGAAACAGGGAGAGGTTGCGGAAAAACATCAGAGCGCCTTTGCGATGCGGACGGTGGTGACGATGACCAGGAGCAGGCCGGTCACGGCGCACTCGGTCACGAGGCAATAGCGGAGGAGGGCGCGCCAGTCGTCGCGCGTTGCGGGCGTCATTCGGCGTCGTCCTCGTTGCGCTGCTTCCAGTAGCGCAGGAGGCTGCAAACCAGCAGGCCGATGCACGCGCCCAGCGACACGCCGACGAAGAAGCAGACGGCGCTCATGCGCGCACATCCAAAAGGCCACCAACCGCGGCGCGTGAGCGGGAAAGGGAGGGGCGCTCAGGCGCCGCGGTCAGTGGCGGGGGAAAAGGGATATCGAACAGCTTCGAAGCGGCCTCGGCTTCGTGTTCGAGCAGGTCGAACGACGCGTCACCGATCCAGAGAATCGTGAGGCTGCGCGATCGCTGCAGGCGGCACTTCGCGCTCTCAGCAGCGGCAAAGGCAATCTGCATCGATTGGCCGCTCAGCTGTAGCGACGCCATATAGACCGAGGACGTGCGCGACAGGTGGACATCGCGCGGCATGGCGGCAGAGCCGCGCAGGGTGACGGTCTTGTAGCTCACAGGACACCCGTGAGCATGCCGATGAAGCCCGGGATGATGACGCTGGCGAAGCCGCCAACGAGCCAGGACACCGCGTGCTTGCCGGGCTGGTGGCAGTGATCCTCACCGGGTGGCAGGTCGTGTGCCGGGAACTGGTAATAGACGACGTTGCCGGTGACGCGGCGAATGGGGAGCTGACTGCCACGGGCTGCACGCTTGAACTGGGTGAATCGACTGGCTGCAGAAGGCGTCATAACTGTCCGTCTCGTTGGCGACGGAGCAAGTATTACCGAAAAGGTTATTGATTGACAATACCGAAACGGTAATTTTCTTTCAGAGCGTCCTCGACATACGATCTGTTCGCAAAGGGCGCATGGTTGCGCAGGGACAGGGGAAAGGGATGAGGCGTTTACTACACACTGGCATCGCAGCCGGCGGCATGTTTCTGGCGAGTGTTGCCCTGGGCGCGGGCGCTGCCGTGCAGAAGCCCGCGCCGGCGCCACGCGAGGCACCGTCGACTGCGGCTTTCGGCTTCGAGCTGGGGCAGGTCGTCTCAATTCCCGAATGCGCCAGCAAAGTGGTGTTCGGAATCAAGACACTTGACGTCAGTGCCTGGGCCCAGCAGCACATAACGTGCTATGAGCCTCTTCGAACGGGCACTGTCGATGAGGGTTACACCGGAACCCTGTCGGTTAGGTTCGGCAACGGCGAAGCGCCGCAGTTTCTATACTCGGAATATGGTGGCGATCGCTACTTCTTTCTCGGTGTCATCAACGGCCGCATAGAGTCAGTCTCGGCGTCCACGGGTGGCGTGCGAGTCCAAGAAAGCGTCCTAGCTAAACTGCTAGACAAGTACGGCGCGCCGACCGCCAAGACCATCCAAAAGGCGACCACAATGGCTGGCGCTCAGTTCGAATCGGTCACCGCCGTGTGGCAGTTCTCGAACCTAAGAGTCGACTTTCTTGGAACGGCAGATCGCATCGATACCGGTTATGTTTCGGTGCTGACCCCCGTTGGTGCTGCCGAGGCGGCCAAGAAGGCAGCCGCCGCCAGCAACCAGGGACGTCAGCTGTAGAATCCAAAAGGCGCCGCCCCTAACTACTAAATGTCTTCCGCGCGCCTGAGCTGGATTGATCCCAAGACTCGACCGGCGATATGAAGGGCTTCCATGCGCTCCGGTGGAAGGACATCCGGTCGGTCAGGCGCGGCCAGGCTCACGATGTGTAGCCCATCCGTGCGGATCTCGAGTCGTTTGACCAGCGCATGTCCATGAAGAACCACTACAAATAAGCCGCCATCGGACGCGGCCCGGTCCTCCGTGTCCACGAAAACCACATCGCCATTTTTGATGCGAGGGGCCATCGAGTCGCCACGAACGGTCAGTAGCTTCACGCGCGCCGGAGAAGGTACGCGCCCCAACTCCTGCTGCAGCTGCCATTCGGCGATTTCCACTTCTCGTATTACTTCGGGGTATTCCTGATTCATTACGCCCGGTCCGGCACCGCCAGCTCCCATCAACTGGAACCGACGGTATCCCTCGCGAGTCTCAAATCTCGACACATCATGAGACGAAGCTTGTTCGTCATGGACCTGGTCAAGCCAGCCTTTGCGTAGGCCAAGCTTTTCTTCGATCTCGCGGGCTAATACGCGGCCTATCGGTTTGGCCAAGCGCTCGGAGATCCATTGGCTCACCTGAGCCTGCTCGCGTCCGATGCGCTTTGCAAAGCGAGTTGGACCGCCATTGGCGACGACCAATGCTCGAATATTTAGGGTTCGGGCTTCGCTGGCGTCCATCCGAAGATGGTCACATGGCGTTACCAACACGGTAAATGACCGAAAAGGTATTGCCAGAACATAACCGAAAAGGTAATGTCGCCGGCATGGACCTGAGAACGTACATCACGGCACGCGGTGGAACCGGTAAGCGCGATTGCCCGGTTCTTGCAGAACTGGCCAAACGCGCAGGCTGCGGATCGCAGACTCTCTACATGATCGCGCTTGGGCATAAGAAGGCCAGTGGCCTTCTCGCGCGGGCCTTGCATGTCGCCTCGGATGGAAACGTAGAGCTGGCTTCCCTCCGCCCTGACGTATTCGGTGGCTCGTACCCGGACAAACCAGACCGACACCGAACGTCGGCCGTCCAAGGGGAGACGGCCGAAGCAACTCAGTCTTTTCTGAGCCACGCGGCGGTGGCCTGACATGAGCCCACAGGGGGACAACATCAGGAAGCCGGCGTATCGGGCCATCGGCCACGGTTGGTTTAAGCACGTGGGCTGGCGCGACATCGCGGTTCTGCCGCTGTCGCGCCGTGCAGATGGGAAGCTAAGCGTGAGCATCACTATTGCCACGTCCGCGACGGTTTACCTGAATCGGCACGCCGACGGCATCGATATTCACGTCGGGCGCAACCATGCAGGGGACCCGCGATGAACGAGCGCGAGTTCAAAACTCTCCAAGCGCTCGACGCGCTGCACGCGCTGGCGATCCACGCGCTGACCCGGGTAGCGACATTGGAAGTGAAACTGCAAGGCGCGGTTACCAGCGGATGCGCATTGCCGGACGAAGCCGAGATCATCGGCTTGTCCACGGAGTACACGCGCACGCTGGAAATGCAGGCACACCAAGCGGTCAACGCACTAAGGCGCGAACTCGCGAGTCCCAGTGCTTCAGGTACGTGCGAAACCACTCCTCCTTCGTCGGCAAGCCGGCGTGGCTGGCTAAGGGCGGCAATTTCGCGACTGTTTGCTCGCTTACGCGCTCCCACTGCATCAGCAGTTCCACGGGCGCCGGGTGTGCCGCAATGAGCGCTTCCAAGACCAGCTTCATTGCGCTGATCTCGTTGTCCGTCTGGTCGCGCTTCAGTTCCTCTGGCGTTTGCAGCTTCATGGATTCCCTTTCGTTGGTTGGTGGTGTCGTGGTGACCGAAGTCTCCCACGGAGGGGAATCCACCTCCATGCGCGCCCGTCGTGGCGCTGCTCGTTCCATCGATGTTCGCCCTTGCCATGAGTTCCATGGCGCCAATGTAGCCGCGCTCCGCGGCGACTTCTCCATGTGAGTCACCAGCCCATGCATGTAATCGACGCCGCTGCCGCCATCGTTGACCGTTACCCGGGAGGAGCTGAATCGCTCGCCCCGCGTATCGGTATGTCCGCCGGCATCCTGCGCAACAAGGTCAACCCGAACAACAACACGAACCACCTGACGCTGGCCGAAGCCAATCGGATGATGGCCGTCACCGGTGAGTTCGACGTGCTCCAGGCGATGGCGCAGGAGCACGGCTTCACGCTGGCCCGCGCCGAGCAGGAAGGGCAGCCTGGCAACATCCTGACCGCGATGCTGTCGATGGAGATGGCCGCCGGCGAGTTCGCGCGAACCATCCATGACGCGATGGCGGACAACCTGATCACCAATAGCGAGATGAAGGCTATCGCGGCCGCCGGCAACGCGGAGCAGCGCGCCATCATCTTGCTGATTGATCGCCTGCGCGCCGCCACAGCCACCGCAAAGCCGGCGCTGGGCTGAGTCATGGCCGACGCCCGCATCTCGACGGCGCTGCCGTCGCACCCGAAGACGAAGAAGCTGATCCGCCGGCTGGGTGATGGTGCGGCGTGGTCTCTCGTGCGGCTGCTGTTGTGGACGGCGGAGAACCGCCCGGATGGTGACCTCGAGGGCATGACGGCCGAAGATCTGGAGTTGGCCATTGACTGGGCGGGCGCGCCGGATGAACTGGTGCGCGCACTGGTGGATGTTGGCTTCCTGGAGCGGCTTGAAAGCGGCTACCGCATCCATGACTGGACCGAGCACAACCCCTGGGCGGCTGGTGCCGGCCTGCGATCTGCAAAGGCACGATGGAACGCGGTCAAGCGTCACCACGGCGAAGTAGAGGCGAACAAGCAGGTGCCAGAGTGGGCTGCGCACTTGCACGCCTTGGCGACTGGCAAGCCACCAGCACCGAATGATGATGCTGGCAGCAATGCTAGTAGCACAGGCGCAGCAGTGCATACGCAGCAGCGTAGCAATGCTCCGTCTCCGTCTCCATCTCCATATCCGTCTGAAGAGCCTGCTGAGAACGCGCACGTCAGCGCACCCGTTCCCATCGAGTCGCACCTTCCGGAAGCCGTCGACCAGACCCAGTGGCAAGCGTTCCGTCGCCAGCTGGACGACGACGGCAAGACCTCGATCCCCCGAATCCAGACGGCCGTGCTCCAGCTCAATCGCATCGCCAAGGCCGGCGCCGACGTCAACGCAGTGCTGCGCGCCGCGGTGATGCGCGGCATGCGGGATCTCGAGGACGTTGCGGAGCAGCTCAGCCGGAAGAGGTCGAGCGATCCGCCCGGCAGGACCAGCTCCAGCACACCACGACCCTCCGCCACCGACACCTTCCAGGGCACCGACTATGCAGGCACCCCAGATGAACTCCTCCCAGCCGTCTACCGCGATGCCCTTGCCGCAGCTCACTGAGCGCACGGTTGCGCGCGAGTGCGAACACCACGGGCCGTATCAGGCGCGCCAGCTCGACATGCCGGATGGCTTTGACCCCGTGCTGATGGGCTGTCCGACCTGCGCCAGCGCGGCGGACAAAGCTGCGGCCGAGCGCCGCCGGCACAACGAGCAGCGCCTGCGAATGCAGAAACTGCGCGGGCTGACGTCGGCGGCCGCGATCCCGGAAAAGTATTCAAACGTCGCAGTGGCAGACTTCGTGACAGAGCACCCGGGCGAGCGTGTCGCGAAGACGATTTGCGAGACCTACGTGCGGACGTGGGCCGACCAGCGCGTGAAGGGCGGCTCCTTGGTCTTCACCGGGGTTTGCGGCACGGGCAAAACACACCTGGCATGCGGCATCGGTAACGCCGTGATGGGCGAGCACCTGGGCACAGTCATGTTCGGCACCGTCCCGCAGATCGTTGGCCTGGTCCGCGAGACGTATCGCGACGGCGCCAAGCGCAGCGAGCGCCAGGTGATCAACGACATGATGGAGCCAGACCTGTTGATCGTCGACGAGATCGGCGCGCACCGTGGCACCGAGCACGAGCTGCAGGTGCTGTTCGAAATCATCAATACGCGGTACCAGGCCCTGAAGCCCATGATCCTGATCTCCAACCTCAACAAGGAGCAGCTGGAGAGCTTCCTGGGCGAGCGCATCATGGATCGCTTCCGCGAGTGCGGCATCGTGGTGCCGTTCAACTGGCCCAGCTATCGCGCGCGCAAGCAGGGAGCACTCCTTTGACCACGTCGCAGGCGATCACCAGCGCATTGAAGGCCGGCCCGATGTCTGCGCCGGAGATCGCTGACCTGAGCGGCATCAGGTACAAAACTGTCGCCACGACGCTGGAGCGGATGGAGCGAGCGGGGCAGGTGACGGTGACGCGCGCCGCGCCGCGCGATCGCTCGCCTGGTTCAAGGCAGCTCTATTCATTGGCTGCCGGCGGCGCTGTCGATCTGGGCCGCGTCACTGCGCACCGCGAAGCGACAATTGCCCGGTTGGTGAGCGACATCGTGTTCGAACAAGGCGAGGTGTCGCTCTTTATCGGCAGCAACGGCAAGGCCGCGCTCGCGGTCCACCATGAGCCAGGCTATGCCCAGGCATTGCAACGGCATGGCGCTGATCTGGTTGGGCGCTACAGGGTCGACGAAGGTCGTCATTTCCTCACCGGCCTCGTAATCGAAGACATCCGCGCCCGGATGGCGGAGCTTGATAAGGGACGCGCACATGCGGCGTAAGCGCTTCTACGAGGGGCGCACCTCGGCAAAGCCCTTCGGGCGCTTTACCGCCCACTGCAACAAGCACAATTCGACGTTCGCCACTCACGACTTCTGCCGCGAGTGCGAGCGCGAGCGCTATCTGGCAGACCCGACGCCGCCGGCGCCGAAGGTGACCTCGCAAGCCGAGAAGGATCGCCTGGCGCGTATTCGCGAGCTCGCCGGCGCGATGGCCGGACAGGTCGACGGCTGATGCGTCGCGCCAGCAAGGACAAGAACCACGACCGCCTCGTTTCCGTATTCCGGGGCGTCGGCTGCAGCGTTGCTGAGCTCGTTTCGACCGGCCTTCCTGGGTGGCCTGACACGGTGATCGGCTGCTTGGGTGCAAACCACCTGGTCGAAATCAAGAACCCCGAAACGGCATACGGCCGTGCTGGGCTCAATGCGAACCAGACGGCTTTCGCGCAGGAATGGCGTGGCGAGCGCGTATGGACGGCAGCCACCGACGACGAAGCGCTCGCGCTTGTCCAGAACTGGCGCAGGATCGCTCCGCCGGCGGGTCGATTTCGGCCGCTGGCATGTCGTGAGCCGGACGGCCGCATTGCTGTCTTCGTTGGAGCCGCCACCCAGTTCATGAGTGAGGACGCAGCGCGCCAGATGCACCAGCAGCTTGGCGAAGCCCTGGCCGATCGCACGGTGCCCGCATGAAGCGCCGCGCCCTGAAGTCGAAGGGTCCGTCGATGACGCCGCTGCGCGCTTCTGCTGAAGGGGAGGCATGCACGCTCAACATCCTGGGTGTCTGCAATTACGACCCTTCGACCGTCGTCCTTTGCCACCTTCCATTCGTGGCCAAGGAGCGCGATAGCCGCAAGGCGCCGGACTACTGCGCGGCCTACGGCTGCAGCGCATGTCACGACGCGCTCGATGGTCGAACGATGGTGCTCTCGAAGGCGGACAAGTTGTTCTACGGCTGCCGCGGCCTGATCCGCACGCTGCGCCGCATGGTCGAGAAGGGTCTCATCACGGTGAAAGGCATTCAACCAGGGGGTGTCGCATGAGCCGAGCACGAAATCTTGAGCACCGCCTCCGCGAGTGGGGTAGGGACTATCCGTATCGGACCGCACCGCGCCGCACCGTTAGCCATCAGGTGGGGGAGACTTCAGGCCCGTCTTGGCTCGCGTCGATCATCAAATGGCACGGTCGCGCCCCGGACGGCACCAATGTTGAGCCACTTCATACCGCCGCCGATGAGGTTCAGGAGGCGGTTCGCCACCTGGAGCGTCAGCAAAGCGGCGTCGTCCCCGCAGAAGTTCTGCGGATGGAATATTGCTCGGACTTGCCACGTGAGGAATGTATGCGACGCCTCAGGCTATCGTCCGTTCGGTATAGCCAACATCTGCGGCTGGGGCGCATTGCCGTGGCCAGCTGGCTAAGAATTGCATTCGACGAGTCACCCTCGGCAGCTCGTCCACTGCATTACAATGACCGAGAGACGGCCTGAGGGGTCGCAGTTATAGTCACCCCGCTCATGACGAGCGTAGTAGGGGAGGGAACCGCAAATGACGGATATCGCAGCCATCGATTCGCTAGCGCAAAAGAAAGTCTTGAGGACTAGGGCATTCCTGGCTGGACTTCAGATCACAATGTCGATCAGCCTGACCTTTCTGGCGGTCAGAAGCGAGAGATCAACGCTGTTCCTAAGCATTGTGGCAACTGTCTATTGGGTTGCAGCACTTTGGTTCATTGGAAGAGTGGCGACGTTTTACATCGACATGGTGGCATGGTCGGCTCGCATATCGCGATACGAACAGGCCGTTAGCGACAATCCTTCAAGCACGCGCCCCGCCTGGGATTTGGCTAGCGCACGGCTGGAGCAATATGTCGAGCGAAACCTGAGCCACGTCTCCTGGATATTTGGACTCATCTTGCTCGTAATGACCGCGGGCTTCGCGATCATTGGAGTAGGTGTCTATTACGTGATCCACGGTGGCGATGTCGCTCCGTCAGTGGTCGCAACCTCTTCCGGAATAGTTGTAGAGTTCATCGCCGCCACGTTCCTACTCATTTACAAGTCGACGATGGAGCAGGCTCAGAAATATGTTGGAATGCTGGAGCGGATCAACGCTGTGGGCATGTCCGCTCAGCTGATCAGCAACATCGACGATACTGATCAATCGCTCCGAAACAGCTCTCGCGCAGGATTAGCAACTTCTCTTCTTGCCATGTATGGCGCTATCGATTCTAAGGCGGCGAAAAGGTTTGGTCGTCGTCCCAAATCCTCAAAACATACGGCGACACACAAATCGGCGACTTCGCTTGATTAATTAATTTTTATGTTGAGAATGGGCATCGTCACATCGCGTCGCCCAACAAAGCCCTGGCCATCGGCCGGGGCTTTTTGTTTGTGGCGCGTGTATCGAATTGCCGCGACGCCCGTAGGTCGATAGCCGGGAAGCAGCCAGCGCGTAGCGCAACAGTGCTGGGCATCCGGCGCGGCAAGCCAACACATAGGCCATCGGCCACAGGGGCAAGACTGATGGAACAAACCGAACTCGCCCGCGAGGTCAACGTCGCGGCGATGAAGGCTGCGCCCATTGCGGGTGGCATGTTCTTCGCGAAATGGGGCCCGCAGGAATGGGCCTATGTGGCGATCGCCGCCTACACGCTGGCGCAACTGGCTTATCTGTTCTGGAAATGGCGTCGTGAGGCTCGCGCGAAATGAATCCGCGCATCATCGCCGGCGCGGCAGCAGCTGCGTCGCTCGCCGTTGCCGTTGCCGGCACGTTTGAGGGTCAACGGCTCACGCCGTACCGCGATGTAACGGGCGTGCTGACCGTATGCGACGGCCACACGGGAAACGTTGAATACCGGAAGTACTCGGCCGACGAGTGCCGCAGGCTGTTGCTGACGGACATGGAGGCTGCGAACAGCATCGCTCGACAGTGCGTTGGCCGCGAGATGCCATTGAGCGTCGAAGCGGCAGTTACCGACTTCGTGTTCAACGTCGGCTACGGTCGCGCCGCAAAGGGCAGCGACAAGGGAAAGGATGGGTTCTGCCTGCTCCGCAACGGACGGCCGTCGACCATGCTTGTCATGGCCAGAGCTGGCAACTGGTCGGGCGTGTGCGGGCAATTCATGTACTGGACCACGGCCGGCGGCGTGCAATACAGCGGGCTCGTGAAGCGCCGGCAAGCCGACAAAGCCTTGTGCGAGGGCAAATCGTGAAGATCCGCATAGACCTTCCGCCGCGTGGCTGGCGATGGAAAGAGAATCGCTGCAGCCATGGGCCTCAGACCTGGCCATGGTGGCGACTTTGGGGCTTGCTCTTTTGCCGAATAGACTGCAATAGGCCGTCGACAGGCTACCGCGTGTGGCTCTATACGAGAAAGCACGCCGGCCACATTGGTATCGTGTTTGACCGGCGAAACCTGAGCCGCGCATGACCTGGCTGAAGGCCCATCTGGCAGCAATCCGCCTGGCGCTGTTGCTCGCCATGTTCGCCTGTGCCTATGTCAAAGGACACCACGACGGCGCCGAGTCGGGCGCCATTGCAGTGGCCCAACAGTCGGCAAAGACCGCGAATGATGCAGCGAAGCGCGCCGACGCGGCTGTCGTAGCTATCCAGGCCGCGCGTTCCACCGAACAGTCATGGTCGGCCAAGTTCGCAGCAGCGGACTCCGAACACCAAAAGGACATGCGTCGTGCGCAAGACGATTACGACCGGACTGTCGCTGATCTTCGTGCTGGCACTCTCCGCCTGCGTGCCCAGTGGCGCTGTCCAATGTCCGCGCCTACCGGCACTGACGTCGGAGGATCTGGCGGAACCGACGACTGGCAAGCAAGTGCGGGCCGAGTTGTTCGAGCCGCAGACCAGTGCGACGCCCAAGTGCGCCGACTGCAAGCCAAATTGAAGGCGGAACGGCAATGACCAGGTTCCAATCATTTATTCATGGTGTGGCCGTGCTGTTCGGTATCGAGCAAGCAACCGCGCCAACGGTTCCATCAACCCAGCAAGAGACCACGAACATGGCAAACGAAACGCAGAACGGCGCCGTGCAGGCGGCCGACAGCGACACGCTGCTCGCCAACGTCAAGAAGGTGCTCACCACCGCCGGTCACGACGTCGAGCAGGTGTGGGACGAGGTTGTCGCGTTGGCCAGGAAGCTGGGCTGATAGCACTCGTCATGGCACGACTTCGCACGCTGGCGCCGCGCGTCGCGATGGCAGCGACGTCCAGTGTGCGAATTCACCGGAGCGCCGACAGGCGCATGACTGGTCGTGCGCTCCAAGATCGTCGACTCAAGCTGTGGTCTCGTGACCCGCACTGCGCGGCCTGCGGCCGGCTGGTAGCGATGCACGAGTTCGAACTCGACCACGTCGTGGCTCTGGTCAACGGCGGTGCCGACGCGGAATCGAACTGTCAGGTGCTCTGCACAGGTCCGGACGGCTGCCACGGGCGAAAGACGGCGCGTGATCTCGGTCGTGGTTACTACACCGGGGGTGGTGAAAAGTTCAGTTAATGCTGACCTGGAAACCAACCGTTCCCGCACGCGCAGAATTTTTCCCCTTTCAAATGGAATTCAGCAGCAAATGGCCGGCGTGAAGGGCAAGAGCGGCGGGGCGCGGGCCAATGCTGGTGGGCCGCGCAAGAATGCCGGCGGTTCGCGCACTGGCGCTGGCCGACCCAAGAAAGCCATCGCCGCTTTGGCTTTCAAAGAGCAGTTCGACGACCCGCTTGAGTTCCTCAAGCGGGTCATGAACGACAGCGCTGCCGATCCGAAGCTACGCGTCGATGCAGCGAAGGCAATGGCGCCGTTCGTCCACGCCAAAAAGGGTGAGGGCGGGAAGAAGGCGGCCAAGAAGGACGCCGCCGACCAGGTCGCGAGCAAGTTCGGGCCGCCGCGCGCGCCGCGCCTGGTGGTGAACAACAGCAAGGGGTAAGGGATGGACTGGACCACCGCATGTCCTGACTGGGCCGAGCGCCTGCAGGCTGGCAGGTCCATCATCCCGGACCCTATATTCCTGGACGAGGCCGAGCACGCCCTCAGCATCTTCAAGCAACTGCGTGTCGTTGATCTGCCAGGCAAGCCAACCTTTGGCGAATGCAGCGAACAATGGGTGTTCGACTTCGTCGGGGCCATTTTTGGAGCGTATGACGCCGAGAGTGGCAACCAGCTGATCCGGGAGTTCTTCCTGCTGATCAGCAAGAAAAACACGAAGTCCACCATCGCCGCCGGCATCATGCTGACGGCTCTGATCCTGTGCTGGCGCGAAGAGGAGGAGCACCTCATCCTGGCGCCAACGAAGGAAGTCGCGGACAACAGTTTCAAGCCGGCCGCAGGCATGGTCCGCGCCGACGACGAACTGAGCGATCTCTTTCACATCCAGGACCACATTCGAACGATCACGCATCGCGGGACGCGCGCATCGCTGAAGGTGGTTGCTGCCGATACCGATACGGTGTCGGGCAAAAAGTCTGGTCGTATCCTGATCGATGAGCACTGGCTCTTTGGTAGCCGCGC
Source organism: Dyella sp. 01N448 (assembly GCF_056399225.1). Taxonomy (NCBI): domain Bacteria; kingdom Pseudomonadati; phylum Pseudomonadota; class Gammaproteobacteria; order Lysobacterales; family Rhodanobacteraceae; genus Dyella; species Dyella sp. 01N448. Next base: position 501,953 of record NZ_JBFTQX010000005.1, on the reverse strand, counting down.
AAACGCGGATGCGATGTTCATGGAGGCGACGGGCGGCCAGGTTTCGCGCAACGAGGGCTGGGTGATCTACCTCTCGACGCAGAGCGACCAGCCGCCGGCGGGTGTCTTCAAGGAAAAGCTCCAGTATTACCGTGACGTCCGCGAGGGCGTCATCGAGGACAAGAAGTCGCTGGGGGTTCTCTACGAGTTTCCGCCGGCAATGCTCAAGTCAAAGGCATACCTGGATCCCGCAAACTTCTACATCACCAATCCGAACATCGGGCGATCGGTGAGCGCGGAGTGGCTGGAAGACAGCCTCCGCAAGGTCAAATCCAAAACCGACGGATCGTTGCAGCAGTTTCTGGCCAAGCATCTCAACGTCGAGATTGGCCTCAACCTGCGCAGCGACCGCTGGGCTGGTGCGGATTTCTGGGAGGCACAGGCATCCCACGCAGTTACCTTCGACGAGCTGCTCAAGCGCTCCGAAGTGATCGACATCGGGATCGACGGAGGCGGCCTCGACGACTTACTTGGCATGTCTGCGATTGGCCGCGACCGTGAAACAAAGGATTGGCTGCACTGGGCACACGCATGGGCTCATCCGTCCGTGCTTGACCGTCGCAAGGACATCGCGCCGCGCCTCCACGATTTCGAGCAGGAAGGCTGCCTCACCATCGTTGAGCAGATTGGTGACGACGTGGATCAGGTGGCGGCGATTGCGGCTGACGTCGAGGCCGCGGGGCTCCTTGACCAGATTGGCGTTGACCCGGCTGGCCTGGGCGGCATCCTCGACGCGCTGGAGGACGCCAAGGTTCCGAAGGAGAAGATCGTCGGCATCAGCCAGGGCTGGAAGCTCGGCGGGTCGATCAAGACACTGGAGCGCCGCCTTGCAGCAGGCACGTTCTGGCATGGCGGTACCGGCTTGATGAATTGGAGTGTCGGCAACGCCCGGACCGTCGTTGTCGCTAACGCGATCAACATCACGAAGCAGGCAAGCGGCTCCGCAAAGATCGACCCTCTGATGGCCACTTTCAACGCGGCCTCCCTGATGGCTCTCAACCCTGAAGCGAAGAACGCGTCCGTTTACGAGACGCACGGCATCCGCTTCCTGTAAGGACAGGCATGCGCAATTACGACAGTCCACTATGGCGGGCCGCCAGGGAGGAGGCCGCCGCTGCGCAGGCGGCACCGCACGCCCAGACGCCCCAAGCCATGGCTGGGCAATCGTTTTCGGGGCTCGACGACCCAGCGCTGCTGGAATACATCCGGATGGGCGGCGACAACGGCGACTATGGCCGCAGCTTGTACGGCCTCCGGAACATGGCTGTGCTGCGCAGCGTGTCGGTCATCTGCGAGACCATCGGCATGCTGCCGTTGAACCTCATGGAGGACACGCCCGATAAGGCGATGGCGAAGAATCATCCGGCCTATCGGCTGGTGAAGAAGAAGCCGAACACCTGGCAGACGCCTTACGAGTTCAAGAGTGGCATGCAGCTAAACGTGCTGGAGCACGGTAACGCTTACGCGCGCATCGTTCGCTCGATGGGACGGCCTATCGGGCTTTTCCCAATGGACCCTCTGGCCACACGCGGGCGCCTCACTTCATGGGAAATGGTCTACGACTACACGAGGCCTGATGGTCAGACGGTAACGCTGCAGGCCTCCGACGTCCTCCACATTCGAGACCTGAGCGCGGACGGCGTACTCGGCATTTCGCGCATGCGTATGGCACGTGAGGCCATCAGCCTCGCGCGCGATCTCGAAAAAGCGGCCGGCCGGGTCTTCAAGACCGGTGTGCTCGCCGGCGGCGCCGTACAGGTGCCGAAGGCGTTGTCAGATCTGGCTTATGGACGGATCAAGTCTTCGCTCAACGACGAGTACTCGGGGGCTGAGAACGCCGCGAAGTGGATGCTTCTGGAAGAAGGCGCTACGGCCAACCCGTTCCAGGTGACGTCCGTCTCAGCTCAGCACATCGAGAATCGCAACGCACAGATCGAAGAAGTAGCGCGCGCCTTCGGCGTGCCGCGGCCGCTGCTGATGATGGACGACACCAGCTGGGGTTCAGGCATTGAGCAGCTCGGAATCTTTTTCGTGCAGTTCGGCCTCCAGCACTGGTTCACAGCCTGGGAGCAGGCATGCGCACGAGCGCTGCTGACTGACGGCGAGCTGGACGAGCTGGTGTTTAAGTTCAACGAGCGCGCGCTGTTGCGCGGAACGCTTGCTGATCAGGCGGCCTACAACACTGCAGCGCTGGGCGCGGGCGGGGCGGCGCCGTGGACCACACAAAACGAAGTCCGTAACGCCATGGATTTGCCGCAGTCGGACGATCCGGCGGCCGACAGCCTGCGCAACCCAATGACACAACCGAGGAATGGCAATGAGCCTCCTGCAGCTACCTGATGTCCGCGCCGACGCCAATCTCGCCAAGATCAACTTCGATCTTCGACCGGATGCGCTGGTGTCATGGGATCCCGGCCTGCAGGCAGCGGCATCGGACCCGGCAACGTCGATTTCGATCTACGGCCCGATTGGTCCTTCCATGGACGGCACGGGCGTGACGGACCGAACCATTGCGGCGGCACTTCGAAACATTGGCGCCAAGGACGTCACGGTCAACGTGAACTCGCCTGGCGGCAACTATTTCCAGGGCGTGGCGATCTACAACCTGCTTCGCCAGCACCAGGGCAAGGTGACGGTGAACGTTCTTGGGATGGCCGCTTCCGCTGCTTCTCTCGTGGCTATGGCCGGCGACGAAATCAACATGGGCGATGGCGCTCGGCTGATGATTCACAACGCCTGGGGCGTCGCCGTCGGCAATCGCCATGACATGGCCGCCGCCGCTCAGCAGCTCGCCCCGCTCGACGCGGACATGGCGAAGGCCTATGCCGGGCGAAGCGGGCAGCCGGCTGAACGCGTTGCCGCGCTCATGGATGCGGAAACCTGGCTCTCGCCTGCCGACGCGATCGCGCAGGGTTTTGCCACCGGCCACTTGGGGGCGGCAAGCGTCAGCAATGACGGCAAGGCGGCCGGCAACCGGAAGGCCATGGCGATGGTCGAGGCCGCTCTTTCCCAGGCCGGCATGTCGCGATCCGCGCGACGGGACACGCTGAAAGCCCTTTTTTCTGGCACGCCGAGCGCTGCCGAACCTGCCACGCCGAGCGCTGGCGACGACATTGCAGCGTTGCTGCAAACCACTCTCAACGTTCTCCAAGGAAACAACCGATGAACATGAAACAGAACGTACCGCGCGGCCTCTTGGCTGTTCGCGCTGACGCCGGCGGCACCGACGTGAAGGCCTTGGTGGAATCGATCAACAAGGCGTTCCACGACTTCAAGGCCGAGCACGGCAAGCAGCTGGACGACATCAAAAAGGGCAACGCCGATGCGCTGCAGGCCCTCAAAGTCGACAACATCAACAGCGACATCAGCCGCATGCAGGCTGAGCTCGACAAGCTCAACACCAATCTGGCTGCCAGTCAGATGAACAGTGGCGGCCGCCAGCTCCGCGACTCGGAGTACACGTCCGCATTCCAGGCTCACGTGCGCCGCGGCGACGTCAATGCCTCGATGTCGAAGGGATCGGCAGCGGACGGCGGCTATACGGCGCCGGTCGAGTGGGACCGCAGTATCACCGACGCTCTCGTGCTGATCTCGCCGATGCGCCAGATCGCGAAGGTGCAGGCGATCTCGGGCACGAGTTTCACGAAGCTGTTCAACATGCGTGGGACCCAGTCCGGCTGGGTTGGTGAAACCGATCCGCGCCCGGCGACGAACGGCCCGCAGTTCCAGTCCATCCAGTTCGACACCGGTGAGCTCTACGCGAATCCGGCCGCCACCCAGACCTTGCTCGATGACTCCGAAGTGGACCTCGAAACCTGGTTGGCTGGCGAGGTGGACACCGAGTTCGCGCGCCAGGAAGGTCTCGCGTTTGTTTCGGGTGACGGCACCAAGGGCAAGCCGAACGGCTTCCTCACCTATGCCACCGGCGGCACGAATGCCGCGAAGCATCCGTTTGGCGCGATCAGCCTGGTCAACAGCGGTGCTGCTGCTGCGATCACGGCCGACAGCCTGCTAGACATCGTATATGCGGTGCCCAAGGCATATCGCGGCGGCGCGCAGTACGTGATGAACAACCTGACGCAGGGGGCCATTCGCAAGCTCAAGGACGGCATGGGCAACTATCTCTGGCAGCCGTCGGCTACCGCTGGCCAGCCCGCCACCTTGAACGGTTACTCCATCACGGAGTTGCCGGACATGCCCGACGTGGCCGCCAACGCCATGCCGGTCGCCTTCGGCGATTTCCAGCGCGCCTACTTGGTGATCGACCGCAAGGGCTTGGTGCTCCTGCGCGATCCGTTCACCAACAAGCCGTTCGTGCAGTTCTACACGACCAAGCGCGTGGGTGGCGGCGTCCTTGATCCGACGGCGCTGAAGATCTTGAAGGTCTCGGCCTAACGCCTTCGGGCATTGGTTGATTGCTGCGACAAACGTGGGGCGGCCATTGTGGTCGCCCCACCTCACCAAGGAACCACCATGGCAAAGCTGATCAAGGATTTTCGCGGCGTGAAGGATGGCGACATCTATCCGACCGACTTCGAGGCGGGCGACGAATGTCCGAAAGAGCTGGAAGCGGGCGCGAAAGAGGTAGGCGCGCTGCCTGCGGACAAGGCAGCAGGCAAGTAGTCGGCCATGTCCATCGTATCGATCGAGGACGCGCGTTCGCACTGCCGCGTGGACAGCGACTATCCGTCCGAACAGTTGCAGCCGTACGTCGACGGCGCGGAGGGTGCCGCTGCCGCGTACCTCAATCGATACCTCTACGCGGACGCCAGCTCGTTGGCCGCCGCGCAGGACAGCGTTGCCGAGGCGATTGGGGCCGCGAGTGAAGCCTATGCGACCGCAAAGGCTGCAGCCGCCGAGATGTCGAACGCCGACGCGGCAGCCGCTGCGCTCGCAGTTGCTGAATCGCGCTGGTGCGCGGCGAAAGTGGACGCCGCACGGTCGACGCATGGGATGGTCGCCACGCCGGTGATTATCGCGGCCATCATGCTGACGATCGGCTCACTCTTCGAGAACCGATCGGACACGGTGGTCGGGTTGCCCGCTTCGGCTCTTCCGACCGATGCCGCGGGGCTGTTGTGGCCCCATCGCCGAGTGATGATGCCGTGACACTTCGCTCAGGCGACAAGAAAGTCCAGATCGCGATTCAACAGCGGTCAGCCGACACTGACGCGGGGGGCCAGCCTTTGGACGAGTGGACGACGCTTGTCACCGTTTGGGCCAACGTAAAAGGTCAGACGGGCATGCGCACGATAGAGTCGGCAGCCGCTGGCATAAGCTCTGCGGCGAGCCCCTACAGCTTCCGGGTGAGCTTCCGCGAAGGCCTTTACAAGGGCATGCGGGTACTTAAGTCGAACGGCGATGTGCTGCCGGTTGAGGAGGTCCGTATGGATCACCAAAACCGCGAGTGGACCGACCTCGTTTGTCACTCGGTGATGTCCGGTGAGTGATGGACTGCAGGCAAAAATGGACTTTTCGAACTGGCTGGGCGGCCTTGCGGCGCTCGGCGGTCCGATCAAGATCAGCCTGGCGCGATCGATGGGTGTCGCCGGAGGTATGGTCATTCGCGACCAGGCGAAGGAATTCGCACCGGTTCGCGACGGCACCCTGCGCGCGGCGATCTACCTGGCGTATCGCGAGGCATATTCCGACGACCGGACAGTGACTTATTCGATCAGCTGGAACGCAAAGAAAGCACCGCACGGCCACCTGATCGAGTTCGGGCACTGGCAAACGAATTTCCTCTACAAGGATGAGGACGGCGACTGGAAGGCAGGCCATCCCCTGGCGCATCCGAAGTGGATCGCGGCGCACCCGTTTCTGCGGCCCGCGCTTGAAGGTTCGGCGGTCGCCTACCACGCAATGATTGAACGCGGCAGGGAGCGACTTCCCGAGCTGCTTGCGGAGTTTGCGCGATGACCCTTGAAGAGGCCCTCAAGCAGGCGCTTGGGCCGCTCGTCGGCAATCGATTCTATGCCGACGTTTTTCCGGCCGGCGCCGCGTTCCCGTGCATCACCTATCAGCAAGTGGGCGGCGGTGCAGCGTGGTACGCGGACCAAAGCGTTCCCAACAAGGAACGCGCGCGCATCCAGGTCAACGTGCACTCAAAGCAACGAATGGAAGCCAACCAGATAGCCCGGGATGCCGAGCGAGCGATCGCGGCCAGCTTCAGCGAGTCACAGCCCTTTGGGGCACTGATCGCGCTCCACGACGACGTTGCCCAGCTCTACGGCACACGTCAGGACTTCGGGATCCAGTTCGCTGTGTCCCTCTGAACTGCAGCACTGCTGCATCGCAACGGGCCGCCCTTGGGCGGCCTTTCTTTTTGGCCTGACCGAGGACCATCGTCATGTCTCAGCTTTTCCCCAACGGCACCGTGTTCTCGGTGGCCACCGCATTGGCCGCCGCCGTGGCCATCAGCGCGATCACGAACGCCAGCCCCGGCGTGGCCACGACTGCCACGCCGCCGGTAGAGGGCGACATCCTCGTCCTGACGTCCGGCTGGCCGGGCCTGAACAACCGCATCGTGCGGGCACTGGACCCCACGGGCACGACCTTCAAGCTTGAGGGTTTCGACACGACTGCCGTCGCGAAGTACCCGGCTGGCTCTGGCTCGGGCTCGTACCAGGAGGCCAGCAGCTGGGTGACGCTCTCGCAGGTCGTCAGCATCAGCAAGTCGGGCGGCGATCAGCAGTACTTCCAGTGGCAATACGTCGAAGATCCCAGCGGTCAGCAGCAGCAGCGCCCGACGTTCAAGAACGCCAAGAGCATCGCGCTGAAGCTCGATTACGACCCGGCCCTTGCCTGGTACAACGCGCTCGATCAGGCCGACGAAGCCAAGCAGCCGGTCGTGCTGCGCGCCGTGCTGCCTAATGGCGCGGAGCTGTACTACCTGGTCTATCCCAGCTTCGACTCCGATCCGTCGATGGACCTCAATCAGAACATGACCAACACGGCCACGTTCTCCCTCATCAGCAAGCTGACCCGCTACGACGCGGCGTAAAAGGACACGCATGTTCAAGGTGAAAACCAACCCCACGTTCCCAGCGACGCTCACCATCGTGGGGCAGGGCAACGAGCAGCAGCTGAAACTCGTCTATCGCCACCGCGGCAAGGACGAGCGCGACGCGCTGATCGACAAGGTGAGGTCGAGAGACAAGCCCTTCGAGGAAAACCTCCGCGATCTGGTGCTCGACATCGTCGAGTCCTGGGACGCGGACGTCGAGCTCAGCGCGGAAGGGCTTGAAACGCTCGACTCGTACCAGCCCGGCGCGGTGTTGGCGATTTGGCAGGGTTACTTCCAGGCGATGGCGGTATCCCGCAAGGGAAACTGATCGAGGCGGCCAGGGCGCTCTATTGGGAGCGCCCTCCCTTGGATCCCGACCTTGGGATGAAGGAGACGGATTTTCCGCCTCCCGAGGTCGAGCTCTGGCCCGAAAACTGGCCGCCAGTCGATTTCTTCTGCCGAATCAGCAACCAGTGGCGCGTGGGGCCGAACGGACCGATGGCCCTCGACTACAACGTGGTGTTCCACGAGCTGGACCGAGCCGGGCACACCGGCGAGACCTACGACGAAATGATGGCGGCGCTGCGCGTTATCGAGTCCACGGCCCTCAGCGAAATTCACGGGAATTAGCGGCATGAGCAGCGAAGGCCAGAGCCTCGGCACAGCCCGCGTTGACCTGGTCCTCAATACGGACCAGCACGACGCGGCCATCACTGCGTCGACGGGGAAGGTGCGCAATTTTTCGACCGACGCACAGGCCGCCTATACCCAGATTTCGTCAAAGCAGAAGCAGGTCACCGACTCGCTGGTCAAACAGGCCGACACGTGGGGCCTAAATCGCGGGCAGATGATCCTGTACAAGGCCGAGGTGGCAGGGCTGCCCACGGCGATCATCGATGAGCTGCGCAAAAAGCTCGAGGTCTCTGCCGGCGCAGCTCAGATGGCGGCCGCCGGCGTTGCTTCTCTGAGCGACGGCATGAAGGCCACGGCCTTCAGTGACTCGCAGCTGCTGAAATACAACCAAGCTCTCGCGGATATGCGCACCGAGAGCGATGCCGCGCGCACGTCTCTGGCAGCGCTGGCGCAGCAACAGACAGAAGACGACGCCCGATTCAAAGCCATTGCCGCCGCAGGCTTCGCCAGCCAGGGGCAGGGCATCGCGCAGTCAGCGCGTGGAGCGTCTGCCAGCTTGACTCCCGAGGAACGCGCGGCGCAGGCGGAGCAGATCAAGAACCTGGCCGCCCTAAACTCCGCCCGCGATCGCGAGCGCCAGGGTGCCACGGAAGCCGCCGCCGCGGAAAAAGCTGCGGCTGCCGCAGCGGAGGCCAACGCAGCCGCGCTGCAGGAACTGATCGGTAAGATTGACCCGGCCGTCGCGGCCCTCGCTCGCCTGGACCAGTACGAAACCAAGCTTCGCGCGGCCAAGGGCAAAGGCCTACTGAGCGAGGACGACTTCAACGCCTACGCCGCGACCATTGATCAAACGCGCGCCAAGATCACGGGCGCCGATGCTGCCACGGGTCACTTCACGCTGAGCACCGCCGGCGCGCGCCGCGAGATCGGCGTGCTGATCGGTGAGCTAGCACAGGGCAACTTCGGCAACTTCCAGAATTCGCTGGCGACACTGGCGAGCCGCTCCGGCCTGCTCGCCGGCGTGCTGTCGCCTATCGGCGCCCTGGTTGGTGGCATTGCCGCAGGTGTGCTTGCGCTGGGTGCCGCGGCGATCTCTGGCGCCAACGATGAGGAAAAGCTCAACCAGGCCATCGTGTCGACTAGTAACTATGCCGGCACCACCGTAGGCCAGGTCAACGCCCTTGCCGTCAGCATTGGCTCGCAAACGAAGAGCGTCGGCCAATCGCGCGTAGCGCTCGACCAGCTGGTGGCCTCTGGCAAGGTAACGGGCGACCGTCTGGCCGAGGCAGCGCAGGGCGCGGTCGATTTCAGCACGGTCACCGGCGAAAGCATCGACAAGTCGGTGCAGTTCTTCGTGAAGCTGCAGGATGACCCGGTCAAAGCCATCCAGGAGCTGGATGCGCAGTACCACGTCCTCACGTTGACGCAGTACGAGAACATCAAGGCCCTGGAGGCTCAGGGCGACGCGTCGGCCGCGGCCGCAATAGCGCAGACAGCCGCCGCGCAGTCATTCGCCCAGCGGGCAGCCGAGGTTCGCCAGAATCAGGGCTTGATCGAGAGCGGTTGGCACGAGATCGAGACGGCTGCCTCGGCTGCCTGGGACGCCATGAAGGGCATTGGCCGCACGTCGACCAATGTTGACGACATCTCGGCGGCGAACAAACAGCTCGACGCGATCCGCGCACGCATGCCGCAACTGAAGGGGCTATCGGACAGCCAGCTGCTGAGCGCTGCCTCGTCGCCGGCGGACGCGAATCACGCGTATTTGGCCGGCGACCTCGGCCTCATCCAGCAGCTCGTGGGGCAGAAACAGGCAGCGCAGTCTGGCGCCCTCTTGGAACAGTGGGTGGCGCAAAACGACGCCGACTACGCCAAGATCAACGACGACGCAAAGAAAGCCAGCGACACGATGTCCAAGTACCTGGTGGAGGCCAAGGCCGCCCAGGACAAGGCTGCGGAGGTCGCGAAGGTCAAGACTGCGACGCAGCTTCTGATCAAAGGCAATCGAGCGAATACGGCTGGATACCTTGCCGATCAACAAACCGCGTTGGCGCAGATCGATAAGAAATACACGAACCACGACGCCAAGGCCGCAGACAGCGCTGACGAGACCGCCCAGGTCGCAGCGTTTAAGGCCTCGCTCGCGTCGATGGGCGACGCCTACAAGAACAGCCAGGCCGAGCTGGACGCCGCGCGCAAGGCCGGCACGGTGTCCGAAGAGGACTACTACCAGCAATCGCAAGACCTCCTATGGAAGAACGAGAGCGACCAGGTCACCGCCATCCAGGCGGAAATCAACCGTCTCCAGACACGAAAGGCCGTCGGCGCCGAGCGCATCAAGCTCGATGGCCAGATCAACCAGCTCGAAGCGGAAGCCGCGAAGGTCGAAGCGGACGCCATCAGCAAGAGCGACCAGCTGGCCGATCAGGAAAAGGCGTCGTACCAGAAGCGCACTCAGGCGATCGACGCATATCGGTTCGCGCTGGATAAGGCGAACGTCAGCCTCCAGGCCCAAATGGATGCGCAGGCTGCCCATGTCGGCATGGGTGACCAGGAGTATCAGCAGCTCCAGAAGGTCAACCAGGCCTATACCGATCAGGCGAACAAGCTCCAGGAGCTCGCCCTGCAGCTTCAGGCGGGATCGCGCGGTGAGAGCGGCGGCATTGATCAGCGCCAATACGATTCAGACGTGGCGGCGCTCCAGGAGGCCACGGACAAGCGTGTATCCATCGTCACGGACGGCTACAAGCGGCAGAAGGCGGCCGAGGCTGACTATGAGAATGGCGTAAAGCGTGGCCTGCAGAACTGGGTGGATCAGGCATCGAACGCAGCCGACCAGGTCGCGAGCCTGACCGATTCCGGACTCAACGGCGCAGGCGACTATCTCGACGCGAAGCTGACGGGCAAAAAGGCATCCTTCAGCGACTACATCAACAGCATCATTGCTGATTTGGTGAAGCTCGAGCTGAAAGTCGAGGGTTCGCAGGTCCTATCGCAGATCTTTCCGAGTTTGTTCGGCGGATCGACTGTCACTGGCGCCGGCGATTCGCTCAACGGCGGGGCCTCGTATACCGGAGCCGACTCGCTGTCGACTGGCTGGGCAGGCATGGGTGGTGGCTGGTCGTTCAATGCGAAGGGTGGCGTGTACGCGTCACCGAGCCTTAGCGCGTACACCGGAAACGTCTACGACTCGCCGCACCTGTTCAAATTTGCGAGCGGCGCCGGCGTGTTCGGCGAAGCCGGGCCGGAGGCAATCATGCCGCTGACGCGCGGCGCCAACGGAAAGCTTGGCGTGGCAGCCAGCGGCGCTGGCGGCGGCGGGACGAAGGTCGAGGTGATCAACAACTCCGGCCAACAGGCAACGACTCAGCAGGGCACCAATGCCGATGGTACGGACTGGGTGCGCGTGATCGTTGGCAAATCGGTCGACGAGGTGAACAAGCAAATCATGCGCGGCGGTTCGACGGGCATGGCTCTCAGCAAGACCTTCGGCCTGGCGCGCCGCGGCATTTCGGTTGGGGGAGGCTAATGGCAAATCCGACATGGCCGGCATTGCTGCCGGTCCCCAGCGACCAGAGTCTGAGCTACACCGCACTCGTTGAGCCAGTGCAGACTACGAGCATGGAGACCGGCGCGCCGAAGCGCCGCCGCCGGTTCTCTGCCGTTCCGGAAACCTTCGCTTGCACGCTAGTGCTCACACAGGCGCAGGTCTCGACGCTGAAGCAATTCGTGCAAAACACATTGGCCGACGTGCTTCCATTCGACTGGAAGGATTTTCGGGACGGTACCGTGGCCACTTATGTGTTCGCCAAGCGCCCTGTCTACACGTTGGCCGCTGCTGGTGCAGACCTGTGGCAGGTGCAACTCGAGCTCACGACGGTGCCCTGATGCGCGAAGTATCACCAACGGCTCTGCAAGCGATGCTGGCGCAGGACACGCCCGAGGTGTTCGTGCCGTGGATGAAAATCGAGCACCCAGACCTTGCCACCCCTGTGCGCATTGCATACGACACCCAGGCACTGGCCAAAAGCGAGGGCGATTTTCAGCCGTATGCATTCCAGATCAATTTGCCGTCGCAGCAGGAAGACCAGCTGCCGCAAGTCACCGTCACCATCGACAACACCGACCTGGCGGTCAACGAGGCAATCCGCACTCTGGAAGGGCCGCCGACGGTGACGTTCGGCGTCGCATTGGCCAGTCAGCCGGACATCGACGAGGCGGGGCCATTCGTGTTCGACCTCCAGTCGGCGACGGCGACTTCGGACGCCATCCAGGGAACGCTCGGTTACGAGGACGACATATTTAGCCAGCAGGTGCCGGGCCAGCAGTATCTGCCCACGAACTCACAGGGACTCTTCATTTGAGTGCCGGTGGCGTGCCGGCCTGGGCTGCGGCCTTCGTCGGCCTTCCGTATGCCACCAAGGGGCGCGCCGTGGAAGGCGTCGACTGCTGGGGCTTGGTCAAGTTGGTGCAGGCGCACGTGTTCGACCGTGTTGTCCCGGACTATGCCGAAGGCTATCAGGACGGCGACGACTGGGAGGGTATCTCGCGCGCCGTGCGCGACGGTCTTTGTGATGGGTGGACGCGCACGGAGCAGCCGCGAGAGGGCGATTTGCTGATCCTCAGCATTGCCGGGCGGCCATGGCACTGCGGTGTGATGGTCAGCGGAATCAGGTTCCTGCATGCACCACCCGGCGCATCAAGCGTCATCGAACGACTGGACACGCCGCGCTGGGCGCGGCGCATTGAGGGCATTTACCGCTATGGCTGATGGCTCGCTATGCACCGTCGTGGCTCGGCCGAACGTGTTTGATGCCGGCTCGACCGCATTCGCGCAGGTGCAGGCCGGGCAGACGCTGGCACAAATGCTTGGCGACACAGCATCCCTCGCGTGCGAGGTGACCATCGGCGGTCAGATTGTGCCCCGCGCCATTTGGTCAAACGTTCGCCCCAAGGCTGGCCAGACGATCCATGTCACCATTTGGCCGCAAGGCGGCGGCAACGGCTCGAAGTGGCTTCGCGCGATCGCGATGGTTGTGGTGGCGTATCTGAGTTACGGAGCATCGACCGGCTGGGGTGTGGCTGCGTTCGGTAGCTATGCGGGTGTCGCCGGCGCCGCGATCGGCATCATCGGCATGATGGCTGTGAACGCGCTGATTCCGCCGCCGACCGCCAAGGCCGGCGCGACCAGCGATCCATTTAGCTCTCTGCAAAGCCTGACCGGCACAAGCAACCAGGCCAACCAGTACGGTGTGATCCCCTGCGTTGTAGGGCATGCTCAGTTCTTTCCGCCCCACGCGGCCTATCCCTATTCGGAAATCAGCGGAGACGATCAGTATCTCCGCTGCATGTTCGACCTAGGCTATGGCGACCTCGACATCAGCGACATCAAGATCGGCGACACGTCGATCGACAGCTACACCGATGTTGACTACGAGATCACCACCACGCCGACGCTCTTCGACAACGACGTTTTTGAGGAGGCGTTGACGATCCAGGTGTCCGACACGGCAACCGAGCAGAACATCCGCACGACCCAGCCGAACACCACCGAGATCTCCGTTGATTTCCAGTTCCCTCAAGGCCTGTTCGCCGTGGACGACAAGGGCCACTTTGTCGACGCATACCGGCGGATCGACATCGACTTTCGCCAGGTTGGCACCGCCACCTGGTATGGCGTGGCACCGCCGACGCCTGGTATCACCGTCAGCTCCGACGCGATGCACCGCCTCGTGGACAACCTCAGCGAGTACGAGGTGCGAAGCAACGCGAACAAGCAGCTGCGCGTTGGCGTCCGCTGGAAAGTCGCTGCAGGGCAGTACGACGTTCGAATCACGACCAGTGAAATCTTCTGGAACACCAGCGTGCAGCATGCCGGAACCCTCGTTTGGTCAGCCATGCGATCGTTCAGTCCGAAGCCTGCGAGCGCTACCGGCACGCTGAAGCTGGCCATGCGCATCAAGGCATCGGATCAGCTCAATGGCGTTATCCAGAACCTCCAGGTGCTGGCCCAGCAGAAGATACCGACATGGGACGTGCCATCGCAGACCTGGTCGGCCAATACCGAGACCTCAAACCCGGCGTGGATCTATGCGTGGCTGCTCACGCGTTGTCCGGCTGTGGTGCGCACCTTGGCGGACTCCCGTCTAAACCTGGACGATGTTGCCGACTGGGCCGCCGAGTGTGACGCCAAGGGCTTCAAGATTGGTTTCGTCATGGACTCGGCCAGGGCGCTGAGCGATGTCGTGCGCGACGTCCTGTCGGGCGGCCGAGCCAGTTTCGGCCTGCGAAATGGACGGTACGGACCTGTGCGCGACGTGGCGCAGTCGGTGCCTGTGCAGATGTTCACTCCAAAGAACAGCTGGGGTTTCAACTACGCCCGCGATTTCACCCAGCCCGCGCACGCGCTACGCGTGAGCTTCACGAACCCCGAAGCGGACTGGCAGGCTGACGTTGTGATCGTCTTTGCCGACGGCTACAACGCCGGCAATGCCACGATCTTCGAAGAACTTGACCTGCGAATGGTCATCGACGCCAACGCAGCCTGGAAGCTTGGGCGCTATTACCTGGCTGTCATGAGGGATCGACCGGTCGTCTATTCGCTTCAGGCCGATATTGAGCACATGGTTTGCGAACGAGGGGACTTGGTCCACGTCGCCCACGACATCATCGGTTGGGGCATCGCTCATGGTCGAGTGAAATCGGTCAGCGGCAACAGCATCACTCTGGACGAGGTGCTCGAGCTGGATCCAGCAAAGACCTACATGATCCGGGTCCGTCGAAGCGACAACACACAGATCACCTCGATCCCGGCTGCAAGCTATAGCTGGGACAGCACTTACATCACTTTCGACAACGATAGTGACGTTGATTCGCTGATCGCACCGACGCGGAGCTTTACCCTGTCGACGGCGCTTGCCGGCGCGCAAGCGGGCGACCTATTCGTCGTCGGTGAGGTGAGCCGCGACGTAGCGAAGTTGATCGTGAAATCGGTTGAGCCAAGCGACGACCTGACGGCGACTATAACGCTGGTGGACTACAGCTCGGAGGTGATCAACGCCGACAGCGGGGCGCCACCCACCTTCGTGAGCCAGATCACGGGCGCGCGCTGGGAGGTCCCGCCGCCGCCGCCGACGCTGAACATCCGGATCGGCACTAGCTCGACCGACCAGATCGGCTCGGCGTCGACCCAGGTTGGTTACGGTGCGAACGCAACGTCTGGCGTGGTCAAGCTCCCCGCCTATCGGCAAGTGGGGCCGACGGGTGCGCTCAACGGAAGGATCATGATCCAATGAGTGCGACCAGAGCCGCGAGTTACGACGTGCGCTGGCGCGTAAAGAACAGCAACACCGCGTGGAGCTCGCCGAAGAATTTCAAGGCTGGCGCTGAAGTCGTCATCACAGGCTTGAACCCTGGGCAGACATACGAGACCGAGGCCAGGTCGATCGGCCCACTAGGGTCCATGTCGACATGGACAGCTCAGTCTTATCTTGTCGTTCCTTCGCCAAGCATCCGCTTGAGCCAGGGCAATCTTGCCATGGTGCGCGTCGGCGGCATCGGCAGCGCGTGGACGGGCTTCTCTATCAGCTATGCCGCCTCGGCCACCAGCGCGACGATCAGTTGCACTGCGGGGACACTGCAGGACGGCGCGTTGAACCCCACCTATGCCGCGAGCAGTCTCGTAGTGAGCGGCACAGCTGGCACGTCTGTTACGTACTACCTCTTTTACGACGATCCCACCGGCGCCGGCGGCACGCTGCCACTTGGCTCCACGACTACCTATTCGGATCTCTCGATCAATCAGGGCCGCATTTTTGTCGGCCAGGTCACCGTGGTGTTCCCGACCTCCGGCTCAGGCTCTGGCGGCGGCAACCCTGGCGGTGGCGGCGGCCGCTTCCCCATCCAGTAAAGGCACCCATGGCTTACGAAAAGCAAGCTGGCGTTCCCTGCCTAAGCGGTGAGACGGTCGTGCTATTGAAGGGGGCCACCGACTCGGACCCCGCCTATCTCGCGGCCGTGTCGTGCACGGTTGCGCGCAACGCAAGTTCGAACATGATGGATTTCGTGCCGCAAGCGCGCTGGATCGATGACCAGGGCGTGCCCAAGGCAGATGCATCGGGTCGATCTGTCGGAACGGTAAAAACCTTGTCCATGGCACCCGACGATGTCACTGCAATGACCGCCGATGCGGTTGTTCGGGAATGTCTGCTGTTGGTCCTTGGCGAGCCCCTGACGCCGGATCCAACAACCCCTGACCTGACGTTGCTCAGGTTTAGCGCAGACAACATCGCGCAGTGCTCGATCCGCAATGCCATAACCGCGGCCAGCGTGAATGCGCCTGCCGCCTCCGACGTGCTCTAAGGGGAAAGCCATGGGTTTCATTAATGGGCTGGGCAAGCTCCTCAACGGTTTGGTGGCAAACGATGGGCAGGGCGATTCGCTGCGCAGCGGCGCCACGACGATCAACGGAAACTCTGACATCATCGTTGCGGCCGTCAATGCGCTGGCGGCTTCGCAGGGCTCAGGTGTCAAGCCTTTTGCCACGAAGGCCGCGCTGATTGCTGCGCAGTCCGGTCTGCAGGCTGGAACGGTAGCAGTAGTGTTCGCTGACGCCACTCCGGCAAACAACACCAGCTATGTATGGGACGGCGCGACGCTGACAACGGCGTATGACCGCCTCACATTCGCGCTGGGGAATGGATCGGGCTTCATGCAGTCGGGTTCTGGCGCGCTCCTGTTGTCGGTTCAGGCTGCGCTTCGCAATCGCATCCCTGACGTAAAGCAGTTCAATGCAAAGGGTGACGGGTCGACGGACGACACGGCGACAATTCAGGCCGCCTTTAGAGCCTCGACCAGTGTGGTACTACCACCCGGTGACTTCATCGTCACGGGCCCCATCACGATACCGATTGCAGGAAAGCTGATCGGTTCGGGTGTCGGCACTACGCGCATTTTCTGCCGTGGCGCAACGGCTGGCTTCGTCCTTTCAGCGCCGGTCGGCATGGCGAACGCCATTCAGGGCTGCGATATCTCGGACATGTCGATCGTCGGCCAAAGCGGTGCGCTGACGGCACTCACGATGCAGTCTGTGTTCCGCAGTCGCGTTGAGCGCGTCGTATTCTCCGGGTTCTTCGGCGCGCAAGTGTCGTTGACGCAGCTTTGGGATAGCTGGTTTGAGGACTGCTACTTCATAGCCAACGACTCGAGCAATCGGACCGCCGCTGTCACCATCTCCAACGGCACTGGTGGAGACAACTCCAACAACCTTCGCTTCATCAACTGCACGTGGGAAACCCTGCAGGCCGGTGCGGTTTACTCGAAGAACGAGACGGGAACGTCCAGCAACAACTACAACTATTTCTTCAGCGGCTGCAAGTCCGAGGGGTGCAACCTCGCGCAGACAGCGCCGGCACAGTTCTATTTTGGCGGTATCAATGCCCACCCTGGCATTAGTTTCAAGCGACACTTTGCGGCCTGGCTGCAGACCGAAACGACCAATACGACATTTGTGACCGGCGTTGGCGTAGGCCAGTTGTCGATAGATGATTTCTACGCGACACTCAAAAACCCGTATGTGGCGCCACTGGTGTCCATGTCCAATGGTCGCGGCATCTACCTGAAGAACATGTCCATTCAGGACACGGCTAGCGGTACGCCGGCTTTCACCAGCTACTTCTTCAAAGACCTTGGCGGCACGATCAACTTCTTCGCCGAGAACCTTTTGTACAACAACGGTACCGTTGCCAATGGTGCGAACAGCACCATGAACTCGAGCGCCCAGTACAGCCCTCGCTATATGCGCATCTGGGGGACAGAAGGGATGCGCATCGAGAGGCAGAACACGGGGTTCGACGGCTATTACCAGTTCAACATAAACACCGATGGCACGATCACTGAGAACACGACGTTCAATGGCACGTCTACGCCGTCGAGCGCCACACGTGTTTCGACGCGAAACCTGAATGCTGCAGGTAGTGTCAACGGGGTTACCATCTATTCGATCAATGGTTCCCTTCGCGCCGAGGGGGGCGCCTGGAACAGCGGCAAGCTCCTGCTTGGCTCTTACCGCATTTGGGTCGACAGTTCTGGTCGATTGCGGATCAAGAGTGGCGACCCGACGGGAGATACTGACGGCACAGTGGTGGGTGCGCAGTCGTAACAAGCTGCTGATTCGTTTATCCTTGCGTAAGGAACGCGCAAGGGACTGGGGATGATACAGGGAAGCTTTCGGCTCGGCCGTATTCCGGCCTTGGACGGTTTGCGCGGTTTGGCCGTGTTGCTCGTCATGGCGTTTCACGCCCACATACCGGGGCTCGCCGGCGGCGGAGTCGGCGTCGACGTCTTCTTCGTCCTCAGCGGATTCTTAATCACCGCGCTGCTGATCCAAGAGTTCGATTCGACTGGATCGGTCCGCATGTCCGCGTTCTACGCGCGCCGATTCTTGCGCCTTGGCCCAGCGCTCCTTGCGCTGCTCATCGTGTTCTGCGTCTTTTCGGTGCTGGCTTTCACTGGTGAAGAGGCGCGGTCAAATTTGGCCGGCGCCGCTATCGCCGGGATCTATATGACCAACTGGGCGAGAGCCTTTCAGTGGCATGCGCCTCAGTTGCTCGGGCACACCTGGTCGCTCGCGATCGAGGAGCAGTTCTACCTGCTCTGGCCCGTGGTTCTCGTGGTGGCTCTACGCGTCTTCCGGAATCGTCGATCAGTGATGGGCCTTGCAGCCGGCTTGGCTTTGCTGTCGTGCGCTTGGCGCCTGTGGTTGGTCACCCATGGCGCCGAGAGCCCGCGAACTTTCAACGGTCTGGACACCCGCGCCGACGGCCTGATGGTCGGTTGCTGCCTCGGTATCGCCTTCGCTTCTGGGTTCGTTGAAGGGACCATGCGGCAACGCGTTTCAGCGGCTACGAAGTTCTTGACGCCTTGCGCCTTGGTCGGCCTCGGCCTTTTGGCCGCTTTGTCGCGCTGGGATGCCCGCTGGATGCACCTGGGCGGGTTCACGGTCGGCGCGCTGTGTGCCGGCTGGATCATCACCCACCTTCTGGTGAGCCGGGACACCGTCCTCCACGTCTTCCTTTCCAATAGGGCCCTGATGTGGGTGGGGTCCGTGTCCTATGGCCTGTACCTGTGGCATTACGCAGTCTTCCGCACCATGTCCCGGTTTGGAGCCAGCAACCTGACAGTCCTGCTCGCCGGGTCGGCGCTGACCTTAGCCATAACTGCTGCCTCGTATTACCTCCTGGAGAAACCTCTCCTGGCCCTCCGCCGTCGCATTGATAATGCGCCGGCCATTTCGGCGCCGGATGGTCTGAAGGCCTGAGACGCCCGCGGCGTACGCTGTAGGCATGTCAGAACGACCAACCATTGAATGGGAGCAGGTGACGATGAGCGGCCAGCCGCTCAACCATTGGATGGCGACCGTCCCCGGATCGGTCTGCTTCGCCTCAGTCAGCCAGAGGCTTGACGGCACTTGGTGCGTGAACTTCAGCCCTAAGGGCAGGGGCCTGCACGAACCCATCACCTATCGCTACCCCTACCTGACCCGCGAGAAGGCGATGGCGCACGTTGAGCGGTGGGCGGCCTGCCATTGGCGGTCCGTGCCAGAGGCACAGCCGCACCCGCTCGGCACGGCATGGCGCCAGGTTGGCAAGTAGGGGTAACCTTTCCCCATGGCCATCCGTGAACACCTCCAGCAAATGCTGCATGAGCTCGAGGAGCAAGTCCCCGAGCTTCAGCGCGAGTTCCCCGACCCAGCTGACTTCTGGCCAGCCTTCGCGCCTCTGGCTGACGCCGTGAGGAGTGCTGGCGGCCCAGAGAACGACGAGTGGATCTGGGAGCGCATCGACAGCATGCTCCGCCACTATGGCCTCGCTCCGCGTGCTCTTCCGGCATAGGCATGTGCGGCCGTTACGCACGCTTCGGCCCGACCAAATTATCTCGCGCGCAACGCGCGGCGCTGGACTCCATGGGCATCGACCTTGTGTCGAGCCTCGACCAGCGTGACGATCAGTTCAATATCGCACCCACCCAAACTGCACCTGTCCTAGCCAAAGGCGCGGACGCTTTCGAAGTCAAAGGCCTGCGCTGGGGTCTTGTGCCCATCTGGGCCAAAGATCTGGCGATCGGTAACCATGCCATCAATGCTCGCGTCGAGACCGTGGCAGAAAAGCCCATGTTCCGGTCCGCGTTCAAGAAGCACAGGTGCCTGGTGCCGGCCAGCGGCTACTTCGAGTGGAAGAAGCTCGACGAGAAGAACAAGGAGCCGTACTTCATCCATGCGCCCGATGGTGAGGTGCTCATGTTCGCTGGACTGTGGGAAGCCTGGAAGCCGAAGGACGACGAGGCCGCCGAATGGGTGAAGACCTTCACCCTGATCACCGGCGAGCCGGGCAAGGTCTCTGGTGACATCCACGACCGACAGCCGGTCATCCTGCCGCCCGATGCGTGGCTCGACTGGCTGACAGAAGGGCCGGACGTGGCCACCGATATCCTGGCCAAGGCGCCCGAGGCGGAACTCATCTACTATCCGGTGCCCAAAGCCGTCGGGTCGCCTCGTAATAAAGGCCCCGAACTCGTGGAACCGATCGATCTATGACCGACCAGAGCGAACCCACCGCCGAAGGCCTGCGCCGCTATCCGCCGACCGGCTACATGACGGAGCTGCGCGACCCGATCGCGTGTATCTGCAAGGAAACCTGCCACCGCCTGTGCGCCGGCGAGTGTGGCTGCGAGGCCTGCAGCGTCATGTTCTCGATCTTCTGCGATGAGGCCGGCTGCTTTCCCGAAACCAAGGCTGAACTGGAGCGGGCGATCTGGCGCTACCGCGGTGACGAGGTTTGAGCCCGCAGGTGCGGCGCAACGTCGAACCGTAGGCCGACAGGCGTAGTTGCCAGGACCGAGCCTGACAGGCAGGATTTCTGAATAGGGGACGGTCGAACGGCCTAGTTCGACGTATTTCACAATTTGTAACTATAATTTAGTTACACTCTGGAACCAGGTACCGACCAGGATGTCAAAGCACGACAAGAATTTGGCCAAGTTATGCGCGACCCCGCCGCCGTCCGACTACAAGTGGGACGACTTGGTCAGTGTGCTTACACACCTGGGATACAAGAAATTGAACAACGGCGGATCAAGGCGAAAGTTCTACCACTCGGGAAAGGATTTGCTGATCGTTTGTCATGAGCCCCACCCGAATCCAAACGTAGACAAGGGCTGCATCGTCGACGTTGTAGAACATCTCAAGGCGAACGGAGTTATTTAAGCCATGAAGACAATGACCTATAAGGGCTTTGAAGGGTCTGCCGAGGTCGACACGACCCGCCAAGTGTGTCGCGGAAAGCTGCTCTTCATCCCCGATCTAGTGACTTTCGAGGCTGAGTCACCCAAGGCGCTGCAAGCCGAGTTCGAGGCCGCAGTCGATGACTACATCGAAACTTGCGCCGCACTCGGGAGAGACCCGCACAAGCCGTTGCGAGGCGCGTTCAACGTTCGGGTGCCCTCCGAGCTTCACCGGGCAGCGGTGGTTCGCGCCGCGCAGGACGACATCTCCCTGAACGAAGTCGTGGTGCACGCGCTCGACTGCTACCTCAATGGCCAAAGCCAGGTGCACAACAACGTAACCATCCGCGTCGACTCTGTTCACTCCGTGTCCGCACTCAATAGCCCCGTGTCAACCTCTTGGCAGAGCCTGACGACCACCAATGTCCACTAATCCGAAGGCAACTCCTCCTGTCTTGACGCCCCTGACCCTCCGGGAGTTGGGTGAAGTACTCGTACGGCACTACAAGATCAAGGAAGGGCACTACGATGTCCTCGTCCAATATCAGTTCGGCGCGGGCGCTTTCGGGCCAACCCCTGAGCAGACAGTTCCGGGATTTGCCATCGGCGTTCAGGCCGTAGGCCTAGCGCCGGCGACCACAATCGGCGCGCTCACGATAGACGCTGCCACAGTGTCAAAAGCGGCCAAGTAGACCCGGAAAAATAAGGCGACCGACCTAAGCGCAACATGCACTTAAAAGTCACCAACCCGGAAAAATAAACGCACCGGGACCGGCACTGTTATCGCATTGTGCGTCTGACTCTTAATCAATTGGTCGAAAGTTCGAATCTTTCACGGCCCACCAATTCGAAAGGCACCTAGAGAAATCTAGGTGCCTTTTGTTTTGCGTGTCCCATTGTCCTGAAGCTTAGTCCGCTGGCAGGGCACGCCCAAGGCGCCCGTAAAGCCTCGACGCATTCTTCGCGCAACGGATCGGCTCTCTTCAGGCGTCGCGATGCGGGCAGTCCGATCTGAGCACCGTGGTCATCGTGATGCGCCATCGCATTCGTCCTATGACGGCTTGATCTCCTGCGCTCGGCTCTGTCGTCATCGGCGACGGTGACGGCGCGCTGCAAAGTGCTGCTGACTTGGCACGCCCGATGCCGCGGTCGCCGTCACAGCCCCTGCGTCCTGACGGGCATCTCGACGTTGGCTAATGCGATTGCAGTGAGCTGCATTGACATTCGGTACGTGTGTTGCAGGAAAAGCCGACAGATGAAAAGGCTGTGCGCCATTGCGATGCCTCATGGGAAATGCGCACGATGGCAGCGTTCAAGGACAGAACTTCCGCAGCCAAGGACGTCTGCAAGCGGAATTCATCCATCAAAGATCGATTCTTTCTTTGTGCGTAGCCGAGAGCTGATTGGCCTTGCGCACAGACCTAGGCAGCTTTCGACATCCCTTGGGTGCCATGCCTACTGCTTTGTTTTGCAGACCCGGCGCGTCGCATGCTGGGGCGGAAGGTTGGGTTGCCGGTATCGCGTGTCGACTTGGCCGGACTCGCGACCACATGGCAGATGCTTTCCGACACTAGCGTGGTCGCAGTCCAGCGGCCGATCACTGTGAAAGTTCGCGCATCTGGCTCGCTGTTCCGTGCCGCCATCCGGCTTGTTGGCCCTTCAAGGGGAGGTAGCAACTATGAAAAAGCGCCTCGTAGCGTTCTTGCTTGTCTGTCAGATCGGGGTCGCGGGCTTGGCCTTCGCCGCGCCGCCGAAATTTGTGTATCGCGTCGATACAAGGCCGCCGAGCGTGATCTTTGCGGAAGGTTTCCGTGCATGGGGCACTAACCACAACATTGTGGCGCACATTAACGGTGCGACATGTAGCAGCGACGGCTCGACGAGCGCGTTTGTTTCGACGGCCGCGAACTTCAACGCCGCACGGGACATTGCCAATAAGCATCTTCTGCAACGCAGCGTCACCTACATTTATCGCATTCGGGCCGACCAGACGTTCTACAGCGGCCCGGCGTCGATGGACTGGCTGCAGCAACGCTCCGGGTCGGTCAGCCCTCTTTCGGTGTTGTCACTCGAAATGGCTCGTCGGGCGGACGAATGGGACGCCGTGGACGGCATCCCGGCTCAGAATATCGTGGAGACCCAGGAGGTCACCGCAACCGGGTCGCGTTCGATTCCGAACACGCGATATTTCAACGTAAACACTCAAGGGAACGCGAATCCTTACACAGCCAATGCCGCAGACACCTTGCAGCATTACGGTCTTTTGCTTTCCTCGCCCGGCGGCAGGCTGGCCTTCATGTCCGCCTGCTTTGCGAGCTGCTCAGGCAGCTCGGCAAAGCGTCTATCGCAGGTGGCAGCCAGCCCAACTCAGACCTGCCGTTCCGGTCCCGAGCGTGTTGCCGACCTCGATGCGTTGATAGTTGGGCTGAGTTGGCAAGCGAGCGCCGCAGGGCGATCGGATCTCTAAGCACAGCGTCTAGCTGTTACCTCACAAGGAGCAACCTATGAAACGTCAGCTTGTTCAGGGCCTGGTCGCGATGTGTGTTCTGGGCGTCGTGCTTACGGCGCAGGGAGCAGGGGTTTACACGGAACCAGGAGTTACGGTGATATCCGTGAAATCCAACCAGTATGGAAGTTGTTTTCTTCGGTATCGCTACGGCCCCGGTTCGGTTACGGCAGGCGCGAGTTGGACCTGCAATTCGGCTTATGGTGTGAATATGCTCAATCTGGCGCAGATGGCATTTTTGACGCGAAATTCGGTCAATCTCATGCTCGAAGGCACGGGTGATGACTATAAGCCGCTGTACGCCATTGAGTTCAACGAAAAGTGAGGGGCACACCGGTCGCTCTCATTGATGGGAGTCTCCTTAGCTATCTACGCAAGGCCCCCAGTGGGGCCTTGCCAATTCGCTAGAGAGCTGCAAGGCCTAAGGGTGAGCGAGTTTCGTGACGCGATCCCCTGCCATCAAACGTACTGCATCTTCACCGTCATCCCACCGTCGACCACAAAATGCTGTCCGGTGACGAAGGATGATTGCGTCGAAAGTAGATAGACGGCCAAAGCGCCGATGTCCTCAGGAGTGCCTACGCGGCCCGCGGGATGTTGGGTGTGATCGCGGCGGCTGAGTCTGGGAGCGCTGCGTTCAGCAGGCTCGCGCCATGCGTCGGTGGCTATCCAGCCAGGAAGAATGGCGTTGACTCGCACCTTGGGGCCGGCGCTCACGGCCAGTGCGTGGGTGAAGGCGAGCATGCCGCCCTTGGTGGCGGCGTAGGCTTCGGAATCGGGTTCCGATTGCAGTGCGCGGGTGGAGGCGATGTTTACGATGCTGCCGTGTTGATGCTGCAGTGATGGCAGTGCGTGTTTGCTGCAGAGGAAAGTGCCTGTGAGGTTGGTGCCAGGTAGCGGTTCCATTGTTCCAGCGACAGGTCACTGAGTGGGCCGCTGTGCGGATCGGCGATGCCGGCGTTGTTCACCAGTCCGTCGATGCGGCCGTAGTGTCTGAGCGCACTGGTGATCCATCGTTTGACGCTGGCTTCGCGCGATACATCAAGCACCGCGGAGCGGGCGCGTTCGCCCACGTTCCATTCGTCGAGGCAGGCCTTGCCGGCTTCGCTATTCAAGTCGCCGATCAACACATTGCCGCCGGCGCCGAGCACGGCTTGGGCGATGCCGCGGCCGATACCTTGCGCACCTCCGGTCACCAGGATGGTCGTTCCTTTCAGCGGCTGGGCCTCGAAAGGCGTGATGGCGGGCGTTTGCGTCACGGCGGTGTCCTTGCGGGTGTCGGCAGCAGCTTGGCGAAGCGCATGCATAGGCCGGGTCGACAGTGTTTCGCGCCTGCGACAGGGCGGGTCTGCAGAAGCGTGAATTTCCGAGCTATCGGCCAAACGGCCTAAATCCGGCTGGCGTCATGGAGGGTCGACACCGCAAGGATCCCCATCCCCTTTGACCAGACTGGTGTTGCCATCGCCGCGGCGCTGGTACAGGCGCGCTGCGCAAACGCCTTTTTCCAGATTCCATGTGCGTCAAGACATAGAACGAATGGTTTTGTCAAGTTCTCGTGGGCCGTGGATATACTCGCAAGTGACGCAGTTCACACTTTATGCGCAGGGGGCCCCGCCATGAAAGTTCTCACTCTGTTGTTTGCTGTTTGCGTAGCCGCGGTGCTGACCGGTTGTGCCACCGGACGTGGCTCGACCGAGGCGCCGAAGATCGATCCTGCCGCGCAGGCGGTGTCCACGTACAAGATTGGCGTGGACGATCAGCTTCAGGTCACCGTCTGGCAGAACCCCGACCTCAGCGTCAGCGTGCCGGTGAGGCCGGACGGCAAGATCACCGTGCCGTTGATTGGCGATGTGATGGCCGGCGGCAAGACGCCCGAAGAGGTCGCGGCGGAGATCAAGGACAAGCTGCAGTCCTATGTACGCGATCCGCAGGTCGCCGTGATCCTCACTGCCTTGCGCAGTCACGAGTACTTGTCGCGCGTACGCGTGACCGGTGCCGTGCGCACGCCGGTATCGATTCCGTATCGCCAGGGCATGACCGTGCTGGACGCGGTGCTGGCTGCCGGAGGCACGACCGAGTTCGCGGCGCCTGATCGCACCGAACTGTATCGCGAAGACAAGAACGGCGTGACCACGCCTTATGCCGTGCGGTTGGACAACGTACTGCAGAAGGGCGATCTCGCCACCAATTACCCGGTGCAACCCGGGGATGTTGTCACCGTACCGATGCGCGCGTTCTAAACGCCGCACGCAGGGGAAAGGGAGGACGTCGCCATGAGTGGAGAACTCAGGCCGATGGCAAGCCTTGTGCCGGCATTGATCAATGAGGCACGTCGCCGCCGTCTCATGTTGGGCATCGCGTTTGCCTTGATTGCGCTGGCTGCATTGACTGCCGGCATGTTGTGGCCGCGCAAGTACGTCGCTTCGACGACGATTCTTGCGCAGGAGAGCAGCATCATCACGCCCTTGATGGCGGGTGCTGCTGCACCGACGGCTAACCAGAATCGCGCCAGCATGGCGCGCGACGTGATCTTCAGCCGCAAGGTGATGGCCAAGATCCTCGAAGCTGGTGGCTGGATGGCCACCCATCCGTCGCCGGTGGAACAGGACCGCATCGCCGAAGGCATCAAGTCGCGCACCCAGGTGCAGATTTCGCACGACAACCTGATCACCATTGCCTATAGCGACAGCAACGCCAAGCGCACCTTCGACGTGGCGCATGCCTTCGCACAGCTGTTCATCAGCGAAAGCCTGGCATCGAAGCAGCGCGAGAGCCGCGAGGCCTACGAGTTCATCAACAGCCAGGTCGAGGCCTATCGCGCCAAGCTGACCGACGCGGAGGACAAGCTGAAGGCGTACCGCGATGCCAACGCCGACGCACGGCCGGGTAGCGAAGCGGATACCGCGGCACGCATCAGCCAGTTGCGTACGCAGATCGAATCCGCGCGCATGGACATGATGGAGCGTCGCTCGCAGGAAGGCTCGTTGGCGTCGCAGCTCAACGGCGAATCCGAGGTGAATACGGTGCAGACGGCGGATGGCCTGCTGCAGGCGCAGCTGGGCGAGCTGCAGGCGCAGCTCAACAAGCTGCTGTTGACGTATACCGATTCCTATCCCGATGTCGTGCGCATCCGTCATCAGATGGAAGACCTGAAGCGGCAGCTGGCCGCTTCCGACCAGCGCCAGCACGCAGCCCAGTTGGCGGGTACGCCCACTGCCTTGGACAGCAACGTCTCGTTCAACCCGGCTTATCAGCAGATCAAAACGCAGCTGTCTTCGGCTCGCGCAGCAAGTGCGGCAGCTGCCGCACGCATGGGAGCGAGCGAGGCGATGCTGCAAACCGAGTTGCAACGCAGCGCGCGTATCGCCAACTCCGAGAACGTCACGGCCGAATTGACCCGCGACTACAACGTCAACCGCGACGTCTACCAGGACTTGCTCAAGCGCCGCGAGAACGCCCGCGTGTCGATGAATCTGGATGCCGAACAGCGTGGCCTGACCTTCCTGGTGCAGAACCCCGCCGTGATGCCGCTGTCGCCATCGGGCCTGCGCTTCATGCATTTCGGATTGGCGGGCATGGGTTTGTCGCTGGTCTTGCCGCTTGGCCTGCTGGTGGCTCTGGTGTGGTTCGACCCGCGCGTGCGCTCGGTGTGGCAGCTGGAGCAGGCTATCGGTGCGCCGGTGCTCGCGACGATTCCGTTCTATCCCACGCCGGGTGATCGCCGTCGCGATCGCATGCGCAACATGATCCTCGGCCTGATCGTGATCGGGGTGGGCGCTGTCTATCTCATTGCCGTCTGGATACGGCTGAAGGGATGACCATGAAGAATATCGAAGACGACAACATGTCCGAACGTATCAGCGAAGTGTTGGAAGCGGCGGCGCACAACCTCGAGTTGCGCAAGACCTCAAGCCAGTCCATTGCACGCATGCACGAGGAGGGCGGCGCGCTGGCGCCGATCCAGCTCGAGCAGCGGCGGATGATTCATCGCGAAGAATCGGTGCGCCAGCAGTCCGATGCCTTCCGCGAGATCCGTACGCGCCTGCTCGCGATGGGCGGACACCACAACTTCACAACCCTGGTGGTGGCGGTGAGCCCGCGTTCGGGAAGCAGCTTCGTGGCGCGCAATCTCGCCGCCGCCTTTGCGTTCGATGAAGCCAAGACCAGTTTGCTGATCGACTGCAACGTGCGTTATCCGAACCAGCACAAGGTCATGGGCATCGAGCCTGCGCGCGGTGGACTGATCGACCTGATGGATCATCCGGCGATCGGCATCGAGTCGATCATCTATCACACCGGCGTACCGCACCTGCGCCTCATACCGGCGGGCAAGTCGCGTGAAAGCAGCAGCGAATACTTCACCTCCCATCGCATGCGTGCGGTGATCGATTCGCTGCGCTCGCGCTATGCCGACCGCTACATCTTCCTTGACGGTCCCTCCATCAAGGGCGCGCCGGACGCGCGAATCCTCGCCGACCTGGCCGACTTCGTGGTGGTGGTGGCTGGCTACGGGAAGGACACGCCTGGGGCGATCAGCCAGGCGCTCAGTCATTTTGAGCCGAGCAAGCTCGCAGGAGTGGTGTTCAACCAAGCGCCCTAGACCAACAGGAATGAAGGATAGGGAAGAAGGCGCCGCCACAGGGTGGGACGACGCCTCAAGGGGTAACGGTCAGAGGAATGGATATGCCGGCTTACAACAGGCTCGCCCGCGCCACCATGATCGCGCTCGTCGTTGTGCCTGGCACCTCATGGGCAGGCGACTTCGCGTATTCGGTGTTCGGCAGCGTGGAACACAGCGACAACATCGCCCTGTCCACGGAGAACCCCCAAAGCACCAATGTGTTCGTTCCCGGCGTCAACTTTGCCTATCGGCAGGTGGGTTCCACGCTCCAGGCGAACGTAGTCGGTACGGTGGAATACCTCGATTACAGCAACAAGAATTTCGACAGCCAGGTGCTGGGCACGTTGGGCGCGCAGGCCAACTGGTCGGTGATACCGCAGCGACTGGATTTTTCCATCGAGGACGATGCGGGCGTCCAGCCGGTCGACACGCTGGCCAGCAATTCGCCCAATAACGAACAGCAGACCAACGTGCTGTCGTTGGGCCCGATCCTGCATTTCCAGTTCAACGGGTCCACTCGCGGCCAGGCTGAGCTGAAGTATCTCAACAGCTATGCCTCGAAGGTGGACGATTTCGATTCGTCGCGCGGGCTGGGCGCGTTCCGCGTGATTCGCGACGTGAATCCCACGACCCAGGTGTCGTTGAACGTGGAGTCACAGCGCGTCGATCTGAAGAACAACGACGCCGGCCCCGACTACACCCGCAACGAGTTCTATGCGCACTACGTGCACACGCTGCGCGATTTTGACGTGGATGCGTCGCTGGGGTGGGCATACATCGACTTCACCCATGCTCCCAGCGCGTCCAAGCCCTTGGCCAACGTCACCGTGGGCTGGCGGCCGAGCGTGGACAACAGCTTCAGCCTTACTGGCCGCTACGAGTACTCCGATGCGGCCCAGGACATGCTGTTGCAGCCGGGCCAGACCATCGTCGACAGCATGACCAATGTGCCGACCAACCCGCTGGATCTGATCAACGACCCGACCCGCGGCGGCATCAACACCGGCACGATGGTGGTGGACTCGGAGGTGTACCTGGACCAAAGCATCGAGGGCACCTACAGCTATCGCGGCGATCGCTTGTCCATCACCGTGCAGCCTCTCTATCGAAAACTGACCTATTTGAATGACACCGAGTTCAATCAGAAAGAGAAGAGCGGAGCCATCAGCGTGGAGTACAAACTGCGGCCCACGTTGTTTCTGTCGGCGTTCGGCAACTACCAGCATCTCGATTACACCAACATCATCCGTACCGACAAGAGCACGCGTTTCGGTCTTGCGCTGAGCCACCAGTTCACTCAGCGCTGGAGCTGGCGCGCTGCCTATACCCGCCAGTTGCGCAACAGCACGGCCGTCCAGCAGAGCTACCACGAGAACGAATTTCTCGTGTCGCTGGTTTATCACCGATGAAAGCGCGCATCGAAGCCGAACTGCCGTTTTACTTCGGCCCCGGAAGGGAGCTGTTCGGCTTCTATCATCCCGCCGCAGGCATGCGCGCGGCGGTGTTGCTATGTCCGCCGTTTGGCGTGGAGCAGATCCGCTGCCACCGGCTGTACCGCCAGTTGGCCCATGGCTTGGCCGAGGCAGGATTTCCGGTATTGCGCTTCGATTACTTCGGGACCGGCGATTCGGCGGGTGAGAGCCGCGCCTTTGAATGGACGCGTTGCCTCGCTGACGTGGTGACAGCCGCCACAGAGCTGCGCATGCGCCACGGCGGCGGGCGTGTGCTGGCGTTTGGCGCGCGTCTTGGCGCCAATGCGGCGCTCGCGGCGGCGCAGGCGGCGCGACTGGACGGCGTCGTTGCGTGGGACGTGATTACCGATGGCGCAGCCCTGGTACGTCAGTACGACCACATGCAGGAATCCCTGAAGGTCGATCTGAACCGATTCGAATATGCGCGACCGGAGCTCGACGTCAGTACGCAATGGCCGGGCTTTGAGACCAGCGATCGCCTGCGCGGGCAACTGATGGATCTGCGCTTGCTGGACCCGGGCATTGCCTCGGCCTGGCTTGCCTCATCCGTATCCGATGACGCGTCGCAACTGGATGAGCGTTATGCCGGTAAGTGCACCGCGGTCGAGGTTTCGCCGCGCTGGGACGATGTCGACAGCCTTGAGCTGGCGATACTTTCACATCCTTTGCTGGAGGCGGCCAAGCGCCACCTGAAGGAGATGGCCTGATGCACGAGCAGGCCTTCCGCTTTGGTGGCGCCAGGCATCTGGTTGGCGTGGTCGGTTTGCCCGCGCTGATCGACCAGGGCGTTGGCGTGATTTTTCTCAATGCCGGCATGGTGCATCGCGTGGGGCCGTTCCGCCTCCATGTGGAGCTGGCGCGGCGACTCAATGCCTTGGGTTACCCCACGCTGCGTTTTGATCTGTCCACCATCGGTGACAGCGGCGCCAGCGGGCAGCGCCTGTCGCGTCCCGAACAGGTGGTTGCCGATGTACGCGACGCGATGGAACTGCTGAAGCAGCAGTCGGGGTGCACGCGCTTTGTATTGTTCGGACTTTGTTCCGGCGCGCAGAACGCGCATTCGACGGCGTTTGCCGACGAACGCGTGGCAGGTGCGTTTTTCCTCGATGGCTATGGACATCGCACGCTGGGGCAGCGCGTGCGTCATTACCTGCCGCGCCTGTTGAGCCTGTCGGTGTGGCGCCAGCGATTGGCGCGTCGTGGCGTGGCAGTGGCGCAGCGTCCCGCCGAGCCGGCCTTCGTGGTCGAGCCGTTGCCGCCGAGGGTCGTGCGCGCGCAGCTCGCCGACATGCTCCAGCGTGGAATCAAGCTCGATTTCATCTACAGCGGCGGCGTGGCGCGTTACTTCAACCACGTCCGCCAGTTCCGCGAGTGTTTTGGCCGGCTGGCCGATCACCCGGGCGTGAGCGTCAATTATTTCAAGCAAGCGGACCACACCTACGTACTCAGCGGTGACCGCCAGCAGCTGCTCGAGCACGTCGCGCAGTGGATGGGTCGCCATTTCCCCGTCACACGACCAGGCACGTGATCATGCACAAAGTACTCGTCACCGGCGGCGCCGGCTATATCGGGAGTCATGTCGTCCAGCAGCTGACGTCACGTGGCGAGCATGTGGTGGTGATCGACAACCTGAGCTCGGGTTATCGCGAGGCCGTGCAGGGTGCCGAGCTGGTGGTGGGCAATGTGGGCGATACCGCGCTGGTGGCCTCGGTGCTGCAGCATCACGGCATCGATGCCGTGCTGCACTTTGCGGCTCACACCGTTGTGCCCGAATCGGTGAGCGATCCGCTCAAGTACTACGGCAACAACACCTGCAATACGCGCAACCTGCTGGCGGCCTGTGCGGATTCGGGTGTCGACAAGTTCATTTTCTCGTCCACGGCAGCCGTGTACGGCCTGACCGAGCATGGCGTCGCCGATGAAGACACGCCGACCCAGCCCGCCAATCCGTATGGTCGCTCCAAGCTGATGTCGGAGATGATGCTCTGCGACCACTGCGCGACTGGGCAGATGCGTCATGTGATCCTGCGTTACTTCAATGTGGCCGGTTGCGATCCCAAGGGGCGCATCGGTCATTCGGCGCCATCGGCGACCTTGCTGATCAAGGCGGCGTGCGAGCATGCGGTGGGCAAGCGTGCATCGCTCGCCATCTACGGCACGGACTACGACACGCCCGACGGCACCGGCATTCGCGACTACATCCATGTGGAAGACCTAGCCACGGCTCATCTGCGTGCGCTGGACTATCTTCGCGAAGGTGGTGATTCGCTCAAGCTCAACTGCGGTTATGGCCATGGATACAGCGTGCGCGAAGTGCTCGATTCCGTGGCGCGGGTCGACGGGCACCCGCTCAATATCGTCGAGCTGCCGCGACGCGCCGGCGACCTTGGCATGCTCATCGCGTGCAGCGACCGGCTCAAGCAAGTGCTCGACTGGCAGCCGCAATACGACGATCTCGATTTCATCGTGCGCACAGCCCTGTTGTGGGAACGCAAGCTGGTAAGCAAGCCTGCGCCATTGTCGTCGGTGGCGTGATGACGGGAAGCGCGCCCGCGTTGGTTTCCCGCCCGATAGGGGGACGTAGGCGCGGTGCAACTTCATTAGTGTGGCTCGCCCTGCTGCTGCCGATGACATGCTGGTCGGCGGGGCATACGCACAAGTCGCATGGCGCGCCCACCAAGACTACTGAAGCGCCCGCTGTTGCAGCACCTGCCGATAGTGCAGCTGTGCAACGCATCGTGGTGCATCAGAACGTGGGCGAAGGGCCAGAGGTTCGAGTCTCCGTAGGCATTCCTTTTCCGCCATCGACGCTACGCGATGTGCAGCAGCTGCGCATACTCGATGCGGCGGGCAACGAAGTGCCATCGCACGTGGACGCGACCCTGCTCTGGTATGCGCGCGATCGCAGCATTCGGGCGGTACGCGCCCAGTTTCATGCCCAACTAACCAAGGGTGAGGGCACCTATTATTTCTCGATCGGCAAGCCGCGTACCCGCGACGCGCCCGGCTGGCCGTATGCGCAGGAACTGGTGACGGATGGGCAAGGCGTGCGTGTGGCTGCCGCTCTCGCAACACTGGAACCGGCGTGGCTTTGTGCGTCGCTGATTGCCGGCCCGCAGACGCCTGCCACCAAGGGCGAGGCCTACGCCAACTACGTGTCCACCCAATTCGATTGGGCGAAGAAGCTGCCGGCCGACGATCACACCGCGTGGCTGTTCGATCGCCCCAGCACGTTGTTCAAGGCCTATGTGCGAACGGGCCGCTTTGATTACCTGCAAGCCGCCGATCAGAGCTATCACTTCTACATGAAGTACATCAAGCGGGATGGCATGCCGTTCAGTCCGTTCTGCGCGGGCGGCTGGACCATGGGTAAGGAGCCGTGCGACGTGAAATACGTCTACGTCGAGCCCATCCTGCTGGCTCTGGCGCTCACCGGCGACGATAGCGAACACGATAGGGAGACCGTCGACAAGATGGTCATCCTGTGGCAACACGGCGGCTGGAGCGGCACGCCGGGACCGTATACGAATCCGGGCGAGCGCTTCACCGAGCGCCTGGCGGGGCTGGGC
Source organism: Dyella sp. 01N448 (assembly GCF_056399225.1). Lineage (NCBI taxonomy): Bacteria > Pseudomonadati > Pseudomonadota > Gammaproteobacteria > Lysobacterales > Rhodanobacteraceae > Dyella > Dyella sp. 01N448. Next base: position 468,829 of record NZ_JBFTQX010000005.1, on the reverse strand, counting down.
CTGCTGGCCACCATCAACGCCTATGAACTGACTGGCGAGACGCGCTATCTCGCCCATGCGCGCGAACGCGTGAGCTGGCTCTATGACCATCAGCGCAGCAACCCGGACAAACTCGGCGTCGACGGCTCGTGGCGCAACAGCTGGAACCTGCACGAAGACGATTCCTGGAACCCGCAACACGATGTGCGCGGGTCCTCGCCGTGGATGAGCGAGAACATCATCGACGGCCTCTGGCACACCTGGCTGGTCACGGGCGACCACCGCATCCCGGACATGATCACGGCCTTTGGGCGTTACCTGGAGCGCTACGGCTGGATCGACGTGAACACCATCGTGCAGGGTCACGAGTGGCGCAATCCGTGCTCCGGTGAGAAAGGGCAGATCGCCTGGTACTGGGCATCCTCGGGCGCCAGTCGCAGCAAGCTGGCCGAGATCGAGGATTCCGACGGCTGGTACAGCGACTCGCACAACGTCGAGCTGGTGATGCCGGTGGCGGCAGCCTATTACTTCGAGCGCGATCCGGCGCAAAGCGATGCGCTGAAGCGTCGTCTCGACGCACTGGCCTCCTCCTACAACACCGAGTGCGCGCAGATTGGCGAGACGGTGCGTCGCTTCAACTGGAACAACCGCGGCAGTGGCGTGGCGATGTGGTTGCTGCAGCAGCCGCCGGGCAGCGGATCGAACTCGCCGCTGGCGGCGCACACAACGCCCTAGGGCTTGGATGGGACGAATGGCAAGGTATCAGCAGGGGCAGGTTTAGATGAATCGTCGTATGGCAGCACTTCGCAGCATGGCGCTGGTGTCGGCTTCCACCTATGTGGAATACGCGCTGGGCCTGTTCATCAGCGTGTGGATTGCGCGCGCGCTGGGGCCGGCGGACTTTGGCCGCTATGCGTTCACGGTGTGGCTGTGCGGCTGGTTGATGACTTGCAGCAATCACGCATTGACGACTTCTTCGACCAAATTCATCGCCGAGGCCTACGGTGCGGAGCTGCCCGAGGTCGCCTCGCATATCTCCTATCGCCTGATGCGCAATCAGATGTGGAGTTGCGCGGTTGTGATTGCGCTGTTTTTCGCCGGTGTCGCGATCATCCGCCCGCAGGAATGGGCGGACTTCATCTTGCCGATCACGGTACTCGTGGCTATCGGCGTGGTGGCCAAGGCCAATTACAGCCTGCTGGTGGCCATATCGAAAGGGCAGGAGCATTTCGAGCCGGTGTCCATCGCCACGGTGATCTCGGGCGTCATCATGCTGGCCCTGGTGGGGCTTGCCACCTGGTTCCACGCAGGCCTGCTCGCCTTCGTCGGGATCTTTGCGGTCTCCTGCCTGACGCTGAACCTGATCAACCGCATGGCGTATCGCCATTACTGCCTGCCGTTTGGCCCGGGCGACGTGCCCGATGAAATGTCCAAGCGCCTGACGCGCCACTTGCGGCTTACCGCGGTGCTGATCCTGTTGATTGCGCTGAAGACCAACACGATCGAAGTCTTTCTGCTCAACACCTATGCCAATTCCACGGCGGTGGGCTTCTTCGCCATTGCGGGCACCTTGACGCGCGGCGCGGTGGAGCTGTTCTCAGTGGGACTTACCTCGACACTGCTGCCCTACATGGCGCGCGCCTTTGGCCAGAGTGGGCAATCGCACGCAACCCGCGTGCTGTCGGAGGCGACGCGATTCTATTGGGCCACCGGTCTGATGATTGCGGGGCTGGGTTTTGTCACCACGCCGGGGTTGGTGACGCTGATGTACGGCAACAAGTACATCGATGCGATTCCTGCGATCGAGGTCACCCTGGTATTGGCGGGGCTGTTGCTGATCACCAACAGCATCGCCGCCTTCCAGGTGGTGACGGATCGGCAGGGGGACCGTCTGCGCATCTCCGGGTCGGCGTTGATCATCAACGTGATCCTTGGGTTCAGCCTGATTCCGCACTTTGGTCTGCTGGGCGCGGTGCTTTGCTATGCCGGCACGCGTCTGGCTGAGCTGGCGATCTGCACGTTTTATATCCGGCGTGTGGCCAGTGCCGGGTTGCCGATCGCACCGATGCTGAAGCTGTTTGTCGTGGGGTTGGTGGCCACGGGAGCGGGATGGTTGGTGGCGGCGGTGACGCCGGGGCACTTTGCCTTCATCACGGGGGCGGTGACGTTTGTCGCGGTGTTCTTGCCTTCCAGTTTCCTGGTGCGTTACTGGAGTGAAGAGGATTTCCGGTTGATGGGGATGATTACGGATAAGTTGGGGCCGGTGGGGCGGGTGGCGAAGAGGGTGTTGGGGATGTTGCAGGGGCCGGTGCCTAGGGCGCCGTAGAGTTTTAGCTCGTCATCGCTGTGCGGCCGATTTTCAGTTCGTCATTCCTGTGAAGACGGAGATCCGGTGACTTTTCACTCGATTGTGGCGATATCGCCAGCGTGCCGCCTGCGCGGCGGGCGTTTCGAACGGCTGCCGCCGCTCGAGTCACTTTTCTCTTGCTGGCCCAAAAGATCCCACGGGACTAGCTTCGCGTCGAAAGTAACCCAAAGAGAATGGCCTGATAACGCCCGCAGCATCGTGTTGGGATAAGCCCGAACGCTTGAGGTGCGCTGTTGTGGGACAACCTCCGAGGGTACACAGGGATACTTCCAAGCGCTGCGCAACGCGCCCGAATCGCTGAGGACTTAAAGCCGGGCCTCGCTGCGCTTCGGCCTTAGCCGCGCATGGCAGTTGGTGCCGCGCCTGGCGCTTGTCTGTGGGAGCGCACCCTGTGGGCGACAGCCACGCTGGGGTGTACCGCTCCGTAGGATTGTCGCGCACAGGGTGCGCTCCCACAGAAGAGCCGACCGGCAAGATTGATCCGCCATCCACAGACCTGCGTCCTCCCTTGTAGGAGCGCACTTGTGCGCGACCGCGGCGCTGGGGTGTACCGCTCCGTAGGTTTGTCGCGCACAGGGTGCGCTCCCACAAAAAGCCGACCGGCAAGATTGATCCGCCATCCACAGACCTGCGTCCTCCCTTGTAGGAGCGCACTTGTGCGCGACCGTGGCGCAGGGGTGTGCCGCTCCGTAGGATGGTCGCGCACAGGGTGCGCTCCCACAAAAAGCCGACCGGCACGATTGATCCGCCATCCACAGACCTGCGTCCCCATTGTAGGAGCGCACTTGTGCGCGACCGCGGCGCTGGGGTGTACCGCTCCGTCAGGTGGTCGCGCACGAGTGCGCTCCTACAAGGGGATTTTGGCCATGGGGTGAGGGCGCGGCGGCGTTTCCGATGTCGTGCATCGGCGGCCGTCACGCCATCCTTTTCCTCATCGCCTGCCACGCGTAGTGGCACATATATTGGGATGAGGAGAGCCAGCTGAGGTGGGCGATGTCACGGTAGATGCGCCACTGCCAGCAGGCGGCGCGCCATTTGTCGGCGGAGACGGAGCCGTCGCGCACGCAGTAATAGGCGAGGGGCTGGTCGCCGGGGACGCATGAAGCGGAGCCGGCGCGGCGCACCATCTCCAGCCAGAACACGTAGTCCTCGTGACCTACCTTGCGAAATGCCGCGTCGCCCAGGCTGCGGTCGTAGAGGCCGGTAAGGTTGCCGATATGGTTGCTGCGCAGCATCTGCTCGTAGCTGACGGTGGCGGGTGGCCTGACGCAGGAGAGCAGGTGGCCTTGTTCGGTGACGCGGTCATAAGCCGTGAATGACACGCGTGCACGCGTCTCCTCCATATGCTCCATCTGCCACTCCAGCTTGCGCGGATGCCAGCCGTCGTCGCTGTCAAGAAATGCGATATGGCTGCCGCGCGCCGCTGCAATGGCGACGTTGCGTGCCGCTGCCACGCCTGCGTTTTCCCTGGCGTGGATCACGCGAACGCGATCGTCTACTTCGGCGAGCGAGTCGAGCAGCGCGGGCGTCTCGTCGGTGGAGCAGTCGTCCACGACGACCAGCTCCCATGAGGCATAGGTCTGCGACAGCACCGAGGCAACCGCGCCGCGTATATAGTTCTGCGCGTTGTAAGCGGGCATCACCACGCTGACCAGGGTGCTGCTCATGGACGTGCTTCTGCCGCGTGCTTGCGGCCAATGAAGTCAATCGAGGTCACGCAAAGACGCTCCGGTGGAATGTGCGCGAACTGGGCGTGGACCTGCATGGCCGCCAACTGGGCGAGGCGCGTTTCACGCGCGCACTCGGTGTTGAGCACGATGTCGAAACCCACCGCCTTGGCCCGGTCGACGAACTCGTGCGCGCGCATGCGGTTCTGGTAGAGGAAGGCGTTGTCCCAGCGGCGCCATTGGCTATCGGAATACTTCAGATAGTTGAGCTGGTTGATCTTGCGGTCGACATAAGCATAGTGATCGCCGCAGTTCACCGAATGGAACATGATGCCGCCGGGCGCCAGGATGCGCAGGGCTTCGCGGAAGATGCCATCCACTGCCTCGGGAGCGACGTGCTCCAGCACGCTGTTGGAGAAGACGCAGTCGAGCTGCTGTGAGCCGAGGCTCGTACGCGAGGCATCCGCCGGCGCCTCGTAGACCACTACGCCGTTGGTGGCTGCAGTCACGTCATCGCTCAGCTCCAGGCGCGCCACCAGAATCTGCTGACGCTGTTGAACAACGTGCTCGGGCACATCGCAGGCTTCGGCGATCAAGGCGGTGTGGCGGGCCAGATGGCTGGCGCATTCCCTGACCAGATCCAGCTTGATATGCCGGTTCAGGTCGACCGTGATCACTTGTCTTGCCCCGCCGAGATAGCAGGCAAACGGGAAGGTGGGATACCAGCCGCTGCCGATTTCGAACAGCCGCGCGCCGGCAATGGGAACACCGGCTTCGCGCAGGTGGCCGGCCATCAGGCGCCAATCATCCATCTTGATGTCGAATTCGCGGGTGAAGCCGCGCAGGCCGCCGAACCGGCGCTGCAGCTCGTAATGCGCGCGCTCGCCGCCAGGCACATGTCCCAGCACTTTCTGCAGCACGCCTTTGGCTCGCCAATGCATCGTGGTTACTCCATGCCGGGAACGTCGACCATCGCTGCGGTGGCGCGCTGATCGGGCGATGACGCCGGGGATGTCCACCGGGTGACGCCCGGTGGCGGGGGTAGTTCAAAATCGCGGTAGCGCGCCGGGTTGCCTTGCATGCCTGCCTCGGCGGCCTTGATGATGTTGTACATCTCGCGCGAGGTGACGTAGTGCAGCACGTAGCGCTGCCCATCGTTGTACGCCGACTCCAGATGCTCGTGCATGGCGTGCATGGGGGCGCCGAGCAGCGTCTCCATGTCACGTTCCTGGGTGCCATGCGTGTGGATCTTGATGAAGATCCATTCCGGGCGTCCCTCCACGTGAATGCCCGTGCGCACCCAGGCATCGACACGTTCGGGCGTCGGCGGGCAGCTGTGGCGCACATCGGCGTTCTCGATGCGCGGCATGATCAGCTTGCGGCGGCGCTTCCAGTCCAGCCCCAGCGGGCCTTGCACGATCATCAGGTCGCCCGTGGGCGTGCCGTCGACACGCACCGGCATCCCGGTGTTGTGGGATTTCGGTCGGCAGGGATCATCGGTGGCGTAGTAGATCGAATTGATGGCGCGCGTCTGGGTTTCGCTGGGCGCGGAGGGCAGGGTGAAATCGGCGTAGCAGCCCAGTTCGCGCAACAGGATCAGCTCATTGTTGAGACCGCACCAGCGACCGTCCGCGCGTGAGTTGTCCAGCGACCAGTTGCCATGGATAAAACCAAAGCGCAGCTGGCCCGTGTGTGGATCACGCGACAGCGCCCCGTGCCTCGCATGCAGCAGCTCGTTGAAGCGCGAGATGGTGGCGCAGAAGTTTTCCGGCGTGTCGTTGTCATGGTGCAGGTGAATTTCGATCTCGCCATAGCCGTTGGCGCAGAGTTCGGCGATCTTGTCCAGGTGTTCGGGCAGGTACTCTTCTTCGGGATAGAAGAAAGTGTGCTGGGGCGGGCGTCCATCGGCGTCGCGATGGCGCGACGCCATGGCCGGATAGCCGCTGTGCCAGCGGTCGACGCGGGCGCGCTGGGTGTCCAGATCCACACGACCCCAGGCCGGTTCGTAGTGATCCACGAAGCAGAACATGACGTGGGTTGGCCCAGTCACGGCGGGTCGCGGCCGGCGGCGCAGATAGCTGCCCAGCCACACCTGCATGTTGCGCGAACGTATGGCCATCCACGCCACGATGCAGAAGACGGCGGCGAGCACCGCCAAGATCAGCAACGCCAGGCCCAGTGCTAGGCTCATCTCACATCCCCTGTCAGCGGTCGCCGCGCCATGGCAGGCGCGTTCCGCATGGTGCGCTGCCCAGCGTCATGCAGGCAGCGCGCGAAAGGTGAAACCGTGTTGCTCCCATTCGGGCAGCAGCTGTTCCAGCATGCGGCGCGAGCAGTCGCTGTCGTCATGCATCAACATGACGTCACCTGCGCGCGGCGGTTGTGCACGCAGGCGTGCGGCGAGTTCTTCCGGCTCGCGGCCTTGATAGTCGAGCGTGTCGTATGACCAGTAGGCGAGCTTGCGCTTGCTGAGGGCAAAGCGCAGCGTCAGCAAGAGCGAGAATACGCCACGCGGTGGACGAAAGCCGTGATGAATGAGCCCGTCGAAATGGGACAGCACCTGGTCCGTGCGCTCCACTTCCACCCATTGCTCGGTGTGGGTCAGCGCGTCGAACATCGGGTGGCTATAGGAGTGGTTGCCCAGCGCATGTCCTTCTTCGACGATGCGCTCCACCAGTTGCGGATAGCGTTCCGCTTCGCGCCCGATCAGGAAGAACGTAGCCTTGACGCCATGCCTGCGCAGCAGTTCCAGCAGGGCCGGCGTGTGGTCGGGATTGGGGCCATCGTCAAAGGTGAGATAGAGGGCCTTGTCGGCGCCAGGCGCGCGCGTGAATACCACGGCATGCGGTATCCATTGCAGCAATTGCATCTTTTTCGGTCGGAGCGTCATGACGACAGTTCGCACGGAAAGGATGTGAATGGGCGAGCGCCGCAAGGGCGTCGATCAGCGGCCTGGGCTGCCATCGGGCGCCGTCCTGCCAGGCTCCACTTTGTCGCCAATGGGCTTTGATATCCATCGGGCACATAGTCAATGGGGCATGCCACCGACAGGCTATGGCGAACGGCCGATAGGCCACGGTTCGACCACGCGTGATTGCGTGGAAATGGCTGGAAACAAGGCTTTTCGCTCCGGTTGCCTTGGCAATTCGACGGATGGGAGGGTCATCGGCATTGGGTTAGGCTGCTTGTGTCGAACAGTGGGCGGAGCAGGTGTCCGTGCCTACCCGGCGGCGTTCACCTTCGATGCGCCGCTCTTCACTTGGGGTGATCAACCTGGACAGGGGACAGGTCATGATGGATGTACGCCCGGCCCTCGCGCGGGAGCTGGCATGCTAGAGCACTACGGCGTGGTCTATTTCGGCAACGACTGGTGGGCGGAAAACCGTACCAGCAGCCATCACGTTGCCACGCGTCTGGCCGCGCACATGCCGGTGCTATACGTGGATTCCCCGGGCATGCGCGCGCCGCAGGCCAGCGGACGCGACCTGCGCCGGGCATTTCGAAAACTGCGCGAAGCCTTTCGGTCGCCGCAACGCGTGGACACCAATTTCTGGCATTGCACGGTTCCGCAGCTGCCGTTCCGGCGCATTCCCGGCGTGCCCTTGTTCAACCGCCTGTTCAGCCAGTGGGCGCTGCGACGCGCCATGCGTGTGCTTGGCACAAGGCGTCGCATCTCATGGTTCGTGACGCCTCATCCGGGCTTTCTCGCGCGACGCCTGGGCGAAAACTTCTGTGTCTATTACTGCATCGACGACTATGCCGCTCACCCTGGCGTAGACGCCGAAGTGATCGCTGCCAGCGACCTGGCGCTAACCCAGCGCGCGGACATCGTCTTCGTGGCACCTCCTGCCTTGCTGGCAATCAAGCAGGCGCAGAACCCTCAAACGCGCTACTCCCCGCACGGCGTGGACACCAAGCTGTTTGCACGCGCAGCCGACCCGGCGACGGAGGTTCCTGCCCTGGCACGCGAACTGAAGGGCCCCGTCGTGGGTTATTTCGGTTCGATCCACGAATGGATCGACGTGGAGCTGATCGCCTGGCTGGCAAGTTCACGGCCGCAATGGACCTTCCTGCTGGTGGGCTATGCCGCGATCAAGGTGCCCGAACTGGAGGCACTGCCGAACGTAGTGCTCGCCGGCGCGCAGCCGTATGGCAGCTTGCCCGGATGGGCCAAGGCGTTCGACGCTGCGATCATTCCGTATCGGCGCAATCGCCAGGTGGAAAATGCCAATCCGCTGAAGCTGCGCGAATATCTCGCCACCGGCAAGCCCATCGTTGCAGTGAGCAATCCTGAGATTGCGCGATTTGCGTCCGTGGTGCGCATCGCTGAAGGCCATGAGGATTTTCTGGCCGGTCTCGACCAGGTCCTGGCCGATGGACCGCAGAAGGGCGCTGCCGAGCGCATGGCCTCGGTGGCTGATCAAACCTGGGATCGCCGTGTGGAGGACGTGCTGCGTGAGGTCGCCACGTCGCTGGCCACGGCGGATATGACATTGGCCGACCGTCGGGTGCCTGGATGAATTTTTCTGTCGACAACCGTCTGCGCATCGGCATTGTGGGCGCGGGCTACGTGGCGCGCTATCACATCGAGGCGCTGCAGCGACTGGACTATGTCCAGATCGTCGGCATCTGCGATCTCGATGTGGACGCTGCGCGCAAGCTTGCCCAGGCGTTCGGCATCGAGCGGGTGTTTTCTGATCTTGCCGAGCTCGGCGAAACTCGCCCGCATGCCATCTATGTGCTGACGCCACCGTCCAGTCATTGCCCGTTGACCTTGCGCGCGCTCGACATGGGTTGCCATGTCTTCGTGGAGAAGCCGATGGCCGATTCGGTGGCCGAGTGCGACGCCATGATCGCCAAGGCGCGCGAAAAGGGCTTGGTGCTCTCGGTCGATCACTCGGACCTGTTCGACCCGATGGTGATGCGTGCCAAGGCGCTGGTTGACGCCGGCGCCTGCGGCGAGCTGGTGGCGGTGGACGTATGGCGCAGCTCCGATTATCCGCCCTATGGTGGCGGCCCGCTGCCAGGGATGGTGGCGCAGGGTTCTTATCCGTTCCGCGATCTGGGCGTGCATGGCTTGTACACACTGGAAGCTTTTCTCGGCGAGCTTGCGCAACCCGATATCCGATATCGCTCCACTGGCAGATCCACCACGCTGAAGTTCGATGAGTGGCAGGCCACGGCAGAGGGCGCGGCCGGTACCGGCCGCATCATGCTCTCATGGAATATCCGCCCGATGATCAACCGCATCGTGGTGCAGGGCACCGGCGGCGTGATCGAGATCGATCGCTTCCTGCAGGTGTGTCACGTTCGCCGCGTGTTGCCGGGACCGAAATTCATCGGCATCGTCATGGGCGCGTTTTTTGGCGCGGTGCGCGATGTGTTCCGCATACCGTGGAATGTGCTTCGTTTTGCCACCGGTCGGCTGCGGCCATCGCCTGGCATCCAGGCGGGCGCCCAGGCATTCGCCCAGGCATTGCGTGATGGCAAGGCGCCGCCGGTGAGCGCGGAGGACGGCCGTCGCCCCATTGCCCTGATGGAAGCGGCATGCCGCCGCGCCGATGACGAGCGCAGGCAGGAGCTGGAAGCGCGATATGTCGCGCTCGAACCGGTCGATGCCCTGGTGACGGGGGCGTCAGGCTTTCTTGGGCGCAACCTGCTGAGTGCGCTCCGGCGCAACGGCCAGCGCGTGCGCGTCCTGGTACGCCGGCCGGACCCGCGACTTGCGGCGTTGGCCGAGCAGGTGGTGGTGGGCGACCTGGGCGATCCGCACATCGTGGAACATGCGGTGCAGGGCGTACGCACGGTCTATCACGTGGGTGCAGCGATGGGTGGTGGCCCGCGCGATTTTGAGGCCGGCACGGTGTGGGGTACCCGCAATATCGTCAGCGCCTGCGTGAAGCACGCGACGCAAAAGCTCGTGTACGTCAGTTCGATGAGCGTGCTCGACCACGCGGGGCGCGATCCCGCCGTGGCGATCCATGAAGGATCGACGCTTGAACCCCATCCCGATTGGCGCGGTAGTTACACGCAGACGAAGTTGGCGGCTGAGACGCTGGTTCGCGAGGCCATGCGCGATCACGGTCTTCCTGCCGTAATCATTCGCCCCGGCCAGATCGTGGGGCCGGGATCGGAAAACACCACGCCCAACGGAACCCTGGCCATCGCCGGTCGATGGATTGCGGTTGGTTCGCCGTCGCAGACGCTGCCGCTCGTCTATGTGGACGATGTGGTGGATGCGTTGTTGCTCGCGGCGCATGTGACGGCGGCGCAGGGGCAGGTGATTCATGTGGTCGATCCGGCGAACGTGACACAGGGCGAATATCTCGATCGCGTGCGTCGCAAGCGCGGCAAGGGACTGCGGCTTATGCGCTGGCCGACCGGTTTGTTGCTCATGCTGGCGGTGGGTGTGGAAGGCCTCGGTAAATTGTTGCATCGGAATGTGCCGCTCACGCGCTATCGGGTGAGGTCGTTGCGACCATTGGCAAATTTTGATCAGCGGGCGGCGCGGGAGGTGTTGGGTTGGGAGCCGCGGGTGGGTTTGCGCAGAGGGCTGGATGTGATGTTTGGGGATGAGGTGGTGGGGGAGGAGTTGGCGCAGGTGTCGGATAAGTAGCGGCTGGGGGCGTGTGGCGCATTCAACATTCGCCTGTTATTCCAGTGCAGGCGGGAAGCGCTCTTCAACAGCGGGGCTGATCATCGAGAGCTTCGGTTCTGGGTTGCAGGGATATCGCCAGGGTGCCGCCTGCGACGCGAAGCTAGTCCCAGTGGGACGCGGCGGGCGTTTCGAACGGCTGCCGCCGCTCGAGTCACTTTTCTCTTGCTGGCCCAAGAGATCCCTCGGGACTAGCTTCGCGTCGAAAGTAACCCAAAGAGAATGGCCTGATAACGCCCGCAGCATCGTGTTGGGATAAGCCCGAACGCTCGAGGTGCGTCTGATGGGACAACCTCCGAGGGTACACAGCGGGTACTTCAAAGCGCTGCGCAACGCGCCCGAATCGCTGAGGACTTAAAGCCGGGCCTCGCTGCGCATCGGCTTAGGCATCGTTCCTTCCTTCTGCCACGCCCGCTTGTCTGTGGGAGCGCACCCTGTGCGCGACAGCCACGCTGCGGTGTATCGCTCCGTAGGTTTGTCGCGCACAGGGTGCGCTCCCACAAAGAGCCGACCGGTACGGGCCTGCGAGATCCTTGTAGGAGCGCACCTTGTGCGCGACCGCAGCGCTTGGGTGTACCGCTCCGTAGGCTGGTCGCGCACAAGTGCGCTCCTACAAAAACATCAGCTCGGCAAGGCTGGGCGTTGAAGCGAGGGAAGGTGACCCGGCATCCGGCGAGATGACGGATGCCCAAGACAGGCGAGCGAGCTGGCGAAAGCGCGGCGGTAAAACACCGAGGCACTCACGACGCCGAATACTTCACCTCTCCCGTACGACTCATCGCCGCCGCTTCAAGAATGCCACCCAATTGCTGGACGTTCTCATCCCAGCGAAATCGACTCGCATGGGCAGCGATAAGAGGCGTGTCCCAGGCTTTTCCAAGCGCATCCACCAGCGCTCCCTCCAGACCAATCCGATCATGCACATCCACCAGCATGCCCGCGTGCTCCGGCAATACTTCGGGGATGCCGCCGACGCGGGTGGCGACCACGGGTGTGCCGCAGGCCATCGCTTCGAGCACGACGTTGGGCACGCCTTCGTTATGGCTGGGCAGGCACAGCAGGTCGGCGGCGCGGAACCAGTCGCCGAGTGCGTCGTGCTCGACAGCGCCGACGAGGCGCACGCGCTCCTGGCAACCCAGGGCGGCGGCGCGCTGCAGTAGCGGCTCGCGACTCGGGCCGGAGCCGACGAACATCAGGTTCGCGTCCGGATGCATGGCCAGTACGCGTGGAAATGCCTCGAGCAAGTCGAGGCAGCCCTTGCTGTCCTTGAGGTTGCCCACGTAGAGCAAAATGCGTTCGTCCTGCGGCAGCGACAACCTGCTGCGCGCATCACTGAGTGAGCCGGGCGTAAACAGATTGGGTTCGACGCCGTTGTACAGCACGTGCACCCGGGACGGATCCACACCCAGCGCAATCGCCTTGTCCGCCAGCGCCTGGCTTACTGCCACGACGGCCTGCGCACCGCGCAAGGCCTGGCGGATCTGCGGGCGGATCAAGCCTTGCTCGGCCTTCACGTTGAGATCCGTGCCGTGCACCTTGACCACATAGGGAATGCCCAGATGCCGAGCCACCCAGCTCGCCGCCGCCGCATCCGGATAGGCCCAGCTCAGCAACATGCAGTCGTAAGGGACGCGACGCAGGCGTCGCCATTTCTGCGCCAGCAGCGAGGCCAGCCAGCATGCGGCATGCAGCGGGCGGCCGATCACCGGCGGATAGAAGAACACGAACTGCTCACTGTTGACGTGGTTCACGCGAAACGGCTGGCGTTTGCGGCCGAAGCGCTCGCGAAAGTCCACGGCCGTGATCACGTCCACGTCATGATGTTGGCCAAGCCGTTCGAACTGTTGCCGGTTGAACGGACTGCGCAACGGGTCCCACGGCGAGGGAAACAAGTTGGTCAGTACGAGTATCTTCAGGCTCACGCCGTGTACTCCACGGCCTGGTACAGGCGCTCGTAGCGCTCGGACATGGCTTCCAGCGATCCGTACTGCTCGACCCAGCTGCGTGCCGCCCGTCCGTACGCGGCGGCGCGATGCGGCTCGCGCAACAGCAGCAGGATGGCCTCGGACAGTGCGTCGGCGTCACCGGGAGGCACCAGTTGGCCCGTGCGACCGCTCTGGATGATCTCGCCGTTGCCGCCGACATCGGTGGCAACGATGGGCAGCGCTACTGCGCAGGCCTCCAGCAGCGCCATGGAATAACCTTCGCTGGCCGAGGACAGCACGAACAGGTCCAGCCCCTGCAACAGGTCGCGCACGTCGTTGCGATCGCCGAGAAAATGCACGGCGTCGCGAACGCCTTCCGCCGCTGCGCACGCCTGGAGCTGGGCGCGCAGTTCGCCGTCGCCGATCAGCAGCAGCGCGGCGTGCGGATACTGCTCGTGCACCTGCCGGAAGGCGCGTATCAGCCCGGTCTGGTCCTTGGTCCAGTTCAGCCGGCCGACGTTGCCGATAAGAAAGGCGCTGTCGTCCAGGCCAAGAAGGTGAAGCACGTGCTGCCGCATGGCGCGCGATGCGGGAGTGAAGCGATCAACAGCGATGCCATTGGGCACCACGCGCGTCATCGCCTTGGGCAACATGCCGCGCGAGACGCCGCTGCGTCGCGCGGCTTCGCAGACGGTGACCACCACGTCGGTGCGCGCGAGCGCCCGGCGATAAAGCCACTCCTTGCGGCCGGTACGCTGGCCCGCGCCCATGCCGTGGCGCGTATTGAGTATGCGCAGCACATCGAGACCGCAAGAGGCGAGAACGGCCTGGTAGTGCGCCACCGCGTTATGCGTGTGCAAAACATCGGTATCGTGGCGATCGATCGCCCAGCGGGCGCGGGCAAGCGCGCGCAGATCAATGCCGCGTCCCTTGCGGCAGGCCACCACGGGTATGCCCGCCGCATCGAGCTCGTGCGCGAGCGCTCCGGTGTCGTACAGGCATACCACCTGGCACTGATGGCCTTGCCGCTGCTGCAACTGGACCAGGTCGAGCACCATGCGCTCGAGGCCGCCGCGATTGAGGTTTTCAACCACGTGCGTGATATTCATGCCAGTTCCGACAATGTCACGCGACGCTTGCCACTGCGGGTCAAAGGAATGTCATCGACGAAACGGTAATCCAGCACCACGCTGTCGCCCAGCACCTTGGCAGTCTCGCGCTGGATATAGGCGAGCGAGGCATCGTTGAACTCCCCGCTGCGCACAATGGAAAGTTCCAGCCGGTCCAGTTGCCGCTGCACCAGCTGGAAGCGCGACAGGCCCGGCACGTCCTTGAGCATATGCGGAAAGAACTCGCCGGGAAGGATGCGCCCGTCCGGCGTGCGAATCGCGTCCAGCACCCGTCCGTCGACGCGCTCAAGCAGCGGCAGCCCGCGACCGCAGGGGCAACTGCGCACACCCGACGCCGTGGCCAGATCGCCGTTGACGTAACGAATGAACGGCATGCCGTAGTTGGAAAGGTCGGTGATGGCCACTTCGCCCGGGCCGTGCGCGGCTGGCTGGCCGTCGCCATCAAGCAGCTCCACCACCAGGTGATCGGCATTCACGTGCAGGCCATGGTGATGGCCGCATTCGGAGGCGATCAGCATGAATTCGCGGCAGCCGTAAGTGTTGAAGACAGGGCTGCCAAAGGCCTGCCGTATCGTCTCGCGCTGGTGCGGATGCAGCGCTTCGGCAGCGCCGATCACCGCGTCGGGACGATGCACCTTGCGCCCCGTCTCGACCATCCATTGGGCCAGCTGTGCCAGCGGATTGACATAGCCCACCAGGATTGACGGCCGGTATTGGTCGATCGCATCGGCATAGGAGGCCAGATTGGATTCCGTCATCTCGAAACTGTTGAGTACGCGCCGGGCAAACACCGCGTTGTAGATATTGTCCTTGAGCTGATGCGCGCGCCCCGGCGTACCGACCGCGCCCGCCCACAAATACATGGTGCGACGTCCCGGTCGCGAACCGGCCCAACCGTAGCCGCGCCACATGACGGCGATGCGCCTGTCGTAGCTCTCGCGTGTGTAGCCCAGCTCCAGCGGTTCGCCGGTGGAGCCGCCAGTGCGCTTGAACAGCAGCCGGCCACTCCAGGAAGAGGCCTGCAGGTCTTTGAAATTCTCGCGGATATCGGCCTTGGTCAGTACCGGCAGGCGCGCATAGTCCTGCAGATTGCGGATGTCGTCCGGCTGGATGCCGAGTTCGCGCCAACGCTGCCGGTAGTAGGGAACCTCGCGATGGCAATGTTCGATCAGCGTCTTCAGTCGCCGGAACTGCAGTTCGGCAATCGCCTCGGGCGAGTACCACTGATCGCGTTCGTAAGACGCCAGCCAGGACAGCGTGCTGCGGCGGCGAAGGCCGCTCTCATACGCAGGATAGAGCACGCGGCGGAAAGCCTGCTCGTACCAACCACTCATGGCGAACACTCCATCGATCCGTGCTTGGACATCGAACGTGTAGTAGTCATCCCGTCGTCCTCAGCAGGATGCTCACCAGGACGAACAGGCCAGCGATGCTGCCGACCGCGGCTGGAATCCAGCGCACGCCGCTTTCGCTCATGCTGAAGGCGGGCAGGCCTTCGACGCGTTGACGGGCGCCGAGATAGAAACCGGTGACGATGGCCAGCACCACGTACAGCACGATCATGTAGCTGCGGCTGAGGAAGAACGCGCATACGAACATGCCGCACAGCGAAAGCAGCAGGGTCAGCGCCATCGGCCGTTCAGCGCTCCATGCCGCGTATCGCTCGGGCTCGGCGGCGGCGTCCGGCTTCAGGCGCAGTACGGCCGCCATCATCCAGAAGCTGTAGCCGATCAAGGCCAGCCACAGCAGGTAGCCCACGAACCCGGTTTCCGCCAGCACCAGCACGAACGAGTTGTGCGCGGTGAGATGGTTGTAGTCGGTGAAATTGCCCGGACCCACGCCGAAGATCGGGTGGTCCTTGAACATCTGCAGACCTTCGTACCACGCGTCCACGCGGCCGTTGGCGGATTCTTCGCCGGCATCGAGTTCCTGCATGCGCGAGGACAACATCTTCATCGCCGCCAGGCCCAGCGCGCCGAGGACCCCGGCAACCACGAGGCCGCGGCGATACCAGATATACGCACCGATCACGACCAGCACGCCAAGCATGGCGCCGCGGGAATTGGTCAGGTAGACGCCGTACAGCAGCGTGAGAATGCAGGCCAGCCAGCACAGTTTGCCGATGAAGCCGGCGCGCTTGTACAGCAGGCTGGCCATGGGGAACACGGAAACGAACAGCATGCCCAGGTCATTGGGGTCGTTGAAAATGCCCACGTACTGGACGCGCCCATCCTCGCCGATGGGGATGCCGGTCCAGCCGACGCCGCTGTGGGCCTGGCCGATGCTGTGCAGCGCGAGCAAGGTAGAGCACAACACCATCACCGCCATCAGGATAAGGATGCGACGCTGGGTAGTGCATGCCGCTGCAATCATGAAAAAAGTCAGCACGATGGGGCCGAACTTGCCCATCTCTTCCTTCACCCCGCCGAGCCAGCCGTTGGCGACCTCCGATACCATCAACACCACGAAGAAGGCCAGCAGAATCCCGTACTGCGGTGCACGCGCCGTGCGCAGTCCGGACGCCAGCCACGCGGCAAACGCCAACACCAACACCACCGGCAGCACCGGCAGGCCGATCAACGCGGGAATGTATTCCTGCGGTCGGACGATGGTGAGTACGACGTAGAAGAGGATCAGTGGGAACATGATTCGTCGGTCGTGGCCAGATGAGCGGGTGTCGGGTAGCCGATAAGGCCGGGCAAGGTGAGCAACGCGGCGAACCACGCCTTGCCGTAGTAGCGCTCCACCGCGATGCGATTGAGCGAGTAACGATTGGCCGCCGGCTGCAGGTTGGTGCCGCTGATATAGCTGCAGGCCAGGTCGAAACCCGCGTCGCGGGTCACTTCGATCACCTGCTGGTCGAACGCGCGGTTGCTGCCCACCGGGTAGGACATCAGCAAAGACATCGGCCCCAGTTCGCGCAGCAGCGCGTTGCGCGAGTCGAACACTTCGCGTTCGAGCTCCTCGCGCGGAAGCTTGGACAGCATCCAGTGATTGACGCCATGCGAGCCGATTTCCAGACCTGCCGCGCGCATTTCACGCAGCTGGTCCCAGTTCATCGGGCGGCAGTCGGCGGGATAGGCATGGTCGGACGGCATCTGCCACTCGCGTTCGAGGCGACGGATCATGGCCGCCTGTTCGATCGCGCTGATCTCTTTCATATGGTCGAGCACGTTGCCGGCGAGTTCGCGGCGTTCGGCGCGCGTCGCCGGCATGGGTACGTCCATGCCCAGTTCCGGCAAGGTCAACCGATCTGTCTTCGCCAACAGGATCATGTGGACGAGCCAGTCATAGGCGTACGGCCGGCCGCTGTCGATGTGGCCGGTCGAGATGAAGAAGGTCGCGGGGACGCCCAACTCCTTGAGGATGGGGTAGACGATGCGGTAGTTGTCGTCGTAGCCGTCGTCGAAGGTGATCACCACGGCGTCCGGCGGCAGCGCATCACCGGCCTGGATCGCGGCGGCCACATCGGTTAGGCGCATGGGCCGATAGCGTTCCTTGACCAGCTGCATCTGCTCGCGGAATTCCTCCGGCGTGGTGCTGATCAGCTCCATGTCGAACTCGTACTGATCCGGATCGGGCACCGGCATCACGCGGTGATAGGCGAGAATGCGCAGGTCCTTCTGCCACAAGGCGCGCATCTTCTGCAGCGGACTCAGCAGGCCAGTGTTGTAGCAGAGCTCACCGAGGCGCTCGCGGATGCCGACGGTGCGCGCTTCGTTCGAAGTTGGGCTCACCATAAATGTTCCCCCCGGCTCCGCGCGTAGGCGATGGAGGCCTGCGCGGCGTATAGATTGAGATAGAAGAAGGCGACCACCAGTTGCACGGGCAGCCAGCGTCCGGCATGCGGACGGGCCCGCTCAATCGGCACCAGGCCCATACACAACAGCAGAACCACCAGCAGAGCGCCATACGCCATGTGGTGACGTGCGAGATAGGCCGTCGAAAGCAGGAGCGAGAGGAGCAGCCACGGCGCCAGCAGGCGCAGCAGCTTGTGGCTTACGAACTGGAACCACAGCGGATTGCGTGCCGGTGAAAGCAGCCATGGCGCGACATCGGCGAGCTGGAAGCAGCCCACCATGGCGCGCATCCGGCGTGGCTGCTCGTCCAACGGCAGTTGAGCGGTTTCGCCCCAGACCACGGCACGCGGTTCGAACACCACCCGGCGGCCGGAGGCGGCGACATCCATCGGTATCAGCACGTCGTCCAGCAGGGTGTCCGGCGGCAGCGGCTTGAACAGCTCGCTGCGCACGGCATACAGCGCCGCGCATACGCCGATGGACGATCCGCAACGGCTTTCCGCGTGGCGGATGAATTTCTCGTAGTGCCAATAGGCGCTCACCCCTCGCGCAAAGGTGCTACTGACGTTCTCCAGCTCCAGGCTGCCGCTGACCGCGCCCACCCTGGGATCGCCGAGATTGCTCACCAGTTCGCGCAGGGCGAGTGGCGAGAGCTTGTGCTGCACGTCGGTCATCAGCAGCACTTCGCCGCGTGCCGTGGACACGGCATCGTTGAGGCATAGGGCCTTGCCCCGCGACACGGGGAATTCCAGGACTCGCACGCGGGCATCATGGGCATGGCGGACGAGTGCAGCGGTGCGGTCCTTGCAGCCGTCGCAGGCCACGATGATCTCGATGTATTCCGGCGGATAGTCGAGCGCGCGCAGGTTCTTCAGCTTGGCCCGGATATGCCGCACGCCGTCGCGCACCACGATCACGATGGATACCGTGGGCAGGATGGGTTGCTTGCGCACGGGGCGTTGGGCCAGCTTGCCCCACAGCCACATGATCAGCGGGTAGCCGGCGAAGATGTAGAGCAGCAGCCAGAAACTGGCTGTACAGATGAAGATTGCGATCGTCGTCACCTCGGTTCCCCTGTCACCGATATGCTGCTGTCACCGCCGCCCGAACAATTGCCGCAGGCGTCCGCCCAGCGACGCCGCCTTGCCCGGTTCCGTGAGATCGCCTTCAGGCAACGCAGCCGCCAACGTGGCAAGCGGACTGGTGGCCACGTCCAGTAGATTGAGTTTCACGCCGGTTTCCTTGCGCACCTGCGTAACCATTTCGATGGCCAGCAGCGAGTGGCCGCCGATATCGAAGAAGTTGTCGCTGGCACGCACGTCGTCGGCGCCGACCAGGCGGCACCAAAGCTCGCCGAGGTAGCGCTCGCGCGGATCGTCGCTGGCACTGACACCGGGCTCGGCGTCCACTGGCGAGGCGCTGTGCAGCAGTGGCGGCGGCAGTGCCTTGCGATCGGTTTTGCCATTGGGTGTGCGTGGCAGTGCCGACAGGCGCACCAGGTGCTGCGGCTGCATGTAGCTGGGCAGGCGTGCAGCCAGTTGGGCTCGCAACTTGGGCCACAGCTGCTCCTCGTCCTCGTTGCACACGGCATAGAGCACGAGGCGCTCATCGTTCGGCGCGATGTCGCGCACGACCACCACGCAGTCAAGTACGCCCGGCTCGGTGCGAGCCACGGCTTCGATTTCGCCGGGCTCGATGCGGTAGCCGCGCAGTTTCACCTGGAAGTCGATGCGGCCCAGATGTTCCAGCGTGCCATTGGCGAGCCAGCGTGCGCGGTCGCCCGTGCGATAAAAGCGGGCGCCGGGGGCGTAGGGATCGGCCGGGAAACGTTCGGCGGTCAACTCATCGCGATGCAGGTAACCCAGCGCAACGCCATCGCCACCGATGCACAGCTCGCCCGGCACGCCGATCGGGCAATGCTGGCCATGCTCGTCCAGGATATGAATGGTGGTGTTGGCAATCGGTGTGCCAATCGAAATGCCGCGCTCGGGATGTTCCACGCGCCAGCAGGTGGACCACACCGTGGTTTCGGTGGGGCCGTACATGTTCCACAGTTCGCAGCCGCGCGCGAGCAAGGACTCGGCCAGATCGGCCGAGAGCGGCTCGCCGCCGCACAGCGCATGGAAGCCATGCGGCGGCTGCCAGGGCGT
Organism: Dyella sp. 01N448; assembly: GCF_056399225.1. NCBI lineage: Bacteria > Pseudomonadati > Pseudomonadota > Gammaproteobacteria > Lysobacterales > Rhodanobacteraceae > Dyella > Dyella sp. 01N448. The sequence continues at coordinate 449,155 of NZ_JBFTQX010000005.1, read as the reverse complement.
TTGCAGCAACAGGCGCCAGGTCACCGGGGTGGCCTGCATCATGGTGGCGGCGTGGGTGCGCAGCAGCTGTTCGAGCGCGTCGCCGTCGGTGGCTTCCTCGCGTGTGGCCAGCAGGATTTCGGCGCCCACGCTCAGTGGACCAAACAGTTCCAGCACGGCGATATCGAACGACAGCGTGGTCACGGCGAGCAAACGGTCGTCCGCGCACAGGCCCGGGCGTTGCGTCATCCCAGCCAGGAAATTCACCACCGCGTGGTGCGCAATCGCCACGCCCTTGGGACGTCCGGTGGAGCCGGAGGTGTAGATCACATAGGCGACAGAGCGGCCATTGTGCGCGGGATCGGCGGGCAGGCGTGTGGTGGGCAGCGCATCGAGTTCGTCGGCCGCCTCGTCGAGCAGCAGGCGAGAGGTGCCTTCGCTGTCGATGCGGCTGGTCATCGCCGTTTCGGTCACTAGCACGCTGAGATTCGCATCCTGCGCCATGTACGAGAGGCGGTCGGCCGGGAACTCCGGGTCCAGCGGCACATAGCCTGCACCGGTCTTGAGCACGGCAAGCACGGTGGCGAGCATGTCGATGCCACGGGTGAGCGACACGCCCACCAGGGCGCCGTGGCGCGCGCCGCGCGCGCGCAGGGCGTGCGCGATGCGGTTGGCGCGTTGATCGAGCTGACGGTAGCTGAGCAACTCACCGTCGCAACGGATGGCGTTGCGCTCCGGGGCCAGATCGCATTGCTGCTCAAACAAGCTGTGCAGCGCGACATCGGGAACGTCCAGCCGGGTTTGATTCCACTCGGCCAGCAAGGCGCTTTCATGCGATGGCAGCAGGTCGAGGCGTGCCACGGTGCGCGCCGGATCGGCCAGCGCGGAAGCCAGCAGCGTCTCGTAGCAGTCGCGGAAACGTGCTGCCGTGCGCGCATCGAAAATATCGCTGTTATAGGTGATGCCGCCGAGCAGGCCGTGTTCCTGCTCGAGGAACCACAGGCCGATATCGTCGGCGGCGCCGCGCTGGAACACCGGCAGGTGCTCATGGGCCAGCTCGCCCCACGACACGATGCGACGGCGCGCGTCCTGGAAAGAGAACATCGCCTGCGAGATCGGCGGGCGGCTCTCGTCGCGTGCCAGACCCAGCGAGAACACCAGCTGCTCGAATGGCACATCCGGATGCGCAAAGGCATCCAGCACCACCTGGCGCACCTGGCGCAGCACGTCGCGGAACGGCGCTTGGGGATCCACTTTCACCCGCAGCGGCAGCGCGTTGACGAACAGTCCCATGATGCCTTCAGTCTCTACCCGATCACGGCCGCGGACCGGCGTGCCGACGATCAGGTCGCGCTGTCCGCCAAGGCGATGGAGCAGCACGTAGTAGGTGGCCAGCAGCACCATGAAGGGCGTGGCTTCCTCGCGTTGGGCAAGCGTGTGTACGGCGGCCGCGCGTTCGGCAGGAATGCGCACCCATTCGGTGGCGCCGGCGCCGGACATGCGCGCCGGGCGCGGGCGGTCGGCGGGAAGTTCCAGTGGTTCCAGTGCGCCGTCCAGCGTCTTCAGCCAGTGCGCGAGTTGCTGTTGCACGTTGTCGCTGCGCATCCAGTCGCGGTGCCAGGCGGCGAAATCGCTGTACTCGACTGTCAGCGCAGGCAGGCCTTGGCTCTCGCCAGCACAGCGGGACACATAGGCGCGCGAGAGATCTTCGTACAGCAGATCGAACGACCAGCCGTCCCACACGATGTGGTGGGCCATGAAATAGAACACGTGGTCGTGTTCATCGATACGGAACAAGCGCGCGCGATACAGTGGCGGCCGGGTGAGATCGAAGGGTACGGCGATGTCCTGCTCCAGCGCCTGGCGAATGGCGTCCAGACGCGCATCGGCGGGCAGGTGGGTCAGATCCTCCAGCGGCAGCTCCGGCAGCAGCCCGGCGTGAATACGCTGGACGCCACCGTTCTCGCCGGCTTCAATGGAGGTGCGCAGCGCCGGCTGGCGCTGCACCACGTCGCGCAGCGCCTGGCGGAAGGCATCCACGTTCATCGGCCCGCGCAGACGATGCGCCGAAGGTGTGTTGTAGACCACGCGCCCGGGATGCAGTTGTTCGAGATACCACAGGCGCTGCTGCATGGACGACAGCGGCGCGACCTGACGATCGGCAAGGCGCGGGATATCCACGGCAGCCGCAGCGCTGGCAGGCGCGCGATGGCTATCGATGGTGTCGGCCAGGCCCTCGATGGTCGGCGCATCGAAGAGCGTGCGGAAAGAGAGCGCGATGCCAAACTCGCGATTGAGCCTCGCGGTCAATTGAGCCGCGAGCAGCGAATGGCCGCCCAGCGCAAAGAAATTGTCGCGCACATCCAGCTCGGGCAGCGCAAGCACCGCTTCCATGGCGCAGGCGACGCGACGCTCAGTTTCGGTTTGTGGCGCACGACGGTCCCGGCGCGCTTCGGCGACGGGTTGCGTGGGCGCGGGCAATGATTTGCGATCGATCTTGCCATTGGGCAGCAGCGGTATCGCGCTCATCGCCACGAAGTGCTGCGGGATCATGTAGTCGGGCAGGCGCTGGCGCAGGGGAGGGCATAGATCCACCGTCTCAAGATCCACGCCTTCTGCAGGCACCACATAGGCCACCAGGCGCACATCGCCGGGGCGATCCTCGCGCGCCATCACCACCGCGCGTGCGACTTCAGGCAAATCAGTGAGTGCGGTTTCGATTTCGCCCAGTTCGATGCGGTAGCCGCGGATTTTCACCTGGAAGTCGAGGCGTCCCAAGTGTTCCAGCTCGCCCTTGGCCAGCCAGCGGCCACGGTCGCCGGTGCGATACATGTTCGCCTGTGCGTCGCCGGTGAAGGGATCGGGGATGAAGCGTTCGCTGTTGAGCTCGGGACGGTTGAGATAGCCCAAAGTGACGCCGTCGCCGCCGATATAGATTTCACCGGGCATGCCCAGCGGGCAGGGCGCGCCCGTTTCGTCGAGCACGTGCACCGTGGTGTTGGCGATCGGACGGCCGATGGTGATGCCCGAACGCGGATGTTGCGCGCGCCACAACGTGGACCACACCGTCGTTTCGGTGGGGCCATAGGCGTTCCACAGCTCGCCGCAACGGGCCAGCAGGGCTTCGGCCAGATCCAGCGGCAGCGGTTCGCCGCCTGCGATCGCCTTGAAGCCGGCGTGGCCTTCCCAGCCCGATTCCAGCAGCACGCGCCAGCCCGCGGGCGTGGCCTGCATCATGGTGGCGCCGCTGCGTTCCACCAGCTGGCGCAACGCGGAGCCGTCGCGCACATCGTCGTGTCCAGCCAGAACCACCGCTGCGCCCACGCTGAGCGGGAGCATCAGTTCGAGGAAGGCGATATCGAAGGACAGCGTGGTGACCGCAACCAGCCGGTCGTTCTCATGGATGCCCGGCTCGCGCTGCATGCTGCTGATGAAATTGGCGGTGGCGCGATGAGGTACGCGCACGCCCTTGGGCTTGCCGGTGGAACCGGAGGTGTAGATCACATAGGCGACGGATTCGCTCGTGGCCGAGCGCTCGTCGCGCACCAGGCGCTCGGCGCTCATGGCATCGATAAGCGCGGCGTCGCGTTGCAGCGACAGCACGTTGGCCGCTGGGAAGTCGAAGATGGCGGAAGCTTCGTCGTCGACGACCAGGGCAGCCAACGCGGCGTCCTGAGCCATGAAGGCGAGGCGTTCGGCAGGGAAGCCCGGGTCCAGCGGTACATAACCCGCGCCCGATTTCAGCACGCCCAGCAGTGCAGCGATCATGTCGCTGCTGCGCGCCACCGACAGGCCGACCAGCTGGCCCTGGCCCACGCCGCGCTCGCGCAGGACGCGCGCAATGCGGTTGGCTCGAGCGTCCAGCTGCGCATAGCTCAGTGAGGTGTCGCCGGGGATGGCAACGCGTGCCGGGGCACGATCCACCTGCTTCTCGAAGTATTCGTGCGCGAGCTGCTCGGCGGGATAGGCCGAGCGCATCGGTTGCAACGCCATCAGCGCGGCTTGAGCCGACGGCGACACCAGGCCCAATGCATTGCCGGCGGCGTCGGGTGTGCCGATGGCCTGGCGCAGCAGCGTGGCATAGGCATCCAGCCACGACTGGATCGTGGCCGGTTCGAAAAGATCCCGGTTGTACTGGCATTCCAGGCGTATGCCGGCGGGCAGCTGCACGGCATTGACGAAGAGCTCGAAGTTCTCGAAGACGCGCGGATTGCCCGCAAATTCGAACGACAGCCCCGGGAAGCTCACGGTGCGCTCGTCGAGCGCCTGATCCAGATTGAACAACACGCTGGCCAGCGGCAGCCGGCCCGGATCGCGCGGCAGAGCCAGTCGTGCGAGCAGGCTGCCTAGCGTGTATTGCTGATGGTCAAACGCGTCGAGCAGATCGCCGCGCACCTGCTTGAGGCTATCGGCGAACGGTGCGGAGGTATCCATCATCACGCGCAACGGCAGCACGTTCACGCAGTGGCCCACCAGCTGATGCTGACCACCGGCCGCCTGGCCGGCGGAAGGAATGCCGATGACTACGTCGTCCTGCCCACTGAGGCGCTGCAGCAACAGACCGAACGCCGCGAGCAATGTGGCGTACAGACTGGCGCCACGTTGTGCACCCATGCGCTTGACGTCGGCCACCAGCGAGGCGTCCAACAGCAGGTCTTCGCGCAGCGAATGGAAACTGCGCTGGCGCGGACGCGGATGATCGGTCGGCAAGTCCAGTGAGGGCGTTGCGTTGGCGAAGCGGGAGATCCAGTACGCCTCGGCAGCTTTGCCTTCCGCGCTCTGCGTGTGTTCGGCTTCGGCCAACGCATAGTCGGTAAACGGATCAGCTGGCCCCAGCTCCTGTCCCATGCCCACTTGCTGCGCATACAGCGCGGCAAGATCGCGCACGATCACGCCGAACGACCAGCCATCGCAGACGATGTGGTGCGCAGTGAACACCAGCAGGTGTTCCTGCGAGGAGAGTTCCAGCAGCTCGGCGCGTACCAGCGGGCCGTTGTCCAGGTCGAACGGTTCGCTGACCACGCGGATCAGTGTGGCATCGATCTCGGCCTGCTGTTCGTCCGGCCCCAGCCACGACAGTTCGCGCAGCGGGCAGGGTAGATCCTGTTGCGTGGCGATGCATAGTTCGCTGCCGTCATTGGCAAAGGCGGCGCGCAGTGCCTCATGGCGTTCCACCAATTGCTGCAAGGCAGTCTGCAACGCCTCGACGTTGAGATCGCCGTGCAACCGCAAGGACACCGACTCGTTATAGGCCAGCGAAGCTTCCGGCTCCAGCGTGGAAGCAAGCCACACCTCGCGCTGCGGCGCGGTAGCCGGCGCAACTCGCGCCAGCGTGGCACCCGCAAACGGATCGTAGTCAACCGCGATCGCGTCGGCATCGGGCAGTTGGGCAGGCTCGTTCGGGTTCATGCATTGACCCTCATGAACTTGCCCGGCACGTCGGGATTGGGCACGAACCACGCGGGGTTGCCGTCCTGATCCTTGCCCAGCCGCGCGCCGACCACCGGTGGGCGGTTGGCGTCGATGGCCAGCGCTTCCACGCGCTTGTTGCGCGGCAGGAATTCCGCTTCCTGCATTTCCAGCACCGATTCCTTGTACGCCTTGGCGATGGCCTGGAAATCGTGTTCGGTGTGAGCGGTGGTAAAGAAGCAGGGGAAGTTGTCCAGCATGTGGATGCCGCGACTGCGGATCATGGCGAACAGCAGGTCCTGCAGCGGATGGTCTTCGGTGAAGTTGGTCTTCCACACCGAGGCGAAGTGCACCAGTTGCAGCGGCGCACCGACGCTGGCGCAGAACGCATTGAGCTCGTCCATCAGCAGGCTGGTGCGCGCGTTGAGGCGCTCCTGCAGGGCGGCGCCGTTCTGCTTGAGATGGTTGAGCACGGCATGCGCGGCCGCCAGCGCCAACGGATGGCGCACGAAGGTGCCGGCGAAATAGGTGACGCCCACGGTGGGAATGGAGGCATCGCCGTACTGCCAGCCGCCGCCGTCCAGCGCATCCAAGTAGCGACGCTTGCCGGCGATCACGCCGATCGGGAAGCCGCCGCCGACCACCTTGCCGTAAGAGGCCAGGTCCGCATCGATGCCCAGCACGTGCTGCGCGCCGCGCGGATGCGAGCGGAAGCCGGTGACCACTTCGTCGAAGATCAGCAAGGCGCCGGCATCGGCAGTGATCGCACGCAGCTCCTTGAGGAAGTCGCGCGGCTGGAAATCAGGACGACGGCTCTGCACCGGCTCCACCAGTACGGCGGCGATGCTCGACGCGCGCTCGCGGATGATCTGCAAGGTTTCCGGCGTGCCGTATTCCAGCACCAGCACGTTTTCGGAGGTATTGCGCAGGATGCCCGGCGCGGCCGGCACGGAGCGCAGCTTCTTGCTGCCGCGCACGATCACTTCATCGAAGATGCCGTGGTACGAGCCGGTGAAGATCACCAGCGTGTCGCGACCGGTCACGGTGCGGGCGATGCGGATCGTGCCCATCACGGCTTCCGAGCCGGTATTGCACAGCGCGGCGCGATCGAATCCGGTCAGCTCGCATACCTGCTCGGCCACTTCGCCGGCCAGTGGATGCTGCGGGCCGATCTCGTAGCCAGCATCGAGCTGGCGACGCACGGCATCGAGCACGAAATCCGGCTGCCAGCCGAACAGGTTCATGCCGAAGCCGTTGAGTGCATCGATGTATTCGTTGCCGTCCAGGTCCCACACCTTGGAACCCTTCGAGCGGTTCACCACGATCTGGTAGATCATTTCCTTGAGCAGCGGACGGAAGCCGTTCACCACGCGCGGATCGGCCAGGTGATCGCGGTGACGCTGGGTGTATTCCTTCGAGGCGCGCGTACGATCGATATAGCGGCGCATGAAGGCTTCGAGGCGGGCGCGCTGGCGGTCGCTCAAATCCGTTTGATTGGAGTGGATGCGCGCAATCGCGCCGAAGGCCTTCTTCACATCGTAGGTGGTGTGGGCGAGCGCGGCCTCCTCGTCCTGCGCCGGCGCCTGGGCCTGCGCGGCCTGCGCCGTGGCTGCCACGGGAGCGCTCTGCACGGGCGCCGCAGCAACGGCGTGCACGGGTGCGGCAGCCGCCGGCACAGCTGCGATGCTTGCACCGGCGAGCAGCGCCAGTTGCTGCTGCATGATCTGCATCTGTTGCTGGATCAGGTCCTGCACGATATTGCCGGTGGCGGCAACCTGCATGACCGGCGCGACGATGGCGGCGGGAGCCACGGTCGCGCCGGCTGCAGCGGGAAGGGCGGGTGTGGCCGGAGCGGAGGCATCCGGCGGCAGCATCTGGTCGATATGCATGGCGAGGCGCTCGAAGGAGGAAAACGACTCCATCAATTCGCGGAAGGTGATCTTCAACGCGAAGGTCTTCTGCAGTTGCAGCGCGACCTGGGTCAGCGAGAGCGAGTCCAGGCCCAGTTCCACGAAACCCGCACTGGGATCGACGCCTTCCAGCTCGCTGCCGGAGACATCCTCGAACAGCTCGGTGAGCTGTCCGAGCAGGCGGGTGTGACGGGCCGAGCCGGCGTTGGCGCCGGAAACGTTGACATCCATGGTGAGCTCCACAACGGGTGCAGGCGTAGGGGCAAACAACGAAACGACGTTGTCGGGGATAGCGGGCGGGGCGACGGCAGCCGCAGCTGCGGCCTCGACCCAGTAGCGTTTGCGTTCGAACGGATAGGTCGGCAGCAGCACGCGGCGACGATTCGCGCGGCGATCCAGGGAGCACACCGCCACAGGCAGGCCGGCGCACCACAGCTCGCCCATGGCGGCCACCCAGGCCGCGCGCTCCACCGATTCGCTGTCGGCGAGGCTGGATACGATCTGATGCTTGCGGCTCGGTGCGTGCTGGCGTGCGAGCGTGCTCAATGCGTTGCGCGGGCCCGCTTCGATGAAGACACGCGGCTGGTCGCCCAGCTGACTCAGCAGTGCAGGCGAGAAGCGCACGGTGCCGCGCAGATGGCTGGTCCAATAATCCGGCGACATGGCCTCGGCGGCGCTGAGCGGCTCGCCAGTCAAGGTCGAAATGATGGTGATCGAAGGTGCGGCTAAGGCGATGCGCTCCACTTCAGTGCGGAATGGTTCGAGCACCGGATCCATCATGGCGGAGTGGAAGGCATGCGAGGTTTGCAGCACGCGGCAGGCCACGCCGTCGGCTTCCAGCTGCAGGCGGAACGCGTCGACTTGCGCGGCATCGCCGCTGACGACGCTGGCGTTGGGACTGTTTTCTGCCGCCAGTTGCAGTGCATCAGGCAGACGGGTGCGCAGCGCATCGGCACCGAGGCGCACCGACAGCATCGCGCCCGACGGCATGGCCTGCATCAGGCGGCCGCGGCGAGCGATCAGGCGTGCGCCATCGGCCAGGCTCATCACGCCGGCGATCACGGCGGCGACAAACTCGCCTACGCTATGGCCGATCATCGCCGCCGGCACGATATCCATCGACAGCCAAAGCTTGGCCAGCGCGTATTCGATCGCGAAGGTAGCCGGTTGCGTCAGCGAGGTTTCACGCAGGGCGGCCGCATCGCTATCGAACATCCGCTCACGCAGATCAAAGCCGAGTTCGCCGCGCAGCGCTTCCGCACAATCATCGATGGCGGCACGGAAAGTGGGTTCGCTCTCGTACAGCGCTTTGCCCATGCCGGCGTACTGCGAGCCCTGGCCCGGAAACAGGAACACGACTTCCGGCGCGGGCTTGGCTGATTCACGTACGTTGGATGCGGACAGCTCGCGCAGACGTGCGGCAGCCTCTTCGGCGTTGCTGGCAACCACACAAGCGCGGTGGGCAAATGCCTTGCGACCGTGCAGCAAGGTGCTGCTGACGTCGCCGAGGTTGATATCCGGGTTCGCGGCCAGATGTCCGGCCAACTTGGCGGAAGCGGCAGTGACGGCAGCTTGCGTGCGACCGGAAAGGAACAACAGCTGCGGACCCTCGGCCGCATCCGATGGCGTCATCGCCGGCGCCTGCTCCAGGATCACATGGGCATTGGTGCCGCCCACGCCAAACGAACTGACGCCGGCGCGCAGGGGCTGCTCGCCGGTCGGCCACGCGCGCAGCGCATCGTTGACGACAAAGGGCGAGTTGGCAAAGTCGATCTTCGGATTGGTCGCCTGCACATGCAGCGACGGAGGCAGCACGCGGTCGCGCAGCGATAGCGCGGTCTTGATCACGCCGGTGGCGCCGGCGGCAATCACGGTGTGGCCGATATTGCTCTTGACCGAACCAATGGCGCAGTAGCCGCAGTCGTCGGTGTGCTGGCGATACGCCGTGGTAAGGCCTTCGATCTCGATCGGATCGCCGAGCGGCGTCGCGGTACCGTGGGCCTCGACATAGGAAATGCTGCGCGCATCGACGTCGGCATCGGCCAGCGCCATGGCGATCACGGCTGCCTGACCTTCGCTGCTGGGCGCGGTAAAGCTCGCCTTGCCGCCGCCATCGTTATTGATGCCCATGCCGCGGATCAGCGCGAGTACCTGGTCGCCATCGCGCTGTGCGTCCGACCAGCGCTTGAGCAACACCACGGCGGCGCCATCGCTGAACACCGTACCCTGCGCGTCGGCGTCGAAGGTGCGCGTGTGCCCATCCGGCGACAGCATCGAGCCTTCCTGGGCGACATAGCCGCTGCGAGGCGGGCAGGTGACCGACACGCCGCCGGCAATCGCCATCTCGCACTGTCCGGCGCGCAGGGCCGCTACCGCCTGGCAGATCGCGACCAGCGAGGTCGAGCAAGCGGTGCTTACATTGACCGCCGGACCAGTGAGGTTGAGCTTGTGCGCCACGCGGGTGGCGAAGAAATCCTTCTCGTTGGCCAGCGATACCAGGAATGCGCCCAGCTTCTCGATCAGGTCCGGGCGATGCGTCAGGTGATGCTGGAAGTATGTGGCGTGATACATGCCGCCAAACACGCCCACCGGCGCGTCGTGGCGATCGGGCGTGTAGCCGCCGCGCTCCAGGCACTCCCAGCACAGCTCCAGGAAGATGCGCTGCTGCGGGTCCATCAATTCGGCTTCGCGCGGGGAGATGCCGAAGAAGGCGGCGTCAAAGTCCTCGACGCCATCGATGATGCCGCGCGCCGCGACGTAGGCCGGGTCGTTGCGCATCTCGGCAGGAATGGATGCGTCCAGTTCCTCGCGGCTGAAGTGCGTGATCGATTCGCGCCCCGCACAAAGATTGGCCCAGAACGCTTCCACATCGGCTGCACCGGGAAACCGACCCGCTGCCGCGATGATGGCCACCGGTTCACCGGCATCGCCCTGGCGGCCGCGTGACAGGCGCGAAGCGAGCGCCGACTTGTTCGCGCGCCCATCGATCAGCGATGCCAATGCGACGGGCGTGGGATCGGCGAAGAAGGCAGGGATGGTCGGCGCCTTGGAAACAGTGGCGTGCACGCGTTCCATCAGGCGAACGGCCAGCAACGAATTGCCGCCGAGGTCGAAGAAATGGTCCAGCCGGCCGACCTGGTCGATCTCCAGCACCTCGGAAAACAGCGCGCAAAGCTGCTGCTCCCGCTCACCCAGCGGCGGCGTGTAACGGTCGGCGAGCTCAGGACGGCCACGTCCGGGCGCGGGCAAGGCGCGGCGATCGAGCTTGCCATTGGTAGTGACCGGCAGGCTGTCCATGCGCACATAGGCCACGGGCACCATGTAGTCGGGCAGCGTTTGCGCAAGCTGCGCCCGCAGCGCACGCGCGGTCACGGCGGCATCCTCGGCCACGAAATACGCGACGAGCCGCTTCTGGCCCGGCTGGTCCTCGCGCGCGAGCACGGCGCTGGCGCGCACGCCGGGCAGGTTCTGCAGCGCGGCTTCGATCTCGCCGATCTCGATGCGGTAGCCGCGGATCTTCACTTGGCCGTCGATGCGCCCGATGAAATCGATGACGCCTTCGGGCAGCCAGCGCACCAGATCGCCCGTGCGATACAGGCGGTGGTCGCCACCCGCGAACGGATCGGCAACAAAGCGCGCCGCGGTCAGTTCCTCGCGCGCCATATAGCCGCGTGCAACTCCTTCGCCACCGATGTAGAGCTCGCCGATCACGCCCGGCGGTACCGGCTCGCCACGTGCATTGACCACGTACAAGGTGGTGTCGGCGATGGGGCGGCCGATGGGAATGGCGCGCAGCGAGGCATCCAGCGGATTGGGAAGCCGGAACGTGGTGGCAAACGTAGTGCATTCGGTGGGGCCGTAGCCGTTGATCAGCGTGGTGCCCGGCAACAGCGACTGCGCCTTGCGCATATGGGCGACGGAGAGTGCTTCGCCACCGGTGAGCAACTGTTCCAGGCCGTGCAGGTGGCTGCCATCCTCATCGATGATGGCGTTGAACAGTGCGGCAGTGAGCCAGGCGATGCGCGCCTCGTGATGGCGGATGGTGGCGGCCAGACCCGCACCGCTGGGCACGCGTTCGCCATGCACGATGCACGTGCCGGCATGGAGCAGCGCACCCCAGATCTCGAACGTGGCGGCATCGAAGCCCAACGGCGCCGCATGCAGCACGCGGGGACTTTCACCGAAGTCCACATAGCGTACGTCGCGCACCAGGCGGATGATCGAGCGATGACGGATCTCCACACCCTTGGGCGTGCCGGTCGAGCCGGAGGTGTACATCACATAGGCGAGCGCATTGCCGTCGATGGCGGGCAAGGCCACATCGTCGCCGGATTGCATCAGGGCCGCGATATCCAGCACGGTCGCGGCCATGCCGTCGGGCACGTCGATGCCATCGGCGACGATGACGGCCGCGGCTTGCGCGTCCTGCAACACAAACGTCAGGCGCTCCGCAGGATAGGTGCGGTCGAGCGGCAGATAGGCGGCGCCAGCCTTGAGGATGCCGAGGATCGCCACGATCGCGGCCGGTGAACGGTCCAGCAGCAGGCCGACCGCGGCTCCCGGTGTGACACCCGCATGGATGAGGCCGGCCGCAACGCGATGGCTGGACGCGTGCAATTGCGCATAGCTCAGCGCGCCTGGCGGACCATCCAGTGCGATCGAGTTCGGATGGGCAAGGGCGACATCGGCAAACAGCCCGTGCACGGTGTCTTGCATCCGGCGCGGCATGGCCGTGTCGTTCCAGCCGGCAATCACGCGCTCGAAGGTTTCCTGGTCGAGCGCGTGAATGGATTGGAGCGCATCCTCGTGGGCCAGCGCATGCAGCAGTTGCGACAGCGCGTGAGCAAGCGTGAGCAGCATCGACTCGTCGAATACGGCTGTGTCGTAGTCCAGTTCGATATGGTCGCCGCCGGGCGACAGACTCCAGCGCAGCGGCAACGACGTGTGTGCGGGAGCGTCGTCGCTCCATGCGCCAATGGCGCTGGCCGCGGCGTCCTCAGCCGCTGCGGGCGTGGCATGCGTGAGCAGCCACGCATCCACCGTGCCCTCACTGGGCACCTTGTGGAAGATATTGCCTTGCGCCGTGCCCAGCACGATTTCCGCCTGTCCCGTGAAGCGCGACTCCAGCAAGGCCAGTGCAGCGCGCCGCAGCAGCGCGGGTGCGGCGCCCAGGCGCGCTGCCCGTGCATCGAGGCTGTGCAGTACATCGGCGTCGATCGCCATGCTCAGCCGCTGCACCGAACCCGTGACCGGGACCGGCGTCTGGCGCACCAGTACGTCGAGCAGCGACAGTTCGCTGCTGGCCGACGAGGTTGCTGCGATGTGGTGCTGATTCATGGGCGTTCACCTGCGCGCGCTTGTGGCGCGATCGATCAACCGGCGATGGCGTAGTCCGCGCCGTCCGTATAAGGCTGCTTGCCGAGCGAGCGCCGCAGCCATTCGCGTGTATCGATGGCCGAGCGGAAACCCGCGTGCAACAGGAAGTCGAGCGCTGCGTTCTGCCCCACGGCCGGCGGAGCGATGCCCCAGCCGCGCAGGCGTTCGTGCGCCGCATGCAGCAGGCTGTCGCGGCGGGTGGCGTGGGTGTAGTAGGTGAAGCTGATGGTGACCGAGGCGTTGTCGCCGTTCTCCACCATATGCGGGCTGGTCGAGGGCATGTACGCGCCCTGGCCAGGCTCTAGATGAAAGACCGTGGCGCGCTCGCGCAGGCTGTCGTCCCAGTGCAGGCGGTCGCGCTCGTGGCAGGCGTGGAAGCGATCCCGGGCTTCCTCACTGGCGGCGACCGTGTCGCGGTGATCCCACACGTAGAGCGTCTTGCGTCCGCTCACCTGCAGGATGAAATTGTGTTCCTTGTCGAAATGGAACGGCGTCACCGTGTTCGGCGAGGTGATGAAGATCCAGCCGCCGCGATAGCACATGCCAGGATCGAGACGATCCACGCCGGGCTTCACGTCGTCGAGTACTTCGTCCACCAGCGAGCGATAGGTATCGTCCGTCTGCACATTGAGCAGCGACATCCAGGCCTTGGCCTGCTCGATCTGTTGCAGCGTGCTGGCGGCCGTCATGCGGTTGGGATGGAGCTTGGGCGCCGTATTGAACGGCGTGCCAGGGGTGGCGTCGCTGCTATGCGTACGTACGCGGCCGCGCGATTCGAGGCGCTTGCTCAGCTCCACCAGCGAAGGCAACTGCAGCAGCGGGTGGTCCATCAGGCGATGGCGTATCGGCTGGATACGCCACGGATCAAAACCATCCCAGTCCACCTCAATCAGCCGGTCGGCATCGGCGCTCATGTTGTTTCCCCCTGAACAAGCGTGGTTCGCGTGACTGCGAGGTCTCAACCCATCCGGTGGTCGACGGTCGCTTTATGCAGCGAGGATCGAAAGCCGATCCGTTCACGTCGTGATGGCAATCCCCCGGAGCCTTGTTCCGTTGCCTTGTCATGCAACCGCGCTGATACATCGGAACAGGGCTAGTCTCCGTCGCAGGCGTTTTTGTGTGAATACGCCCTAAGCAGCAGGGCGGACGCAATCAATTACGCCGCACAGCCCCGACGGAATAGGCTGTTAGGGGTAGCCATGCAGCGATGACGCGAGGTCATAAAAACGCACGGCGATGCTTGCACCGTAAAAGTGATACACGCCTGTTACAGGTGCGATCCGTCGCGGCGGTTTCAGGGTGCCTGGAAGGCGAATAGCCAGAGGATGGCGCCCTGTGCCGGCGAGTCGTTCCAGGTCACCGAGTAGGTGCCGGCCTTGTCCACCTGCTTGATCGCCACCGCGCATTGCACACCGCTGTTGGGCGGCAGGTGCAGGTAGCTGTCGATCACCTTGAAGCCGTCGCCGGGGACGGCGCTCATGTTGTAGATGTAGGCCTCGCCCAGCCACACGGCCACCAGCGTGGCAGGCCCGGTGGTGGTGACCGTGCCGCTGGTGAGCGTCGTGTTGGTGGTGTCGGGACCGCCGGTCATGCCTTGCCACGCACGCGTGAGCTTGTTGGCGGCGCGGGCCGTTACGCCGGGCGTGGGGTAATTCTGTGCCACGTCCTGCAGCTTGCCGGCCTGGACGATTTCGATGAACGGAATGGTGATTTCGCCGTTCGGCGAACCGGCTTTGAGCACCTGAACGGTATGGCGTTTGCCGCCATGGGCGCCGATGGCGATATAGGCGCGCGCATTGAAGCGGCCGTCGTAGCCGTTGTACGTGACCGCGTCGCCCACCCGTTTCCAGGTATTGGCATAGCTGTCGGTGGGTTCGGCGTCGTTGTCCGCGTGGCCGGCCACCAGTACCAGCAGCGAGCTGCCGGCATCCTGCGTGTGTATCGCCGAAGTAACAGCCGGCGAGCTGCCGTCACCTTCGGACTGGTTGAGCATGGTGTGTGCGCCAAGCGCGGGCGGGTGCTGCATGGTCGACACCACATCGTCGAGGGTGGCCCAGGCGGGCAGGGCGACAACCAGCAGCATCGCCAGCAGAGCCGCGCGCGCGGGGCGCGCACGCGCAGATAACAAGGAGAAACCTGCGTGCATGGGTGCATTCTCCTGTCGCATTGGATTGATATTGTGATTCGTGATAGGTCGTGTCAAGCTCGGGGTCACCTGTCGAATGGACGGCCAAACGACGCGACAAGGTGACCGGCGCGAGCCACACGCAGTCCTCGCGCAACGATAGTCAGGCGCCATGGTTGGGGACAGTGGTGACGCACGAGACCGATTTTCTCGACCTGTACCGACGGCTGGGTTTGAACCCCGGTTGCGGGCTGGACGAGTTGAAGCAGGCGTACCGGCGGCATGTCGGGGCGATGCATCCCGACCGCCACGCCGGGCGCCCTGCCGACGCGCGCATGGCGTCGCGCCTGCAGCGGCTCAATGCGCAGTACGGCGCGGCCATGGATTTTCATCGCCGCTACGGGCGCCTGCCCGGCGCACCGCAAAGCTCGGCGTTTACCACCATGTCCGGCAACCGCGACCTGTCCGGCACGGTGCGCGAGATGCCCGATCCGTTTGCCGCGCGTCGAACCGCGGCGGCCGCCGATGCCACGCGGCACAGCGAGCCGGCCGCCGGCGGCCGGCGCTCGCACGCCCGACTCGCCATGTTGTTGGTGATCGTGGCGCTCGGCACCTTGGGCTGGGCGATGCATGAGGCCTCGTTGTCTACGTCCGATGGCAACGACGACGACACCAGCGTGCAGGCTGGCACCGGCAGCGTGTCGCACGAGGCCGCGGCCGAGGGTGTCGTCCTGCACGTGGGCATGTCCGCCGCCGATGTGCGTTCGGTCGAAGGCGAGCCGCTCGCCGTGCATGGCGAGCTGTGGGAATACGGTCCGTCGTGGATCCGCTTCGATCATGACGAAGTGGTGGAATGGCATAGCTCGCCATTGCATCCCTTGCACACCGAAGCGCACGCCACCTCGCTCACCCGCTGACGCAGGACCGCACGGGTCGCCAGGCGGCTGCCACACGCGATCTGATGGTAGGTCAGATCTCATCGTGTGCCTCCACCACCCGGCGGCCCGTGCGGTCGATGTTGATTCAACGCGCTCCGCGACCAAACAGCACCACTTCCACCGTCTGGATAAGAATCAACAGGTCCAGCAGCAGGTTGTGATTCTTCACGTAGAACAGGTCGTATTTGAGCTTTTCGGCGGCTTCCTCGACGGTCGCACCGTAGGGGTAACTGAGCTGCGCCCAACCGGCCAGGCCGGGCTTGAGGCAGTGGCGCAGGCTGTAATAGCGGATCTGCGTGGCCAGATCGGCCACGAACTGCGGTCGCTCTGGACGCGGGCCGACGATGCTCATGTCGCCCTTGAACACGTTCCAGAGCTGCGGTAGTTCGTCGATGCGAAGCTTGCGGCTGATGCGGCCGACGCGGGTCACGCGGTCATCGTTCTTCGCGGCCCAGCGTGCAATGCCATCGCGTTCGGCATCGGTGCGCATGCTGCGGAATTTCAGCAGGAGGAAAGTGCGCCCGTGCGCACCCACACGCTCCTGGCGATAGAGGATGGGCTGGCCCGCACCGGATTCGATGGTGATGGCCAGCGCCTCCAGCAGCATCAACGGCCAGCACAGCAGCAACAGCAGCGCCGCCGCACCAAGATCGAAGCAACGCTTGCTCAGCTGCCGCAGCGGCGTGGCATTGAACCCGCCGGAAAACACCAGCCACGACGGATCGAGGATGGTGAGCTGCAGCCGACCGGATTCGCGCTCGAAGAATGAGGTGAGATCGGTGATCGTGATGCCCATCTGGCGGCATTCCAGCAAGTCGTCCATGGGCATATGGCCGCGACGGTCGTCGACGCCCACCACCACTTCGTCGATCTGCTGGCGCAGCACCAGTACATGCAGCGGCAGGTTGGTGCGGATCAGGTGGTCTTCGGGCACGGCCACCGTCTCGTCGATGCGCGGCACATAGCCCACCACGCAGAACCCGCGGCGATCGGTGCGGCGACGCATCTGGTTGTGGATCTGCGCCGCACGATGGCCGG
This sequence comes from Dyella sp. 01N448, assembly GCF_056399225.1. Taxonomy (NCBI): domain Bacteria; kingdom Pseudomonadati; phylum Pseudomonadota; class Gammaproteobacteria; order Lysobacterales; family Rhodanobacteraceae; genus Dyella; species Dyella sp. 01N448. The sequence continues at coordinate 432,380 of NZ_JBFTQX010000005.1, read as the reverse complement.
CGCCAAGAATCAGCACGCGGCGCTTCAGCGCCTCCACTTCCACCAGCTGGAGAAACAGCAGGCGGATGCCGAGCACCAGGATGAATCCCAGCAGCAGTGCGATGGCCAACACGCCGCGGCCGACATAGGCCTGCGGTACCACGTAGTAACCGACGACCAGCAGGATGCCACCCAGCACGAAGGCCACGAACTGGCGTGCGAGCAGGCCGAAGCGCGTCATGCGGATATGCGCCTGGTACTGGCCCAGCGCAATCATGCCGATCACCAGGATGCCGGCGAACACCAGCGAGCGCTCGGGCAGGTGCACGGTGAACTCGGCCAGTTCATCGGCGTTGTGCGCGTAACGGATGTAAGTGGCAAGCGTCAGCGACATGGCCAGCAACATCAGCTCGCAGATGCCGAGCAAGGCTAGCCAACGCATCGATTGCCGGCGCAGAAAACGAAGCATCCGATCCCCCTACGTCCCCGAGTATGGCCACGTCCCGTGGCGCAATGAGGAGGCTATCGCGGCGCGTTCATAGGTGTCGATGCAACTTACGGAGGAGCGAAGGCACAGCCTGTTCGGCTGTCTCAGCGCTGTTACATCCACCCGTCCGCTCACGGCAAAGCGCACAAAACCAGACGAAAACTGCAGTCAGACCTGGTGCAACGAATGGCGTGCAATGTCGTCGGCGAGCGCGAGTGCACCCACCCAGCCAACCGGCATAGCCAAGGGAGAGAGACGGCAGGGCGGCACGTCCGTCATGCCGATGGGCGGCGCGATGCCGACGCCGATGGCGGCGTCGATCGAGGACGGTGGCACGCGCAGACCTACCCCAAATGCCTTGAGCAGAGCTTCCTTGCGCGTCCACAGTTCGAGCAGTGCCCGCGTGCGCGCCTCACCGTCCAGTGTGGCGATCGCCGCCGCTTCCGCCGGGGTGCACAGCACGCCGGCGATGTCATGGAGGTTGGTGCGCGGCGGGAATCCTTCGATATCCACCCCGACCGCTGCGCCTTGCGCGATCGCCACCGCCACCATGGTGCCGCTGTGACTGAGGCTGGTCACCAGGCCGGTGCCGGGCAGCAAGGGCTGCCCGTTGGGTGAGCGCGACAGCTCCACCAGCGCGGGATCGATGTTCAGCGTGATGCCTAGCGCCACCCGCCAGTAGGCATGCGCGATGGTGTAGGTGTCCTGGTCCAGCGCGTGGCGAAAGCGCACGGCGCGCGCAGCTTCCGGAGGCGACAGCAGACTGGCTGCCTCGTTGCGCAGCTGCCACCACGGGGCGCTGTCGAACACGATGACGCGTGCCTCGTCCGCACTCGGCGGCGCGAAGCGGCAGGCGCGCAGCGAGGCCGCGACGCGGTGCGTGAAGCGCGAAAAGGTGGCCTGGCGAAGCATGGTCGCGTGCATTCCGTTGTCTCTTTCCTTAGAGGATGCCGGCCATCAGCAGTGCTCGCAGCTCGTCCGCAAGCCTGAGGCTGAGGGCCACGATGGTGAAGGTGGGAAAGGCCCAGCCCCCGGTGGGGAAGACCGAGCTTCCCGCGATGTGCAGGTTGTCCATGCCATGCACTTTGCAGTCCCGATTGACTACACCCTTGCCTGGGTCGTCGGACATCCGCGTGCTGCCGATGTGATGCGCCGTCCCATGCACTTCGGGCGTGGTGTGCTGGTCGGCGAGCCAGGGCGCCAGTTCGAAATGGCCGTTGCACAGACGTGCCAGTTCGTTGCCGAACAAGCTGGCCGACGTGCGATAGGTATGGAGGTCCAGCGGCGTAAGTCGCCAATCCACGCAGACTTTGCGCTGTCCCAGGGCGTCGGTCTCCTCGCCCAGCGTGATGCGGCTGTCGCGATTGGGGGCCTGCTCGAAATAGCCGACCAGTTCGACGTGGCTGTTGCGCACCGCCGGACGGTCGGTCAGCTTGTGGACCACCGCCTTGGCGATGTCGCCGATGCCCAGGCCCAGCTTCAAGGCCGTAAGGCCGATGTTGTTTGGCGCGGCGACCACTTCCGATGCCGGCGCATTGCGCAGCGCCGAGGACAGCAGGGCCTCCAGTTGCGCGTTTTCGTCCTGCATCGGCTTGCGCTTGATGGAACGCAGCTCCCGCAGGGCGCGGATACCTCGCGGCAGCGGGCCTTCCACACCGAACGGATGCACGCGGCCATTGAGTACGCGTTGAGATCGTTGGTAGTCGGGCGACAGCGCGATCTCCGGAAATGCCATGGGAGCGTTCTTGCCGTGCAGGCGTTCGTAGGGTGCGGTGACGCGGTGCGACTGCTTGGCCGTGAGCGTGCCCAGCGTGCCGCTGGGATGATCCATGAAATAGCGGCCGACCACGTCGCGCTGGTTGCCCAGGCCTTCGGGCACCACCGAGTTGGAAAGCAACAGCAGGCGCGCGTTCTCAATACCGCCGGAGGCGAGCACGTAGTGGCGGGCCCGCACTTTGCTGCGATGCCCCCCTAGCGAACCGATGGCCGCTTCCCGCACACGCGCGCCATCCTGCGATGGCAGGAGCTCCATCAGGTTGGCGTGCAGCAGCACCAGGATGTTCGGCGCGTCGTCGAGCACGTCGCGGTAGGCATCGCCAAACAGGATGCCGCTGCGCGCAAACAGCTGGTTGACCAGCTTGTCGTCGTCGAAAGGCAGCACCGGCCGCGCGGTGGGTGCTGTGAATGTGCCCTCGGTAAAGCCGATGTCGCCAAGCTGGCAGAAGGAGAGGGCGCGTGCGTAATACGGTTCGAGTTCGTCGTAGCCGATCGGCCAGCCGCTATCGGGCACCCAGTCGCGTGGCTTGAGATCATCGCTGCTCAGCGTGATGCAGCCGCCGCCCCACAGATTGCAACTTCCACCGAATACCCGCATGCGCGAGGTGCTGGGATCGAAGTCGACATGGCCGGCCGAGCTGCCCTCGTACAAGGCCTGGTTGCGCTGTTCCGCGCCCATGCCGCCACTCTCGAGCAGGCAGACCCGTACGGACGTCCCAATGAAACTGTGAGCAATGGCGATGCCCGCAGCGCCGGCGCCGACGATGCACAGGTCGGCTTCGACATCCTCGGGATGCACGTCGCTCAAGTAGTCGATGATCACACCAACCCCCTAGGAATCCACGTTCTTCACAACAGTGTTATTCGTGGATCTGGTCCGTGGCGCAACGCGCAGTCGCTCCGGACTGTTGGCGGCCTTAGTCGATCACACGCGATAGTACTCGCGGTACCAGCGTACAAAGTTGGCGACCCCAGTTTCTACCGACACCTGCGGCCTATAGCCAACGGTCTGTATCAGGTCCGTTACATCGGCTTCGGTGTCAGGAACGTCGCCCGGCTGCAGCGGAAGCATCTCCATGATGGCCTTGCGGCCGAGGCATGATTCGAGCACTTCGATGTACTGCAGCAGTTCGACCGGACGTTCGTTGCCGATGTTGAACAGGCGATACGGCGCGACGCCGCTGGTGGCCGGATCGGGCTGGTTGCTGTCCCAGTGCTCGTCGATCGGCGGCACCTTGTCCAGCGTACGGATCACGCCTTCGACGATGTCGTCCACATAGGTGAAGCTGCGCTTGTGCCTGCCGTGGTTGAACACGCGGATCGGCTCGCCGGCAAGGATGGCGCGCGTGAAGAGAAACAACGCCATGTCCGGTCGGCCCCACGGCCCGTACACCGTGAAAAAGCGCAGTCCGGTGCTTGGTATGCCATACAGATGCGCATAACTGTGCGCCATCTGCTCGTTCGCTTTCTTGCTGGCGGCATAGAGCGTCAACGGATGCTCGGCCGACTTGTGCTCGGAGAACGGCATGGCCGTATTGGCGCCGTACACCGAACTGGTGGAAGCGAATACCAGATGCTCCACGCCGTGATGGCGGCAGCCTTCCAGAACGTGCAGAAAACCGGTGACGTTGCTGCTGATGTAGACGTGCGGATTCTCCGCCGCATAGCGCACGCCGGCCTGCGCGGCCAGATGGACCACGCGTTGCGGCCGGTGCACGGCGAAGGCCTGCTCCATCGCCGCGCGATCGGCCAGATCGGCCTGGATATGGGTATAGCCTGGATGATCGGCAAAGCGGGCGAGTCGCGCCTTCTTCAGCGTGACGTCGTAGTAGTCGTTGAGGTTGTCCAGGCCCACCACCTCGTCGCCGCGCTCCAGCAGACGCTGTGCGACATGGGATCCGATAAAGCCCGCTGTACCTGTAACCAGCACTTTCATGATGCAGTTCCTTAGAGACGGCCGTCGACCGCTTCACGCGGCAGCACGTACTTCACGTCATACACCACCGACGACGACTTGCCGAATGCGCGGATGCCGGTGGCGCCCAGGGCCGTGAACTGACGATGGCCCACAGCAATGATTACCGCGTCGTAGTCGCCGTTATTCGGTGCTTCGATAGGTTTGAGCGCGTATTCGTGTTCTGCCTCAGCCACATTGACCCAGGGATCGTGCACGTCGACATCGGCGTTATAGCCGCGCAAGGCATGCACGATATCGACCACGCGCGTGTTGCGCAGGTCAGGGCAGTTCTCCTTGAAGGCGAGGCCGAGCACCAGGATGCGCGCGCGCACCGGATTGATGCCTTTGCGCACCATCAGGCGTATCACTTCGCTGGCCACATAGGGGCCCATGCTGTCGTTGGTGCGGCGGCCGGCCAGGATCACGTCCGGATGATGGCCGACTTCCTGTGCCTTGTGCGTGAGGTAGTAGGGATCGACGCTGATGCAGTGGCCGCCCACCAGGCCCGGGCGGAACGGCAGGAAGTTCCACTTGGTGCCAGCGGCCTGCAGCACTTCCAACGTGTCGATGCCCAGCTTGTTGAACAGGATCGACAAGTCGTTGACCAGCGCGATGTTGAGGTCGCGCTGCGTGTTCTCGATTACCTTGGCCGCCTCGGCCACCTTGAGCGAGCTGGCCTTGTGGGTGCCGGCGGTGATGATCGAACCGTACAGGCGATCGACGAAATCAGCGGTTTCCGGCGTGGAACCGGAGGTGACCTTGAGGATGCTGGTCACGCGGTGCTGCTTGTCGCCCGGATTGATGCGCTCCGGGCTGTAGCCCGCAAAGAAGTCCTGGTTGAACACCAGGCCGGAGCCTTTGGCCAGCAGCGGCACGCAGACTTCCTCGGTGCAGCCCGGATACACGGTGGATTCGTACACCACGATGTCGCCGCGTTTGAGCACCTTGGCCAGGGTCTCGCTGGCGCGGATCAGCGGCGTCAGATCCGGTCGCTTGGCCGAATCGATCGGCGTGGGCACCGTGACAATGTAGACATTGCAGTGGGCGAGGTCCGCCAGCTGCGAGCTGAAGCGAAGTCGTGGCGACTGCGCCAGCTCCTCGCGGTTCACTTCCAGCGTGTGGTCGATGCCGGCGCTCAGCTCATCGATGCGGCGTTGGTTGATGTCAAAGCCTACGGTGTCGTAATGCTTGCCAAATTCCACTGCCAGCGGCAGGCCCACATAGCCGAGTCCAATAATGGCGAGCTTGGTGTCTTCCAGATTTTGCATGCCGTTGTTCCGCTGTCCGTTGGCGAGGCGTTGATTCGACCCGCAGGTTATCCGATGGATCACCCGTTAGAGAACGAACGTGCAGCCCCCTGTGTTGATGCATGCGCTCAGCGGCAGGTGTGGTTGCACGAACCGCTGCAGGCGGCGAAAGGCTAACAGGGTCGCTGTGGTTTTCCGCTAGGCCAGAGGATGCTTATCGGATGGCGTATGTGCCGATGTGAACCGGCGCACTCGATGCGTTTGTGCTGACTGATGCCACGAGGGAAGGAAGGCCGCCAAGGCGGGTGACCGGAGGGTGATGCGGCAGACTCTTGCAGGATATTGCGAATGATTCACAGTCTTGTTAACGTGAAGGCACGATCGTGCCTGACGCCAAACGGGGTGCGTCGCTCGTTGTCCTCGACCCGTCGGTGGTACGGCCGGCTGGCCTCTGGGAGCCGGCGTTCGACTGTGCGAAGGACCGGGCACGACCTCCAGGAGTCTGGTGGCCTTCCCGGCCAGGCCGTCCATCCACCTTATGGCCAGCTCCCGGGGCATGGCGTTGGCGCCGCTGAAGCACGACGTCGGCGATGGCTGCAACACCCGCGATCTCGAGACGATCATTCCCGGATGCAGCCATGCGACATCGAGGGAAACTCTCCGCGGCGAGTTCGAGTGCTTCGACCGCTTCATCCATTGAGCGCGCAGGTCCTTGCGAACCATGACGACAACGAAAAGGCTTGCGACGCGCACTCTGCGCGTCGGTGGCTGCGGCACGGGTCGGCCTGCGCACAGCAAATGCCAGTTTCTGATACGGTCATGCTGATCGTGATCGGGCGCGTCCGGCAAGTTGAGATCAGGGAAACACGATGCAGCTTCACCTCCCCGAAATGCTCAATGCCGGTGCGCTCGCCCAAAGCATCTACAACAATCTGCTGCGTACGTGGTCACACCAATGAGTCACCGACAGGGCGGTGCCACCGATGAATTTCCACAGCTGCTGAGGTGCGACCCCGCGCGCGCTTTCGCCATGCTGCGCGTGCAGGCGCTCGCAGGCGACCGCGCATCGCAACTGGCGCTCGGGCAGATGTATCTGGAAGGCATCGGCTGCGAACGCAATGGTGCCGAAGCGCGTTACTGGTTCCAGCATGCCGCCCATCAAGGCGAAGCGATGGCGATGAACATGCTGGGCCGCTGCCTGGAAAACGGCTGGGGCGGCGGTGCCGATTATGAATTGGCTGCCGTGTGGTACCGCGAATCGGCGGAACACGGCTTGGACTGGGGCATGTACAACTACGCCCACCTACTGGCGAACGGTCGCGGTATTCGCGCGGATCGTGCCGCTGCCTTCGAGTGGTTTACGCGGGCTGCCGAGGCCGGGCACGGTCGCGCCATGCATTTTCTCGGTCAGTATCACGAACACGGCTGGGAGACCGCGCCCGACGCAGAGCGCGCCCGCGAGTTGTATCGTCGCTCTGCCGAAAAGGGCGACTACAGAGGACAGTGCAGCTGGGCATCCGTGCTGGCCGAACAGGGGCGCATTGACGAGGCCTGCGATCTGCTGCAGCGCGTGCTTGCCACGGCGCCGGGGTACTTCGTCGAAGCATTGCGTGAAGAGTTGAGCCAGTCACGCCACGTGGAACTGCGCAAACTGAGCCAGACAGACGCGGTGTAGAGCGCAGCCAGTCGACGACCGGCTGCGCTCCCTACGTTCATGGACGTCAACGCCGAGGCTCAGGCCCAGCCGTTGTCGTCGAAGCCACCGTCGTTGCCGTCATCGAAATCGTTGGACGGCGTGAAGTCGTTCGACGCAAAGTCGTCGCGATCACGGTTGTCGCTCAGGCGATCGTTGTTGCCGTCGTTATAGGTGTTGTTCTCGGTGATGTTCTCGATCACGGTCGGCTGACCGCCGCCACCGAAGAAGCCGCCACCGCCGTGGTGGCCGCCCAGCAGGCTTTCGATACCGTCGAAAAGGAACATGCCGCCAGCAACACCGGCAGCAGTGGTCGCTGCCTGCGACAGGAAACTGGGCGCGGCGGGCGCGGGCTGGGCCGGTGCGCCGCCGAAGAGACGATCGCGCCAGCTCGGAGCAGCCTGCGGCGGCATCGGCTGTTGCGGCGGCACCGGCGGAGGCACGGCGCCCCAGGCCGACGACGGCTGGCCGCCCAGGAAACTGCCGCCGCCCTGCTGCGAGGCGAGTTGGGCCTGAAGCTGGGAGATCTGCGCCTTGGCGGCATCGAGCGCCTGTTGCTGCAACAGACTGCGCTGCACCAGCAGATACAGCGCATCAGGCTGGGACGCCAGGCGCTGGCGAATCAGCGCATCGGCCTGCGGGTCCTTCGCCACGCTGCCGGCGGCGGCAAGGCGCTGAAGGAAATCATCGAGTAGCTGTTGTTCCTGCGGTGTCATGACAAACAAATCTCCAGGGGACGGCGAATGGCGAACACTGTGGCGACGATTTTCTTCGGCGTGCAGTGCCGAAAGTGTGCTCTCCACGCGTGACATCAAGGGCTATCTCGCTGTCGTTTTCCTTGCAGTCAGTGAATGCGCAAGCTCTTTCGATATCGCGCCCGAACCATCGTCCCCGAGATTGCTGACGCCTGCTGTCAGCAATGAGATCGATGGGCCGATGTGCATGGTGGGCATCGCAGGAGCCTGCAGGCATCATGTCGACATCGTTTGATGGCAACGGCCCCATGTCCCCACGTTCCGCAGTTGGCCCGCTCGCCCTGGCGATCGGCGTGTTGATGATCAGCATGGTCTCGTACCAATGCGGTGCCTCGCTGGCCAAGCATCTGTTTCCCGTAGTGGGAGCACAGGGCGCGACCGCGTACCGACTGGGCCTGAGTGCGCTGATCCTACTGCTGTGGCGCCGTCCGTGGCGTCGGCTGGGGCATCGGCCGAACTGGGGCGCCTTGTGGGCCTATGGGCTCTCGATGGGCGCCATGAACCTGGTCTTCTACATGTCGCTGCGCACGATCCCGCTCGGCATTGCCGTAGCGCTGGAGTTCACCGGTCCGCTGGCACTGGCGTTGTTTCATTCGCGCCGCCTGATCGATTTCCTGTGGATTGCACTGGTCGTCGTCGGCCTGGCCTTGCTGCTGCCATTGCAGGCCACGTCGAAAGCGCTGGATCCCATCGGCGTGATGTACGCGCTCGCCGCGGGCCTGGGCTGGGCGCTGTACATCGTGTTCGGCAAGAGGGCAGGTGATGCGCACGGCGCCGACGCGGTCACGTGGGGTACCTCGATGGGCGCCTTGCTGGCCATTCCATTTGGCGTTGCCCATGCCGGCAGCGCACTGTTGTCGCCCGCCTTGTTGCCTTACGCGCTGGGCGTGGCCTTGCTCAGTTCGGCGCTGCCGTATTCGCTGGAGATGATCGCGTTGACGCGATTGCCCGCGCGCACCTTCAGCACCTTGCTGAGTCTGGAGCCGGCCATCGCGGCGGTGGCCGGTGTCGCGCTGCTGGGTGAGCGACTCACCATCCTGCAATGGCTCGCCATCGTTGCGATCATCGTGGCGGCCGCAGGCACGGCGTTGAGTGTGCGTCGTGTCGAAGTGAGCGATCCGCCCCTGGTGAATTGATCGACGCGAGCGATCGCGGTTGCAGCGACGGCGCGCTGGAGCACGCAACGTCGTCTCACGCACGGATGCCTTCCGCGCCATCACATTTGCCTCGCCACCATGGTGTAACATGGCGCCGCAAGTACTTCCTCGCTTCGCGAGTGATGTGCGGCGTTCTCAAGACCGCACGCTTCGCTCCCTTTCACTTGTGCCCCGTTGTTGCGGGGACGCCCCTGGGAGCATCCATGCCAGGCAATTGCACGCTTCACGACCATGTTCCCGTCAGGGAGCAGGGCTATCGATCGCACGCTGTCGGCGACACCAGCGCCAACCAGGTGGTGCGCGCATGACCGCATCGCAACTCCCTCCCAGGAAGGCATCCGGTTGCTCGACCTGCGACGCGGTGTGCTGCCGACTCACCGTCGTGCTGCAACCCGAAGACAAGATTCCCTCGCATCTCACCACGCAATTGCCCAGCGGCTTGCATGTGATGAAGCACGATGAGGACGGCTGGTGCGTCGCGATCAACAGCACGAAGATGAATTGCGGCATTTACGAGAGCCGTCCGTCCATCTGTCGCCGCTTCGTGATGAATGGACCTTATTGCAAGGCCGTTCGCACCGAGTATGCCGAAGAGCGTGCTTTGGCTGCCGAGCAGGCGCAAGCTTCCATCGTAGGCAAAGTCGCCTGACTTTGCTGCCGGTCGCGAGCGTCGATCTGGCGCTTCAGTAGTACGTACGAGTCGACGGTGCAGTTTGTGCGCTCGTCATCCTTCCCACTTGATACACACGAGGACTCCCTTGCCAAAGCCGAACTATTCCTTCGAAAAGCGTCAGCGCGAAATTGCAAAGAAGAAGCTGCAGGACGAAAAGCTGGCCAAGAAAAAGGCAGCGAAAGACGTCGCGGTGCCCGAGAAGCGTTAACTCGCTTGAGTTGGTTTGCTGGCGGCTGCATTTGACAGATGCAGCCGATGACTCGCCACAGCCTTGCCCAGCTGAGTCATCCGAAAAAAGGCCAAAAAAAACCCGGCTCAAGGCCGGGCTTTTTCTTGGTCGGACGGCTAGATCAGACGATCTGCACGTTCTCGGCCTGCAGGCCACGCTGGCCCTGGGTCACGATGAACGACACGTTCTGGCCTTCCTGCAGGCTCTTGAAGCCCTGCGACTGGATCGCGCGGAAGTGGACGAACACGTCCTCACCGCTCGAACGGCTGATGAAGCCGAAGCCCTTGGCATCGTTGAACCACTTGACCGTACCGGTTTCTACCTGAGACATGATTTTTTCCTTGAAACGAATGAAGCCGCAGAGCGGCGAAAAAGCTGGTCACAAGGCGGAAACGGGTACAACGGTGTAGGTAACTTCAATCTACAGCATCGGGCCACATTTATGGTGACCCTTGAAACTCAGCCCGCTCACAGTAGGGGGCAGGGCTTGAAAAAGCAAATGAATAATGACTGCGCGTTCACTTGCATCGCTTGTAAATGCGCCGTTTTGCGGCGGGAAGCGAGCCTGCGCACCGTTCTTGGCCATGCGCACTCAATGTTTGCCGCGCTCGTCAGCTCGCCGGATAAGGCATGCCATGTTGGGTGCAAATCCAGTCGATGGTGCCCAGCAGCCAGTCCGTATCCTCGGCACAGGAATGTGCAAGCACGTCGGAAAAAATGCATTCCGTCGATTGAAAGAAGTCCGCGTCGGTGGGGTGCGACGCATGCAGCATGGTGATCGATGCGTCGAGCCGACTCATCGTTTGACGCAATTGTTGACGTGACTGGTTCATGGCCTGGCCTCCGCCATCGGGCATGGGAGGCAGAGAAACGTCTCTCTCGGCGGCGCCGAGCGCACCCTGTGTCGCTCTTCTGCCGTTCGAATCTGCGCGCATCGCCGTTAGTTGAGGGTTACGAACAGCGGGGCATGCAGGGCCGGCGTCTAGCGCCTCGCCTGCAGGGTGCCGGAAAACCTAACAATCGATCGCCCAACAGAGAGTATGGTCGGAGGGGTCATGGAACATCCGAAGCGCACCGCGGGTGCGATGTGTTCCTAGGCCACTCCGGGTGAGGGATTCGCATGATGAACCCCCGCAAGATCCTGACCTCCGGGCAATGGACGTTGTTGCGTCATGTGGCGACGGCCTGTCCGTTGCCATTGAGGGCTACCGGTGGTCTTTGCGATCTCCGCTGCCTGCTTAAAGAAGGCTTTGTCTCCGTCAGGGACGCCAGAGTATGTGCAACACGGACGGGAATTGAGGCTCTTTGGTATCACTGCCTGCACTAAGTCGTCGCTGATTGGTTCCTTATGCAGTCATCGTTGTGCCCAGCCTCGGCTGGTGGGCATGCATCCGTCACCTTCCAAGGAATTCTCATGAAGCAACCTACTGAGCCGCTCTCTCTGGCCCGTATCCACGACGTCTACAGTGGAACTTCAGTCAAGCGGGAATCGAGTGACAAGAAGCTCAGCTATCAAACCACGCAGCGGTTTGCGCGCGAAGCCAGTCATCCCGGCCTGGCGCCGGGTCGTCCTCTCGCACCGAACACGCGTCATCGGCGCTAACCGCGCTGGTTGCATAGCGTGACGATTGGGGTATGGGCTGTCGTGCAGATCACGACGGCTGCATACCCCTTCGTTTATGCGCAAATCGCCTTGGTCGAGCGGCCTTGTCCGGCGCCTGGCGACTTCACGGCGTCCCAAAACAAAACAGCGCTTTACGCCGAGTGGCATAAAGCGCTGTTGTTTTGTAGAGATTGGTGGAGCCAGGGAGGATCGAACTCCCGACCTCGTCATTGCGAACGACGCGCTCTCCCAGCTGAGCTATGGCCCCACACGAGCGGAAGATAGTAGCAGCGCCGTTTGGGGTTCGCCAAGCCCCTGCCAGGACCTTACGGGAGCAGGGCGCTGAGCGGTTCGAGAAGGATCTGGCGACGCCAGCCCTCGAGGAATTCGGGCCACTGCGCAGTCACCACGTATTCCTCGAGCACCTTGCGCGGACACAGCAGGCCCGGGGGCAGGTCCAGCTCGCTGGCGGCCTTGTCCACGCAGTCCTTCATGGCGGGCAGGGCACGTTTTGCTTCCCCCTGCGGCGATTCGGGAATGGTTGCGGTCGCCGCGATTTCGTTCTCGTCCACCGGGCGCAGCAGCAGCTCCAGCAGTTCGGTGCGTTGCGGCGAGCGCAGCGCGCGCTGGCCGCGCGTGCGGCTGTCGAGTTCGGCAGCAGAGTGCGGTAGTTGTTGCACCAGGCTCATGGCGGCGGCGTCCTCAAGCAGCCAGGGGCGCGGGCGATCGAGCGTGCGCGCGGACTGGTCGCGCCACAACAGGATGCGGCGGAGCAGGGCGCGCTGGTCGGGGCGCCAGTCCGAGGCACTGCGAAAACCACGCTGCGGCTGGGGATCGCCTTCGCGATAGCAGGCGCGTTGCTTGAGTCGCTCGCAGTCTTCGGCATGCCATGCCGTTCGGTCGCGCTGGATGAGTCGCTCGGCCAGCTGTTCGTGCACTGGCTTGAGATAGACCACGTCCAGGGTGGCATAGGCGCGTTGCGATTGGGTCAGCGGACGCTGCAGCCAGTCCGAACGCGTTTCGCCCTTGTCGAGCTCGGCGCCGGTCAACTCGGCCACCAGGGCGCGATAGCTGATGCCCAGGCCCATGCCGACGAAGGCTGCCGCAATCTGGGTATCGAACAGCTGGCGCGGACCATGCGGCAGGAACGGCGACAAGGCCTCCAGGTCTTCGCTGGCGCTGTGCATCACGGTCACCACATCGCCGCCGCCGATCTGCGGCTGCAGCGCATCGCCCATGTCAAAGGCCACCGGGTCGACCAGCGCGTAGCGCCCATTCCAGCCCAGCTGGACCAGGGCCAGCTGCGGATAAAAGGTATTGCGGCGCATGAACTCGGTATCGAAACCCAGCGCGGCATCGCCTGGCAGATCCGCGAGCCAGGCCTGCAGATCGTCGCGACGCTCGATCCATGCGGCGTCGGGCGCCAGGGAAGATTCTTGATGCATGCGTGATCCTGAGTCGGGACGTGCGTCTGTGCATTGTCCTGACATCGGTTTGTGCCTATGGTTTAGATCGCCCACCATAGCAGGCCGCCCAGGGACGCCCAAACATGCCGAGCAAGGAAACCGTACGACGACAGCGAGCCCTAGGCGGAGCCCTGGGTGTCGTCGTGCTGGCGCTCGCGCTGGTCTATCACTTTTTCCCGCGCGTGCTCCACGTTGAGCCGTCGGCGACCGCAACGCATCGCGCCATGAACCTGGGCCCGGCGGCGGCTGTGGCGCCGGCGACGAGCACGCGGCCTGAGCCGTCCGAAGTGGATGCCGGTCCGCCGCTGACGCTGGCGCCCACCGATGTGGTGGTGGCGCGACTCAGCAAGAAGAACACCAACCTGCCCGAACAGCTCAGTGCCGATACGCCCGAGGTGGAGGCGTTGATGACGAAGGCCGACAAGGCCCTCAAGGCCGGGCAGCTGGCGGGCAACGAAAACAGTGCCGTGGCCTTGTATGAGCAGGCGCTCAAGCTCAAGCCCGACAGCCGCCGTGCCGCGCAGGGTTTGTTTGAAGTGCGCGAGCGGCTGGTGGCAGAAATCAACCAGAGCGTGGCGGTGGGCGATGCGGATGCGGCCAGCGATCTGCTCGACACGCTCAAGCTCATTCCCGACGCCACCGACGACGTGAACCAGCTGCAGGCAAAGCTGAAGACCCTGAGCCAGGTTCGCCCGCTGTTGGCCAAGGCGGCCACGCTGCTGCAGCAAGGCAATGCGGACCAGCCGCCCGGCAACAATGCATTGGAGCTCTATCGGCAGGTGCAACAGCTGGATCCGGACAACGCCGTGGCCGCCCAGGGCACCCTGCAGGTGCAGCGCGCCGTACTCGACCGCGCCCTGGCGGCGGTGGCGCAAAACGACTTCAAGGCGGCCGACCAGGCACTGACAGAGGCGGCGCAAATCGCACCGGACTCTCCCGCCATGCGCGATGTGCATACGCGCGTCGATACCATGCGCGTGGCCCGGGCCAATGGATTGCTTGGGCAGGCGCGGTCCGCGCTGGACTCGGGCAACCTGACCATGGCTCAGCAACTGGCCGACCAGGCCAAGGCGATCAGTCCCGATCTGGCCGGGCTCGACGAATTTGGCGAGCGCATTACCAATGTGCGCCTGTATGCCAGCTACAAACCGGGACAGGTCTTCACCGACCGGTTTGCCGACATGCCTGGCCAGACGCCCTCGATGGTGGTCATTCCCACCGGCAGCTTCCAGATGGGCGCGCCCGACAACGAGGCTGGCCGGGAAGATGCCGAGACGCCGCAGCACGAAGTCAGCATCGGCAAGGGCTTTGCGCTGTCGCGCACGTCGATCACCGTGGGACAGTTCCGCGAATTCGTCCGCGCCAGCGGTTATCAGCCCGACTCGATCAAGCTCGGCGGGGCGAGCGTCTATGACGAGGGCACCGGCGCGATGCGCGACGACACCAGCGCCAGCTGGCAGGACGACTACGCCGGCCGCAATGCCGATAGCCGGCTTCCCGTGGTCAATGTGTCGTGGAGCGACGCCAAGGCCTACGTGGACTGGTTGAGCCAGCGCAGCGGCAAAACCTATCGTCTGCCCAGCGAGGCGGAATTCGAATACGCCCTGCGTGCCGGGACCACCTCCCGTTACTGGTGGGGAGACGGGACGCCCAGCGGCAAGGTCGAGAATCTCACCGGCTCGGGAGATCGTTCGCCCAGCGGCCGACGCTGGAGCAATGCGTTCCAGGGTTATCGGGACGGCTACTGGGGCCCGGCCCCGGTGATGAGTTTCGCGCCCAACGCCTTTGGTCTGTATGACATCGACGGCAACGTATCGGAGTGGGTGCAGGACTGCTGGCACGACAGCTATCTTCGCGCGCCGCGTGATGGTGGCGCCTGGGTAAATCCGGGCTGCGGCTCCCGTGTGGTCCGCGGCGGTTCCTGGGGCAGCTCGCCCGAACAGGTGCGCTCGGCCTACCGGCAGGGTGTCGATGCCAGCGTGCGCAGCGGGAGAGTCGGCTTCCGCGTCCTGCGCGAGCTCTAGAGGCAGCGCGGGACGCGGCACATCAGAGCTTTCTGCAAGGGCGCTTGCCCGCTTGTGCTGCGCCCCACGCGACCCGTAAAATGGCCTGCTTTCGTGTAAGGGAATCATCGACTTAGGGGCGGAGCGCCCGGAGGCTGGCGGGGCGGGGCGTACGGGCATTTTGCCCGTCTATTCCCTTGGAAATCCGATGCTTACGGAAACTTCCTCTTAGTAGTTCTGATGCGAAAGTGGCGGAATTGGTAGACGCACTGGATTTAGGTTCCAGCGGGTAACCCCGTGAGGGTTCGAGTCCCTCCTTTCGCACCATCCCTTGAGTTTTTCTTTTTGCAGGCGGCCCCGGGCCGCCACGCGCCTTTGACGGGCGCACTTACAGGTACACCAGGAGACGTCATGCAGGTTTCGGTTGAAAACGTCGGCAAGCTGGAGCGCAAGCTCACGGTGAAATTCCCCGCGGAGCGTTTCGAGTCGCAGGTGAATGCTCGCATCGTCGAAATGGGTCGCACCGTGCGCCTCAAGGGCTTCCGTCCGGGCAAGGTGCCCACTGCAGTGATCCAGCAGCGCTTTGGCGACCAGGTGCGCGGTGAAGTGCTCTCCGACCTGATCGGCAGCACGCTGCGCGAAGCCGTCGCCCAGGAAAACCTGCGTCCGATCGCCAACCCGTCGATCGACACCACCGGTCGTCCGGTCGAAGGTGAAATCGCCTACACGGCCACCTTCGAAATCATGCCGGAATTCCCGGAAATCGACGTCGCCACGCTCGCCGTGACCCGTCCGGTCGCCGAAGTGACCGACGCCGACATCGAAAAGATGATCGAGACCCTGCGCCTGCAGCGCCGCAGCTTCGACGATGTCGAGCGCGCCTCGGCCGAAGGCGATTTCGTGATGTTCGAGTACTCGGCCCAGGCCGATGACTACCGCTTCCCGGCCGAAGGCCTGGAGCGCGCCGGCAGCGTGCTGGGTTCGGGCACCCTGTTCAAGGCGCTCGATGAAGTGCTGACGGGCCGCAAGGCCGACGAGGAATTCGACGCCGAAGTGGCCTTCCCGGCGGATTTCCGCAACGAGAACCTGGCCGGCAAGACCGCCCAGTGCCACTTCAAGATCATCAAGGTGCAGGAGCCGAAGCTGCCGGAAGTAAACGGCGAATTCGTTGCCCTGTTCGGCATCGACGATGGCGACCTGGAGAAGTTCCGCAAGGAAGTCCGCGCCAATCTCGAGCGCGAGCTCAAGGCCACCCTGATGGCCCGCCTGAAGTCCGAAGTGGCTGAAAAGCTTGCCGATGCCCACCCGGACATCGACGTGCCGAACGTGATGGTGCAGTCCGAGGCGCATGCCCTGGCCCAGAACAGCATCCCGCGCGGCCAGCAGGTTCCGCCGCAGCTGATCGAGGCCGCCACCCCGGTTGCCCGCAAGCGCGTCATCGCCGGTCTGCTGATGGGTGAGATCGCCCGCAAGCAGTCCCTGGTCATCGACCGCAGCCGCGTGGCCGAGCAGCTGGCCGCCATCGCCTCGACCTACGAAGAGCCGGAAAAGGTCATTGAACTGTACAATCGCGACCCCCAATTGATGTCTGGGCTGCAGAATCGCGTGATGGAAGACCAGGTCGCAGAATGGGTGGCGGATCACGCCTCCACCACTGTGCAGAATCTTGGCTTCGACGAGGTGATGCGCCCGGTCAACGCCTGAGGCATTCTTCAGGCCAATACACCGGAGAGCGACACGCATGGCTATGGACCCGATCCAAAACCTCAACCTGGTACCGATCGTCGTTGAGCAGACCGCTCGCGGCGAGCGCTCGTACGACATCTATTCGCGCCTCCTGAAGGAGCGCGTGATCTTCCTTGTCGGCGAGGTGAACGATCAGGTGGCCAACCTGCTGGTCGCGCAGATGCTGTTCCTTGAGTCCGAAAATCCGGACAAGGACATCCATCTCTATATCAACAGCCCGGGCGGTGCCGTCACCGCCGGGTTGGCGATCTACGACACCATGCAGTTCATCAAGCCCGATGTCAGCACCATGTGCATCGGCCAGGCCTGCAGCGCCGCGTCGCTGCTGCTGATGGCTGGCGCCAAGGGCAAGCGTTATTCCCTGCCCAATTCGCGCGTGATGATCCACCAGCCGTCGGGCGGCGCCCGCGGCCAGGCCACCGACATCGAGATCCAGGCCCAGGAAATCCTGTACCTGCGCCGCCGCCTGAACGATATCTACGTTCAGCATACCGGCCAGCCGCTGGACAAGATCGAGCGGGACATGGAGCGCGACCGCTTCATGAGCGCCGAGGCGGCCAAGGAATATGGCCTTATTGATCAGGTCCTCGATCGCCGCGCCGTCGAGACGGTGAAATCCAGCTGATTTCACGTTCCTGGTACCAGGTTTGCAAGCGGTTCCGCGTCTCGCTGCAGACGCGGAACCCTGTGCTATTCTCAAACCGCAATCGATTTATCAGCAGGATCCAGGCATGAGCGACGACCGGCAGGGCCGTTCCAACGACAGCGGCAAGATTCTCTACTGCTCCTTCTGCGGCAAGAGCCAGCATGAAGTGCGCAAGCTGATCGCGGGTCCCTCCGTGTTCATCTGCGACGAGTGCGTAGAGCTGTGCAACGACATCATCCGCGAAGAGCTTGAGGAAAAGGCCGCCTCCGGGCGCAGCCAGCTGCCCAAGCCCCGCGAGATCATGGAAACCCTCGACCAGTACGTAGTGGGCCAGACCCGCGCCAAGAAAGCGCTGGCCGTGGCTGTGTACAACCACTACAAGCGCATGGAGTCGCGTTCCAAGAGCGACGATGTCGAGCTGGGCAAGTCCAACATCCTGCTGATCGGGCCGACCGGCTCGGGCAAGACGCTGCTGGCCGAAACGCTGGCGCGCCTGCTCAACGTGCCGTTCACCATCGCCGACGCCACCACGCTGACCGAAGCCGGTTACGTGGGCGAGGATGTGGAAAACATCATCCAGAAGCTGCTGCAGAAGTGCGACTACGACGTCGACAAGGCGCAGTCGGGCATCGTGTACATCGACGAAATCGACAAGATTTCGCGCAAGAGCGAAAACCCGTCGATCACCCGCGATGTGTCCGGCGAAGGCGTGCAGCAGGCGCTGTTGAAGCTCATCGAAGGCACGCTGGCTTCGGTGCCGCCGCAGGGTGGTCGCAAGCATCCGCAGCAGGAATTCCTGCAGGTGGACACCAAGAACATCCTGTTTATTTGCGGCGGTGCGTTCGCCGGTCTGGAGAAGGTCATCCAGCAGCGTTCGGATTCCACCGGCATCGGCTTCTCGGCCGAAGTGCGCAGCAAGGAGCGCAGGGAAAACCTGGGCAAGGTGCTCGCCGATGTGGAGCCGTCGGATCTGGTGCGCTACGGCCTGATCCCCGAGTTTGTCGGCCGCCTGCCGGTGGTCGCCACGCTCGACGAGCTCGACGAGCCGGCGCTGGTGAAGATCCTCACCGAGCCGAAGAACGCGGTCACCAAGCAGTTCAAGAAGCTGTTCGAAATGGAAGGCGTGGAACTGGAGTTCCGCCCGGAAGCGCTGCAGGCGATTGCCCGCAAGGCGCTCAAGCGCAAGACCGGTGCACGCGGTCTGCGCACCATTCTCGAGTCGGTCTTGCTGGACACCATGTACGAGCTGCCGTCGCTGGAGCACGTCAGCAAAGTGGTCGTGGACGATGCCGTGATCGAAGGCCAGGCCGAGCCGTATCTGATCTATCGCGGCAACCTCAAGCAGCCGCGTGCAGCGGGTGAGGGTGGCGACGCCGCCTGAGCAGTTCACGCGCTTGAGTGATCCCATGGCCTCGGCAGATTTGCCGGGGCCATTTTGTTTGTGCCGCCGCTCATGCACTTGTGTGAGTGACCCTAAGGCACCACTTGACGTACAGATGCACCCGGCGCAGTGTCGGTGCAAAGACGACACATCACGAGAGATTCTCTTCGATGGCAAAGACCGCCCCCAACCCCCAAGCCACCGGCGCCACCCTGGATGCACTTCCAGTGTTGCCGCTGCGTGACGTGGTGGTTTATCCCCATATGGTCATCCCGCTGTTCGTCGGACGTGACAAATCCATGCGTGCGTTGGAGCGCGCGATGGAGGGCGAGCGTCAGATCCTGCTGGTGGCGCAAAAAAGCCCGGACATCGACGATCCCAAGATCAGCGACCTGCACCAGATCGGCACACTTGCCGGCGTGCTGCAATTGCTCAAGCTCCCCGATGGCACCGTGAAGGTGCTGGTCGAGGGCCAGTCGCGCGTCGAGATCGAAAACTACAACGAAGACGGCGGCATGCTCACCGCTACGTCGCGCGTGATCGAGCCGGTGTACAGCTCCAAGGAACGCGAGCTCGACGTGGTATCGCGCACGCTGATCTCGCTGTTCGAACAGCTGGTCAAGCAGAGCCGCAAGCTGCCGCCGGAAGTGCTGGCGACGCTGTCGGGCATCGATGATCCCTCGCGCGTCGCCGACTCGATCGCGGCGCACTTGTCCGTGCGCATGGCCGACAAGCAGAAGGTGCTGGAAACCTCCGACGTGGGGCAGCGCCTTGAATTGCTGATCGGCCTGGTCGACGGCGAAATGGACTTGCAGCAGGTGGAAAAGCGCATCCGCGGCCGCGTCAAGTCGCAGATGGAAAAGAGCCAGCGCGAGTACTACCTCAACGAACAAATGAAGGCCATCCAGAAGGAGCTCGGCGAGAGCGAGGAAGGCCCGAACGAAATCGAAGAGCTGCAAAAGAAGATCGAAGCCGCCGGCATGCCCAAGCCGGTGCTCGCCAAGGCGCGCGCGGAGTTCGGTAAGCTGCGCCAGATGTCGCCGATGTCGGCCGAAGCCACCGTGGTGCGCAACTACCTCGACTGGCTGGTGGGCGTGCCGTGGAAAAAGCGCAGCAAGGTCCGCAAGGATCTGCAGCTGGCGCAGGAAGTGCTCGATGCCGACCACTTTGGCCTGGAGAAGGTCAAGGAGCGCATCCTCGAGTACCTCGCCGTGCAGCAGCGCGTGAACGCGATGAAGGGCCCGATCCTGTGCCTGGTCGGTCCGCCGGGCGTGGGCAAGACCTCGCTGGGTCAGTCGATCGCCAAGGCGACCAATCGCAAATTTGTCCGCATGAGCCTGGGTGGCGTGCGCGACGAGGCCGAGATCCGCGGCCACCGTCGCACCTACATCGGCTCGATGCCGGGCCGCATTGTGCAAAATTTGAACAAGGTGAGTTCGAAGAACCCGCTGTTCGTGCTCGACGAAATCGACAAGATGTCGATGGACTTCCGCGGCGATCCGTCCTCGGCGCTGCTGGAAGTGCTCGATCCCGAGCAGAACCACGCCTTCAACGACCATTACCTCGAGGTCGATCTGGACCTGTCCGAGGTGATGTGGATCGCCACGGCCAACTCGCTCAACATCCCCGGCCCGCTGCTGGACCGCATGGAAGTCATCCGCATCCCGGGGTACACCGAGGATGAGAAGCTCGGCATCGCGCAGAAATACCTGCTGCCCAAGCAGCTCAAGGCCAACGGCCTGAAGGCCGAAGAGTTGAGCATCGACGAGGAAGCGGTGCGCGACATCGTGCGTTACTACACGCGCGAATCGGGCGTGCGCAACCTCGAGCGCGAGATCTCCAAGATCTGCCGCAAGGTGGTGAAGGAGCTGACGCTGGGTCAGCTCAAGAAGTCCGCCGCCAAGGGCGCCGCGGTGAAGCCGGTTGCGGCCGTAAAGACGGCCAAAACCAAGGCCAAGGCGCCGGGTCGGGTCGCGGTCACGTCGGCCAATCTCGAGCAGTATCTGGGTGTGCGTCGCTTCGACTTCGGCCGCAAGGAATTGCAGAACGAAGTGGGCCTGGTCACCGGTCTGGCCTGGACCCAGGTGGGCGGCGACCTGCTCAGCATCGAGGCCTCGGTGATGCCGGGCAAAGGCCGTCTGGTGCATACGGGCCAGCTGGGCGACGTCATGAAAGAGTCGATCCAGGCGGCCTTGTCGGTGGTGCGCGCGCGCGCCGATCGCCTGGGTATCGAGCCGGATTTCCACGAGAAATACGACATCCATATCCATGTGCCCGAGGGTGCGACGCCGAAGGACGGCCCGAGTGCTGGCATTGCCATGTGCACGGCGCTGGTCTCGGTATTGACCAAGGTGCCGGTGCGTTCCGAAGTCGCGATGACCGGCGAGATCACCCTGCGCGGCCGCGTGCTGCCGATCGGTGGCCTCAAGGAGAAGCTGCTGGCGGCGCATCGCGGCGGCATCACCACCGTGATCATTCCGGAAGAAAACAAGAAAGATCTTGCCGACATTCCGGACAACATCACGTCCTCGCTGGACATCCATCCGGTGCGCTGGATCGACGAGGTGCTGGACATCGCGCTGGAGCGCCCTCTGCATCCGCGTCAGGCCACCGACGGTGACAAGCCGAAGGTGGACACGCCGCACGAGGAGGCGCAGGACCAGGAGGCTTACACGCGGCCTCATTGATCCGTGACAAGCATCACCAAAGACGGGCGGGAAACCGCCCGTTTTTGTGCCTGGATCACAGCCCGCTGTGCCGCTGTCGCTTAGCGTTTCAGCACACACTTTGCAAGCGTTCGCGGACCATGCTGAACCGCGCGAACCCTTGGTATTGCTTGTCATTGCGGACCCTTGGGGCCACTGGTATAAAGGCGACACCGCAGCCTGACGCCAAGCATGGTGCGCAGTGATGCGGGATTGCTTGGTGATGTCCCGGTGTCTGCCATGAGGTGACGTCGCCTGGTCCCAGAATGACCATGCGGGCTGCATAACCGTTTAAGGGAGTGTCTCAATGAATAAAACCGATCTGATCAATGCCATTGCCGAGAAGGCCGAACTCACCAAGGCTGACGCCGGCCGTGCTCTCGAAGCGTTCTTCGAGACCGTGCAGAAGGCGCTGAAGAAGGGTGACGATGTGTCGGTGGTCGGCTTTGGTACCTTCACCGTGCGCAAGCGCGCTGCCCGTACCGGTCGCAACCCGCGCACCAATGAGACGATCAAGATCAAGGCCTCGAAGGTTCCGGCATTCAAGGCTGGCAAGACCCTCAAGGATGCCCTAAACTAAGCGGCTACTTGCTTAGTTTCGGGTGCTTAGCTCAGCGGTAGAGCGTCGCCCTTACAAGGCGAGGGTCGTAGGTTCGATCCCTACAGCACCCACCAGTAATAAGTGGAGCGGTAGTTCAGTCGGTTAGAATGCTGGCCTGTCACGCCGGAGGTCGCGGGTTCGAGTCCCGTCCGCTCCGCCACAGTTCGCAAGGGCGCCCGTGTGGCGCCCTTGCCATTTGCGTACCCCGCACTTTGTGCGCCGAACAACGAGAGCCCGGGAACATCTCCATGCTGCAGGCATTGCGTACCAAGCTTCACGGATGGCCGTCCATCGTCATTCTGGGTATTTGCGTTTTCGCCATCTCGTTCTTCGGCATCGAATCGTATTTCTCATCGCGGAACGACACGTATGTCGCGATGGTCGGAAAGCACGAAATCAGCCAGCGCGATTACCAGGACCGCGTCAACGAAGCGCGCCGGGACGCCATGGCTCGCGCGGGCGACCAGTTCGATGCGGCCGAGTTCGAAAAGCCCGAAACCAAACGCCTGATCCTCGATCAGCTGATCAACGAACAGCTGCTGCGCCAGACCAACGACGCACTCGGCCTGCGGGTTTCTGCCGTCGAGCTGCGTGACCGCATTTCCAGCCAGCAGGCTTTCCTGGTCAACGGCCAGTTTGATCCGGCGACCTATCGCGCCATTCTCGCTGCGCAGAACATGACGCCGGCGATGTTCGAGAACAGCCAGCGCGCATCGCTTGAGCCGGGCATCTTGCCGCGCGCCATCATCGCCAGCACCATCGTCACCGACGCCGACATGGACCGTTACCTGGGCCTGCTGTACCAGCGTCGCGACCTGCGCTGGTTCGCGCTGCCGCGTCCCACGCTGACCGACACGGAAGTGACTGACGCCCAGCTCGATGCCTATTACAAAGAGCACCAGGCCGACTTCATGAGTCCGGAGCAGGTCTCGCTGAAGTACATCGAGGTCAATGGCGCCGATCTGAAGATCGATGCCCAGCCCAGCGAAGACGAGCTCAAGAAGCGTTACGAAGATCAGAAGCAGCGCTTCGTGCAGCCCGAGCAGCGCCTGGTCTCGCACATCCTGGTGAACGTGCCCAAGAACGCCACGCCGGATCAGCAGAAGGCCGCGTTGGCCAAGGCGGAAAAGATTGCCGCCGAAGCGACCACGGACAACTTCGCCAAGCTGGCCGAACAGGACTCCGACGACCTGGGTTCCAAGCGCTCGGGCGGCGACCTGGGCTGGCTGGAGAAGGGCGTGACCAACGCCTCGTTCGACTCCGCGCTGTTCGCCTTGCAAAAGGGCCAGATCTCCAAGCCGGTGTTGTCCGACGAGGGTTACCACGTGCTGTGGCTGCGCGATGTGCGCAGCGGCGATGCCAAGCCGTTCGCCGAAGTGCGCGATCAGATCGCCAAGGATTACCTGAGCACCGAGCGCGACCGCCAGTACAACGAACTGGCCGGCAAGCTCACCGACCAGACGTACCAGAACCCCTCGACGCTGGACCCCGCCGCGCAGGCGCTGAACATGCCGGTGAAGACCACCGAGCTGTTCTCCCGCAAGGGCGGCCAGGGCATCACGGCCGATCCCAAGCTGGTCCAGGCCGCGTTCTCCGATGACGTGCTGCTCCAGGGCAACAATTCGAGCCTGATCGATCTGGGCTCGGATCACGCCGTGGTGGTGCGCGTGGACAAGCACCTGCCGGCCGCAGCCCGCCCGCTGGCCGACGTGCGTGACCAGGTGCGCCAGAAGATCCTCGACGAGCGTACGGCTGCTGAAGAGCAGAAGCGCGCCGACGCCTTGCTGGCCCGCGTGCAGAAGGGCGAAGACATGCAGGCAGTCGCGGCATCGGCCGGTGCGACCGTACAGACAGTACCGGAGGCGATCCGCATGCAGCAGGGCGTGGCTCCGGAAGTGCTGGAGCAGGCCTTCCTGCTGCCGCATCCGGCCGCCGGCAAGGCGCAGTTCGCCCGCGTCGCGCTGCACGATGGCAGCTATGCGCTGGTGGGCGTGGACAAGATCCAGGACGGCGACCTGAGCAAGATCTCCGCCGAACAGCGCAGCACGCTGCGTCAGCAGATGGGCCAGGCTTACGGCATCCTCGCCACGCAGGCCTACATCGACGCGCTGAAGGCGAAGACCGAGATCAAGATTGCCGCCGATCGCATGTAAGCGAGTTGCCGGCAGACAGAACAAGGGCGACCCATGGTCGCCCTTTTTTTATGAGGTGACGGCGCGTGATGCGGGCGCCGTCAACGAGCCCGGCTTCAACCCGGTGCGCTGATCTTCAGCACCTGTCCGGGCTTTACCACCGCGCCTTGCAAGTGGTTCCACAGTTCCAGCTGCTTGATGTCCACCGAGTAGCGACGCGCGATGGACCACAGGCTCTCGCCGGATTTCACCGTGTGGGTGCGTTTGGTTGAATTGGCCTTGCCCGATGCTGCGGTGCTGTCGTCATCCTGATCGGCCGCGCTCAGTGCCGCGCCCAGGGGCGGAAGCGTCGCCGTGCCCGGCACGGTCTGGGCATTTGCGTTGCTCTGTGCCGACAGCGAATTGCGGAACTGCTGCACCTTGTTGCTCGGCAGCATCAGATAGGGCGAGGCGTTGGTGTCGACCACGCCATTGCGAAACGCCGCATTCATGTCTTTCAGATCATCGGTCGACATGCCGGCATGGCTGGCAGCGCGAGCGATCGGCATGGAGTTGTCGATGTCTACCTTGACCAGCCGCTGCTCGGAGGGCAGCGTCGGCAGGCTGACGTTGAAGCGATCGGGTTCGCGGATGACGCAGGCGATGGCGAGCAGCTTGACCAGATGCTCGCGCGTCACCGGCTTCACCGGCATCTTCGGGATCACCGGTTCGTCAGGCGGCGCGCCATGTTGGCTCACTACGCGCTTGATGCCGAACTCGCCTGCATTGAACGCATAGTCCACCAGTCGCCAGTCGCCGAGGTCGTCGTGATAGCGGCTTAGCAGCGCCATGATGGCGTCGGTGGCTGCGGGTACATCGAGGCGGCCGTCGAAGTTCCGGTCGACGCGTATGCCCATGGCATTGGCCGTGGACGGCATGATCTGCCACATGCCCGAGGGCATGCCTTTGCCGCCGGAGATCGGGCGATATTGGCTTTCGACCCAGGGAATCAGGGCAAATTCGCCGGCCACGTTGTGTCGCGCCGCCACCTGTTGCACATAGGCCAGGCGCGGAGCGGCGGCCGCGATCTGATCTTCGAAGCGCTGCGGGTTGCTGGTGTAACGGCGAGCCCACGCGACGATGTTCGGGTCGGCATCGCAGTCGGCCATGGCGAAACTGTTGCGCAGGTTCTGCCAGATATTTCCATCATCCACCACGTTCGCTGCGGCAGGCGCCGGCGCCGGGCGAATGGTGGTGCCGTGCGAGGATCCGGTTTGCGGTGCCGGCGTTGGAGCGGGAGTCGGCGGCGCCTTCTGCGCGGGGCCGGTAGCGCACGCCGCCAGGAAGACCGACGTGGCGAGGGGCAGGGGACGCAGGCGGCGGCTGATCTTCATCCGGTAAACACGTCCTTGTTGGCCCGCAACGCCGCAAAACGCGCCACGCGATCGCCGGCCACGCCATGGCGTTGGCTCCATGCGATCACGGCATCGTGGTCCGTGCGGAGGAAGGGGTTGGTCGCATGCTCCGTGGCAAGCAAGACAGGCAGACTGGGTTGGTCGTGCGCTCGCAGTGCGGCCACTTCCTGCTGGCGCGCTGCAAGTGCGGGGTTGTGCGGCTCGATGGTTTGCGCAAAGCGCGCGTTGGCGGCGGTGTATTCGTGGGCGCAACACACCAGCGTGTTGGCCGGCAGCGCCGCCAATCGATCCAGCGACGCGAGCATCTGCTCGGGCGTACCCTCGAACAATCGCCCGCAGCCCATGCTGAAAAGCGTGTCGCCGCACAGCAGGACGCCTTCGCCGGTATAGGCGACATGGGTGGTGGTGTGCCCGGGTACGGCGATCACTTCAAAACGTGCTGACGGTGTGGCCAGCGTCACCACGTCGCCGTCGTTCACGCGATGCGTGGCGCAGGTGATGCGTTCGTCGCGCGGTGCATAGACCGGCACATCGTGCCGCGCAAGCAGCGCATCGACGCCGCCGATATGATCATGGTGATGATGCGTCAGCAGGATGGTGCAAAGCTTCAGGCCGCGCTGCATGAGCGCCGCCTCGACCGGCAGGGCATCGCCTGGATCCACGACGATGGCCTGGCCGGCGTCGTCGTGCAGCACCCAAATGTAATTATCGGCAAGCGCCGGTAACGGTACGACGTGCAAGGAGTGGTCCTCCGCGGTTTCGTATCGACTGACGCAGGCCCTCCTGGCTTGCGCGAGTGGCCGACTATAAAGCCCCGATTTGGCTCGCTCGTTAGTGAGACGTTAACTGCTGGTGGGGAGGTTCAGACTTGCGGCCTCAGCCCTGGTATCTCTGTCGACCAGGACACGTTGTCGCCGGGCTGCCGGTACACTGTGCGCATCGATATGACCGGCCGGCCACCCATGTCTCAGCGTGACCAAGACATCTACAGCAGTGCCCCGTTGCGTAACCTGCTGGCCGAGGAGAGCGTGGCGCTGGCGCCCGGGCTGCAACGCTGCAGCGGCACCCACGCGCTGCTGATCAGCGTCTCGGCGGACGACAGGCCTCCGGTGCTGCCGCTGCTGGGCAACTGGACGCGGCTCAGCGTGGCAGGTGGGCAATATGCTGGCGACCTCACGGCGCGCGCGGACGAGCCGCTGCCGTTTGTCGACGATGCCTTCCATCTGGTACTGCTGCGCCATGCGCTCGAGGTCTCGACCACGCCGCAGGACATGCTGGAAGAGGCCTCGCGCGTGCTGGCGCCCGGCGGCGTGCTTGCGCTGACTGGCTTGCATCCTTTCAGCGCGTGGCTGCCCTGGATGATGTGGCGTACCCGCGGGCATGCGCCCAGCATGCACTCGCCCTTGTTGCTTGAGCGCTGGGTGCGTCGCCGTGAGCTGGATATCGAACGTATCGAGCGCGTCGGACGACTGTGGCCGAGCAGTCATGCGGGGCTCGATGCCACCCATGTGCTGGGCGGTGGCTATCTGCTTATCGCGCGCAAGCGTCGGCGCATGGCGACGCCGATTCGACTGAAACCCAAAACATTGCCGGCCACGGTCAACGTGGGACTGGCACCGGGTGCCCGACGCAATGCGGCATCCTGACTATTCGCAAATTGATGGTGACAATGACTGAAGTGCAAGCTTTTACCGATGGCGCCTGCCTCGGCAATCCCGGACCTGGCGGTTGGGCGGCGCTGCTGCGCGCCAAGGGCACCGAACGCATGGTCTCAGGTGGTGATCCGGCCACCACCAATAATCGCATGGAACTCATGGCGGCCATCGGGGCGCTCGAGGCGTTGACGCGACCGTGCAAGGTCGCCTTGACCACCGACTCGCGCTACGTGATGCAAGGCATCGAGGAATGGGTGCCCAAGTGGCGCGCGAACGGTTGGAAAACCGCCGACAAGAAACCGGTGAAGAACCAGGACTTGTGGGAGCGCCTGTCCAACGCCACGCAGATCCATCAGGTGCGTTGGCATTGGGTCAAGGGTCATAACGGCCATGTCGAAAACGAGCGCGTGGATGTGGCTGCGCGCGAACAGGCCGAACAGTACAGGAGCAAGCCATGAGGCAGATCGTTCTGGATACCGAGACCACCGGTCTTGAAGTCCGTCAGGGCCATCGCCTGATCGAAATCGCCTGCGTGGAGATGATCGAGCGTCGTCCCACCGGCAAGTACTACCAGACTTATCTCAATCCCGATCGCGCCATCGACGAAGGCGCGCGGCAGGTCACCGGCATCGAGGACGAGTTCCTGCTCGACAAGCCGCGTTTCGCGGACGTGGTGGAGGAATTCCTCGCCTTCATCGATGGCGCCGAGCTGATCATCCACAACGCCACCTTCGACGTGGGCTTCATCAATGCCGAACTGGCGCGCCTGGGGCCGTCGTTCGGACGACTCGAGGACCGCAGCAGCATCCTCGATACGCTGATGATGGCGCGCGAGCGCTATCCCGGGCAGCGCAACAGCCTCGATGCGCTGTGCAAACGACTGGGCGTGGACAATTCGGCACGTGACCTGCACGGCGGCCTGATCGACGCCCAGCTGCTGGCGGACGTCTATCTGGCGATGACCTCGGGCCAGGTCGTGCTGGATCTGGGCTTCGTTGGCGCGCAGGAGCAGGGCACGACGGTGACTCTGACGCCGGTGGTGCTGGATCGTCGTCCGCGCGTGCTGCGTGCCAGTACGGACGAAATCGCCGTGCACGAAAAGCGTCTCGATTCCCTGGACAAGAGTGCTGGTGGAACCTCGGTATGGCGTCGCGTCGACGCGATCACCATCCAGTGAGCGCCGTGCCCGCGATCAGTTGACGCGGGCGAGTATCACGGTGACGTTGTCGCTGCCGCCGCCATCGAGTGCGGCGAGCAGCAGATGCTCCGCGCTTTCCTGGGCAGACAGATCCTGGCGCGAGACGATGTTCGCAATGACGGCGTCGCTCACTTCTTCAGTCAGCCCGTCGCTGCACAGCAGGAAGCACATGCCGTGTTCCAGCTTTCCGCGCGCCATGCCGATGTGCAGCTGCTCGGCCGCGGTGATGCCCAGTGCCTGGGTAATCACGTTGCGATGGGGATGACGCGCTGCCTGCGAGGCGTCGAGCGTGCCTGCGGCCACCAGCTCCTGCACCAGCGAATGATCGTGGCTCACCTGGCGTAGCGTTTTCTGCCAGAGATACACGCGGCTATCGCCCACCCACACCACTTCGTAGCTGTCCGCGTGCAGGCGGATGGCAGCGATCGTCGTGCCCATCGGCAGCGGATCGCGAAAGCTTCGGCTGTGCTGGATCAGTCGTTCGTCCGCCGCGCGCACGGCTTCGACCAGATTGTGGCCACGCATGACCAGGTCGGCCACGGCGTCGCGCACCAAAGCGGCAGCCACTTCGCCGTGCTGGTGCCCGCCCATGCCGTCGGCCACGAGAAAAAGGCCGAGCGATGCGTCGGCGTAGTAAGTGTCTTCGTTCCGCGCGCGGCGCAGGCCGACGTGGGTTCCGTGTCCGAATTCGATCATGAGGTGCCTGGTGTGGCGGTGCGAGGCGAGCATGACGGATTGGGGAGGGATGCGTAAAGAAGCTTCTGGGTTCTAGCGAGTTCGTGTGGTGTGTTCGTGTCAGGCGACCGCAGCATGGAGCTTGATGCCAACGGCGCGTAGCACTTTCAAAATGGTGGCGAAGTCCGGGCTGCGCTCGCCCGAGAGCGCCTTGTACAGGCTTTCGCGAGATAGACCAGCATCTCTGGCCACCTGGCTCATGCCTTTGGCGCGGGCGATGTTGCCTAGAGCACCAGCAATAAACGCGGCATCGCCGTTGCTCTCTTCGATGCAGGCGTCGAGATAAGCGGCGCAGTCTTCGGACGTGGTTAGGTAGTCAACCACGTCATAGGGGAAGGTTTCCGTCTTCTTCATGGTCGGGTCGCCTGTTTTGCAAGTTGCTTGCGAGAGCCGGCGGCTGTGCGATCGCCGGAGTCTTTGTAGACCATGATGAGCTGAATGTAGCCGGCGGGCTACAGGTGAGCGATTGAGCTGATGTAAGAACAGGGCCTGCTTCGTTGCGCGTTTTTGGTCGCGGGAGGGGTGGGATTGTTGGGTCCATCCACCCCTCCGCGCTGCGCGCTACGGGGCCAGCCTGCGGCTGTCCAAATTTGCTCCTGGCAAATTTGTCGAACCGGTGGGTTCTCATCGAGTCCACCCTCTCCGCCAGGCACAAAAAAACGCCCCACGAAGGGGGCGTTTTTTTGTGCCTGGCGGAGAGGGTGGGATTCGAACCCACGGTACGCTTACACGTACGCCTGATTTCGAGTCAGGTACATTCGACCACTCTGCCACCTCTCCAAAGATGTGCGTGTGGTCCACGCGAGCCGGCGATTTTACGTGGTGTGGGGATGGCTGGCAATGGGGGTAGGGCGATTTCTACTCGCATGAGCGCAATCGGCTAGCGCAGTGCGGTGCCCCAGCGGTCGCCGCGTGGCAAATAGTGGTTGCCCGGATCCAGTGAGAGGGCGACGCGGGTGGCTCGGCCGGTGATCTCATTGCGCGGGAAGAAACCGAAATAGCGCGAGTCGGCGCTGTTGTCGCGGTTGTCGCCAAGCAGCAGGTAGTGGCCTGGTGGCACGGTTACCGGGCCGAAATCGTGGGTGTGCCCCTGGGCGGCGATCGACCAGCGCACGGCGTGGCTGAGCTGTCCGGTGTTTTCCATGGCGTACAGCGCGGGGTCTTCGCGGTCGTCGCGGATGCCGGTGACCTGGGTGTAGCGGTAGTCCGCAGCCTTGCCGTTCACATAGAGGTGGTTCTGCAGCAAGGCGATCTGGTCGCCAGGGACGCCGATCACGCGTTTGACCAGGCGCTCGCCAGCGGCGCTGGAGTCCAGCACCACGATATCCCCGCGTTGCGGGTCGGCGCGGTGGATCAGCGACACATGGGTGAACGGTACGCGCAGATCGTAGGCTGCCTTGTCGACCACGATGCGGTCGCCGATTTCGATGGTCGGCTGCATGGAGCCGGTGGGCACCACGTTCCAGTCGGCGACGGCGCTGCGGAACATGAACATGCAAAGCATGAAGGTGAGGAAGCCCTTGTTGCTTGCCAGTAGCCTGGTCAGTCGTTGCATGGACGTGCCCCTCCGCTCGCGTTTCTGTGTGGACCGCGCCGCGTACCTTTAGTTTCATGCCTGAAGAGAGCAAGCAAAGACATGCGCGCCCGGCCGCCGGGAGCGAAGCTTTTCCCACGAGGACACTTGGGAGAGCGATATGAATTCAGCAAGCCTGGTACTTCTGGCGGCTGGCCTGGTTGGTTCGGCACACGCAGCGCCATCGCCGCGAGCCGTTGTGCAGGCGATGTTCGACGCCTTCAATCGACACGATGCAGCGGCGATGGCCCAGCTATATGCGAACGATGCCAGGCTGGCCTCTTCCGATTTCTGTGCCGTTCGCAACGGGCCGACCGAAGTGCTGCGCACGTATCGCGAGTTGTTTGCGGCGTTTCCCGATATTCGCGACGAGATCGACCAGGTGGTGGTGGAGGGAGATCATGTGGCGGTGCGTTTCGTCGCCAGGAGCGGGCAGGGAAGTTCGGCACTCGCCATGCCGATTGCCACGTTTCTCACCGTGCAGCAGGGGCTGATTCAATCCGACGAGAGCACGTTCGATACGGGTGGGCGGGCCTGTATGCCTTGATGCCGCGCAAAAAAGAAGGGCGGTGTCGCCACCGCCCTTCGAGTCACCCATGCCTAGGCAGAATTACGCGGCCTTGCGCTTGGCCAGGCGTAGCCAGGTATCCACCACCGTGTCCGGGTTGAGCGAGACCGACTCGATGCCCTGGTCCATCAGCCATTCGGCAAGATCCGGGTGGTCGGACGGACCCTGGCCGCAGATGCCGATGTACTTGCCCTTGTCGCGGGCGGTCTTGATGGCCATGGCCAGCAGCTTCTTCACTGCCGGGTCGCGCTCGTCGAACAGGTTGGCGACGATGCTGGAGTCGCGGTCCAGGCCCAGGGTGAGCTGGGTGAGGTCGTTGGAGCCGATGGAGAAGCCGTCGAAGATGTCGAGGAACTCGTCTGCCAGCAGGGCGTTGGACGGCACTTCGCACATCATGATGACCTTGAGGTCGTGCTCGCGCTGCTTGAGGCCGTTCTTGGCCAGCACCTCGATGACCTTGCGGCCTTCGCCCAGCGTGCGCACGAACGGAATCATCACCCACACATTGTCCAGGCCCATCACTTCGCGCACGCGCTTGACGGCCTTGCACTCCAGCCCAAACGATTCGGCAAAGCCCGGATCGACATAACGGCTGGCGCCGCGATAACCGATCATCGGATTCTCTTCATGCGGCTCGTAGCGCGAGCCGCCGATCAGGCCGGCGTATTCGTTCGACTTGAAGTCGGACAGGCGCACGATCACCGGCTTGGGATACACCGATGCCGCGATGGTGGCGATGCCTTCGGCGAGGCGATCGACATAGAACGACACGGGATCGGCATAGCCGGCCATGCGCTCGTCGATCTTCTTCTTGGTTTCCGCATCCTGCTTGGCGTATTCCAGCAGCGCCTTGGGATGCACGCCGATATGGCTGGCGATGATCATTTCCAGGCGGGCCAGGCCGATGCCGGCGTTCGGCAGCATGCCGAAGTCGAACGCGCGCTCCGGGTTGGCCACGTTCATCATGATCTTGAGCGGCGCGTCTGGCATGTCGCCGAGGTCTGCAGTGACGCGGTCGAACTTCAGCAGGCCCTCATAGATCGTGCCGGTGTCGCCTTCGGCACAGGACACGGTGACTTCCGCGCCGTCAGGAATCAGCTCCAGCGCATTGCCCGTGCCCACCACCGCAGGCACGCCCAGTTCGCGCGCGATGATGGCAGCGTGGCAAGTGCGGCCACCGCGGTTGGTGACGATGGCGGCGGCACGCTTCATCACCGGCTCCCAATCGGGATCGGTCATGTCGGCGATCAGCACGTCGCCGGTCTGCACCTTGTTCATGTCGGCCAGCGAGCGGATCACACGCGCCTTGCCCGAGCCGATCTTCTGGCCGATGGCGCGGCCTTCGGCCAGCACCTTGCCCTTTTCGTTGAGATGGAAGCGCTCCAGCTGCGTGGCATGTGCACGCGACTTCACCGTTTCCGGACGGGCCTGCACGATGTAGAGCTTGCCGGTGTTGCCGTCCTTCGCCCACTCGATGTCCATCGGGCGGTCGTAATGCTTCTCGATGATCAATGCCTGCCTGGACAGCTCCTGCACGTCTTCATCGGTGATGCAGAACTTGTTGCGCAGTTCCGCCGACGTTTCTTCGATGCGCACGCGCTCGCCGGGCTTGTCCGAATACACCATGCGCTGCTGCTTGGCGCCGAGGCTGCGTCGCAGCACAGCCGGCTTGCCGGCCTTCAGCGTGGGCTTGAACACGTAGAACTCATCGGGATTGACCGCGCCCTGCACGACCATTTCGCCCAGGCCGTACGAACCGGTGACGAACACCACATCGCGGAAGCCCGACTCGGTGTCCAGCGTGAACAGCACGCCGGAGGCGCCCACATCCGAGCGCACCATCAACTGCACGCCGGCGGAAAGGAAGACATCTTCGTGCTTGAAGCCCTGATGCACGCGATAGGCGATGGCGCGGTCGTTGTAGAGCGAGGCAAAGACTTCCTTCACCTTGTGCAGCACGTCCTCGATGCCGACCACGTTGAGGAAGGTTTCCTGCTGGCCGGCGAACGATGCGTCGGGCAGGTCTTCGGCGGTGGCGGAGGAGCGCACGGCCACGGCGATATTCTCGGCGCCGGCATCCTTGCAGAGCTTGGCGTAGGCGTCGCGGATGGCCTTGTCCAGATCCGCCGGCAGCGGCGTCTCGGTGACCCATTCGCGGATTTCCTTGCCGGCAGCCGTCAGGGCCATCACGTCATCGACGTCGAGCGAGGCGAGCCGCTCCTGGATGCGCTTGGCCACGCCGCTCTTGTCGAGGTATTCCTGGAACGCGTCGGCGGTGGTGGCAAAACCACCCGGCACCGACACGCCGAGCTTGGCGAGATTGCCGATCATCTCGCCGAGCGACGCATTCTTGCCGCCAACCTTGC
Organism: Dyella sp. 01N448; assembly: GCF_056399225.1. NCBI lineage: Bacteria > Pseudomonadati > Pseudomonadota > Gammaproteobacteria > Lysobacterales > Rhodanobacteraceae > Dyella > Dyella sp. 01N448. Next base: position 398,655 of record NZ_JBFTQX010000005.1, on the reverse strand, counting down.
CCAGGTCGGTCATGCGCAGCGTGTCGAGCCAAAGCACCAGATCGTTCAAGGGAGTCTCCTCGAGAGCTCGTAGGGTTTCAAAAGTGGCGGTAGCCCGGTTTCGAGGAGAAATCGGGCCACAAAGAACTGGTATTGTCCGCTGCCGATGGTGCGAAGCACAAGAAGACCATTCGGGTGAAAACCAGCGCCAACGCAATACCAGTCAGCCGTGAGTCAAGCAAAGACAGGCTTTTCACCTTGCGCTAAGGTGAGGGCCAAGAACCACCAGGGACTTTGGATCAGCCATGCAGCGAACCGTTTTCTATATCTCCGATTCCACTGGTATTACGGCGGAAACAATCGGCAACAGTATTTTGGCCCAGTTTGAGGGCGTGCAGTTCGACAAGCACCGCTTGCCGTTCATCGACGACGCCCATAAAGCCGAGGCGGCAGCGCTGCGCATCAAGACCCGTTACGCGCAAACCGGCGAGCGTCCCATCGTGGTCAACACCATGGCCTCGCGCGAATTGTGCGAGATCGTGGCCGAGAGCGGCGGGTTGATGCTGGACGTGTTCGCGCCGTTCATCGGCCCGCTGGAGGATGAGCTGGGCGCCAAGCGATCCGGCGCGGTGAATCGCTCGCATGGCCTGGTCGACTTCGACAAATACGAGGCCCGCATCAATGCCACGAACTATGCGCTGTCACACGATGACGGTATTGATGTGGACTATGCTCAGGCCGACCTGATCCTGGTGGGGGTGTCGCGCTCGGGCAAGACGCCCACCTGTCTCTACATGGCCTTGCATTACGGTGTCAGCGCCGCCAATTACCCCTTGACCGACGACGACCTCGACAAACTCGAACTGCCGGCGCGCTTGCGTCCGTATAAGGATCGGCTGTTTGGTCTCACCATCGACCCCATGCGTTTGGCGCAGATTCGCGAACAGCGGCGCGCCGGCAGCCGTTATGCGACGCTGGAGCAGTGCCGCTGGGAACTGGCGCAGGCCGAAAAGCTGATGCGCCGCGAAAGCATTCCCAGCCTCAACACGACGCACGTGTCCATTGAAGAGATTGCGAGCAAGATCTTTGACCGCTTCGGAATCGAGCGGACCATGTTCTAAGGAGTTCGTACCGCCCATGAGTGCCGTATTAGACAGTCGCCAAGCCTTATTGCCAGGACGTTTCGGCTTCCTCATGGGGCTTTACGCCGAGAACTACCATCGGCTGGTGCGGCTGTTTACGCCGCAGGAGCTGGCCCCGGGGTTTTATCTGTCCAGCGTGGACGATGGCCTGGATGTGCGTTTGCAGGTGCAGGAACGGCATCCGTATACGCTGGAGCTCGAGCTCACCTACAACTTTGTCGATGCGCACACCGGCCAGCCGTCGCCGTCGGCGCAGTTACGCATGTACACCGACGCCCATGTGGCCGAGGCTTTGCACTGCCATCCAGGGCGTCACCTGTGGCAGGTGCTCGGGCCGTTCCCGCCGGCCAATACGGTGCTGCAGCACCGGCTGCGCATGAATGGGTTTCTCTCGCGCTGGCTGGAATACCTGGCGGAGCAGGGGCATTCGAAGGGGACGCTGGAGCGGCTGGAATCTCAGCACGCCGCGGACTGACCCTTGTGGGAGCGCACCTTGTGCGCGACTTGGGCCATCACGGCGCTGCTCCGTAGGTTTGTCGCGCACAGGGTGCGCTCCCACAGAGAACCTTGAATCGCAGGCAACAAAAAACCCGCCAATGGCGGGCTCTTCGTAAAGTGGCGGAGCGGACGGGACTCGAACCCGCGACCTCCGGCGTGACAGGCCAGCATTCTAACCGACTGAACTACCGCTCCACATTTTTTACTGCTTCCAGCACTGCACCAACTTGGATTTCGTCCTTGACCACTCTTGCCGTTTTATCGGTAGAGTGGCGTCCCCACGGGGATTCGAACCCCGGTCGCCACCGTGAAAGGGTGATGTCCTAGGCCTCTAGACGATGGGGACGTATCTAAATTTGGTGGAGCCAGGCGGGATCGAACCGCCGACCTCCTGCATGCCATGCAGGCGCTCTCCCAGCTGAGCTATGGCCCCGTGTGCCTCTGGAAGCCCGAAAGAATAGACAGGGATCGAGATTTCGTCAAGCGTTCGTCGTGAAAATATTTCAACTTTTCTTCACGAATGAATCACAACAAGCAGTTAGCTGCGCCTGAGTTTGCCGCGCGTTCGATGCGAGCGCCAATTTTGTCGCTCTGATGATCCGCGTCATCACGTAGTGCTGTGCATCGGGTGCGCGATTGTTAGTCTTGCGGAACGCTCCGACGGATTTCATTGATGCACGATTTGCACTTCATCCAGGACCTCGCGACCGTCATGCTGATCGCGGGCCTGACCACGGTGATTTTTCAGCGGCTGCGTCAGCCGGTCGTGCTTGGATACATCATCGCCGGCGTGCTGGTGGGGCCTTATACGTTTCCCGTGGTGTTCATCCACGACGAGCAGACCATCCGCACCTTGTCCGAGCTCGGCATGATCCTGCTGCTGTTCGCCCTGGGCCTGGAATTCAGCCTGAAAAAGCTGCGCGAGGTAGGCGGCGCCGCGCTGGTCGCGGCGGTGTGCGAAATCGTGCTGATGTTGTGGCTGGGCTACGAGATCGGCCGCTTCTTCGGCTGGAGTTCGATGGATGCGCTGTTCCTCGGCGCGATGCTTTCGATGTCCTCGACCACCATCATCATGAAGGCGCTCGATGATCTGGACCTCAAGCGCGAGCGCTTCGCGCAACTGATGTTCGGGATCCTGATCATCGAGGACGTGATCGCGATCGTGCTGATGGCCTTGCTTACCGGCATCGCCAGTACCGGAGGTCTGGAGGCCAGCGAAGCGATGGCTGCCGTCGGTCGCCTCACGCTGTTCATGGCCGTATCGCTGGTGGTCGGCCTGCTGCTGGTGCCCCGCGTGATCGATTACATCGCGCGCGTCAGTCGCGACGACGTGCTGCTCGTGGCCGTGCTCGGGCTGTGTTTCGGCTTCTGCCTGCTGGTCACCGAGATGGGTTACAGCGTGGCGCTCGGCGCCTTCATGATCGGTGCGATCGTGGGCGAATCGCAGAGTGTGGAGCGGATCGAGCGCATCATCGGGCCGGTGCGCGACATGTTCAGTGCGATCTTCTTCGTCGCCATCGGCATGCTGATCGACCCGGCGATGCTCAAGGAGTACTGGCTGCCCATCATCGTCGTCACCACGGTCGTGGTGCTGGGCAAGGTCATTACCTGCAGCTTTGGCACATTTGTGGCGGGCAATGACGGGCGCACCTCGTTGCGCGTGGGCATGGGGCTGGCGCAGATCGGCGAGTTTTCTTTTGTCATCGCCTCGCTGGGACTGACGCTCAAGGTGACCAGCGGTTTTCTCTATCCGGTGGCGGTGGCGGTATCGGCCATCACCACGTTTCTCACGCCTTACCTGATCCGTGCATCGGATCCGTTGGCCAGTGGGCTATCGCGTCGGTTGCCTCAGGGCCTTACCGGCCTGCTGAGCGCCTATACGGACTGGATGGGCAACCTTAGCCTGGGCGGGCAGGGCGTGGTGGTGGCCAAGATGATCCGTCGCCTGGTGTGGCACGTGATCATCAATATGATGCTGGTGGTGGCGGCGTTTCTGATCATGTCCTACCTGTATCGCCGCGGTTTCTTCCATTGGGATTGGCTGGCCGACAGCCCGCAGGTAAAGCGCAGCCTGGCCTGGTCAATTGCGGCCATCGTCTCACTGCCGATGATTGTGGCGGCGTATCGCAAGGCCTCGGCGCTCGGCATGCTGCTGGCAGAGTTGARCATTCCCGAACGCATTGGTGGCGCCTACAACATGCGCATCCGCGCCGTGATGGCGCGTTTCATTCCGCTTGCGACCATGTGGGTGCTGGGCCTGCTGGTGGCGGCCCTGGCCTCGACCATCCTGCCGCCGCGCGAGGTGGCGATTGTATTGGTGCTGGTTTTGCTGCTGCTTGCGTGGCTGCTGTGGCGCCTCCTCGTGCAGGTCCATGCGCGACTTCAGGCGGCTTTGCGCGACACCCTGGATAAACCGGGGCGGTCAGGGGAGGGCCATGGCTGATCCTGAGCGGCGCGGGCCTACGGGAATGCGCGTGCACAATTCGTAAAAATCCACGTTTTTCGTCGAAACGTGAACTTTTAATCACGACTGACGGTCATACCGCCACTATCGTTGCCAAGACTAAGCAAGCACCGCACAATGCGGGGCCTGCCTCCATCGGGGGGGCCTTAAGTCCGGTAGCGCCGGCATATCCAATACGAGGGAGTTCTACATGAAGCATTTTCTGCGTCCCACGCTGACGGCGGCCGCGCTCGCTGTTGCTCTGGGCTCGACCGCTGGCGTGCACGCACAGGCCGCGAAGCCCGCAGCCGCCCCCGCCGCCGCAGCTCCGGCTGCCGTGGACAAGACCAAGGCCAGCTACGTGGTCGGTTGGGATCTGGCCAGCTCGCTGCCGCCGCTGGTTCGCGCTGAAGTGGATCCGGCTACGGTCGCTCGCGCGCTGCAGTCCGCCCTGTCGGGCCAGAAGCCGACCATGAGCGAAGCCGAAGCCAAGCAGGTTCGTGACGCGTTCGTGGCCAATCTGCAGGCCAAGGCCAAGGCCGAGTACACCCAGGTCGCCTCCAAGAACCAGAGCGAAGGCGCTGCATTCCTCGCCAAGAACAAGACCGCGCCGGGCGTGAAGACCACCGCTTCGGGTCTGCAGTACCAGGTGATCAGCCAGGGTACGGGCGCCCGCCCGGGTCCGAGCGACACCGTGCAGGTCAACTACGTCGGTTCGTTCGTGAACGGCGAAGTGTTCGACGATTCGTCCAAGCATGAAGGCGGCGGCGCCGCTTCCATCCCGCTCGCTGGCGTGATTCCGGGCTTCCGTGAAGGCATGCAGCTGATGCAGGTTGGCGGTCACTACAAGTTCTTCATCCCGTCCAACATCGCCTACGGCGCCCAGCCGCAGAACGGCTTCCCGCCGAACTCGACGATCATCTTCGACGTCACCCTGGTCAAGACCGGCCCGACGGCCGCTGCTGATCAGGCTGGCGGCGCGAAGTAATCGCCACCAAAGCTGGTTGAACCATCCACGGGGCGCGAAGCAATTCGCGCCCCGTGTCTTTTGTGGCCGGCGGCTTTTGGTCGCGGGGCGGCGCTTGGTCTGCAGCCGTGGTCAGGGCGGGCCTGTTAGAATCGGATTCTTGTCTCCTGGAGTTTTCACGACAATGAAGGTCACGATTTTCGGCACCGGCTATGTGGGTTTGGTCACCGGCGCCTGCCTGGCGGAAATGGGCAACCACGTGGTCTGCGTTGATATCGACGCGGGCAAGGTGGAGCGCCTGAAGAACGGCGACATCCCCATTTATGAGCCGGGCCTGGAGCCTCTGGTCAAGCGCAACCATGCGAGCGGACAGCTGGACTTCACCACCGATCCGGCTCCGGGCATTGCGCACGGCCAGGTCGTCTTCATTGCCGTAGGCACGCCGCCGGACGAAGACGGCAGTGCGGATCTGAAGTACGTGCTCAGCGTGGCGCGAACGGTCGGCCAGCACATGGACCGTTACACGGTGGTGGTGAACAAGTCGACCGTGCCCGTGGGCACGGCGGACAAGGTACGCGACGCGATCGCGGGCGAGCTCGCCAAGCGCGGCGTGTCCGTCGAGTTCGACGTGGTGTCCAATCCGGAATTCCTGAAGGAAGGCGACGCAGTGGAAGACTGCCTGCGCCCCGACCGCATCGTCATCGGCAGCTCCAGCGAACGCGCCATCGGCGTGTTGCGCAAGCTGTATGCACCGTTCAATCGCAACCACGATCGCACGGTGGTGATGGACGAGCGTTCCGCCGAGCTGACCAAGTACGCGGCGAACGCGATGCTCGCCACCAAGATCAGCTTCATGAACGAGATCGCCAATATCGCCGAGCGGGTGGGTGCGGACATCGAGCTGGTGCGCCAGGGTATCGGTTCGGATCCGCGCATCGGCTACCACTTCATCTATCCGGGTGCGGGTTACGGTGGCTCGTGTTTCCCCAAGGACGTACAGGCGCTGGAGCGCACCGCGCGCGGCGTCGGTTACAGCGCCCGTTTGCTGGGTGCGGTGGAGTCGGTGAACCACGATCAGAAGACCAAGCTGTTCGAGCTGATTTCGCGTCACTTCAATGGCGAACTCGCGGGCAAGACGATTGCCCTGTGGGGCCTGGCCTTCAAGCCGAACACAGATGACATGCGCGAGGCATCGAGCCGCAACCTGATGGAGGCCTTGTGGAAGGCGCGCGCCAAAGTGCGCGCGTTCGATCCGGAAGCACGCCACGAGACGCATCGCATCTATGGCGATCGCGACGATCTGGTGCTGTGCGACAGCGCCTATCAGGCACTCGATGGTGCCGACGTGCTCGCGATCGTGACGGAGTGGAAGGCCTTCCGCAGTCCCGATTTCGTCCGCATCCGCAGCATGCTCGCCGAACCGGCAGTGTTCGATGGCCGCAATCTCTACGATCCGGCCGCAGTGGAAGAGGCGGGCCTGGCGTACTACGGTATCGGTCGCGGTCGCAGCCTGAGGCAGTGAGCATGTCCGACGACACCTTGCAGCAACGATTGACGGAGCTGGAAGTGCGGCTCACCTTTGTCGATGACACGGTGAACGCGCTGGCTTCAGCCGATGCGGAGCTGTCGATGCGTCTGGCTGCGCTGGAGGATGTCATTCGTGGATTGCGCAGCGAGCTGTCCTCGTTGCGTGGTTCGCAAGGGCATGATCCGCACAGCGAGCCACCGCCGCCGCACTATTGATCGATCTCTCTCTTTTCGTAACAGCACTACAGCAAGCGAGTTTCAACCATGGCCGATTCCCTGCGCGATCAGCTGCTCAAGAGCGGCATCGTCAAACAGGTCCGCGAAGAGAAGCGCCCGCCGGCGCCGCCCGCTGGCAAGTCTTACCCGCAGCGCCAGGGCGGTTCGCCGTCCAAGGGCGGCAAGCCGGGCCAGCACAAGCCGCACGGCAAGCCTTCCGGCCCCAAGAGCCAGGAGGAGATCGACCTGGCCAAGGCTTATGCGATCCGCGCACAGACCGAAGCGAATGAGCGCAAGCGTGCCGAGCAGGCGGCGGCCGAGGAAGCGCGTGTTCGTCGCGAGCGCAAGCTGAAGATCCAGCAGTTGCTGGACGGCAAGACCTTGAACAAGCCTGACGTCGATCATGTTCGGCATTTCGAATACGGCGGCAAGATTCGCCGCGTGCATGTCGACGCTGATCAACTCAAGGCGATCAATGCGGGTGAGCTTGGCGTGGTGCAGCAGCAGGGACGTTACCTGGTGGTGACGCGCGAGCTTGCCGAACAGGTGAAGGCGGTCGACGCCAACCAGATCGCCTTGCTGGTGGAGCCGGGCAGCACTGGTAGCGTCGGCGAAGATGGCGTGCCGGATGATTTGATGTGGTAAGCGGATCGCTTTAAGCACGCCGACGAAAAAACGCCCGGTCGATGCCGGGCGTTTTTTTTTGGTGCATACGAGGGTCGATCAGGCGTCGGCATCGTCACCTTGCGCGTCACCGGTGGGTAAATCGAAACCCGTCTTGGCGAGCGTCGGCAAATCCCAGCCGTTCTTCGGCGTGAAGCGTTCGCCATAACGCTGGGCGAGGCGTTCGAGTTTGCCCTTCACCACGGCGGCGCCTTCGCTGCGCACGTACTGGATCGGACCGCCGCGGAACGGGGCAAAACCGGTGCCGAAGATCACGCCGGCATCGAGCAGGTCGGCATCGTCGACCACCTGGTCGGCCAGGCAGGCTACGGCTTCGTTGACCATGGGAAGGATCATGCGGTCCTGCAGGTCGGCGGGAACGGCATAGTCGGGATCGACTTCCGGTTTCACGGGCTTGCCGTCCTGCCAGACATAGATGCCCTGACCGTCCTTCTTGCCACGTTTGCCGGCAGCCAGCTTGTCTTCCAGGCCGGGCGGCAATTCCAGTCCAAGGAAGGGAGCGAGCTCCTTGCCGACGGACGCACAGACGTCCAGGCCTACCGTGTCGGCCAGTTCGATCGGGCCCATCGGCATGCCGAATTTCTTTGCTTCCTTGTCGAGCACCGGGCCCGGCACGCCTTCGCTGTACAGACGCATGGCTTCGAGCAGGTAAGGCATCAGGATGCGATTGACCAGGAAGCCTGGGGTTCCTTTGACCGCCACCGGCAACTTGCCGATAGCCTTGCAGAAGGCGAGCGCGCGCTGCTCGGCGTTCGCATCGAGCTGATCGTGACGTACCACTTCCACCAGCGGCATCTGCGCCACCGGGTTGAAGAAGTGCAGGCCAAGGAAGCGCTGTGGCGCCTTCAGGCCGACGCGCAGTTCGTCCAGCGGAATGCTCGACGTATTGGTGGCGAGCAGTTCGTTGGATTGGAACTGCGGCTCGATGGTCGCGTACAGCGCCTTCTTCGCCTCGGCATTCTCGAAGATCGCTTCGATCGCCAGGTCGGCCGTGGCCACGCCTTTGCCTTCCACGTCGGCGCGCAGGCGACGAACCGCCGCATCGACCTTGTCGGCCGTCTTGAGCTTCTTTTCGTAGAGCTGGCGGGCGCGATCCAGCGCGGGCTGGATGAACTTCATCTCGCGGTCCTGCAGCGTGACCTCGAAGCCCTTGAAGGCCGCCCAGGCCGCGATATCGCCGCCCATCACGCCAGCGCCGACTACGTGCACATGCTTGATGCCGTGCTCGATACCGCTGCCTTGACTCTTCATGCGTTCCTGCAAGAAGAAGATGCGGATCAGGTTCTGCGCCGTCGAGGTTTCGGCCAGCTTGGCCACCGAGCGCGCCTCGAGCTTGAGGCGTTGCTGGATGCTGGCGCCTCCGCGTTTCCATACGTCGATCAAGGCGAACGGTGCGGGGTAGTGCTCCTTGCGTACCTTGGCGGCCGTCTGTTTGATCACCATCGGCGCGAGCAGCTGGCGCGCCAGCCAGGTGTTGGTAGCCCAGGCTTTCGCGCGCAGGGCGAACGGGCGTGCATGCGGGCGACGCAGCAGGGCGCGGGCCTCGGCCAGCAATTCGGCGGGCGGTGCGAGCCGGTCGACCACGCCCAGTGCCAAGGCGCGTTTGGCCGACAAAGCCTTGCCGGTAAGCATGACGGGCAGGGCATCGGTGGCGCCGATCAATCGCGGAAGGCGGGCCGTGCCGCCCCAACCCGGATGGATGCCCAGCATCACTTCGGGCAGCCCGATGCGCGTCTTGTCGTCATCGGCGGCGATGCGCTGGCGGCAGGCCAGGATCAGTTCGGTGCCGCCGCCCATGCAGGCGCCATGGATGGCTGCCACGGTGGGGCAAGGCAGGCGCGCCAGCGATTCGTACACGCGCTGGCCGTTCTCGATGTTCTCCAGCACCGTGCCCTGTTGGGCGTAGGTGACGAATTCCTTGATGTCAGCGCCTACGGCAAAGCCGAACGGCTTGGCCGAATGGATCAGCACGCCGGCCGGCTTCTCGATGGCCAGGCGCTCCACGATCTGGCCCAGTTCGTCCAGCACGTCGCGCGAAATGGCGTTGACCTTGCTGCCGGCGCGATCGAGGGAGAGGGTGACGATGCCGCTGTCATCCAGGCTCGTCTTCCAATGATTGAAGCGCAATCCTTCGAACATGGGGATAAAGAGAGTGGCCACGAGGCCTTGCACCATACCCTCCCGTAGCGAGGATTGCGAGACGACCCGGGGGAGGATGAACACCCTGTAAAAACCCGTGCTGTGCGCTGCCGCATGAAATACGCCACCGTTTCCGGCGAGGCTTGGTCCCTCCCTATGCGAACCGACGCAGAACACGTAATTTAGACCCGAATGAATACCTCCATCGCCACTCCCGCCAGCCCCTTGCAGGGCGGCGCCGAAATCCTCGAGCGCATCCTAGCGGCCCGGGGCAATTTGATTGCGCTCGAGGGCGGGGACAAGGTCGGCCTGGTCGGGCTGTTGCGCCCGCTGGTACGGCGGAGCGGACAGGCCGTCTACTTGTGGAATCCGGAGTTGGGACTGGGCAACCTGCGCGAGGAGCACGTCGGCTTGCCCGGTTCCCAACGCCTCAATATCGCGCTGCGCTACATGCTGCAGAGCAATCATTTCGGCATCTATCTGCTGCAGCGCCTGCCGCTCCCGCTGCCGATGGCCGACGCCACCCTGCTGCGACAGTTGGCGCGCGCCACGTCCGGGCACGTGCGCCGCGTGGTCATGCTCGATCCGCCGGAGTCCTTCGTGGCCAGTTTCAACGACGTGCTGGTGCGCCTGAGCTGCCAGTCCGAGCCCGCCCAGCGTCCGCGCCTGCGCGACGGTCGTTGGATCCTCTGATATGACGAGCAACGCGGGCATCCTGGTCGTTGCCGCGCAGCGTGAGCTGCGCCGAGCCCTGTTCGACACGTTCGATCGTGACGGGCATTTCGTGGTGCATTCCGCCCGCGATGCCACCCACGCAGGCATCCTGCTCGAGGGTCGGCCGCCGCTGGCGCTGATCGTGATCGTGTTCGAGGGCGATGGTCGCGAGGGCATGGCGGGCATCGATGTTTTGCGCGGCGTACCGGCCTGCATCGGGGCGCCCATTCTGGCCGTGCTCGACGACGCAGCCGTGCTCAAGCCCAATGTGTTGCCAGCGGGCATTGCCGATTGGCTGTATGCCTCGCAGATCGAGCACGAACTGCTCTCGCGCTGGCAGCGGGTCCATCGCATGGTTGCGCGACAGGACAGCAGCGGCGAAGGCCTGGCAACGTCAACGGGTGGCGACTATCGCTTTGCCTTCGACGAGGTCGACAGCGAGTGGTTGATCGTCGACCCCGTGCGTGGCCAGCTGGTCGATTTCAGTCCGGCCGTGGCGCGCAACAGCGGGCTGGGCGATCACGAATTGCGCGGCCGGCCGCTCAAGGACGTGCTGGCCTTCAAGGATGCGACCATCGAGCAGGTGATTGCCGAAGGTTCGCGCCAGTGGCATGCCGGCCGTCGACGTTCATCGCGTGGTGCCGATGCTGGCGAGGCCAGCGCACGTGCGATTCAGCACGCCGGTCGCGACGCGGTCGCCTTGATGTTCCGCAGCGATCGGGCCAGTGCCCGCGCCGAAGTGGCGCTCAGCTTGCTGGCACGCATGTTCGCCGCCGGCAGCGGCGACGAAGGCATCACCGAAGCGGCCCGCCTGTTGTTCGAGGAAATGGGCCTGGACTATGTTGCAGTCTGGTCCGCGCGACCCGACGAAGGCGGTGCGCCGGTACAGCTCGTGCAGTACTGGCGTGGCGACGAGCAGCTGTGGCCAGGGCCGCATCTGCAAAGTTCGTTGCGGCTGGTGCTGTCGGGTCAGGCCATGCTGCATCAGGCCGATGCCGGACGGCTTGCGCCGATGGATCCCTTGCTCGCGCAGCTGGGTCTGGCCGGTTTTGCGGGCTGGCCGCTGCAGGACGAGCGACGCACCGTGCTGGGCGCCTTGCTGGTCGGTACGCGCCAGCCGCTGCCGGCGCTGGACATCGTGCAGCCTGTACTTCGGTGCGCCGCGTCGCGATTCGCGCACGCGATCGAGTTGCGTCATACGCGTGAGCAAGGCCGCGCCGAAGGTCTGCTCGATGCCTTGACCGGCCTGCCCAATCGCCTGTTGTTCAACGACCGACTGGATACGGTGATCCGCGAGGCCAATCGCACGGGCGAGTGCTTTGCGTTGCTGTTCGTCGATCTGGATCGCTTCAAGACCGTCAACGACACACTGGGTCACGCGGTCGGCGACCAGGTGTTGCTGACCACCACGCAGCGCTTGCGCGGCAGCGTGCGTGCCTCCGATACGGTGGCGCGCTATGCCGGCGACGAATTCGTGGTGATCCTGCGTCATATCGTCAAGAACGAAGACGTGCTGCGCATCGCCGAGAAGATCGTGCAGGTGATGGGCGCTCCTTTGCGCATCGACGACGGCACGGAGCTGCAAGTGACGGCGTCGATCGGCGTGAGCTTCTTCCCCGACGATGCCCCCGACGCCGATACGCTGCTCAAGCACGCCGACGAGGCGATGTATGCCGCCAAGAGTCTGGGCCGCAACAACTATCAGATTTTCGAAGGCAGTGCCGAACAGTCGCAGCAGCAGAACCTCGCGTTGAAATCCGGCCTGCGCCATGCCGAGCACAAGGGCGAGCTGCGCGTGTTCTACCAGCCGCAGGTGGATGCGGTCACTGAAGACATCGTGGGCATGGAGGCGCTGGTTCGCTGGGAGCACCCGGAACTGGGTTTCATCGGCCCGGGCTTTTTCATTCCACTGGCCGAGGAAACCGGGCTGATCGTTTCCATCGGCGAATGGGTATTGCGCGCGGCCTGCCGGCACGCCCAGGAATGGGAGCGCCGCTTCGGTCTCGGCCTGCGACTGGGCGTGAATCTGTCGGCGGTGCAGCTGATGCAGCCCAACCTGCTGGAAGTGGTCTCGGCCGCGCTCGATGAAAGCGGGCTGGAGGCCAACCTGCTGGAAATGGAGATCACCGAAAGCATCAGCATCAAGGCCGCGCCCAACCTGGTGGAGAACTTGCAAGGTCTGCACCGGCTAGGCGTGCGCATCGCGATCGACGACTTCGGCACCGGTGCCGCTTCGCTCGATTACCTGCGCAAGCTGCCGGCCGACCGCATCAAGATCGACCAGAGTTTCGTCAAGAACATCGGCGTGGATCCCGATGACGAGGCTATCGTGCGCGCCACCATCGAGATGGCGCACCGCCTCAAGCGTGGCGTAGTGGCCGAGGGCGTGGAGACCGAGCAGCACATGGAATTCCTGCGCGCCAACGACTGCGATGAACTGCAGGGCTTCCTGTTCTGCCGTCCGCTGCCGCAGCCGGTGTTCGAGAAGCTGTTGCTGGAGCGCCAGCGCCTGCTGGCCGGCATCAGCGATACCGCCGCATGACTTGCGTGCGCCGCGAAGAGCCCCATACTCAAGGGTAGGGCGCCCGATGCGCCCGTGGGCCGCACTGCTGGGGCGGTGGTGGTCCTTTCGTCATGACCGGTGCTCCCTTAGGAGTGCCCATGCGTTTCCACCATCGGTGTCGCCGCGTTGGCGCACTTGTCGTCCCGGGGATGGGGGTCACTCTGAACTAGAACGTGAAGTTCTTGTCTGAGCAGCTCGCATCCATTCACAAGGCATCCCAGGGCGCGTGGCAGCATCGACGAAGGAGATGGCCCGGATGGGCGAAAATGAACTGGACAGCGCGCTGGTCGAGCGCGTCCAACAGGGGGACAAACGGGCCTTCGATCTACTGGTGCGCAAGTACCAGCACAAGGTCGTGGGCCTGGTCTCCCGTTATCTGAAGAACCACGCAGAATGTGAAGACGTGGCCCAGGAGGCCTTCATCCGCGCCTGGAGGGCGATCGGGTCGTTCCGTGGCGAGAGTGCTTTCTATACTTGGCTGTACAAGATTGCCGTCAATACGGCCAAGAACCATCTGGTGGCCATGAGCCGCCGCCCGCCGGCCGACGATATCGCCATCGACGATGCCGCTTTCGTCCCCGGCGCCGACCGCATGCATGAGAGCGCCACCCCCGAGCGCGAACTCATGCGACAGGAAATTGAACAAACGGTATTTTCCACTGTCCAAGCCTTGCCTGAGGAATTGCGCACCGCGATCACCCTGCGTGAAGTGGACGGCCTCAGCTACGAGGAAATCGCCGAGGCGATGGGCTGTCCGATCGGTACGGTACGTTCACGTATATTTCGGGCGCGCGAAGCTATCGATGAAAAATTGCGGCCGCTGTTGTCGGACCGCGAGGGCAAGAACCCATGACAGATCATCAACGCGAAAACCTTTCTGCTGGCATGGACGGGCAACTGTCCAAGGAAGAATTGCGCTTTCTGCTGCGCCGGCTCGATCACGATGCGTCGCTGCAGCAGGAGTGGTCCCGCTATCACGTCGCCCGTGACGGTCTGCGTCGCGAGTTGCCGGCGCTGGCCTCCGCGGATTTTGCTACCCGCGTGATGCAGGCGATCGAGCGCGAAGGCGTCACCGTGCAGCAGGGCAAGCGGCGGCATTGGCTGCACTGGTCTGCCGGCGGCGCGATTGCCGCTGGCGTGGCTGTGGCCGCGCTGATGGTGGCCCAGCCGGCCGGGCAGGGCGCTGATCGTCTCTCGCCGCAAGTCGCTTCGGCAGCGGCTCCGGCCGCACAAGGCAACACCCAGGTCGCGCAGGCGGAATCGCCGGCCGTGGCGCCGCCGGGGCTCAACGTCTATTCCGAAGTGCCGTACAAGATGAGCCAGCAGGCCTCGGCCACGCTGGAGGGTGACAGTGGCACGCCGCTGTATTCGCGCAACAGCCTCACGCCCTACCGCGTCGCACGCTATCCGGTCGTCAGCAATGGCGATGGCCGCTACCTGCTGCTGATTCACCCGGACCAGCAGCCCGCGCAGTCCGCCGCCGGACCGCAATGATCCCAGGCCGTGTGTCCCTTGCCGCGGCCTGATCGTTCCCTTTCACCCATCCATGCCTGCCTGATCTGCGGGCTGGCATGGTGTGCCCGAGACGCAGAAGGAGAGTAGTGCATGAATCGACTTGTCTTGCGGACGCTGTCGTGCAGCGTCTTGATGAGCTTGGCCCTGGCCGGCGGCGTGCAGGCCCAGAGCGCGGCGCCGGCGATGTCGGGCCTGCCCGATTTCACCGGCATCGTGCAGAAGAACGCGCCCTCGGTGGTGCACGTCGAGGCCAAGTTCAACGGCAAGAAGCAGACGAAGGCCCGTCAGGGCGCGCGTGGCATGCCCGATGCGCCGGACGATGACGACGATCCGCAGATGGACATGCTGCGGCGCTTCTTCGGCATGCCGATGATGCCTTCGCCGGAAGAGCAGCAGCACACTTCGCTGGGCTCGGGTTTCATCATCTCCGGTGATGGCTATGTGCTCACCAATAATCACGTGGTGGACGGCGCCGACACGGTGACCGTGCGCCTGCAGGATCGCCGCGTGCTCACGGCCAAGGTGGTGGGCAGCGATCCGCAATACGACATTGCACTGCTCAAGGTGGACCCGAAGGGCGGCCTGTCGCCGGTGTCGATTGGCGACTCGCGCACGCTCAAGCCGGGCCAGTGGGTGTTGGCGATCGGTTCGCCGTTCGGTTTTGATTACACCGTGACGCAAGGCATCGTCAGTGCGGTGGGACGCAACCTGGGCAGCCAGGATCAGCCGTATACCTCGTTCATCCAGACCGACGTGCCGATCAATCGCGGCAATTCGGGCGGTCCGTTGTTCGACCTGCAGGGCCGCGTGGTCGGCGTCAATTCGCAGATCTATTCCAATACCGGCGGCTACCAGGGCGTGGCCTTCTCCATTCCGATCGACGTGGCCATGAACGTGGTCAAGCAGATCAAGGAGAAGGGTTATGTGTCGCGCGGCCAGCTGGGCGTGATGGTGCAGCAGGTCAGCGACGACATGGTCAAGGCGCTGAAGCTCGACAATGCGAGCGGCGCGGCCGTGACGCAGGTGAACAAGGGCAGCGCTGCCGACAAGGCGGGCATCCGTCCAGGCGATGTGATCCTTGCGTACAACGGCCAGAGCATCAATCAAAGTGCGGACCTGCCGCCGCTGGTGGGCCAGACGCCCCCGGGCAGCAAGGCCACCCTTGAGATACTGCGTGACGGCAAACGCGAGAATGTGCCGGTCACCGTGGCGGAAATGCCGCGCGACAAGAACGCCAAGATGGCCGCCGCCGACACAGAGCAGCCGGCGGCCAAGGCGGCGGCCAGCGCCCTGGGCCTGTCCGTTCAGGATCTTGACGGCGACAGTCGCCAGCAGCTTGGCCTCAAGGCTGGCGAAGGCGTGGGTATCAGCCAGGTGAGCGGTGCGGTGGCGACGCGGGCCGGCTTGCAGCCGGGCGACGTGATTCTGATGGTCAACCAGACCAAGGTGGGCACGGCAGCGGCTTTCCGCGAGGCCACCAAGGGCGCGAAGCCGGGCGATACCGTGCTTTTGCTGGTCCGCCATGGCGACCAGAGTGGATTCATCGGGCTGACCGTGCCCGGTGGCAAGGACGACTGACGTCACCGTGGCGGCGATGGCAGTCGCCGCGCGGTGACGGGTCGTGTTCCGGTCGCGTAGGGCCGGAACCAGCGGAGCGATGGGCGCTTGGGCCACCATCGCTCTTTTGGGAGGGATCGCGTGACGCCTCGCAACGAGGCGTTCCGATCTCGCTTATCCCCTTGAGATAGCCCGCTTTTCCCGATGCCCGAAGTGGCACGGTTCCATGCGATAATGCTGGGTTCGTGTGACCATCCCGGTCATGCGCTGCCTGCGCGTACCGCAGATCAGTGAACGCCGCTAGCGTGCTCCATGGAACTGATTCGAAATTTCTCCATCATTGCCCATATCGATCACGGCAAGTCCACCTTGGCGGACCGCATCATCCAGATCTGCGGCGGCTTGACCGAACGCGAGATGGAGGCGCAGGTGCTCGACAATAATCCGATCGAGCGCGAACGCGGCATCACCATCAAGGCGCAGTCGGTGTCGCTGCCGTACACGGCGCGCGACGGCAAGACGTATCAACTCAATTTCATCGACACCCCGGGACACGTCGACTTCTCTTATGAAGTCAGCCGCTCGCTGGCTGCGTGCGAAGGCGCGCTGCTGGTGGTGGACGCTGCGCAAGGCGTGG
This sequence comes from Dyella sp. 01N448, assembly GCF_056399225.1. Lineage (NCBI taxonomy): Bacteria > Pseudomonadati > Pseudomonadota > Gammaproteobacteria > Lysobacterales > Rhodanobacteraceae > Dyella > Dyella sp. 01N448. The sequence continues at coordinate 382,074 of NZ_JBFTQX010000005.1, read as the reverse complement.
AAGCGCAGTCGGTGGCCAACTGTTACACCGCAGTGGAGATGGGGCTGGAGGTCGTGCCGGTCCTCAACAAGATCGACTTGCCGACGGCCGACCCGGAGAAAGTGAAGGGCGAGATCGAGGCGGTGATCGGCATCGATGCCGACGACGCCGTTGCGGTGAGCGCCAAGACCGGCCAGAACGTGGTGGAAGTGCTCGAGGCGATCGTCGCTCGCATTCCGCCGCCGAAGGTGGGCGATACCGATCGCCTGCAGGCGCTGATCATCGACTCCTGGTTCGACAATTATCTGGGTGTGGTCTCGCTGGTCCGCGTGATGCAGGGCGAGATCAAGCCGGGCGACAAGCTGCTGGTGATGTCCACCGGCCGCTCGCATGAAGTGAGCGAAGTGGGTGTATTCACGCCCAAGCGCAAGAAGCTCGACAAGCTGTCCCCGGGCGAAGTGGGCTGGATCAATGCGTCGATCAAGGACGTGCACGGCGCGCCCGTGGGCGACACGCTGACGCTGGCGGCCAAGCCCGCCGAGAAGCCGCTGGCTGGCTTCCAGACCATGCAGCCGCGCGTGTTCGCCGGTTTGTTTCCGGTATCGGCCGACGACTATCCGGCGCTGCGCGAGGCGCTCGACAAGCTGCGCCTGAATGACGCCGCGATGTTCTTCGAGCCGGAGAGCTCCGAGGCCATGGGCTTTGGTTTTCGTTGCGGCTTCCTCGGCATGCTGCACATGGAGATCGTGCAGGAGCGCCTGGAGCGCGAGTACGACCTGGACCTGATCAGCACGGCGCCGACCGTGGTGTACGAGGTGCTCAAGAGCGACGGCTCGATCTTGATGCTGGACAATCCGGCCAAGCTGCCGGCGTCGCATCTGATGCAGGAAATCCGCGAGCCCATCATCGTCGCCAGCATCCTCACGCCGGCCGACTACATCGGCAACATCATCACGCTGTGCGAGGAAAAGCGCGGCGTGCAGCGCTCCATCCAGTACCTGGCCACCCAGGTGCAGATCACCTATGAAATGCCGCTCGCCGAAGTTGTGCTCGACTTCTTCGATCGCCTGAAGTCGGTGTCGCGTGGCTATGCATCGATGGACTATCACTTCGAGCGCTTCGAAGCCGGCCCGTTCGTGCGCGTGGACGTGCTGATCAATGGCGACCGGGTGGATGCGTTGAGCCTGATCGTGCACCGTGTCCATGCCGAGCGCCGTGGTCGCGACCTGGTCGAGCGCATGAAGGATCTGATTCCGCGCCAGCAGTTTGACGTGGCCATCCAGGCGGCCATTGGTGCTCAGATCGTCGCGCGCTCCACCGTGAAGGCGCTGCGAAAGAATGTGCTGGCCAAATGCTACGGCGGCGACGTCAGCCGCAAGAAGAAGCTGCTGGAGAAGCAGAAGGAAGGCAAGAAGCGCATGAAGCAGGTGGGCCGTGTGGAGATTCCGCAGGAAGCCTTCCTTGCCGTCCTGAAGGTGGATAAGTAAAGCTGAGCTTGTTGCAGCGATGGCGGGACGCCTTCTGGCGCCCGACCGATCGATGGTTCCCTGTCACACCCTCGTTCCACTGCTCCTGAGGAGCTTTCAATGGATTTTGATTTTTCGGCGATTCTGCTTGGCCTGACTGTGCTGTTCGGCGTGGTATGGAGTCTGGACCGCCTGTTCTTCTACAAGTCGCGCAAGGCCAAGGCCGACGCGGCAGGCAAGGAACCGCACGAGCCGGTGGCGGTGGACTGGGCTCGCTCGCTGTTCCCGGTAGTGCTGGTGGTGCTGGTGCTGCGCTCGTTCGTGGCCGAGCCGTTCCGGATCCCGTCCGGTTCGATGATGCCGACGCTGGACGTGGGCGACTTCATCCTGGTCAACAAGTTTGCCTATGGCCTGCGCCTGCCGGCCTTCAACAACAAGTTCGTCAGCCTGGGCGAGCCCAAGCGCGGCGACGTGGTGGTGTTCCGCTTCCCGGGTTATCTGTGCGAAGACGGCGGCAAGCTGGTACGCAGCGGCGACCAGAGCTGCGCCGATCCGCATGCCCCGGTGCCGAACCAGAACTGGATCAAGCGCATCATCGGCATGCCGGGCGACCGGGTCGAGATGCATGGCGACCAGCTGATCGTGAACGGTGAACCGGTGGCCGCAGACCTCATCGGCCCGTACGAAGGCGATCCCAAGCGCGCCGAGTCGCGCCTGATGCTGGAAATGGGCGCCACGGTGTGGAACGAACACCTGCCGAACGGGCTGGGCGGGGTGGTCAACCATCTGACCGCGCGCATGCCCAACTACGCGGTGCCGCCGCCGCTGCCCAATGCGCATGTGCCGCTGGTGGTGCCGCAGGGCTGCTACCTGGCCATGGGCGACAACCGCTACAACAGTACCGACAGCCGCTGGTGGGGCTGCCTGCCGGAGCAGAACCTGGCCGGCAAGGCCTTCCTGATCTGGCTGAGCTGGACCGGCTCGAGCGTGGCCTTCCATCGCATGGGCACGGTCATTCATTAAAAGCGTGACGGGCATAGGTACGCGCCCGGTGTCGTTCGAGCCAGCTTGGCGCGACAATGCACGCGCCAAGCCGCCTCCGGGGCGGCTGGGTGGCGTCTTGCCAGTTAACCGGGTATCGCCGTAAGGCGGCATAGCGAGGGGACTATGAAATCGAAGCAAACGGGCATCACCCTGATCGGGTTTCTCGTCGTATTGATGGTCGTGGCGTTTTTTGGCTACATGGCCATGAAGCTGGTGCCGGCCTATACCGAGTTCATGGGCGTGACCAAGGCCATGAACCAGCTGGCGACTGAAGGTGGTCCCAAGTCGGTAACCCAGGTCCGCAACGACCTGATGAAGAAGCTGGATTTCCAGTACGTGAGCGACGACACCATCACGCCGCAGGACATCACCATCAAGCGCACTGGCAATGCCTCGTCGCTCAATATCAGCTACGACAAGCGCATTCCGTTTATGTACAACATCGACTTCCTGTTGCACTTCGAAAAGAGCGTGGCGCTGCAGGGTAATGTCGAAGGTTAAGCACAGGCCCAGGATTTGACCAAGCTCGCCTATTGTTTTCGTGATCCTGCCCTCGCAGTACTGGCGCTGACGCATCGCAGCGCCGGGAAGCCCAACAACGAGCGGCTGGAGTTCCTGGGCGATGCCTTGCTTGGTGTCGTGGTTGCCGAGCTGTTGTATGAGGCTCACCCGAACGCGAGCGAGGGCGAGCTGTCCCGCTTGCGCGCGCAGCTGGTGAACGGCCAGGCACTGGCCGTCATCGCACGCGAACTGGAGCTGGGCGATGAGCTCAAGCTGGGCTCGGGTGAATTGAAGAGCGGCGGTTTCCGCCGCGATTCCATCCTCGCCGACGCTTTCGAGGCCCTGTTGGCGGCGGTGTATCTCGACGCTGGTTTCGAGGCGTGTCGCAACGTGGTGCGCGGCCTGTTCGAGCCGCTGGTGGCGGCTATTCCGCGCTCTTCCAAGGACGCCAAGACCCGCCTGCAGGAGTTGCTGCAGGCGCACGGCTGGCCCTTGCCGCAGTACGATCTGATCGACAGCCATGGCGAAGACCACGCCAAGACCTTCGATGTCTCGTGCGAAATCAACGAACCGGCACCCATCCGGGCCGAGGGGCATGGCACCAGCCGCCGTGCCGCTGAACAGGACGCCGCTGAAACCGTGCTGCGCCTAATGCAGGAAGTGAACTCATGAACGACAACGACGAACTCGATCTCGGCGCGCCGGCCGAACTTCCCCACGACGATTTTCGCTGCGGCACCGTAGCGCTCGCGGGGCGTCCCAACGTGGGCAAGTCCACCTTGCTCAATGCGCTGATCGGGTTTCGCCTGTCCATTGTCAGCCCGCGTCCGCAGACCACTCGTCACCGCATCCTCGGCATCGCCACCAGCGAGGCCGGCCAGATCATGTACGTGGATACGCCGGGCCTGCATCGTGGCGCCAAGCGCGCCATGAATCGCAGCCTCAACCGTGCCGCGCGCTCGGCGATCAGCGAAGTGGATGTGGTGGTGCAGGTGATCGAGGCGGGACGCTGGACCGATGAAGACGAGGCGCTTTACGACGCCCTGGTCGAGCAGAAAGTGCCGCGCCTGCTGGTGATCAACAAGGTCGACCTGGCCAAGGACAAGACCACCATGCTTCCCTTCGTGGCGGAGCTGATGGGGCGTCACAGCTTTGACGAGGTCTACTACGTCAGCGCGCTGAAGGAGAAGGGCCTCAAGGAGCTGGAGTCAGGCATCCTCAAGCGCCTGCCGGTGCAGCCGCCGGTGTTTGGCGAAGACGAAGTCACCGATCGAAGCGAGCGTTTCCTCGCCGCTGAAATGGTCCGCGAGCAGCTCATGCTGCGCCTGGACCAGGAGCTCCCGTACGCCACCACGGTGGAGATCGAGCAGTTCAGCGATCGCCCCGATGGTATTGCCGAAATCCACGCGGTGATCTGGGTGGAACGCGATGGCCAGAAGGCCATCGTTATCGGCAATGGCGGTGCGCAGCTCAAGGCGATCGGCACGTCGGCGCGTCGCCATATGGAGCGCACCTTCGAGCGCAAGGTTTTCCTTCGCCTGTGGGTGAAGGTGCGCGAAGGCTGGGTCGACGACGAGACCATGCTGAAGAAATTCGGGTACACCGATTGAGTCTGCGCATGCGTGGCTCTGCCTGGTATGCCTGACCATCGCAGGTCAGGCGCGATCATCCACTGATTGGGTCCGACAGCCACCGCCATGCGTATCGAGCAGCAGCCGGCCTATGTGCTTCATTCGCGGCCTTATCGCGAGACCTCGCTGTTGCTTGAATGCCTGACGCGCGACCACGGACGCCTGGGCATCGTGGCGCGTGGCGTGCGGCGCGAGCGTGCGCGCGTGCAGCGTGCGCAACTGGAGCCTTTCCAGCGGTTGTCGCTGGATCTGCTATTGCGCGGCGAACTGGCCACCTTGCAGACCGCGGAACATACCAGCCCGCCGTTGCGTCTGATGGGTGATGCCGGTCTTGCGGGGCTTTATCTCAATGAGCTCTGCGTGCGGCTGACCGGTCGCCAGGATCCCTTGCCTGATTTGTTCGAGGCGTATGCGCGTACCTTGCCGCGCCTTGCGGGTGGCGAGCCTTTGGCCTGGACGCTGCGGCGTTTCGAGCGCGACCTGCTCGAAGCCATCGGCTATGGCCTGCAGCTGGAAGTCGAAGCGGAGTCCGGCGAGCCGCTGGAACCGACGCAGCTCTACCGCTATGTCGTGGAGCAGGGGCCTGCACCATGCCGCCCGGGAACGGCGCATGCCTTGCGCGGTGTCGATCTGCTCGCCCTGGCCGGCGACGAGATGCCCGATACCGCTGGACTGTCTGCCCTGCGCAGCATGATGCGCGAGGTGATCCGCTTTCATCTGGGCGGTGGGGAGCTGCGGGCGTGGCACGTGCTGGGTGCGGCGTTGTCGCGTCGCTGAGCTCAGGCGGTCGTTTCGCCGCCCAGCGCTTCGATGGTGGCCAGCAGCGAACGACGAAAGCGCGACAGCGGCGCCAGCGAACCGGAATGCTTGAGCTTGAGATGGCGCTGCAGCAACGTTGCCTGGACGCCGAGCGCCGCTGCGCCGCAGAAGCCGCAGGACGAACGCAGTCGATGCATGCGGTCGGCGAGTGCTTCGGTATCGTCCAGCAGCGCATCAAGATCCTGATACAGCCCTGCCAACTCCGCGCGTAGCAGCGTGCGCATCGCCCTCACCACATCCGCGTCGCCCATGGTGGCGATCGCCTGCTCGTCATCCAGCAACGGCACGGCGGCAGCGCCCGCATAGACCAGCGCGAGGATGCGACGCAGGTCGGCCAGGCTGCAGGGCTTTTGCAGCACCTCGCTGAATTCCGCGGAAAGCAGGCGTTGCCGTTCGATGACATCCATCTCGGCGCTGGTGGCGACGGCGGTGCAATCGCTGGAGCGTGCCTGCGGATCGTGGCGCAAGGCGGTGAGCACTTCCTCGGCGCCTGCGCCGGGCATGCGGCAATCCAGCAGGAGCAGGTCGAAGGCCTCGTGGCGTGCCATGGCAATCGCCGAGGGGCCGTCATGGCAGGCATGCGCGTGCAGACCGAGGCTGCGCAGGGCTTCCACCAGGAAAAGACGGCTGCTCGGGTCGTCGTCGGCTACCAGGGCGCGGACGGTGATGGGCGCGCTCCGATGGCCTGAAGGCTCGCTGGAAAGCGTGTGTTGCATGACTTGTCCGTGTCGTTCAGCTGATTTTGGCAGAATGGCGCTTCATGCGCCCCACATCAAGCCAACTTATTCTCACTCTCTGCATGCTCTTTTGGGCGTGCTGGTCGCTGCCAGCCCGCGCCGATGTTGCGCTGGGCGCCAAGACGGTGACCGCTCCCGGGCTGAAGATGCAGGGCGTGCAGTCGCAGATCGGCGAAGACGGGGAGGGTGGCCTCAAGCTCAGTCTGCACGCGGCCAAGGCCGACGTACCGGCGATGGGCTGGAAGCGCGTCGGCGTGGACCTGCAGGGTGTGCTCCAGCGTGACACCCATATGCGCTGGTTGTTCGATGGCACCGCCCAGCTTGCCGGTGCCCCGGGCGCGGCACTGAGCAACGCCAAGGTGTCGATGGTGATCGACGAGGCGGCCAATACGCTGCAGATCGACCTGACCCAGGGCGTGATCCAGGCGAGCACGGCCTTGCCGCTGGACCAGCCGACCCACGCCCAGATCAGCCTCAAGGGCGTGCCGCTGGCCTGGTTGCAGGGCTTGTTGAGCACGGTCTGGTCCGGACGAGCCACCGGCGGCAAGCTTGATGCGGACATGGCGCTGGATATTCAGGACAAAGGCCTGCAGGCGTCCGGGCAATTTGCGCTCAACGGCGGCGGGTTCGATACGCCCGGCGGTGCCTTGGCCGGACAGTCCGTCAATGGCAACGGTCGACTCAACCTCGACACGACCAGCGCACCCACCCGCATCGACCTGGATGCCAGCCTGCGCGGTGGCGAGCTGCTGTTGGGCCCCATCTATGCGCGACTGCCCGATCACCCCGTGCAGCTGAGCCTGTCCGCCGCGACGCGCAACGGCGCGGTCGATTTCAATCGCCTGCGCGTGGCTGATGCCGATGCCCTGCAGCTTGAGGGGGCCATGTCGTTCAACGCCAAGGGCGACCTGCAGCAGCTCAAGCTCGATCGCCTGCAGTCGCGCTTCCCGGCGGCGTACCAGCGGTACGGGCAGGCATGGCTGGCGACGCTGGGCTTGCGCGACATGCGCATCGATGGCGAGCTCAGCGGCAATCTCGATCTGGGCGCCGATGGCCTGCGAAGTTTTGCTTTCGACACCGACGGTCTGGACGCCGCCGATGCCGACGGGCGCCTGGCCGTGAAAGGTTTGCGCGGCGGTCTCGATTGGAATGCCAGCAACGACCGCCCGGTGACCTCGATGTCGTGGCAGGCCCTGCAGGTCTACCGCATACCCAACGGTGCCACGCAGTTGCGCTGGCAGAGCAAGGGTGGCGCCTTGACCCTGCAGCGCGCGGTGGATATTCCGGTGCTGAACGGGCGTGTGCATGTGGGCGATCTGGCGTGGCGCCCGGCCGCTGCGAAGGGGCGCCGACTGGAAACCTCGCTCGCTTTCGCCGGCATCGACATGGCCTCGTTCTCACGCACCATGGGCTGGCCGGAGTTCCCGGGGACCCTGGGCGGCGCCATTCCCGCCATGCGCTGGGTGGATGATCGCTTTGAGCTCGAGGGTGGCCTGTCGGTCAATGTCTTCGATGGCTTTGTCGACATCACGCGACTGAGCCTGCAGGGGCCCTTTGGCCCCAGTCCCGTGCTCACCGGCGACGTGCAATTGCGCCAGCTTGATCTGGCCGCCATGACCAGTGTGTTCGACTTCGGCAGCATCACCGGCCGTATGGACGGCTCCGTCAATGAGCTGCGCCTGGTCAACTGGAACCCGGTGGCGTTCAAGGCCAACCTGCTCGCCGGCAGCGGCGGGCGCATCAGTCAACGCGCCGTGAACAACCTGACGGCCGTCGGTGGCGGCGGCGTGGCAGCCGGTTTGCAGGGCGCCGTGCTCAAGTTGTTCAAGACGTTTGGTTATAAGCGCATCGGCCTCAACTGCACGTTGCAAGCGTCGGTATGCCATATGGGTGGCCTCGACAACGATGCCGATGGCTACACTATCGTCGAAGGCAGCGGCTTGCCGCGCCTGCAGGTGATTGGTCACCAGGCGCAGGTCGACTGGCCAACGCTCGTCCGTCGATTGAAGGCGGCTATGGAAGGCAATGGACCGGAAGTCCACTAGGGCAAAGCACGCCTTAGACCCATCCCCACCCCCAAGGAGTCGAAATCATGCGCAAGCTCGTCTATGGATTGCTGACCACGCTGCTGGTCGCGCTGGTGGGGTGCGTCACCATCAATGTCTATTTTCCTGAAGCGGCCGCGCAAAAGGCCGCCGATCAGTTCATTGGCACCGTGCTCGACAGTTCGGCGCCGGCCCAGCCGGCCAAGGACGACCAGCCGGCACCGCCGAAGAAGAACAACCAGCCCTCGGCCATGTTGCTCGACCTGCTGATTCCCGCCGCCTACGCGGCCGATGCGCCGAACCTGCGCGTGCAGACGGCGACCACGGAGGCGATCCACGGCCGCATGCAGGCGCGTTTCCGCGACACGCTGACGCCGCTCTTCAATAGCGGTGCGGTGGGCTTCACCCAGGATGGGCTGGTGGCCGTGCGTGACGCTGGCAAGGTGCCGCTCGACCAGCGGGCGGGCTTGAGCGCCGCGGTGGCAGACGAGAATCGCGATCGCAATGCGCTGTACCGCGAAGTGGCCAACGCCAACAACCATCCGGAATGGGAAGCGCAGATCCGCGCCACCTTTGCCAAGGGCTGGATCGAGCGGGCGCGGCCGGGCTGGTATTATCAGGACCCCTCGGGGGCGTGGAAGCAGAAATAAGCTCATCGCTCCTCATCACCCGATCAACGCGCCCGGGTCCTGCTGATCCGGGCGTGCGCGTTTTTGGAAGACAGTTGCCACGATGAAAGAATTCGAAGCCACCATCACCGACCTCAGCCACGACGGCAAGGGCGTCACCCGCATCGACGGCAAGGCCGTATTCGTCAGCGGCGCGCTGTTGGGCGAAGAGGTCAAGCTGCGCATCCGCAAGCGTCATCGTCACTACGACGAAGCTGAAGTGGTGGAACTGGTGACCCGCTCGCCGCATCGCGTTGAGCCGCGCTGCCGTCATTTCGGCCAGTGCGGCGGCTGCTCGCTGCAGCATCTGGATGCGACGGCGCAGATCGAAGTGAAACAGCGCGTGCTGAAGGACAACTTCGAACGCATTGGCAAAGTGATGCCGGAGCTGTGGTTGCCGCCGCTGACTGATGAGCCCTGGGGTTATCGTCGCAAGGGACGCCTGTCCGTGCGCTCGGTGGCGAAGAAGGGGCGCGTGCTGGTGGGCTTTCGCGAAGAGAGCAATCCGCGCTTTGTCGCCGACATCACCCAGTGTGAAGTCGTGCATCCGGCGCTGGGTCCCAAGATCGGTTTGCTGGCCGAACTGGTCAGCAGCATGGATGCCGCCTCCGACATTCCGCAGATCGAGTTCGCCGCCGGCGACGATGTGGTGGCGCTGGTGTTCCGCCACATGCAGCCGTTGAGCGAGCGCGATCAGGCGGCCTTGATTGCGTTCGGTCAGCAGCATGGTTTTGCGATTTACCTGCAGCCGGGCGGCGTGACCAGCGTGCATCCGCTGTGGCCGGAGTCGCCGCGGCTGGCCTTCAACATCCCCAGCGACAATGCCGCGTTCGCGGACGTGGAGCTGGAGTTCCGCCCGCTCGATTTCGTCCAGGTCAATGCCGGCATGAATCGCCGCATGATGGCGCGTGCGATGGAGCTGCTCGATCCGCAGCCCACGGATCGCGTGCTGGATCTGTTCTGCGGCCTGGGCAATTTCACGCTGCCGATTGGTCGCCGCGTCGCCGAGGTGGTCGGCGTGGAGGGCGAGCATGGCCTGGTCGAGCGCGCTGCGGAAAACGCCGCACGCAACGGCATCACCCACGCCCGCTTCGAAGTGGCCAACCTGTTCGAAGATCAGCGTCACACCCACTGGGCCAAGCAATCGTGGGACAAGCTGTTGCTCGATCCGCCGCGCGCCGGCGCTGACAAGGTGCTGGAGTATCTGCCGCACAAGGAGACCAGCCGCATTGTCTATGTCTCGTGCCACCCGGGTTCACTGGCGCGTGACGCCGGCATCCTGGTGCAGAAGCATGGGTTCCGCTTGAGTGCGGCCGGCGTGATGGATATGTTCCCGCATACGGCGCACGTGGAGTCCATCGCGCTGTTCGAACGCTGAGCCAGGGCAAGGAAGGCGGGACGCCTTCACCGCTCCGTCACATCCTTCCCCAATCATCGGTTGACGCATGGGCATCGAGATCGAACGTAAATTCCTCCTCAGCGATGACAGCTGGCGAGACGCCGTGAGCGAAAGCGAGCGCATCGCCCAGGGCTATCTGGTCAGTGCGCAGGCGCTGCACGACGGTACCGCGCGGGCGTCGGTGCGCGTACGCCGCACCGGGGATCGTGGGTGGCTCAATATCAAATCGGCCAAGCTCGGCATCGAGCGCGCCGAGTTTGAATACCCCGTGCCCATCGCCGATGCCGAGCAAATGCTCGCCGAGCTGTGCGACGGCGTAGTGGAGAAGATCCGGCATCACGTGGTCGTCGACGGCGTGCTGTTCGAGGTCGACGAATTCTTTGGCGACAATGCGGGACTGGTCGTGGTCGAGGTGGAATTGCCCAGCACCGACGCCTCGTTTCCGCGCCCCTCGTGGCTGGGGCGCGAAGTGAGCCACCTGCCGCGCTACTACAACGTCAACCTGATCGCGCATCCGTATGCGCGCTGGACGTCGGACGAGCGTCAGGCGGCCGGAGAACCCACCTCATGCTGATGATCGGCCTGGCAGGCGCCACACTCGCTGCGTCGGAGCATGCATGGCTCAAGGCGCCCGGCGTTTCCGGCGTGGTGCTGTTCTCGCGCAATTTCAGTACGCGCGATCAGTTGATGAAACTGATCGACGATATTCGCGAGGTCGGCGGCGACGACATGCTCATCGCCGTGGATCAGGAAGGCGGCCCGGTCCAGCGTTTCCGTGAGGGCTTCACGCGCCTGCCGCCGTTGTCGGCGATCGGCGCCGTGTACGACCGCGATCCGGAAGACGCCATCCGCCTGGCCGAAGAACACGCCTGGGTGATGTCCAGCGAGTTGCGCGCCAGCGGCGTGGATTTCAGCTTTGCCCCCGTCGTGGATCTGGCGCGCGGCAACGCTGCGATCGGTCTGCGCGCGTTTCACGCCGATCCCGCGGTGGCTGCTGAGCTTGGCCAGGCCTATGTGCGCGGCATGCACCTGGGCGGCATGGCTGCCGTGCTCAAGCATTTTCCGGGTCACGGTTCGGTGGCGGCGGATACGCACAAGGCCACGGCAGTGGATACGCGTCCCTTGGACGTGATTCGTCGCGAAGATCTGCTGCCCTTCGTCGAAGGCATGGCGGCGCACGCCGAGGCGGTCATGGTGGCGCACGTGGTCTATCCCCAGGTCGACGCACAGCCGGCAGGTTTTTCCTCGCGCTGGATCAAGGACATCTTGCGCAACGAGCTGGGCTTTGGCGGCGCGGTGATCAGCGACGACATCAGCATGGCCGCTGCTGGCGCGGCAGGCGGCGTGACCGGTCGCGTGCATTCCCATTTGGATGCAGGCTGCGACCTGGTGCTCGCCTGCTTCCCCGACGTGGTGGACGAGGCGATTGCCGCTGTGCAAGACCGCGCGGCCACCTCGCCCGAACGCATCGCCGCCCTGCGCGGCGACGTGGCCTCCACCTGGGACGGCCTCAACGACAACCCCCAGCGCGAACGATTCATCGCGCGCATCGCGGCGCTGCACGCCGTGGAAGGACAAGCTTCGGCATGAGTACATCCACCCCTTCACTGGCTACCGCACTTGCCGGTGCCGAGCTGTTGTTCGATCGCGCGGCGCTGGAGTCGGTCATTGTCGACATGGGGCGCGACATCGACGTCGCGCTCGATGGCGAGCGCGCCGTCTTTCTTACCGTGATGAACGGCGCGCTGATTTTTGCCGGTCATCTCGCACTGGCCATCCGCACCGATGTTGAGTTCGACTATGTGCATGCCACGCGTTATCGCGGCGCCACCTCGGGCAGCGAGCTGCATTGGCTGCGCGAGCCGGCGGTGGATCTCGCCGGCCGCACCGTGCTGCTGGTGGACGACATCCTCGATGAAGGTCATACCTTGAAGGCCGTGCGCGACGACTGCATGCGCCGCGGCGCACGCCGCGTGCTGGTGGTGAGTCTGTGCACCAAGCAGCACGACCGCCTGGTCGACGGCATCCAGGCCGACTTCAACGGCGTCCAGTTGCCTGATCGCTACGTGTTCGGCTTTGGCATGGACTATCACGAGCAGGGCCGCAATCTGCCGGGCATTTACGCGCTCAAGTAAGGCGACGATCGACCACGGAGTCACGCATGAATGTTTTGGGGATTTCCGGCAGCCTGCGCGAGGCTTCGTTCAATACCGCGCTGCTGCATGCGGCGCAGGAGCTTGCGCCGGCCGGCATGAACATCGTGATGCATCGCCTGCACGACCTGCCGATGTTCAATCAGGACGTGGAAGAGCAGGGCGATCCCGAGTCGGTGGTCGAGTTCAAGAACGCCATCGATCGGGCCGACGGGCTGCTGATTGCCTGCCCGGAATACAACGGCGGCATCACCGGCGTGCTGAAGAATGCGGTGGATTGGGCCTCGCGCGCCGGCAAGGCGCGCAAAGTGGCTGCGCTCGCCGGCAAGACCGTCTGCATCATCGGCGCGAGCCCGGGCGTCACCGGGACGGTGCGAGCGCAGGACCAACTGCGCCTGATCCTGCGCCGCGCAGGCGCCCGTACCGAGCCGCAGGGCGACGTGCTGGTGTTCCACGCGCATACCAAGATCGTCGACGGTCAGTTGAGCGATGAGCGGACGCGCGAGGCACTGACTCGCCATCTCGCAGGCTTTGCCGAGCGGTTGGCGGCGACACCGAACGAATTGAACGCATATAGGAACGCATCGTGAGCATCGATCTGGCCGTCATCGGCGGCAGCGGTTTGTACAACTTTCCGGGCCTGGAGAACGCCTCGCGCCATCGCATCGACACGCCGTTCGGCGCGGCCTCGGGCGATGTGGTGACGGGTGATTTCGCCGGCCGCAAGCTGGCCTTTCTCGCCCGCCACGGCGAGAGCCACACGGTGCCGCCGCATCGGGTCAACTACCGCGCCAACCTGTGGGCACTGCATTCGCTGGGCGCGCGCCGGGTGGTCGGGGTGAACGCCGTGGGCGGCATCCGCGCCGATATGGGTCCGCGCGTCATCGTGGTGCCCGACCAGATCATCGACTACACCCATGGCCGCTACACGAGTTTTTGCGATGTCGAGGGCGCCGAGGTGCGTCATATCGATTTCAGCGAGCCGTACACCGAGTCGCTGCGTCGCGAACTGATCGACGCGGCGGCCAAGGCTGACATCGCTGTCATTGATGGTGGTTGCTATGGCGCGACCCAGGGTCCGCGCCTGGAGACCCGGGCGGAGATCGCCCGCATGAAGCGCGACGGCTGCGACCTGGTCGGCATGACCGGCATGCCCGAGGCCGTGCTCGCCCGCGAACTGGAGCTGCCTTACGCCTGTCTCGCGCTGGTTGCGAACTTCGCCGCCGGTTGTGGCGACGAGGCGGAGATCAGCATCGAGGAAATCTTCGCCCACCTGGCAGCAGCCACCGCCGAGGTACCCCGCATCCTGGGTGTTCTGCTCAAAAGCTGAGCAACCGGTACGGTTTTGATCGTGTCAAAGTGGTCACCATATTGCGCTTTGCCATAAAACATGTTGATACTTCCGTTGTGCCAGGGGCGGCGGACCAAGGGGTCAAGGTGGTTCAGCGCTTACCGTGGTGCATCCAGTCCATGATTCAGAGGTTCACGCAATGCGTTTCGGTACGGTCAAGTGGTTCAACGACGCCAAGGGTTTCGGCTTCATCGCGCCTGAGGACGGTGGGGAGGACGTGTTCGTCCACTTTTCGGCAATCAACTCCAAGGGCTTCCGTAGCCTGCAGGAAGGTCAGCGCGTGAAGTTCGAAGTCACCACGGGCCCGAAGGGCGCCCAGGCTTCGGGCGTCGAAATCGCCGGCTAATGTCGGCGAACCGGCGCCAGCGCCGGTCATCGATGTGAGGAAGCCCCGCGTCGCAAGGCGCGGGGCTTTCTTTTTTTGTGTGGAGTGGTTGGAGTGGAGGGGTGATGACGGATCGTAGAGGGTTTCTGAAGGCCTCCGTGCTGGGGGCCTCCGCGGTGGCACTGGCGGGTGGCGCGCATGCGCTGGCCGGCGCCAGTGGGACGAGCAAGGGCAGCACGGGTGCGCGCGTGATCTCGACCTGGGACTTCGGCGTGGCCGCCAACCAGGCCGCGTGGGGCGTGTTGTCGAAGGGCGGTGGGTCGCTGGACGCCGTCGAGGCGGGCGTGATGATCCCGGAAGCGGATCTGAAGAATCACAGCGTAGGCCGCGCCGGCTATCCGGATCGCGACGGCCACGTCTCCCTGGACGCCAGCATCATGGACGCCGACGGCAGTTGCGGTGCGGTCGCGGCGCTGGAGCACATCGCTCATCCGATCCAGGTGGCGCGTCGTGTCATGGAACGCACGCCGCATGTCTTGCTGGCCGGTGATGGCGCGCTGCAGTTCGCGCTGGAGCAGGGCTTCAAGAAGGAAGAACTGCTGACCCCGGAGTCCGAGGCGGCGTGGAAGGAGTGGCTGAAGACGGCCCACTACCAACCCTCGGCCAACAGCGAAGTGCGCGACTACGGCAAGACCGGCATGCCGGGCGGCAAGGGCAACCACGACACCATCGGCATGCTGGCCATCGATGCCAACGGCCGCCTGGCCGGTGCCTGCACCACCAGCGGCATGGCGTGGAAGATGCGCGGGCGCGTGGGCGACAGTCCCATCATCGGGGCAGGCCTGTACGTGGATGGCGATGTCGGCGCGGCCACCTCGACCGGCGTGGGCGAGGAAGTGATCCGCAACGTGGGCAGCTTCCTGGTGGTGGAGTTGATGCGTCATGGTCGCTCGCCGCAGGACGCCTGCCGCGAGGCGGTGATGCGCATCGTCAAGCGCCGGCCCGCGGCGTCGAAGGACCTGCAGGTCGGCTTTCTTGCCATGAACAAGCACGGCGAAGTGGGCGCGTTCGCGATCCAGTCCGGCTTCTCGTATGCCGTATGCGACGCGACCAAACAGGATGGGTTGGTGCCGTCCAAGAGCGTGTACTGATGGCACGACGCCTGCTCGAAGTCGCTGCCAATTCGCTGGCGTCCGCGCTGGCCGCGCAGGCGGGCGGTGCGGACCGGGTGGAGTTGTGCACCGGCCTGGAATTGGGTGGGCTCACTCCATCGATGGCGCAGATCGCCCAGGTGCGCGAGCGCCTGAGCATCCCGCTGTACGTGCTGATACGTCCACGTGCCGGCGACTTTCTCTACAACGATGACGAGCTGGACGTGATGCAGCACGACATCGAGACCTGTCTTTCGCTGGGTTGCGATGGCGTGGTGTTTGGCGTGCTCGATGCCGATGCGCGCGTCGATGTGGCGCGCTGCAAACCGCTGCTTTCAGCGGCGGGCGGCATGGGCGTGACCTTCCACCGCGCGTTCGATATGACGCGTGATCTGCCTCGGGCGCTGGAGGATGTCGTGGCCTTGGGGGCGGAGCGCGTGCTCACTTCCGGCGGTGCGATAGCGGCCATCGACGGGGCCGATACGCTTCGCCAGCTGATCGACCAGGCGGCCGGCCGCATCGTGGTGATGCCGGGTGCAGGTGTTCGGGCCGCCAATATCGCTGAGCTTGCCAAGGCGACCGGCGCATCGGAACTCCACGCTTCGGCCAAGGGCATGCTGCCGTCGGGCATGCGTTGGAGCAATCCGGCCTTGACCGATATGGCCGCTGGCGAGGTCCGCAGCGACGTGGATGAAGTGCACGCCCTGGTTGCTGCGCTCCACTCGAAGGCCTGATTTGCTGTCATTCAGACCGATGGCGCCTTAAGCTCGAACCGCGTCACCCTTCCTCCAGAGAGTCCACGGCATGGATGAGCGGAGCAGGCGAGGTGTTCGAGCGGCCCCGGCGCCGGGCGTGCGGCCATGAGTGCGCCGCAGGAGACTGCCGCCTCGGCGACGCTCCTCCTGGGCCGCTGGCCCCGTTTGCTGTCCACCGCGGCTGTCATCGTGGCCGCCACCATCTTCGGCCTGAGCTATAGCCTCTCCGCCCCGCTGATCGCCATGAGCCTGGCGGCGAGCGGGCACTCCGGCAGTTACATCGGCCTCAACGCGGCCATGCATGCGCTGGGCGTGTTGCTGATCGCGCCCGTGATGCCGACCCTCGCCGCACGCTTCGGCGCTCGGACACTGGCCGTGGCGGCCCTGGTGGTCACGGCCGTCGTGCTGGCTGCGTTCGCACGAGTCACTGACGTGGCGTGGTGGTTTCCGATGCGCGTGGTGCTCGGCATGGCTGCCGAAGTCCTATTCGTAATGTCGGAAACCTGGACCAACGTGCTCAGCACCGAGCAGGCACGCGGTCGCACCATGGCCGTCTATACCGCCGCGCTCTCGCTGGGCATGGTGCTGGGGCCGGCCTTGCTGTCGGTGCTGGGCGTGGATGCGGGTGCTTATCTCGCCGGTGCGGCCATCGCGCTGGCGGCGGTGGCGTTCATCCTGCCGCCCTGGGTGGTGGCGCCCCGGCGCAGTGTGCCCGAGCGCGCGCAGCCCCTCCGCTATATGCGCCTGGCGCCGATTGCCTTGGCCACCACGGTGCTCAATGCAGGGGTAGAGACTGCCGGACTTTCCTTCATCTCGTTGTATGCCACGCAGCTGGGCTGGACACAGGCGCGTGCCATGCAGCTGATCTCGGTGTTGATGTTCGGCGCCATCGTGTTGCAGCTGCCCATTGGCTGGCTGGCCGACAAGGTCGACAAGCGGCGCCTGGTGCTGGCATTGGCCGCGATTTCCGCGCTGACGGCGTTGTTCTGGCCGTTCGCGTTGCGCGAGACATGGCTGGCGTTCGCCGTGGTGTTCGTGTGGGGTGGACTGTTCGTGGGCATCTACACCGTGATGCTGGCGATGGTGGGCAGTCGCTTCCAGGGCAACGATCTGGTGGGCGTCTATGCCGTGATGGGGCTGGCATGGGGCCTGGGCGCGCTGATGGGACCGACACTCGCGGGCGTAGCGATGGGCGTGAATGCGCTGTTCGGCTTGCCGGGCATCATTGCGCTGGGTTGCGCGGTGTTTGCGGTGTTCCTTGCGAGGTCGCGCAGCGAAACCTGAGGGGCGCCGCGTCCGCACGTGGTTCGAACGATGGAGTCGTCACATGGTGCAGTTGGGCTTGCTTCTATTGGGCAGCGATTTCATCCGGCGGCGCTGGCTGATTCTGGCCATCGGGGGCATCGCCTGGGCGGCGCTGGGCGTGGCGATCTTTATCGATGCGCTGGACAACGTGCTGTATTTCCCGGTGCACGTGTTCGGCTATCTGCTGGTGGTCGAGGCCGTGGTCACGCTGGCAGTGTCCTCGCCCCGGCCCGGTACCTCGGCTGCACTGCGCAAGGCGCGCGGCGTAGTGTTCCTGATCCTCGGCTTGTTGATCGTCGACCCGCATCATGCGGCGAGCGTGATCCTGGCGATGGCCTTCGGTCTCGCTTTCCTGCTCGATGGCATCTTCCGGATCGCAGCGGCGCTGGTGGTGCGCTTTCGCGGTTGGCGGCTGTCGTTGCTCACCGGTCTGCTCGAGGTGGGCTTTGCGGTTTTCATGGTCGAGCCGTATCCGACGTTCTACGCGGGCACGGTGCCGTACTGCATCGGCATGGGACTTTTCCTCTCCGGCTGCGGCATGTTCAGGCAGGCCTGGCGACTGAAGAAACTGCCCGATCATGCCGTGCTTTCGTGGCTGTTGATGCGTGACATGCCGGTTGCCGATGCGGGCTTCACGCCCGAACTGCTGGATGAGGCCGCGGGCGACCTGGTCGTTTACGTGTGGACGCCGACGGGCTCCGTCGACGACGCCGTGCCACAGCCGCTGGTGGATCGCTATATCGCTGCGGTGGATGCGAAAGGAGTGATTTCCACGGGGCACGCGGCGCTGGGGTGCCCGCCCGATGTGTACGTCAGTCATTATCCGGCTGTCGAAATCGATCGCTCCAGCGGCGATTTCACCCGCATGCTGCGCGCCACTGCGATCAACGACGTGCCTGGAAAATTCCAGCCCAGCTATGCGCAGGAATCCGCCGGCTGGTGCGAATCGAACGCGGAAGTGCGTTTTGATCGCTACGACCGCCAACGCCTGCTGGCGTTCTGGAAGCGCTACCGCGAAGACGCCACGTACAACCTGACCAGCCGCAATTGCAGCAGCACGGTGGCGCATTGTCTGGAGGCCGCGCTGGAAGGATCGTCGGCAAAACGCGGCTTCCTTCGAACCATGGTCAATCCGGAACTCTGGGTCGCCGCCCAATTGCGCAAGCGCGCCGAGGCTATGGCCTGGACCCCGGGATTCGTGCTTGATTACGCCCGCGCACTCAAGGCCGCCATCCATCCCACGCCGCTGGGGTGGTACACGTTGATCGCGTCAATCAAACGCTTCTGGCGTTACGCGCGGATGATCCGTCGCGGTGAGCCGATGAGCGCCGCGTCATTAGGTGACAAAACGAGCATTCACGCTGAGCGCAAGCGCTCGATCGAGTGATGCCTCAGGCAGTGAACTGCAGCCTCGCCAGTTCCGCGTAGAGACCGCCTTCGGCCAGCAGGCTTTGATGCGTGCCCTGGGCCACGATGCGGCCGCCGTCCATCACCACGATGCGATCGGCGCGTTGCACGGTAGCGAGGCGGTGGGCGATGACGAGGGTGGTGCGGCCTTTTTCGAGACGCTCCAGCGCCTGCTGGATGGCGGCTTCGGATTGGGCATCGAGCGCGGAGGTGGCTTCGTCCAGCAGGAGCAGCGGTGCGTCGCGCAGGATGGCGCGGGCGATCGCGATGCGCTGGCGTTGGCCGCCGGACAGGCGTACGCCGCGCTCGCCGAGTTCCTCGCCGTAGCCCTTGCCCATCGCCATGATGAAGTCGTGCGCTTCGGCAGCGCGGGCGGCATCGCGCACTTCCTCATCGTCGGCATCCTGGCGACCGAAGCGGATATTCTCGGCCGCGCTGCCGCCGAAGATCACCGTTTCCTGCGGCACCAGTGCGATGGCGCCGCGCAGTTCGGGCAGGGCGAGTGCGCGCAGATCGATGCCATCGAGTGTGATGCGTCCGCTCTGCGGATCGTAGAAGCGCAGCAGCAAGGCGAACACCGTGCTCTTGCCCGCTCCGGAAGGCCCAACCAGCGCCACGGTCTCACCGGGGCGAATGCTCAGGTCGAAGTCGTGTAGCGCAGGTGCGTCGGGTCGGGACGGGTAATGGAACTGGATGTGTTCGAAGCGCAAGGCGCCTTCCATCGGACGAGGCAGGAACGTGGGTTGCGCGGGGCTGGTGATCTCTGCGCGCTCTTCGAATAGTTCGCCAATGCGTTCCATCGCGCCTGCCGCACGCAGCACGTCGCCCCATACCTCGGAAAGCCCGGCGAGCGAACCGGCCGCGAGAAACGCGTAGATCACGAACTGCGCGAGCACGCCGACATCGAGCGTGCCGGCCAGCACATCACGCGCGCCGGCCCACAGCACCAGCGCGATGGCGCCGAAGAACAGCACGATGACGGTCGCCGTGAGGATCGATCGCATGCCGATGCGTTGCCGGGCGGTGGCGAGCGCGCGGGCGATGGCGCCGCCGTAACGCGCACTTTCGATATCCTCGCGCGCATACGCCTTGACCGCTGGCGCGGCGTTGAGCGTTTCATTGGCCACTGCCGCGGCATCGGCAAGCCGATCCTGGCTGGCGCGTGACAGCTTCTGCACGCGGCGACCGAAGACCAGGATGGGCAGCATCACGGCGGGAATCACCAGCGCGGTGAGGCCGGCCAGTCGGGGGCTGGTCCAGACCATCATGGCTGTGGCGCCCAGCAGCATCACGGCGCTGCGCAGCGCCACGGAGATGCCCGAGCCGATCAGCGCCTGGATGACTTCGGTGTCGGTGCCAAGGCGCGAGATAAGTTCGCCCACGCGGCTGCGCTCGAAAAAGCCCACATCGAGGCGGATCACATGCGCATAAAGTTGAGAGCGCAGCGATGCCAGCGAACGCTCGCCCAGCAAGGCGATGCAGTAGTAGCGCGCCGCCGTGGCAAACGCCAACACCAGGGCCACGCCAAACAAGCCCAGGAAGGTGGCATTGATGGTGGCGAGGCTGGAATGGCCAAAGCCCTGGTCGATCATGTGCCGCACGGCCATCGGCAACACCAGCGTGGCGCTCGAGGAGATCGCCAGAAACACCAGCCACCCGCCGGCCAGCGCGCGATGGGGTCGCACGAACGGCCACAGCTGCATCAGGGTGCCAATGCGACGTGCAGGGCGCTGAGTGTCGGCGGTTTCGCTCATGAGTTCTCGTCGTCGGCATCCGCGCCGGGCTGGCGCATCTGTTTGAAGGTGGGGCGACTCGCGCCTGATTCAATCCAGGCGGCGTGCACGGTGACGGCCTCGGCTGAGGTCGTTGACCAGCGCCTGTGCCTCGTCGGCATGCCTGTCGGGCAGCTGGATCTCCAGCGCGACCCCTTGCGCATCGAAGCTTTCCTGCACGATCTCGGCGTCGAACTCGCGCAGGCGGGCCTTGAGCAAGGCCAGTTCGGCGAAGTCGCAACGCAGGCCCAGTCGCGCCATGGCAACCAGGGGAACGCGATCGGCGCGACGCAGGCACTCCGCAGCCGTGCCACCGTAGGCGCGCACGAGTCCGCCGGCGCCCAGCTTGATGCCGCCATACCAACGCGTGACGACCACCACGGCGCGATCGATACCCTGGCCTTCGATGGCTTGAAGCATCGGGCGTCCCGCGGTGCCACCCGGCTCGCCGTCATCGTTGAAGCGATAGTCCTGGCCGATGCGGTAGGCCCAGCAGTTGTGCGTCGCTGCCGGATCGCTCACCTGGCGTACGAAGGCCAGCGCCTGTTCGGGCGTCTGTACGGGTGCCGCCTGGGCCAGGAACCGACTCTTCTTGATGTCCTCGCTGTGCTGGCAGGCAGCGGCAAGGGTATGCAGCGGATCACTCATGGTCGGGCAGTTGCGCTCGCAGGTCGTCGGGCAAGGGCACGTCCGGGTGTGTCTGCTGGAAGGTGGTCAGCCGCTGCACGCCTTCATCGTGGCGATGCAGGGCGAACAGCTGGCGGATCTTCTCCAGCTCTTGGGCTGGCGTATCGGCCGCGTTGGCTGCCGTACTGTCCGGCGAAACGGCGGGGGCAGACATGTCCTTCATCGCCGTTGCGCGCTGGCTGAGCGCGCCGGTGGCAGCCGTGGCTCGCATCGCAGCCTGCGGTGCATAAGCGGATGGGGCGGCTTGCGCGACGGGCGCAGGTGCTGCCGGCGGCGGCGCCGCCGCCATGCGGTCCTCGTTGATGGCTGCCAGCGGTGCCGCTTCCGTCTCGGAGGTGGGTGGTTGCGCAGTCGCGGCGACCGGCGCCACCACTTTCGGCTTCATGGCGGAACGGATGTTTTCCCGCTTCGCTGCCGTCGGCGCCGCGATGCGCGTCGCCGGAGCTGCAGCCGCCAAGGGTGCGGCAGGGGTGTTGACGACCTGCGCATCGCTTGGACTGGACGCCGCCTGCGCCGGTTCGGATGCGGGCGCCGCGCTGACGGCAACAGCGCGCGAAGCAGGGCCCTGCGGCACGCTCGCGGGTTGTTGCACCATGCGCCAGCCCAGCCCGGCAGCCACGACCAGGACGGCCACACTGGCAACGGCTACCGGCCAGCGCGTCACACCGCTGCGCTTGTCGGCGCGCACGGCGTCGGCCGCCGCGCGCTGGATCGCGCCATCGAGGGCGGGCGATGGTTCCTTGCGCGGCAGGCTGCGATAGAGCGACTTGAGCTCGTCTTCGCCGGGCAGCGCGTCGTTGTCGTGGTCGTGCGTATTCATTCGGCCAACTGTTCGCGCAAACGGTTCATGGCATAGCGCAGGCGCGACTTGGCAGTCTCGCGTCCCACGCCGGTGACTTCGGCAATCTCCTCCACGCTCAGTTCGTTTTCCAGGCGCAGCAGCACCGCGGTGCGCTGCTCATCGGGCAGTTGCTCGATCGCCAACTGCAGACGCCGGCGACGTTCGAACTCCGACAGCAGGTGCTCGGGTTGTTCGCGTTCCGGTGACGCGGTTACTTCGAATACCCGCTCGGCTTCCTCGCCGGTGGCGAGCGGGCGCTTGCGGCGGTAGCTGTCGATCAACAGGTTATGCGCGATCTGCAGTAGCCAGGTGGTGAATTTGGCTTGTGGCACATAGCGCGCGCGCGAGGCCACCACGCGACTCCAGGTCTCCTGGAAAAGCTCCTCGGCCAGCTGGGGATCGCGCGCCGCGCGCAGCAGGAATCGATAGAGTGCGGCCCGGTGCCGGGCGTAGAGCGCATTGAACGCCGCAGCCTCGCCCCTGGCATAGGCAAGCATCAGCGTCGCATCGTCGTCCACAGGGGCATCCATGGGCGGCGAGGTTAAGCCAAACCGGGGCTTGGGGTAAGCAGGCGGGTCAGTGGCAGGCGTCCATTGAAGTGTCGGGTTCAGGAAAGGTGGCTGCATTCCCATGTAACGCAGGCCATCGCCACTTGGGGTTTGGCCGTGCCCGGAGGTCAGGGGATGACGTCACCTGCTACAGGGTGCGAGAAATCCTCAGGCTCGCGTTGCTGGGTGAGCCGGAACACGCCTTCGCGCACGTGGCGTGGCAGCACCACGTCGAGCACGGTGGTCTGGTGCGGGGCGAGGATCAGGAACAGGTCGTCGCTGGAGGCCGAGCTGGCGATGGCGTGATGCACGAGTCCGGCCAGATCAGCCGGTTCGATCGTCGCGCTATAGGGCCGATGCCCGCTCATGGCGGCACGCAAGGTGCGCCGGCTGTTGTCCGGGTCGGCGACGCGTGCAGTGCCGGCCAGCAAGCCATGGTTGAGGAAGAACGTGATCACGTGTCCCTGCCGGCTGTTCGCCTGGCGGTCGAGCATGAAACCCTGTGGCATCCAGTCGGGGTTCGGCGGCAGGCCGGCCTCGAACAGCCAGCGTGCGCCAAGCAGCGGCTCACCCGCCTCGTCGGTGAGGCGAACCACCAGCATGCTGCGTGGATCGTGGATATGGACGCGGGGCGAGAACGGACCTACGGGCTCCTTTTCCACCCGCTCGGCGTCGCGCTGTGCATTTTGCGCATCGAAGGCGTCGCACAGTTGGTGGTAGCCGCCCACGTCGCGCACCTGCAGGCAGCGGAGCAGCGCGTCCACCGTCGCTTGCGGCGCGGCGGCCATCACGCCTTGCCCGAGGCCGGAGTGCGCTGCGCCCGGGATCAGCTTGAACGCGGTGCGCGGCGCGACCGTGGCATTGATGGCCAGCGTTGCGTCGTTGCTGCTGCCCTGGCGCGCGAGCACGGCGTGGCGCGCATTGAGATTGGCCGCCGCGATGCGTACGACGCCGTCCGATCCGTCTTCGCCGGTATAGCTGTTGATGTGGTCGTAGAGCGATCGATCAGGTCGGTCGCCGGTGAGCACGAAGAGGAACTGGCCGCGCTCGGCCGCATCATCGCCGTGGATATGATCGAGGTTGAGCGACAGCGATTCGCTGCTGCCCAGTTCCAGCCAGTCGAGTATGCGTTGCCCGGGTTCCACGCCACCGGCCCAGGCGCGCAGGCGGCTCAGCACGCCTTTGCCGAGTTGGGCGAGGGCGGAGCCGAAGTTCGCCGGCGCCAGCATCATCAGGTGGGTCAGGCGGATCGTGCTGAAGGCGTGCGGTCGTTCCCGCTGCGCGCGAAGCCACTCGCGCACGACGGGTCCGCCGGTGGAGTGGGTGATGCAAACGAAACTGGCGTCGTGCAGATGCAGGTCGCGCAGGGCGTGATCAAATCCACGCACGACGTCGGCCATGGTGACCACGTCATCGAAACTCACGTATTCCGATAGCCAGATGTCGGCCACCGCCAATGCGATGCCTGCGGATGCGGCCTGCGCCTGGAGACGCTGTGGCAGCAAACCATAGGTTGAAGTATTGGTGACGCTCCAGCCGTGCACGAAAACGAGTGTGGTCATGTACCGGTCCCTGCGGTGTCACATTGTCCGCTCGCCAGCATGCTGGCGTGTCCCCAGGCGACAGGTCGATCGACCCTGCGCTATCGCCTCGCCATAGCGTAAGGCCCTAAGATGCCATGCCTTTCCATGGAGCGGGGAATCCGCATGCTGGCCGTTCTGTTCGTGCTGCTGCTGTTGATCGTGTGGCTGTATCGCCTGCGCTGGCGCAAGACCGCGCGCGCGCTGTTGATCGCGAGCCTGCTGCTGTTCTTCGGCATCGGTTGCGGCGCACTGCCACGCTGGCTTTCCGACGGGCTGCAAGCGCCATACGAAGTCGATCCGGCGATTGCGTGGACGCCGCGCAATGCCATCGTGGTGCTTGGCGCGGGCACGGCGGTGGACGAAGGCCATCCGTTGCAACCTTCCTATTTCGTCAATGGTCGCCTGTTGCGTGCCGCCCAGCTTTATAGCGCGTGCAAATCCGCCGGCAAGGAGTGCCGCCTGGTGGTGAGCGGTGGCGATTCGCAAGACCACGGCGAGGCCGAGGCGGTGGTGTATGGCCGGGCACTTCGCGCGCTCGGCATTCCCGCGGCGGATTTGTCGATTGAATCGCGCAGCATGAGCACGTGGCAGAACGCGCAGTTCAGCCGTCCGATCCTCGCCGAGTACGCGCCGCAGCACATCGTGCTGGTGACCTCTGGCATTCACCTGCGTCGATCGCTGTTGTACTTCGCGCACTTCGGCATCGTGCCGCAGCCGGTGGCCGGCGACTGGGTCAATGCGCGCAGGGAACTGGCGCCCGACTCGTGGAACTTCATGCTGATGGATGCCTCGCTGCACGAGTACCTGGGCATCCTGCGTTACCGGGTCTACAACGTGCTGGGCTGGAATGCCCCGAAGGCGCCGCCGCTGGGTGCCTGAAGCGCCTGATAGCCGTTCATTTTCCAGCCAGCTACTGAGCGCGTATCGGCGTAACCTTGCGCGGCTTACTCACGCCGGTCGCTTCCATGCCCTCCGAACTGCCCACCGATCCGCACTCGCGTGCGGCGCTTCCGCTTGCCCCTTCGCTGGATCGGACGCTGACCGCGGCGCACATGCCGCGCCAATTTCGTCCGCTGGAGCGGCGCGTGCTGTGGATCTGTCTGCTCGCCATGCTGCTGGGATCGGCGGTGGCGCTGGTGGCGCGGTTACTGACCGCGTTGATCGGACTGGTTACCAACCTCGCTTTTTACGGGCGCCTCAGTACGGAATTCAGCAGCCCGGCAGGCAATCATCTGGGCCTGTGGGTGATTGCGGTGCCGGTGGTCGGTGGCCTGATCGTCGGCGCGATGGCGCGCTGGGGTTCGCGTGCCATTCGTGGTCACGGCATTCCCGAAGCGATGGAGCAGGTGTTGCTCAATGAAAGCCGGATTCCGCCGCGCATCACCTGGCTGAAACCGGTGTCGTCCGCCATTGCCATCGGCACCGGTGGTCCGTTCGGCGCCGAAGGACCGATCATCGCCACCGGCGGTGCATTGGGGTCATTGATCGGCCAGCTGTTGCGCGTCACGGCGGACGAGCGCAAGACACTATTGGCGGCCGGCGCCGCGGCAGGCATGGCCGCGGTGTTCTCCGCGCCGATCTCGTCCGTGTTGCTGGCGATCGAATTGCTGTTGTTCGAACGTCGCGCGCGTTCGCTGATTCCGGTAGCGCTGGCGGCGGTGATGGGCACAGCAGTTCGCTACCTGCTGGAAGGCAATGAACCGATGTTCCCGATGCCCGCCATCGCCACGCCGGCACTCAGCGCCGTGGTGGCCTACATCGTCATGGGCATCGTCACGGGCGTGGTCAGCGTCGGCATCACCAAGCTCACCTACGCCATTGAAGACGGCTTCGAGAAACTGCCGATCCACTGGATGTGGTGGCCGGCCATCGGTGGCGTGGTGGTGGGCGTGGTGGGTTACTTCATGCCGGCCACGCTGGGTGTGGGCTACGGCAATATCGCGGCGCTGATTGCCGGGCAGGTCGGGTTTGCCGGCATGCTCGCGCTGTGTCTGATGAAGCTGCTGTCCTGGTCGGTGGCGCTGGGCAGTGGCACTTCCGGAGGTACGCTCGCGCCGCTGTTCACCATCGGCAGTGCGATGGGCGGCGTGCTCGGCCTGCTGTGCGTGGACTGGTTGCCATGGCTGCAGGTGGATCCGCGGGTGGCGGCGCTGGTGTGCATGGCGGCGATTTTCGCGGGGGCGTCGCGCGCCTTCCTCACCTCGGTCGTTTTTGCGTTCGAGACGACCCAGCAGCCGCACGGCCTGCTGCCCTTGCTCGGCGCCTGCGCGGCGGCATACCTGGTTTCGGGTTTGTTGATGCGGAACACCATCATGACGGAGAAGATCGTCCGTCGCGGCGTGCTCGTGCCGGACGAGTACACGGCCGATTACCTGGAGCGCCTTGCTGTTGGCGAAGCATGCAGCCGAGACGTCGTGAGCCTGCGCGCCAGCGAGACGATTGGCGAGGTGCAGGCCTGGCTGTCGACGGAACATGCACCGGCCAAACATCAGGGCTTTCCGGTGGTGGACGAGCAGGGCCGCTTGCTGGGCGTGGTGACCCGCCGCGATCTGCTGCGCGCCGGCTCGCCGCTGGATGCGCAAGTGCGTTCGCTGCTGCATCGTCCGCCTCTCGTGGTGCGCGAAGACCACACGCTGCGCGAAGCCGCCGATCATATGGTGGAGGCCGACGTCGGCCGCCTGGTGGTGATGGATCGCCAGGGACGCCGGATGGTGGGCATCATCACCCGCGGCGATCTGCTCAAGGCGCATGCGCAACGACTGCGCGAAGCACATGAGGCCAGCCGTCATCTCGGCGGAAAAACAAAACCGGCCGTGTAAGGGCCGGTTTTGTGGGGCGTCCGGGCGGCTTGTGCTGCCCGGGTCAGTACATCATCAGGCAGCCTTGAGCGAAGCCATGTCGATCACGAAGCGATAGCGCACGTCGCTGGTGATGACGCGCTCGTAGGCGGCATTGATGTTCTTGATGTCGATCACTTCGATGTCGCTGACGATGTTGTGCTCGGCGCAGAAGTCGAGCATTTCCTGCGTTTCGGCGATGCCGCCGATGGCCGAACCCGAGATCGAGCGACGACCCAGCAGCACCTGCGCAGCGTTCACCGGAGGATCGAGCGGCTGCAGCTGGCCGACCAGGCAGATCACGCCATTGACGGCGAGCGTGGCCAGGTACGGGTTGAGATCGTGCGGGTTGGGCACCGTGTCGAGGATGAACTCGAACTGGCGCGACACGGCGGCCATCTGCTTCTCGTCGGTGGACAACACCACATGGTCGGCGCCCAGGCGGCGTGCTTCCGCTTCCTTGCCCGGCGAACGGGTGAACAAGGTGACGTCGGCACCCATCGCCTTGGCGAACTTCAGGCCCATGTGGCCCAGGCCGCCCAGGCCGATCACGGCGATCTTGCTGCCCTTGCCGATATTCCAGTGACGCAGCGGCGACCAGGTGGTGATGCCGGCGCACAGCAGCGGCGCGGCAGCCTTCAGGTCCAGCTTGTCGGAGATCGACACGACGAACTTGTCCGACACCACGATGCGCTCGGAGTAGCCGCCGAAGGTGGGCATCTTGTCGTGGCGATCGATGCCGTTATAGGTCCAGGTGGCGCCTTCAACACAGTACTGCTCGAGGCCGGCGTTGCACGAGGCGCAGTGCTGGCAGGAGTCGACCATGCAGCCCACGCCCACCGTGTCGCCCACCTTGAACTTGGTGACCTCGGGGCCGACGGAGCTGACGCGGCCCACGATCTCGTGGCCGGGCACCATCGGGTAGAGGCTGCCGCCCCATTCGTCGCGCGCCTGGTGGATATCCGAGTGGCAAACGCCGCAATACAGGATGTCGATCACCACATCGTTCGCGCGCGGATCGCGGCGTTCGAACTGGTGAGCGGCCAGCGGCGTGGTGGCGGACTGGGCGGCGTAGCCGCGGATGGAAAGCGTCATGGCATGACTCCTTGGGGACGGGACAGCAAGGCGAGGAGTATGGGCGCCCGGTGTATGGCCCGGGTAGCCGATTCCTGCGAGATGATTGCCTGATCCTGCAAGGTCGTGGCCCAGGGGCTCGCCATATGGCGGAGGAACAGGCAATCTCGTCCTGCAGAAATGGAACCTAAGTCCATGAATGAAAAACCTTCCGCTCCTGGCTCTTCGGCGCGACTGGCGCAAGATCGCGAGGAATTGACAGCCATCGTTGAACGATTGGCGGCGGCTGATGGCTTGCACACCACGGTTTGGCCAGCCCTGACGCTGTTTCGCGCCAACTCGGTTGGCGTGCCGACCTGCGCCATGTACGGCCCGGGTCTGGGCCTTGCGCTGCAGGGGGCGAAGCAGATCCTGCTCGGCCAGCAAACGTTCCTGCATGAGCCGGCCAACTACATGGTCAACGCGGTGGATGTGCCGGTGTCCTCGCAGGTGGTCCGGGCATCGGACGATGCGCCGTGCCTGTGCCTGACCTTTCGCCTGGATCTGCAGTGCATCCGCGAGCTGCTGCCCGGCGTGCAGTTGCGCCGCAGTGCCGTCGCGTCTGCGCCCGGTCTTTCGATGAGTCCGCTCGATGGCGGGCTGCTCGATCCGCTGCTGCGCCTGGTTCGCCTGCTCGATACGCCGCGCGACCTCGAGGTATTGGGTCCCTTGATCGAGCGCGAACTGCTGTACCGATTGCTGACGGGCGAGCAGGGTGCGTTGCTGGCGCAGATCGCCACGTCCGGCAGCCAGGGTCATCAGGTGTCGCGCGCCATCGACTGGTTGCGGCAGCACTACGACGAGCCCTTGCGCATCGAGGAGCTGGCGATGCGCGTGAACATGAGCACCTCCTCGCTGCATCACCATTTTCGCGCCATTACCGCGATGAGTCCGCTGCAGTACCAGAAGCAGCTGCGTTTGCACGAAGCGCGTCGCCTGCTGCTGGCCAGCCAGTGCGACGTCGCCACGGCGGCGCATCAGGTGGGCTATGAAAGTCCCTCGCAGTTCAGTCGCGAATACAGTCGCCAGTTCGGCGCGCCGCCCTTGCGCGACGTGGCGCGCCTGCGTCCGGCCGACGCCGAGTCGGTCGCCTGAGGGCACTTGACCTTCGCGTGGCAGGCATCGAGCATGCGCCGCGCTGACAACACGGCCAGGGAATGCCATGAATCTCGCTTTGTTCGATTTCGACGGAACCATCACCACGCGAGAGATGTTCCGGCCCTTCATCGAATTTGCCGTGTCGCCGCGCCGGCGCGCCCTTGGCGGCGCGCTGCTTGCCCCGATGGTGGCTGGCTACAAGCTTGGCTGGGTGTCGCCCAACCTCATGCGGCGCAGTGCAGTGCAGCTGGGTTTTCGTGGCGTGCCGGAAACGCATGCCCATGCACGCGGCGAGCAATTTGCACGCGATGTATTGCCGGGCGTGCTGCGCCCGCAGGCGCTGGAGCGCATCCAGTGGCATAAGGCGCAGGGCGATCGCGTCGTCGTGGTATCCGGTGCGCTGGACGTCTATATGTCCCATTGGTGCCGCACGCATGATCTGGAACTGCTGTGCTCCCAGCTTGAGGCGCGCGACGGCCAGCTGACGGGTCGCTACCGCGGCGAACAATGCGTGAACGCGGAAAAAGCGCGCCGCGTCCGCGCCGCCTATGATCTGGCCGCTTATCCCGTGGTCTATGCCTACGGCGATACGCCGGAGGATCAGCATCTGCTTAGCATCGCCCACCGTCGCTATTTTCAGTGGCAGGAAGTGAGCTGATCGATGGCTGGCGCCGGCTCTTCACATGGCGTGAATGGGTCTGGTCATGAAATGCGCGAGAGAGCTCTGGACACCCTCGGAGGCACTCATGAAGACGCAATGGATCGGTATCCTGGTCGTCGCGGTTCTTCCGCTTTCTCTGGTTACGAGCCATGCGGCATCCATGGACGACAAGGCGTCGCAGAAAGTCCTGGCCGCCATGGACCGCACGTCCA
This sequence comes from Dyella sp. 01N448, assembly GCF_056399225.1. NCBI lineage: Bacteria > Pseudomonadati > Pseudomonadota > Gammaproteobacteria > Lysobacterales > Rhodanobacteraceae > Dyella > Dyella sp. 01N448. The sequence goes on along the minus strand of NZ_JBFTQX010000005.1, from coordinate 351,986 downwards.
CCTGGGGGCACCCCGATCAGTACGGCGAATTTGTCGGGATGCGCGCCTATGCAAGTGGCAACTACGCCAAGGCGATGAAATATTTCGAGATTGGCGCGCGCTATGCCGACAAGCTGTCTCAGCTCAGCATCGGCTTGATGTATTTGCACGGCGAGGGTGTCGCCAAGAATCCTGTCACCGCGTATGCGTGGCTGGCGCTGGGCGCGGAGCGGAAATTTCCGCGCTACGTAGCCACCCGCGATGCCGTATGGAATCAGCTGGACGCCAGTCAGCGTCAACAAGGAAGCGTGCTGTTGGATCAACTGTCCGGCGAGTACGGCGATGCGGTGGCGAAGCCGCGCATGGAGCGGGCGTTGCGCGAGGCCAGGACCGGGATGACTGGATCGTTGGTTGGCTACGGTGCGCCCGAGGTCAGCTCGCTGACGCTGGCACAGTTTGCGGCGGCCAACCCCTCCCTGGGCGACTTCACCGGGCCACTGCCGTCGTGCGGCGCTGAATCCATCGACGGCGCGCCCATCACGGGTTGCGGGAATATTTACGTGGCCTGGCGCTGGGACCCCAAGCAGTACTTTCGCATTCGCGATGCGGCCTGGTACGGCACGGTGACCGTGGGTGAGCTGGAACGGGATCAGGGCATACCGCACTGAGGCTACGGTTCGCGGATCAAAGACGTTGTTCGATCGCCCAGGCTTCGACGATCTCCCGGGCACGGGCGGGCGACGCTCTGCCCCAAAGGTCATTCTTGCGGTGAACCACGGGCCGGAGTGAGAGTAGGGCGTTCGTCCCATCGGCCAGGAGGGCATATGCAGGCGTCGCATCCCGCAGTTGTTTGGGCCAAGGCGGTCGTGGTGATCGCGGTGCTGTTCGCTGCGCTGTCCGTGCGCGACCTGACTTTGATGGTGGGCCTGAAGATTCCCGGCTTGCCCATGTCGTCCTTCGGCGGCTCCAGCATGGACAACCTGCTGGCGGTACTGTTGGCGCTCGTTGCCTTGCTGGCCTTGCGGTCGCGGCGGACCGGGCCATCGGTTCGGCGCCTCTTGGGTCTGCACTCGAACGGATGGAAGGCGCCGCTGCTGGTGCTGCTGGCCACGCTGCCGTTCTGGATCGGATGCGCGGTCACTGGCCAGTTGCAGGCGACCATCGACTGGCGGGACATCCTGTTTACGGCCTTGTTGTTTCCGCTGGCCGAGGAACTGGTGTTTCGCGGCTTCGGCTTCATTTTCGTACGTCGCGGCCTCGGGTGGCGGATGCTGCCGTCCGTGCTGGTGCAGGCCCTGGTGTTTGGCTGGGTGCATTGGGTGGGCATGCAGGACAGTGAGCTGGCTTTGCAAGTCTTCGCCATCACCTTCGTCGGCGGCATCGTGTTCGCGGTGCTCGATGCGATGGATGGTTACACGCTGTGGTGCGGCCTGATCTTCCACTGCTCGCTCAATGCCGCGTGGGATGTCTTCGATGTGGCGCCATCGGCCGCGACCGGCTGGCTGGGGAATGGCCTGCGTGTCTTTAGCGCGTTGCTGGCCATCGGGATGGTCTGGATGCTGCGGTGTCGGCAGGTGCAGGCAGGGCCATCAACATCGATGCCGGTTTCTGCATCCCGATAATCGGTACGATGAGTCACGCATCTCTGGGGAATGCATCCAATGACAACGCTCAAGCGTGACGCGCGTATTGCCGGTCTCATCTACCTGGCACTGACGATCACCGCGCCATTCCGGCTGATCTATATCCCGAACACGCTTTTTGTCCACGACAACCCCGCCGCGACGGCCGGCAATATCGCAGCGCACGAGTTGTTGTTCCGGCTCGGCATCTTTGGCGATCTGCTGACCGGCGTGATCAGCCTGTTGCTGACGTTCACGCTCTACCAGCTGTTCAAGGGCGTCAACAAAACCTTGGCAGGGCTGATGTTCGTGCTGGGCTTCATGGATACGCCGCTGTATTTCTTCAACGTGCTCAATGATGCGGCGGCACTGCTGCTGGTCAAGGGCGGCCCGATTCTGGCAGCGTTCGAGCAGCCCGAGCGCGAGGCGCTCGCGGCGCTGTTCCTGCGCCTGCACGGCATGATGATTTCGTGTGCCGAGATGTTCTGGGGCTTGTGGCTGTTCCCGCTGGCGCTGCTGGTGATCCGCTCGCGCTTCCTGCCGCGCTTTCTGGGCTACTGGCTGATCCTCAACGGCTTCGCCTATCTGGCTTTGTGCGTGACCGGCGTGGTGTTRCCGGCGTACGAAGACCTCATCTCGAAAGTGGCTTTCCCGCTCCAGCTGGGCGAGCTGGCCTTCGTGTTGTGGATGGTAGTGATGGGGGCGCGGCCGCGCGGCGATGTTGCCGCGGTGCCTTCGACCTAAGGCGTCGGCTCGCATCGCAAGGTCTTGACCCTGTCTTACGGCACTGGTCACCCGGTGCCGCATGACGCATCTATGGTGTTTCGCCCGCGCGATAGCCGGTCGAGTCCCATGAGTCCCTGCGTGAGAGTGTCGATGAATCCTGATTTGGCTGTACGAGGTCGTTTCGCCCGTGTGGGGCGTGGAGCTGCGTGGTGCGCAGCGGGTGTGTTCGCGCTGGGCCTGGCCTTGTCGCCGTGGTCCGCCATGGCCGCCGAAGGCAAGGATGCCAAGCCCGCGGCCGAAGCCGCCGACAAGAAGTCCGACAGCGACCTGCCGCCGCTGCCCGCCGACAAGACCATCAAGCAGAGCGTGCGCGTAGGCGGCCGTACGCTGTCCTACGAGGCGACCGTGGGCACCATCGAGGTGCGCAACGCCAAGGGCAAGAAGATCGCCGACGTGGTCTACACCTCGTACGTGGTGCCGGGCAACGACCCGCACCGTCCGGTGACCTTCGCCTTCAACGGTGGTCCGGGCGCGTCGTCGGTGTACCTCAACATGGGCGCCATTGGTCCCAAGCGCATTCAGTTCGGCGTGGATGGCGATGCGCCGTCCGATGCGGCGATCACCAAGGACAATCCCAACACCTGGCTCGACATGAGCGACCTGGTGTTCATCGATCCGGTCGGCACGGGCTTCTCGCGTTCGCTGGAAGACGATGAGCAGACCAAGAAGGATTTCTACTCCACCGAGGCCGACATCAAGTATCTGTCGCGCGTGGTGTACGACTGGCTGGTCAAGCACGGCCGCCTGCGCGCGCCCAAGTACGTGATGGGCGAGAGCTACGGCGGCTACCGCGCCCCGCGTATCGGCTATGAGCTGCAGACGCGCATGGGTGTGGGCGTGAATGGCCTGGTGATGGTGTCGCCGTATCTCGATCCGGCCGCCATCGGCGATGGCGATGCCTTGTCGCCGCTGCCGTGGATGATCAACCTGCCGTCGATGACCGCGGCGCGCCTGGAAAGCCAGGGCAAGCTCACGCCGGCGGCGATGAACGACGTCGAGACCTATGTGCGCACGCAGTTCGTCACCGACTTCCTGGCCGGCCGTTCGGACCCGGGCGCGATCGGTCGCATGGTGCAGAAGGTGTCGGCGTATACGGGCCTGGATCCGGCCGTGGTGTCGCGACTGGATGGCCGTGTCGACATCGCCACCTACCTGCGCGAAATCCATCGCAACGACAAGAAGATCGGCAGCGTGTACGACTCCAACGTCACCGCCTTCGATCCGTTCCCGGGCTCGGCCGATCGCCAGTCGGGCGATCCGATTCTCGAAGCGCTGCTGGCGCCGACCACCAGCGCGATGGTGGATTTCGTGACACGCGAAGTGGGCTGGAAGACGGACGCGCACTACGAAGCGTTGTCGTACGCCGTGAACAAGGCCTGGGATCGCGGTAACGCCGACGACAAGCCGGTGGCGGACCTGCGCAAGGCGATCGGCAACGATCCGAACATGAAGGTGCTGATCGTGCACGGCTACAACGACTTGTCGTGCCCGTTCTTCACCTCGCGTCTGATCATCGACCAGATGCCGACGTTCGGCCAGGCGCAGCGCGTGAAGCTGGCGGTCTATCCGGGCGGCCATATGTTCTACAGCCGTCCGGGCAGTGCCGAATCGTTCAAGGCCGACGCTGCCACGCTCTACCGCAGCAGCAAGTAAGCTTATCGATGCACCAGAGCGGGCCGCGCCTCTCAAAGGAGCGCGGCCTTTTCTTTGCGCCGGCCAGACTCAGAGCAGTGTGTTGTCCGGCTGGCGCACGATGTAGCCGCGCGCCTTGAGCTTGGCCAGATAGCCGTCCGTCGACAGCAACTGCTCCATCGACAGCACGGCGACCGTCTGCCGGTTGCGGATCAGCGCGGCCTCGGCGGCATTCATCCAGGCCGACTCGATGCGCTGGGGCAGGTCGGGAATATTGAGCTGCTTTTCGAAATCGCCGTTGATGGCCGACACGATGCAGGGCTCGTAGTTCTTTTGCGGCATCAGGCTCTGCAGGGTCTTCATGTCGCCGGTGGCCCAGGCGTTGGCGCGCTGGGTGAGCTTGGGCATGTCGTGCTCGACCAGTTGCATGGTCTCGTCCAGGCAGGCGATGCCATTCTGCTGGTCCTGGTCGATGCTGGTACTGGGCGGCGCCCGCGTGACCAGCAGTTCATAGCGCACGGCGATCACGCGGTTGCCATGCTTGCGCGCGAGCTTCTCCACCATGGCGGCCACGTCGATCTCGTTGCTCAGGTCGTCCTTGGCCAGCGCTTTCTCATAAAGCTGCTGGGCGACGATCATCGGGCGCATGAATTCCAGCGCATCGTCGTCTTGCAGATACTGATGGCGCAGCGCCAGCCAGCGCGTATACATCTCCGGCGGCAGCAGGCGCTGCAAGGTGGCGCCGCCCGGATTGAGCTTGGCCGACGGCTGCAGGGCAAGCCGGGAAAACAGGCTCGACGGCATCTTCAGGCGTGCGGAAGGGGCTTCGAGCAACTCCGATGAGCGGCCCAGCGCTTCCTCCAGTTTGGTCCATTGCCACTCTGCGTGTTTGGGCAGCGGCGACAGCGTGCCGACGATCCACAACACATGGTCGCCGCGTCGCACTTCCCATAACTCAGGGCCGGGTTGCTCGCCGCGTACGGTCACCGTCTGCAAGTCGACTGCGGCCGCTGGCGCGGGCGTCGTGGCGGCGGGTGTGGGGATGTTCTGCGCCTGCGCGCCGCTGATAAACAGCAACGCGCCAAGCCATAAGGCAGTTCTTGCGTGCATCCGGCAAGCTCCTTGAAAGGACGCGACGGCTAAAGCCCGCCAAGGCGGGCTCCCTGTTGCCATGATAGCCGTGCTTGCGACGCCCGATGCGGTGCGCGGAGGCGGCCATGGCCATCCGGCGTGGACGGTCGGTGCACTCCGGAGGGAGCCGAAACGACGCCTTAGCTACCTAAACGCTCAAAAGACCTGGCGGAAGACAATGTACAAGCCGCCGGCCAGCAGGATCGAGGCGGGCAGGGTGAGGATCCAGGCCATCAGCAGGTTGCGCACGGTGGCCCATTGCAGGCCCGAACCGTTCGCCGCCATGGTGCCGGCCACGCCCGAGGTGAGCACGTGGGTGGTGCTGACCGGCAGGTGGTACATGTCGGCCGCCTGGATCAGCGTCATGGCCACCAGCTCGGCGGATGCACCCTGCGCATAGGTGAGGTGCTCCTTGCCGATCTTCTCGCCCACCGTCACCACGATGCGCTTCCAGCCCACCATGGTGCCTAGGCCGAGCGCGAGCGCCACGGCCACCTTCACCCACGGCGGGATGAACTGGATCGCCTGCGTGGCCAGTCCGCGCCAGCTGGTGAGCGTGGCGGTCTGCTCCTTGCTGAGGCCCGGCTGTGACAGCACCAGCGGAATGGCGGCGTTGGCCAGGTAGATGTCGTTGCGCACGTTGCCCATCTGTTCCGGCGGCACCGACTTGAGCGAGGTGCGATTGCCGACTTCATGGTCGATCTGCGCGATCAGCTGAGCCAGCGCAGGCGCCGTGCTGGGCTGGGCCGTGCGCTGCTGCACGGCGGTGGTGATGACGGCGCGCGGGTCGCCGTCGAAGGTCACGCTGCCGGCGAGGCTGCCGAGCACATGCTGCGTATCCACCGACACCTGGTGGAAGGTCTTCACTTCGCCACCCGACACCGCGCCGTTCAACGCGTACGCCGTAGGCACCGTACCGATCAGGATCAGCATGATCAGGCCCATGCCTTTCTGGCCGTCGTTGGAGCCGTGGCTGAAGCTCACGCCGGTGCAGGTGAGCACCAGCAGGGCGCGGATCGGCCACGGCGGCGGCTTCTTGCCTTCGGGGGCGCGATAGAGCGCGGGAATCTTCACCAGCGCCTTCAACAGGTACATCAGCAGGCCGGCCAGCAGGAAGCCGGCGATGGGCGAAAACACCAGGCCGCGGAACACGTTCATGGCGGCATCCCAGTTCACGCCGCTGGTGCCGCTGTGACCGGAGATCAGCTGATTGGCCAGGCCGACACCGATGATCGAACCGATCAGCGTGTGCGAGGAGGAATTGGGCAGGCCGAAATACCAGGTGCCAAGATTCCACAGGATCGCGGCAATCAACAGCGCGAACACCATGGCGAAACCCGCCTGTCCACCCACCTGCAGGATCAGCTCCACTGGCAGCAGCGAGACCACGGTGAAAGCCACCGCGCCGGAGGACAACAACACGCCGAGGAAGTTGAAGGCACCGGACCAGATCACCGCCATATTGGCCGGCATGGAGTTGGTGTAGATCACGGTGGCCACCGCGTTGGCGGTGTCATGGAAGCCGTTGACGAATTCGAAGCCCAGCGCGATCAACAGCGCGACGCCGAGCAGGAGAAACGGTGCCAGCGATTGGGAGCGGACCGCCGAGAGGTCCTGCACCAGATGGAGTCCGGCATAACCGGCGCCGATCAACAGGATCACCACGAAGATCAACGCAAACAGTCGACCCGATCCCTGGCGTGCTGGTGCGGCGGAGACGACTGCGGCTTCGGTCTGCATGACATGCCCTCGGTGTCGGTCTCCCGCAAGCTAAGCACTGGCGCAAGACAGATACGTGACAGTCAGAGGGCGGTCCGCCGCGCCTGCATCGGTCAACGCAAGGGCGCGGCGGCTGGCCGGATGAGTCGGGAAATCAGCGCTCGCGCATGACCATGAGACGCACCTCGGTCATGTCCTCGATGGCCCAGCGGATGCCTTCGCGGCCGATGCCGGAGAGCTTCACGCCGCCATAGGGCATGTTGTCGACGCGGAAACTCGGCACGTCGTTGACAACGACGCCGCCTTGTTCCATCTCGTTCCAGGCGCGCATGGCGTGGGCCAGGCTGTCGGTGAAAATGCCGGCCTGCAGACCGTATTCCGAATCGTTGACCAAGGCCACGACCTCGTCGAATTTCTTGAAAGGCGCGAGCAGGGCGAACGGACCAAACGCTTCGTTGCGATAGGCCTTGGCGCTGGTGGGCACGTTTTCCATCAGCGTGGCCTCGAGCATGGCGCCGTTGCGCTTGCCGCCGCACAGCAGCTTGCCGCCGGCCTTGCGCGCTTCCTCGATCCAGCCCTGCAGGCGTTCGGCAGCTGCCTCGTCGATCATCGGGCCGAGAAAGGTGTCTTTCTTTTTTGGATCGCCGGCCTTGAGCTTTTTCACGGCGGCCACCAGGCGCTTTTTCACTTCGTCATACAGCGACTCGTGGATGTAGATGCGCTGCACGCTGATGCAGCTCTGGCCGGACTGATAGAGCGCGCCGAACACCAGGCGGTCGATCACATAGTCCATGTGCGGACCTTGATCCGCATCGACGATGCACGCGGCATTGCCGCCCAGTTCCAGCGTCACCTTCTTGTGGCCGGCGCGGGTTTTCAGATCCCAGCCGATCTGGCTGCCGGTGAAGGAGAGCAGCTTGAAGCGCGGATCTTCCACCAGCGGATTGGCATGCTTGCCATCGAGCGTGAGCACCGAGAACGCGCCCTTGGGCAAATCCGTTTCGGCCAGCACTTCGCCGATGATCAGCGCGCCGATCGGCGTGCGCTCGGCGGGCTTGAGCACGAAAGGGCAGCCGGCGGCGATGGCCGGCGCGACCTTGTGCGCCACCAGGTTCAGCGGAAAATTGAACGGCGTGATGAAAGACACCGGTCCAAGGGGCACGCGCCTGGTGTAACCGTGATAGCCGTCCAGACGCTTGGCGATCTCCAGGTTGATCGTTTCGCCATTGGTGCGCACGGCTTCTTCGGCGGCGATGGTGAAGGTCTCGATCAGGCGCTGTACTTCGCCGTCGGAATCCTTGATCGGCTTGCCTGCTTCCACGCACAGCGCATAGGCCAGTTCTTTGCGTCGCTCCTGGAAGCGTTGCGCGCAATGCTGCAGCACCTGTTGCCGCGCCCAGGGCTTGAAATCCTGCATGGGTCGGGTGGCTTTCACCGCGGCGGCGATGGCTTTCTCGGTGGCCTTGGCATCGGGTACGCACACGCGCGTGGCGACCTTGCCGCTGTATTTGTCCAGCACGTCCATCATTTCCTTGGACGTCTGCGGCTGGTTGGCGAGGTAATACGGATAACTCTTGGCAAGCATGGATGACCCCGATCCGTGGATGCTCAGACGGCGGCGCTGAGCTTGGGAATTTCTTCGTTGAGAATGCGGTGATTATCGGAATAGTCGATCATCAGATCGATCAGGTGTACACCGCCGGCGTTGAAAGCGCGTTCCAGCGTGGGCAGGAATTCCTCGGCGCTGCCGGGGCGATGGCCGCGTGCGCCATGGGCTTCGGCAAAGGCGACGAAATCGGGGTTGCCAAACACCATGCCGTAGTCGGCGTAGCCCATCTCGGCCTGCTTCCACCGGATCATGCCGTAGGCGTCATCGCGCAGCAGCAGGATCACCAGGTCCTGTTTCAGGCGCACACAGGTTTCCAACTCCTGCGCATTCATCATGAAGCCGCCATCGCCGCAGATGGCGAGCACCTTGCGCTCGGGATAGACCATCTTGGCCGCCATCGCCGAGGGCAGGCCGGCGCCCATGGTGGCGAGCGCATTGTCCACCAGCACGGTGTTGGGCTGGCGCGCACGGTAATAGCGCGCGTACCACAGCTTGTACATGCCGTTGTCCAGGCATAGCACGCCATCGTCGGGCATGAAGCGGCGCGTGTCGTCGACCACGCGCACCGGGTGCATCGGGAAACGGTTGTCGCAGGCGTGGTCTTCCAGTTGCTTGTGGAACGCGTCGCGCACGCGATCGAAATAACTGAAGTCCCAGTGCTCCTGCGCCTGCAGCGCATCGGTGAGGCGTTCGATGGTGTGCGCGATATCGCCTACCACTTCGATCTGCGGGAAATAGACCGCGTCCACTTCTGCGCTGGAAAAATTGATGTGGATGACGGTGCGGCGGCCCTTGCGCATGAAGAATGGCGGCTTTTCCACGACGTCGTGGCCAACGTTGATGATCACGTCGGCGGCATCGATGGCGCGATGGACGAAATCGCCATCGGAGAGCGCCGCATTGCCAAGCCAGAGCGGGTGATCTTCATCGACCACGCCCTTGCCCATCTGGGTGGTGAAGAACGGAATGCCCAGCTTGTCGATGAAGTCGCGCAGCGCCACGGTCGTGCGCTGCCGGTTCGCGGCAGCGCCAATCATCAGGATGGGATGCTTCGCGCGGGTGATCGCTTCGGCGGCTTGCACCAGTGCCGCATCGTCCGGTGCAGGGCGGCGCGCATATTCGGTGGGCAGCAGGACGGCGTCTTCGACGGTGTCGCGCGCAATGTCTTCCGGCAGCTCCAGATGCACAGCCCCGGGACGTTCTTCCTCGGCGCGACGAAAGGCTTCGCGAATGCGGGCCGGTATGGTCTGGGCCGATACGATCTGGCGTGTGTACTTGGTCAGCGGCTGCATCATGTCGACCACGTCGACCAGCTGGAACAAGCCCTGCTTGTGCTCGCGGATCGGCTTCTGGCCGGTGATCATCATCATCGGCATGGCGCCGAGTTGGGCGTAGGCCGCGGCGGTGACCAGGTTGGTGGCGCCAGGGCCCAGCGTCGCGAGGGCGACGCCGGCTTCGCCGGTGAGCCGTCCCCAGGTGGCGGCCATGAATCCGGCGGCCTGCTCATGGCGAGTCACGATAAGGCGAATGGAGGAGTCGCGTAGTGCTTCGACGAAGTCGAGATTCTCTTCGCCCGGCACGCCGAAGATGCTGTGCACGCCCTCGGCTTCCAGTGCTTTCACGAACAGTTGCGCCGCCTTCATGCCTCGCTCCTCGTGCTGAAGGCGCTGAGCATGCGGCAGGGATCGTTCACGTCGCGTGAGGCGGTGACGCGCCCGGGACGCGGCTAGCGCTTGCTGGTGGAATCATCCTTGCGCACGACCAGGGGCAGCTCGCCATCGGCAAGTCGTGCGCGTAACGGCGTGCCTTCATCGATACCTTTGGACGATCGCACCACCACGCCGTTTGCATCGAAAATAATCGAATAACCGCGCTCCAGCGTGGCCAGCGGGCTGATCGCATGCAAGGCGCGGCCGGCTTGTCGCAAGTTGAGGCGTTCGCGTTCCATCCTGCGTTCGATGGTGCTCAGCAGGCGCTGACGCAACTCGCCGAGGCGACGCTCGATCAGCATCAGGCGCAGTCGCGGATGTTGTGCGAGCAGTCGCGCATGGGTGCGCTCCAGCGCGTTGCGTCGCCGCTGCGATTGTTCGCGCTGCACGCCGAGCAGGCGCCGATGCAGATGCAGCAGTCGTTCGCGATCGCGCGCCAGCCGTGCCTGCGGGCGCTGGGCCTGCAGGCGGGCGAGCAAGTGGTCCACCCGCTGGATGCGCGCCTGCAGGCGACGCTGTTCGAGCGTGCTCAGTCGCTGCTGAAGTTGCTGCAGATGGCGACGCTGGGCGATCGCATCGGGCACCAGCAGTTCGGCTGCGGCCGAGGGAGTAGGCGCCCGAAGGTCGGCCACGAAGTCCGCGATGCTGAAATCGATTTCGTGACCGACCGCGGACACCACCGGCACGGCGCTGGCATAGATCGCCCGCGCCACCTGTTCGTCGTTGAAGGCCCAGAGATCTTCCAGCGATCCGCCGCCGCGCGTCAGCAACAGCACGTCGTAGCGCCCGCTGTTCGATGCCTTGCGCAACATCTGCACGATGGCTGGCGGCGCTTCGCGACCTTGCACGGGTACGGGCAGTACATCGACCTCGGCCAGCGGCCAGCGTCGCGACATCACGCTCAGTACGTCGCGGATGGCCGCGCCCGTGGCCGAGGTAATGACGCCGATGCGCCGCGCGTAACGGGGCAGGGCACGCTTGCGTGCCGCGTCGAAGAGGCCCTCGGCATCCAGGCGCGCCTTGAGCTGTTCGAACTCGCGCTGCAAGGCACCTTCGCCAGCGGGCTCCATATGTTCGGCCACCAGCTGGAATTCGCCGCGCGGCTCATACAGGCCCACCCGTGCCCGCACCAGCACATGCATGCCGTCGGCGGGGCGGAATTTCAGCCAGGTGCTCTTGGGCCGGAACATGGCGCAGCGCACCTGGGCGCCGGCGTCCTTCAGGGTGAAATAGATATGTCCGGAAGCGGGGCGGGCGACGTTGGACAGCTCGCCTTCGATCCAGATCAGCGGCAGCGCATCTTCCAGCAGGTCCCGCACCAGCCGGTTGAGCGTGCTGGGCGTGAGGATGTGGCGCGGCGGACCGGCCTGGTCGTTGCTGGTGTCATCTGGCGAGCGCATGAAGGGGTGAGCCTAACATGAGTTCCGGCTGGCGAATGCAGGGATTACATCCGCTTGGGTCACTTAGCGCAGCCTGGGACTCAGGCATGCGGTCTATCTATATGGTTCTGCTTAAGTTCATGCTTGATCATCCGGCTCGCCGGCCAGCTGCTGGTGCCGACGCCGCGTGCGCCAGGCCCGGATGCCGAAGTTGAGCGCGAACCATGCGGCCACCACACCCAAGGGCCAGGCAATCACGGCGGGCCACAGGATAGCCACCACGGCGATCACTGCAAGCGCCAGGGTGCCGATGATCAGCGGCCCGGACGCGGTGTCGCCCAGCACGCGCCGATCGGTCAGGGCGGCGCCCACCGTATTGGCGATGCGCAGCGCGCCGGCCGCCGCACGCCCCGAGCTGCCGCCGACATGGCGGGGACGCTGCGCAGGCCGGGTATGGCTTTGCACATGCTCGCCCTGGCGCCGCCAGCGGCTGGGTGCCAGCACGATCTCGGTGGCGTTCTCAAGATCGCGCTCGTACTGCGTCGCCAGTTGTTCGGCAAAATCGGTGTCTTCGAACGCCACGTCGATCTCGCGATTGCTCAACCAGCTGGCGACGTTGAGGTTGGATGAACCCACGCGCGACCACAGACCATCGGCCACGGCGGTCTTGGCGTGCAACATCGAGCCATTCCACTCGAACACGCGCACGCCGGCTTTCAGCAGGGGGCGGTAACCCGAACGCGACATGCCCGCCACCACGGGGATATCGCTGCTGCCGGGCACCAGCAGCCGCACGTCCACGCCATCGCGAGCGGCCGCTGCCAACGCCTGCACATACGGAGCGATGCCAACGAAGTAGGCGTCCGTCAGCCATAGCCGCTCGCGCGCCATGGCGGCGATCAGCTGGTCGAGGCGGTACATGCCGGCGGTTTGCGGTTGGGTGGCGATCAGGCGCAAGGCCACCGAACCGGCCTCGCCGGCAACAGGCGCAGCCGTGAAGGGGCCCAGCGGCGTGCCGATGCTCGACCAGCTTTCGACGAAGGCGTTCTCCAGTTCGGCGACGACCGGACCACGCAGGGCCACGCCGGTGTCGCGCCAGGGGTCCACCTGTTGCGACGGATCGCCCAGCCATTTCTCGCTGATGCACACGCCGGAAAGAAAACCATGCTGCCCGTCGACCACGAGCACTTTGCGGTGATCGCGGCTCACCCAGCCGAACGGCTTGCCCAGCTGCGGCGGGTTGAAGGAGCGCACCTGTCCGCCGGCAGCGCGCAACGGCGCCCAGAAGCGATCGCGCGACTGCCCCTTGCAGCCCAGCCAGTCATACACCACGGCCACGAACACGCCGCGTTGCGCACACGCCACCAACGCTTCGCGAAACTCCTGTCCGACCGCGTCGTCGCGAATGATGTAGTTCTCCAGCAGCACGCGCTCCTTCGCACCGCGGATGGCAGCCAGCCAGGCTTCGTAATGCGCGGCGGCATCAATCAGCAACCGGGCGTGGTTGCCCCCCATCAGGGGCGCGCCAGCGGCTCGGCTCAACGCCTGTTCGGCCAGCAGGCGTGCATGGGTGGAGGCGGTGGGTCGGTTCATGGCGTCAGTAGGGCATGCCGGCGGGTCTTCTTCAAGCCGCATTCACTTGGGCCATGCGACCAATACGCTCCATCATCCGGTCATGTCGCTCCCATGAATTCTCTGTCATGTTCGCTCCATGTCGCCTGAGCAATGCCATACCGACACCGAGGCGTGTGCGCAGCAGCTCGCTGAGCGGATCGGCCCGGATCTGCGCGTCGCCGCGCCGCTGGGCTTGGGCAAGCCACATGAACTGCTGAACGCGCTTTACCGGTTGACCAAGGCGGATACGTCGCGCTCGCTGGCCCTCTATACGGCCTTGTCGCTGACCCGCCCGCGCCCGGCGCCCGGGCTGGAAGCGCGATTTGTGGAACCGTTCTCGGAGCGCCATTTCGGCGCTGACGCCGTGGACCCCGAATACGCCGTCGACCAGGCACGCAACCAGTTGCCGTCCAATGTCGCGGTGCACGAGTTCTACATGCAGTCGGGTGCGCTCCTGCATGCGGGTGGCGCACAGCGCAATTACATCAGTCAGAACTACACCCATGTGGCGCGCGATCTTGCCGTGCAGGACATCAATCTGCTCGTGCAGCTGGTAGCGCGGCGTGAAACGCCCGAGGGCGTGCGCTACAGCCTTTCCTGCAATCCGGACCTGACCTTCGACTTTATCGATCGCGTGGTGCAGTCGGGCAAGCCGCGCCCCTTGTGCGTGGCCGTGGTGCATCCGGACCTGCCGTACATCACCGGCCACGCGGAAGTGCAGCGCGATTACTTCGACGTCGAACTGCACACCGCGACGGCGTCGCCCTTGTTTGCCGTGCCGCGCCAGCCGATCGACCTGGTCGAGTACGCGCTGGGTATCCACGCCAGCGCGCTGGTGCGCGACGGCGGTTGCCTGCAGATCGGTATTGGCGCTTTGTCCGATGCGCTGGTCTATGGCCTGCGCTGGCGGCAGGAAGACAACACGCAGTGGCGACGGGCCCTGGTTGCGCTCGACCCGCGCGGCGGCACGCACGCCCTGGCGGCACGCATGGGCGGCCTCGCGCCGCTCCGCGCGGGCCTGTACGGCGCCAGCGAAATGGTGATGGATGGCTTCATGCACCTGCAGCGTGCAGGCATCCTCAAGCGTCGCGCCTGGGACAATATGGCGATGGAACGCGCTGCCGCCTGCGGCCGGCTTTCACCCGAAACACCGGGCGGCCATTACCTGCGCGGCGCTTTTTTCCTAGGCACGCGTGAGCTCTATCGCTGGCTGGCCGAACTCGATGCGAGCGATCCGGATGCGCTGGACATGTGCCGCGTCTCCAACGTCAATCAACTGTACGGCGATCACCAGATGCTCGCCTCGCTGCAGCGGCGCGGTGCGCGCTTCTTCAACACCTGCATGATGGCGACCCTGCTCGGCTCGGCTGTTTCCGATGGCCTGGAAGACGGCGAAGTAGTCAGTGGCGTCGGCGGGCAGTACAACTTTGTGGCGATGGCGCACGAGCTGGCCGATGGTCGTTCCATTCTGTTGCTGCGTTCCACGCGGCAAGGGCGCGGCGGCGTGGAAACCAATATTCGCTGGAACTACGGGCACACCACGATCCCGCGCCATCTGCGCGATTTGTTCGTCACCGAATACGGCGTGGCCGATCTGCGCGGCAAGACGGACAGCGAGTGCATCGAGGCGATGCTTTCCATCACCGATGCGCGCTTCATCGATGCCTTGTGTGCGGAAGCGAAATCGCACGGCAAGCTCGCGGCCGATTTTCAGGTGCCCGAGCGTTGGCGCGATAACCGGCCCGAGGTTCTGAAGGAAGCGCTGGCGCCGTGGCAGGCGAAAAACCTGCTGCCGCCGTTTCCGTTCGGTAGCGATTTCACCGACGTGGAGCAGCGACTGCTGCCAGCTTTGCAGTGGCTGAAGCTACGTGGCGGCACCTGGCGCGGCAAGGCTGAAATTTTCCGTGCAGCGATGGCGCCGGGAGCGCCGGTCGGTGGCGAGGACGAAGCGCTGGATCGGATGGGACTGGCGCGTGCCAAGAGCGTCGGCGAACGACTGCAGCAACGTGTGCTCAAGGCCGCCTTGCGCAGGACGGCCTGAGTTTTCAGCTCAATGCATCAGCAGCGACAAACCCTGTTCGCGCAAAGCCGGCAGGTTGAGCAGGTGTAGACCCTGGCGATCGGCACGAACGCAACCGCGCTCGCGCAGGCGGCCGAGCAGGCGGCTCACGGTTTCCGTGGTCAGGCGCAGATGGTTGCCGATATCCGCGCGCGACATCGGCAGCGGCAGATAGTCGGCCGGCAGGCCGAGCATCACGCGTCGGTCGCGCAGATCGACCAGAAAGGCCGCAAAGCGCTCCTCTGCCATGTAGTTGCCGCTGCTCAGTTGCAGGCGCGAAATGCGCTGGCTGGCCGACTGCACCAGATGCCACGGCACCTCCGGCTGCAGGCTGGCCATATGGCGCACGGCGGGGTAAGGAAAACGGCAGAACTGCGTCTTGCCCAACGCCACCACGGCGTTGTCGTGGACTTCGCGCTCCATGGCGTCCAGTCCGATCATTTCGCCCGGCAGGTGGAAGGCCAGTACCTGCTCGCGACCGGCCACGTCCACCGCCACGGTCTTGGCCATGCCGGTCTGCACCGCGTAGAGCGCACGGAATGGCGACATCGGGCGATAGAGGTATTCGCCAGTACGCAGCGGCCCGATGCGTTCAGCTATATGACGCAATCCTGACAGCTCGGGGCGGTCGTAGCCGCTGGCCTGGCAGACGGCGGCGTGGCCGCAGCCCGCGCAGGACGGCGAGGGAGCCATGCGCTGGGCGCCGTCCTGGCGATGAGTCTGAAGCATGGGAGGGCACTCCTGTGTCGTGCGTGGGGCATGGCTTTATGATCCTCGTTCAAGTCATAGGAGTGGTTCCAATGCGCGTTTTTGCCGCATCGCATCCACCCGTGTGACGCTTGCTAGGGAGCCCCCGGCCGTTCGGGTATCCTTTGTCTGTTGCCGCCCCAGAACCATGACCTGCTTATGAGCGACTCGACTTCTACCCCGCGTCACGCCCAGTCCGCCTCGCGCCGCCCCAGCGTCGGCGTCAAGATCGGCAAGATCACGGTGGGCGGCGGTGCACCCATTGTGGTGCAGTCGATGACTAACACCGATACCGAAGACCCGGCCAGCACCGCCAAGCAAATCGCCGAGCTGGCGCGCGCCGGTTCGGAGCTGGTGCGCATCACGGTGAATACGCCGGCGGCGGCGGCGGCCGTGCCGCGCATCCGCGACAAGCTGGCCATGATGGGCGTGGACGTGCCGATCATCGGCGACTTCCACTACAACGGTCACCAGTTGCTGGAAGCGGAGCCGGCCTGCGCCGAAGCGCTGGCCAAGTACCGCATCAATCCGGGCAACGTGGGTTTCGGCAAGAAGAAAGACAGCCAGTTCGCTTCCATCATCGAGATGGCGCTGCGTTACGAGAAGCCCGTGCGCATCGGCGCCAACTGGGGTTCGCTCGACCAGAGCATGGTGGCCATGCTGATGGACGAAAACCATCAGCGCGCCCAGCCCTGGGATGCCTCGCACGTGGCCCGCGAAGCGCTGATCCGCTCGGCGCTGGATTCGGCCAAGCGTGCCGAGGACATCGGCCTGGCGCGCGATCGCATCATCCTGTCGTGCAAGGTGTCGGGCGTGCAGGAGTTGATCGCGGTGTATCGCGATATCGCCGAGCGTTGCGACTACGCCTTGCACCTGGGTCTGACCGAAGCCGGCATGGGTTCCAAGGGCATCACCGCCTCGTCGGCGGCGCTTGCGGTGCTGCTGCAGGAAGGTATCGGCGACACCATCCGCATTTCGCTCACGCCCGAACCCGGCGCGTCGCGCACGGGCGAAGTCATCGTGGCGCAGGAACTGCTGCAGACCATGGGCCTGCGCGCGTTCACGCCGCTGGTCACCGCGTGTCCGGGCTGCGGCCGCACCACCAGCGAGTTCTTCCAGGTGCTTGCGCGCACCGTGCAGGATCATGTGCGCGAGCAGATGCCGCTGTGGCGCGTGAAATACGACGGCGTGGAAAATCTCACGCTGGCGGTGATGGGCTGCGTGGTGAATGGTCCGGGCGAATCCAAGCATGCCAATATCGGCATTTCGCTGCCGGGCAATGGCGAGGCGCCGTCGGCGCCGGTGTTCATCGACGGGCAGAAGGCCATGACCTTGCGCGGCGAGCATATCGCCAGCGAGTTCATCGGCATCCTGGACAACTACGTCGCCAGCAAATACGCCAGCCGCGCCGGCTGAGCTGTCCATGGCAGCCGGTTCGAGTGAGGCGCTGATACTCGATGCATGGCACGCCAACGCGCAGGCGTGGGAACGCGCCGTGCGGGAAGGGCGCATCGCCAGCCGCAAGCTGGTCACCGACCAGGCCATCGTGGAAGCCGTGCTGTCGCGCTCGCCACGCACGGTGATCGACCTCGGCTGTGGCGAAGGCTGGCTGGCGCGGACGCTCGCCCACGAAGGCGTGCAGGTAGTGGGCGTCGATGCCATTCCCTCCCTGGTGGAAGCGGCGCAGGCGCAGGGTGGCGGCGACTTCCGCGTGATCTCCTATGACGAAGTGGCCGCGGGTGCGCTGACCGAGCGCGCGGACGTGGTCGTGTGCAATTTCTCCCTGCTGGGCGGCGCCTCGGTCGACGCGCTGCTGGCTGCCGTGCCTGCGCTGCTGGAGCCGGGCGGCGCGCTGCTGATCCAGACCCTGCATCCCCTGACGGCCGATGTGCAGCCCTATGCCGACGGCTGGCGCGAAGGCTCCTGGGTGGGCTGCGGCGAGGGCTTCGAGCAGCCTGCGCCCTGGTATTTCCGCACCCTGGGCAGCTGGGTTTCGACCCTGGAGGCAGCCGGGTTGACCCTGCTAGGCCTTCAGGAGCCCATTCATCCTCACACTGGACGGCCCGCGTCCGCTATCTTCTTGGCAGGGGCACGTCAGGGGGACGGGGATGAACAGGCATCGCGCCGTAGCGTTTCGCGCCACCGTACAGAATGATCACCAGCGGCCGTGGCTGGTGCCGCTGCCGTTTGATCCGGTCAGCCAATGGTCGACACCCGCCAGGCCGCTATGGAAATGCGGCCACGGGCATCGCGTGCGCGGCAGCGTCAATGGACGCGATTTCCGCGGCGCCGTGGTCGAGCGCTCCGGCACCTTCTGGCTGCAGCTGGAGGAATCCTATGCGGCCGTGGTCGGGCTCGTCGCCGGCCAGTTCGTCGACGTGCTGATCGAGCCTGAGGATGCCTGAGTAGTGTGCGCCGTGCGGCAACTTGGCAAACTGCCGGACGGTATGCTCGGGCCCGTGGAGCGCGCGCCGACGATACGGTAGCGGCTCGTGCAGGAGTGTCAGTGACGGTCAAACCCCAAGTTCGCATCGTTGCCATCTATGTCTCGGTGGCCTTGTTGTGGGTGCTCTTCTCGGACCGCCTGCTGCTTTCGCTCAACCTCGAGGAGCGCACCCTCAGCTTGCTGCACACCCTCAAAGGGTCGCTGTATGTGCTGGTGACGGGGGCGCTCCTGTATTGGCTGATCGACCGCACCGTTCGCCGCATGGATCGCCTCAACCATCAGCTGTTCAGCGGCAATGAGCAGTCGCTGCGCGCGCTGGTGTCGGCGATGGACGTGCGCCACAAGGAGACGCGCGATCATTCCGAACGGGTCATGCGCATGACGGTCGCGCTGGCCCGTCGCGTCGGACTCGAGGGGGATGCGCTTCGTCATTTGCGCTTCGGCGCCTTGCTGCACGACATCGGCAAGCTGGCGCTGCCCGACGCGGTGCTGATCAAGCCCGGCCCGCTGACGCCGGAAGAAACGACGCTGATGCGCACGCATACCGTGCTCGGACGCGACCTGCTGATGCGCACTGCCTTCCTGCGGCCTGCGATCGATATCCCCTATGCGCATCACGAGCGCTGGGATGGTTCCGGCTATCCGCGTGGCCTGCGCGGTGAAGAGATTCCGCTGGCCGCGCGCATCTTCAGTGTGGTCGATGTGTGGGACGCCTTGAGTTTTCCGCGCGTGTACAAGCCGGCGTGGCCGGAGCCGGAAGTGATCGACTACCTGCGCAATGCCGCGGGCGGGCAACTGGACCCCGGCATCGTGGGGCTGTTCCTGGATCACTATGACGAACTGAAGGCGATCGGACTGGAGCAGTTGCAGCTGGACTGAGGCAGGGCCCAGCGGGCTACACTGCCGCGGACGCCCGGGATGGGCTGGACAGGGGACGTTATGTTGCCGGATCTTTCGACGCTGCCCGCGTTTGCAGCGTATTTTGGTTTGGGTGTGCTTTTTCTCGTGGTGTTCTGCACCGTCCATATCTGGCTCACGCCGCAGCGCGAGATCGTGCTGATTCGCCACGGCAACCAGGCCGCGGCGATCAGTCTCGGCGGCGCGCTGACCGGTTTCGTGCTGCCCCTGGCCAGCGCCATGGCGCACAGCGTGAACCTGGTCGATCTGGCGCTATGGGGACTGGTGGCGTTGATCGTGCAGTGGCTTGCCCACCAGGCGATCCATCTGCTCATTCGCAACCTCGCCACCCAGATCGAGGAAGACAACCGCGCCGTCGCCATCTTTGCAGCCGTCGTTGCCATCGCCGTTGGCCTGATTAACGCTGCAGCGATGACCTGGTGACGGGCCATGAGCGACTTCGACAAGAACGATCCCTTGCGTGGACTTCGTGTGGGCGTGAAGCCGTCGCAACGTCCCGACGCGACGTTCCGTCCCCTGCCTGCGCGTAACCAGAAGCGCTCGCTGGCGGTACCGTTGATAGCGCTTGGCAGTGCCACCCTGGTGGGTTTGTCCGTGCTGGGGCATGGCCAGGATGTGCAGCGCAATCGCTATGGCAGCTACGAAGACTGCGTGCACGACTATTCCACCGGGCAGTGCGAGATGGATACGTCGGTGAGCGGCTCGGGCGGCCTGCACTACTACGGCCCGTGGTACCGCAGCGGTGGTGCCGGTGGCGCGCAGGATCCGGGGCCGGGACGGATGCGCAGTTCGCCGGGCAGCGTCGCATCCTTCAGCGCGCCTTCCAGTGTGGAGCTTGGCACGCGCGGCGGCTTCGGCTCGTCCGGGCGCGTTTCGGCGCGGGCGAGCTGATCGATGCAACGCGAAACCAGCGTGCCGCGCAGCGATTGGCAGCAGCGACTGGAGTCGCTGGGTTTCAGCTTCCATACCATCGATGGCCAGCCCTACTGGCGCGAGGATGTGCGTTATGTCTTCGATGCGGACGAAGTCGACGAGATCGAGGCCGCCACCAACGAGTTGCATGCGCTATGCCTTGAGGCCGTCGATCGCGTGGTGCGAACGGGGCGCTATGCCGATCTGGGTCTGGGCGATCGCGCCGCAACGCTGATCGAGCGCAGCTGGTGGGATCGCGAGCCGGCGCTGTACGGGCGCATGGACCTGTCCTATGACGGCAACTCGCCGCCGCGCCTGCTGGAATACAACGCCGACACGCCCACGGCACTGTTCGAGGCGTCGGTGGCGCAGTGGTACTGGATGGAGGATGTCGCCAGCGACGCCGACCAGTTCAACTCCATCCATGAAGCGCTGGTCGAGCGCTGGGGCGGGTTGCCCAAGGCTTCGCACGTGCACTTCGCCGCGTGTTACGACAGCGCCGAAGATGCGCTGACCTGCGACTACTTGATCGATACATGCATGCAGGCCGGCCATCGCACCACCGCATTGGACATTGAGCAGATCGGCTGGTCAGGCAAGGATTTCATCGATCTGGACAACGCCCCGATCGAGCGGCTGTTCAAGCTCTATCCGTGGGAATGGATGCTGGCGGAGCCGTTTGCCGAGCACTTGCCGCAGACGCGCCTGCGCTGGTTCGAGCCGGCCTGGAAGATGGTGCTGTCGAACAAGGCGATCCTGCCGCTGCTATGGGAATATTTTCCCCATCATCCGAATCTGCTGCCCGCCAGCCGTCGTCGTGCGGATATTCAAGGCACCGTGGTGCGCAAGCCGTACTGGGGCAGGGAAGGCGCAGGCGTAGTGGTGCTGGGCCGGGACGATGCCGGTGGCCCGACTGCCGAGCCCTGCATCTATCAGGCATTCGCGCCGCTGCCGGTGTTCGATGGGCGACATGCGCTGGTGGGCTCGTGGGTGGTCGGCGATCGCGCCGTGGGCATGGGCATGCGCGAGGACGTCGACGCCATCACGCGCAACACCAGCTGCTTCGTGCCGCATCTGTTTCGCTGAGCCGTCGACCGCGGTGGTGCCTTATTCGCGCGGCGTGCTGAAGGTGCGCCGATAGTTGGCCGGCGATACGCGATAGGCGCGCTGGAATTGCTGCCGCAGCGTGACGGGCGAGCCAAGGCCGATGTCGGCAGCAATGCGTTCCAGCGGGCGCCGCGTGGTTTCCAGCAGGCGTTGCGCCTCCGCCAGTCGTTGCGACAACAACCAATCGCCGAAGCTGCCACCGGTCAATTGACGGAAGTGGCGGGTGAACGTGCGCCGGCTCATGGCGGCCTTGGCGGCGATGGCGTCCAGATCGTGCGCTTCGTGCAGATGGCGCTGCACATGTTCCAGCAGGCGCGCCATGCGGCGGTCGGCCGGCGCCTCGGCCACGGGTTTCTCGATGAATTGCGCTTGCCCGCCGCGCCGCACCGGCGGCACCACCATGCGGCGCGCAATGCGATTGGCGACTTCGGCGCCCAGCAGCTGGCGCACCAGGTGCAGGCAGCAGTCGATGCCGGCCGCCGCGCCGGCGGAGGTGACGATATTGCCTTCGTCGACGTACAGCACGTCGGCGTCCACCTGGATCTTTGGAAACTGTTCCATCATCGGCTCCGCCCAGGCCCAGTGGGTGGTGGCGCGGCGGCCGTCGAGCAGGCCGGCATGGGCGAGCACATACGCGCCCATGCACAAGCCGACCACACGCTTGCCGCGCGCGGCGGCCTTGCGCAGGTGTTGCAGCAACGCGGCGGGAGGCACTTCATCCGGATCGCGCCAGGACGGCACGATGATGATGTCCGACTGACCCAGTTCATCCAGTCCGTAAGGCGTGCCGATGGTGAATCCCGCGGCGCTCGAAATCTGCTCGCCTTCGGCTGAGCACACGCGCAGGCGGAACGGCGAAGCACCTTCCGGCGTGGGCGACTGGAACACCGCGCAAGGCACGGAGAGATGGAAGGGGAGGATGCCCTCGAAGGCAACCACGGCGACGCGGATCGTACGCATGACCTCGATTCCAGTTGGCCCGATACCATCGATAGTTGTCCTTCGGGCCACTCGTTGGCAAGTGCCCGTCGACGCACCATGCACGCATCCCAACCCAAGGAGTTGTGCCATGTCGATTCATCCGCGCCGTGCCCTCATCGTGATCGATGTGCAGAACGAATACTTCACGGGCAATCTGCAGATCGAATATCCGCCGTCGGCCCAGTCGCTGCCGCGCATCACGCGGATCATGGATGCGGCCACCGCGGCCGGCGTGCCGGTGATCGTGATCCAGCAGGATTCACCGGCCGATGCGCCGGCGTTCGCCAACGGCAGCGACGGCTGGCAACTGCATCCTGAGATCGAGCGCCGCCATCGTGACGCGCTGTTTCGCAAGCCGTTGCCGAGCGCCTTCAGCGACACGGGCCTTGGCGCATGGCTGGAGCAGCACGCCATCGACACGCTGACGGTGGTTGGTTACATGACGCACAACTGCAACGACACCACCATCAAGCATGCCTTCGATCGCGGCATCAACGTGGAATTCGTGCAGGACGCATCGGGTGCGGTCTCCTACGCCAATCGCGCCGGCCATGCGAGCGCCGAGGAGATCCACCGCGTGTTCAGCGTGGTGCTGCAGTCGCGGTTCGCCGCCGTGTTGAGCACGGACGAGTGGTTGCAGGTCTTGGCCGATGGAGAGTCGCCGGTGCGCGAGAACATCCTCGCGTCGTATCAGGCGGCGCGGGCGCGTCAGCCCGCAGCGGCCTGATCGGTCAACTGTGCCAGGGCAGTGAACGAGGCCCAGCTGCCGGGCTGTCCCGGCAGATGCGACAACTGGGCCACGGTTCGCAGGAATTGGGCGCGGGGGTATTCCACCGCGCCCAATTGCATCAGATGACTATTGGTCACCTGGGCATCGATCCAGGGAAAGTCCCAGGCGCGCAGCAGTTTCGCCAGTGCCGTGAGCGCCAGGCGCGAGCCGCCGCTTTCGCGGCTGAACATGGATTCGCCGCAGAACAACCGGCCCACGGCGATGCCGTAGATGCCGCCCACCAGGCGGTCGTGCTCCCACACTTCCACGCTGTGTGCATGACCCATCTCGTGCAGGCGCACATACGCGTCGATCATGGGCGTCACGATCCAGGTGCCGCTCTGGCCGGGGCGTGGCGCGGCGCAAGCTTCCACCACGTCGCGAAACGCATGATCCACCGTAACCCGCCAGTCCACCTGCGCCAGCCGGCGTCGAAGCGTGCGGTTGGGCAGCAGGGTGCTGGTGTGAAAGACGCAGCGCGGATCGGGCGACCACCACAGCAGTGGCTCGTCCTCGTTGAACCACGGGAAGATGCCTTGCGCGTAAGCGGCCAGCAGACGCCGGGGCGACAAGTCGCCGCCGAAGGCCAGCAGGCCGTTCGGATCGTTCAATGCCTTGCGCGGATCAGGAAAGTGTTCGGGCCTGGTCGCGTCGAGCAGGGGCAATCGAATCATGGGGCGCGGGTCGAGGCGATACGGGATCTGCGGTACATGCTACCGGCATGAGCTTGCGGTTAGCATGCCTCACTTTCACAACTCCAGGGATCGGGCATGCTTCGTCGCTTTTGCTGGTGGATGGTTTGTCTCGCGCCCACGGCGATGGCCTCGCCTCCTGCGCTCGATCACGCCGTGTCGACACAGATCGACAGCAATGTTCAGGCGGTGCTGCAACGCACGGGCACACCTGGCGCCACCCTCGCGATCTACCGGGACGGCGTGGCCGTCTACCGCCACGCCTATGGCCTGAGCGATCGCGAGCGCAAAACGCCCGCAACGGTATCGACGACCTACGAAATCGGCTCGATTACCAAGCAGTTCACCGCCGCGGCCATTCTTCAGTTGCAGGAAGCGGGCAAGCTCGACATCAACGCCACGCTGGCGACTTATCTGCCGGATGCGCCGCACGCCAGGGAAGTGACGCTCAGGCAGCTGCTCTCCCATACCAGCGGCATGCCGGAGTATCTGGATGGACCCGACGTCGAGCAGTGGGCCGTCAAGCCGGCATCGTTCGATCAGATCATGGCGCGCATCAAGGACAAGCCGCTGGATTTTCCGCCGGGCAGCCGCTGGTCCTATTCCAATAGCGGTTATGCGCTGCTGGGGCGGGTGATCGAAGTCACCTCGAAGGAATCGTACGAACACTATGTGAAAACGCATCTGCTGGCTGCAGCCGGCATGACTCACACGTATAACGTGGCCGACGAAGCGCAGCTCGCCGGCATGGCCAAGGGCTACCGGCACACCGACGGAAAGCTGGAGTTGGCGCCCACCATCCATGCCACCGTCGGCTGGGCAGCGGGCAACCTGGTCTCCACCGTGGATGAGCTGGAGCGTTGGAACGTGGCGCTGCGCAGCGGAAAAATCGTGCGTCCCGCCGACTACGCGCTGATGACGACGCCTGCGCCGGGCAGCACGGATTACGGCCTGGGTCTGTTCATCGACACGCTCGATGAGCAGCCGCGCATCGGCCACACCGGTGGTTCGTTCGGCTTCACTACGTCCAATCAGTATTTCCCGAAGCAGGACGTGCAGATCATTGCCTTCACCAATAACGGCGACAATCCGGAGCCGGGCCAGATGCTGGTGACCGCCACGTTCGAGGCCTTGTATCCGCAGATCGCTGCGACGGCACGCAAGCCTGCGGCTGGCGAAGATGCGGCGACGACGGCCGTGGTGCACAAGGCGTTCAGCCAATTGCAGCGCGGCGACCAAGACACCTCGGCCTTCGGCGACAAGTTGAAAGCGAAGCTGGCCGCCGGCCTGTCCGGTCGCATGGCCAGGCAGCTGTCGCCGTTCGGCGAGCCGTCGTCCTTCATCTTCAAGGGGCAGCGTCACGACAAGGACGGCACCTGGAACGACTACCGAATCGATTTCGGCCCCGGCAACAGTCTTCCGTTCGGTGTGAGGCTGGATGCCGACGGCAAGGTGGTCGGCATCTCCATCGGCTAGGGAATCAGGCGTCCGGCAGGTGTGCGTAGGGGCTGTGCTGCATCAGCTCCTGCGCGTAGTCGTCCATGCCTTCGGCTTCGTGTTGCAGCGCCTGCCTCACCGCATCGCGAAAACTCTTGTTCACCAGATAGTGCCGCGACTGCGTGCGTACCGGCAGGAAGCCGCGGGCGAGTTTATGCTCGCCTTGCGCACCGGGCTCGAAGCGCTGCAAGCCGTGACGGATCGCATGCTCGATGCCCTGGTAGTAACAGAGCTCGAAATGCAGGCCCGGCACCTCGACCTCGGCGCCCCAGTAGCGGCCATACAGCGTGTCGGTGCTTTGCAGGAACAGCGCCATCGCCACGATGCGTTCGCCATGGCGCGCCAGCGCAAGTTGCACCGCATCGCCCAGCGCGTCGCGCAGACCAAGGAACATCGACCGCGTCAGCGCGGCGTGGTTGCCCTTGGCGTCAAAAGTGGACTCGTAAAGCGCGTGGACATGCCGCCACTCATCGACGCTCAGCGAGCCGCCGCTGCGCATCTCGATCGCCAGGCCGCTGCGGGCCACGTGCGTGCGCTCCTGGCGGATGTTTTTCCGCTTCTTGTGATTGAGTGCAGCGAGGAACTGGGCGAAGTCCGCATAGGCATGGTTATGCCAGTGGAACTGCACATCGGAACGGACCAGCCAGGGGCTTTCGAACGCCGCCAGTTCGTCGTCGCACAAAAAATTGGCATGCACGGAGGAGAGGTTCATGCGCTCGGCGAAGGTGCGCATGGCGGTGGTCAATGCCTGTTGTCGTTCTGCCGTGCGTTCGTCGTTGCCGGCCAGCAGGCGCGGTCCGGGCACGGGCGAGTAGGGCACGGCGTTGAGCAGCTTGGGATAGTAATCGCCGCCCGCGCGCTCCCAGGCGCTGGCCCAGCTCCAGTCGAACACGAACTCGCCGTGTGAGTTGCCCTTCAGATACAACGGGGCCGCGGCGATGAGCGCGCCGTCTTCATACAGGCCAAGGTGATGCGCCTGCCAGCCCCAATCGGGACGGATGCAGCCTGTTCGTTCCAGCAGGGCGAGGAAAGCGTGCGAGACGAACGGATTGTCGTCGGGCCGAAGCGCATCCCAGGCCTCGGCCGGGATGCGTTCGATGCTGTCGTGGAAGCGGGCTTCGATCACGGCGCTCCAAAAACCACAGAAAACTCCGTCTTCCATCCCGTCAGTCCGACGCGAGCCGGAATGACGGTCAAAAGCTGACGGTCAGAAGACTCAGCTCGCCGGACCCTGCTGATCCAGCCAACGCTCTGCATCCAGCGCCGCCATGCAGCCAAACCCCGCCGAGGTCACCGCCTGGCGATACACATGGTCCGCCACGTCGCCGGCAGCAAACACACCCTGCACCGAGGTCATCGTGGCCATGCCGCCCAGGCCGCTGCGGATCTTGATGTAACCGTCGTGCATGTCGAGCTGGCCGTCGAAGATGCCGGTGTTGGGCTGGTGGCCGATGGCGACGAAGAAACCGTTCACCGGGATCTCGCGCGTCTCGCCGGTGTTGATGTCCTTCACGCGCACGCCGTTGACGCCGGAGTTGTCGCCCAGCACTTCATCGACCGTGTGGTTCCAGATCAGCTCGATCTTGCCGGCCGCGGCCTTCTCGAACAGCTTGTCCTGCATGATCTTCTCGGCGCGCAGCTTGTCGCGGCGGTGCACGAGATAAACCTTGCTGCAGATGTTGGACAGGTACAGCGCTTCTTCCACGGCGGTATTGCCGCCGCCGATCACCGCCACTTCCTGCTCGCGGAAGAAGAAGCCGTCACAGGTGGCGCAGGCGGACACGCCGCGGCCCTTGTAGTGCTCTTCGCTGGCGATGCCGAGGTACTTGGCGGTGGCGCCGGTGGTGATGATCAGCGCGTCGCAGGTGTATTCACCCGAGTCGCCCTTGAGGCGGAACGGGCGCTGCTTCAAGTCCACGCTGTGGATATGGTCAAACACCATCTGCGTTTCGAAACGCTCGGCATGCTGCGCCATGCGCTGCATCAGCTCCGGACCCTGCACGCCCTTGTCGTCGCCCGGCCAGTTGTCCACCTCGGTGGTGGTCATCAGCTGGCCGCCCTGCTGCAGGCCGGTGATCATCATCGGCTTGAGGTTGGCGCGGGCAGCGTAGACGGCGGCGGTGTAACCGGCGGGACCGCTGCCCAGGATCAGCAGGCGGCTGTGCTTGGTGGATGCGTTCATGCGTTCCTTCTATCCGCCGTGGTGGGCGGTGATGTTCGTGAATGGTGAGGGCAGGGGTGGAGCCGGTGGACCATGCTCAGGCGCATGGTGGTCAGGCGATCCACACCATATATGGGCTGTTAGCTGGTTTTCAGCAGGTTGGGCTGTATCTCGTTGACTTTGCTGCAACTGCGCAAAGGTGGTCTGCTTGCGCGGCGTCGCGGGAATGTGAAAACGGCCTGCCCATCTTGGTTATAATCCTTCGGGTTTGCTGGCGACTTGCATCAGTCATTCGCTCCATCACCTGCGGCGGTTTCCTACCTACCGGCAAGGCATGAACGGAGACGAGGCGTCCGAACCCGGAAGGATGGGGAAGACGCCGGGACGATTCAAGCACTGCCGGCCTTGAGGTTTGCCGGGCCGGGTGCGGCCTGGCGTCGTTGCCACTTAGCTTTCCCACAGGATCCACTCCCCATGCGTATTGGTATTCCCTCCGAAACCAAGACCCTCGAAGGTCGTGTTGCCCTCATTCCCGCCGCTGCTGCCGATCTGGTCCGCCGTGGCCACGAGGTGTTCATCCAGGCCGGCGCGGGCGAAAAGAGCGGCTTCTCCGACGAGGCCTATGCCAAGGTCGGCGTGAAGATCGCCGCCGACGCCGCTGCCCTGTACGAGGCTGGCGAGCTGATCGTGAAGGTGAAGGAGCCGGTTGCCGGCGACCTCGCCCTGCTCAAGAAGCACCACCTGCTGTTCTGCTACCTGCACCTGGCTGCCGAGCCGGCGCTGACCAAGAGCCTGCTCGACATCGGCCTGACCGGCGTGGCGTTCGAGTCGGTGGAAGAGAACGGCGGCCTGCCGCTGCTGCTGCCGATGTCGGTGATCGCCGGTCGCATCGCCACCCAGATCGGCACCACGCTGCTGCATCGTCCGCAGGGCGGCAAGGGCAAGCTGCTGGGCGGCATGGCCTCCACCCCGCGTGGCAAGGTCGTGGTGCTGGGCGCCGGCGCTGCCGGTGGCAACGCCGCTGCACTGGCCGCCGCTGCTGGCGCCAACGTGGTGGTGTTCGACAAGCGCCAGGATCGCCTGGCCGAGATGATGGCCATGGGCCCGAACGTCACCGCGCTGTACGCCTATGAATCGTCGGTGGCCGAAGAAGTCGCCAACGCTGACCTGGTGGTCGGCGCCGTGCTGATCCCCAGCGCCAAGGCGCCGCGCGTGGTCACCGAAGAGATGGTCAAGACCATGGAGAAGGGCAGCGTGCTGGTGGACATCTCCATCGACCAGGGTGGCTGCTTCGAGACCTCGCGTCCGACCACCTGGAAGGAACCGACCTATGACGTGCACGGTGTAACCCACTTCTGCGTCACGAATATGCCGGGTGCCGTGCCGCAGACCTCGTCGGTGGCGATTTCTGCCGCTATCCTGCCGTATGTGCAGCGTCTGGCCGCCGGCAACGAATGGCGCCAGTTCGAACCGCTGCGCGGGGGCATCAACGTCGACGGCGGCGAGCTGGTTCATCCGGCGCTCAAGGGCATGATCTAAGGTCTTGCCTGCCGCTTAGGCGGATGTGACACCGTCCGGCCGTCCTCGTTGGCGGCCGGACTCATGAACAGGATAAGGATCACGGTGCCGCGTACCGCGAACGTCAAGAAAGACAAGCAAGAGCGCGAAGGCCTCAGTGAAGAACTGAAGCGCCGTCTGCGCGAGGCCGGGGCGCTGCTGCTGCTGCCGCTGGCGCTTTATCTATTGGTCTGCCTGTTCAGCTACAACGACCAGGACCCTAGCTGGGGGCATGCGGGTACCGCCGAGCACGCGCGCAACTTCGGCGGCGAGATTGGCGCGAATATCGCCAATGTGCTGCGCTACATCTTTGGCCTGATTTCCTATTTCTTCCCGTTGCTGCTTCTCTTCCTGGGCGTGCAGGTGCTGCGCCATCGCGGCGAGCGCACCGTGCAGCCGTGGGAGCCGTCGCTGCGCCTGATTGGTTCGGTGTTTTTCTTCATCACCGCGCCGGCGCTGCTTTATCTCAATTTCAACGATGAGCGGATCCTGCCCCAGGGCGTGGGCGGCATCATCGGCATGTGGGTGGGTCGCGGCCTGCTGCATGCGCTGGGCGACAAGGGTGCGCCGCTGTTGCTGCTGGCGATGTTCCTGATCGCCGTGACGCTGGCGACGGGTCTGTCCTGGTTCAAAGTGGCCGACCTCACCGGGCAGGGCGTGCTGAAGCTCGCCGGCTGGTTCGGTGGCAAGCTGCGCGAGGCACCCGAAGTGCTGGCCGCCCGCCAGGCGCGCGCCGAGCGCGAGGTCGTCAAGAAGACCGAGGCCGTGAAGCAGGCCAAGCGCGAGCCGGTTCGCATCGAAACCGCACCTGCGCCCGTGGTGAAAAGCGAGCGCGCCAAGCTGGAAACCCAGATTCCGCTGTTCACCGGTGCCTCCGCCCCGGGCGAACTGCCGCCGTTGTCGCTGCTGGACGAAGCGCCGGAGCAGGGCCCGGGTTACTCGGAAGAAACGCTTGAAGTGCTGTCGCGCCAGCTCGAGCTGAAGCTCAAGGATTTCCGCATCGAGGCCAAGGTGGTGGGCGTGTATCCCGGGCCGGTCATCACGCGCTTCGAACTGGAGCCTGCGGCCGGCGTGCGCGGTTCGCAGGTGTCGAGCCTGGACAAGGACATCGCGCGCGGCCTCTCGGTGGTCAGCGTGCGCGTGGTCGACGTGATCCCAGGCAAGAACGTCATCGGCCTGGAAATTCCCAACGCCAAGAAACAGATCGTCTATCTCTCCGAGATCCTGCGTTCGGACAAATACGACGCCATGAAGTCGCCGCTGGCGCTGGCGCTGGGCAAGGACATCGGCGGCCGCCCGGTGGTGGCCGACCTGGCCAAGATGCCGCATCTGCTGGTGGCCGGTACCACGGGTTCGGGCAAGTCGGTGGCCGTGAACGCCATGGTGTTGAGCCTGCTGTACAAGGCCAGCGCCAAGGACGTGCGCATGATCATGATCGACCCGAAGAT
Organism: Dyella sp. 01N448; assembly: GCF_056399225.1. Lineage (NCBI taxonomy): Bacteria > Pseudomonadati > Pseudomonadota > Gammaproteobacteria > Lysobacterales > Rhodanobacteraceae > Dyella > Dyella sp. 01N448. Next base: position 321,512 of record NZ_JBFTQX010000005.1, on the reverse strand, counting down.
GCTGGAGCTTTCGGTCTACGAAGGCATCCCACATCTGCTGGCGCCGGTCGTGACCGACATGAAGGAAGCCGCCAACGCGTTGCGCTGGTGCGTGGCCGAGATGGAGCGCCGCTACAAGCTGATGGCAGCGGTGGGCGTGCRCAATCTCGCCGGCTTCAACAAGAAAGTGAAGGACGCCGAGAACGCCGGCCAGCCGCTGCTCGACCCGCTGTTCCGCCCGAATCCGGACATGCCGAACCTCGCGGCCGAGCCGCTGGAGCCGCTGCCGTACATCGTGATCATCATCGACGAGTTTGCCGACATGATGATGATCGTCGGCAAGAAGGTCGAAGAGCTGATCGCGCGCCTCGCCCAAAAGGCTCGTGCGGCGGGCGTGCATCTGGTGCTCGCCACGCAGCGTCCGTCGGTGGATGTGATCACCGGCCTGATCAAGGCCAATATCCCCACCCGTATCGCGTTCCAGGTGTCGAGCAAGATCGACTCGCGCACGATTCTCGATCAGTCCGGCGCTGAAGCGCTGCTCGGTCACGGCGACATGCTGCATCTGCCGCCGGGCACTGCGACGCCCGAGCGCGTGCACGGCGCCTTCGTGGACGATCACGAGGTGCATGGCGTGGTGAACTGGCTGCGTTCGCAGGGCGCGCCGCAATACATCGAAGGCGTGCTGGAAGAGGTGCAGGCCACCTCCGACGGCAAGTTCATCAACGACTCCGGTCTGCCGCAAGAGGGCGAAGAAGGTGGTGGCGATGCCGAGGCGCAGCTCTATGATCGCGCCGTGCGCATCGTGACCGAGACGCGCCGCGCTTCGATCTCCGGCGTGCAGCGCCACCTGCGCATCGGCTACAACCGCGCCGCCCGCCTGATCGAGCAGATGGAGCAGGATGGCGTGGTGAGTGCGCCCCAGCACAACGGCAACCGCGAAGTGCTGGCACCTCCGCCGCCGAAGAATTGATGGCTCGTCATTCCGGCGTACGGCGGAATGACGAACAAAAAACGTCTTGCCGTTAAGCCTTCCCGCACCACAATTCCCACTCGCCGCCCCATTCGAAAAGCGCCCATGAAACGCCTGCTACTCATCGCCACCGCTGTCGCCGCGTTTTCCCTCAGCAGCCTCGCCATGGCCGCCGGCCCGGCCCGCGCCAGGCTCGACGCCTTTGCCGGCGACCTGCACTCGCTCACCGGCAAGTTCTCGCAGACGCTGAAAGACGCCAACGGCAACTCGGGCAAGACCAGCAACGGCACGCTCGCGCTGCAGGCGCCGCGCCAGTTCCGCTGGGAGACGCTGGCCCCGTCCAAGCAGACCATCGTCGCCGACGGCAGCCGTGTGTGGTTGTACGACCCGGACCTGGAGCAGGTCACCGTGCGCGTGCAGAGCTCCGAGGAATCGCATAGCCCGCTGACCGTGCTCACCGATGTGAAGCAGATGGACAAGGACTTCAACGCCGTCGAGCAGGGCGACCACGATGGCCTGAGCTGGCTGCGCCTTACCTCCAAGGCCAAGGATCCGCAGTTCGACTACGCCGACCTGGGCTTCGATGCGAATGGCCTGGCGCGCATGATTTTTCGTGACCAGCTGGGTGCCGTCACGGATATTCGTTTTTCGGGTTGGCAGCGCAACGTGCCGATCCCGCCGGAGACCTTCAACTTCGTGCCGCCCCAGGGCGCCGATGTGATCGGCGACCTGCCGGTGATCCAGACCCAGCCGATCAAGAACTGAGCGCGCCGTGCTGCGCCAGCTCCCGCGCTGGGCTTGGGTGGGCGGCGGCCTGCTCGCGCTCGGTGCGGGCTGCATCAATGTGGTGGGCTATCTGTGCTTCCGGCACCAGCCGATCACCCATCTCACCGGTACCAGCACGGAATTCGGCCTGGCGCTGGCTCGCGGCGACGCAGGCGAAATAGCGCATTGGGGCTTGGTCATCCTGGCGTTTCTGCTGGGCGCCATGCTCAGTGGTTTCATCGTGCAACAGGGCGCACTGCGGCTCGGGCGGCGCTATGGCGTCGTGCTGATGCTGGAGTCAGCGTTGCTGTTTGCCGCCACGCCGTTGATTCATGGCGGCCATGATCTCGGGTTGTACCTCGCCTCGGCAGCGTGTGGACTGCAGAACGCGATGGTGAGCACGTATAGCGGCGCCACGGTGCGTACCACGCATTTGTCAGGCATCTTCACCGACCTGGGCATCTATCTCGGCCATCGATTGCGTGGCCTCGAGGTCGACTCCCTGCGCATCAATATCTGCCTGCTGGTGGCGAGTCATTTCATCGTGGGTGCCACGCTCGGCGCGCTTGGCTTCATGGTCTGGCAGGAGCGTGTGCTGCTGGCGCCGGCCACGCTCACCGGTGTGGTGGGCCTGGGTTATGCCATCTACCGGCATCGGCACTTCGATTGACGGCTGGGCGCCGAGCACGTGTTACTGGGCAGCCACGACCCGATTGCGTCCGCTGTTCTTGGCCTCGTACAGCGCGCCATCGGCACGCGTCAGCCACTGCGACAGCGTCTCGCCGGCATGGTACGCGGCCACGCCGATGCTCACGGTGACTTCGATGGGCTGCCCCTCATAGGTCAACGGCTGTTCCGCAACCGCGGCGCGTATGCGTTCGGCTATCAGCATGCCTTGCTCGAGTGAGCTTTCCGACAGGCAGGCCACCAGCTCTTCGCCGCCGTAGCGGCCCACGCAATCGCTGTCGCGGCACTGCTGCTGCATGATTTGACTCACATGGCGGATCACCGCGTCGCCGGCAAGATGGCCGTGGGTGTCGTTGATGCGCTTGAACCGGTCCAGATCCAGCAGTGCGATGCAGGCGCTGCCGTCGCTGGTTTGCGCACGCATTTCCTCGACCAGCTCCAGCAGGCGGCGGCGATTGCAGACGCCGGTCAACGCGTCTGTGTTGGCCAGCTCATCGAGTCGCTTGTTGGCCACCACGAGGTCACGCGTGCGCAACTCGATCTGATGCTGCAGCTGCTTGGCCTGGCGCCGCAGATACATGGTGCGCAGCTGGATCACGCCGAAGATCGCGGCCAGCGCCAGCAATCCGGCCGCCACCATGGCCGATACCGTTTCATACCAGCGCGGCTCGGCGCTGACGTCGACGGTCGACTCGATCAGGCGCGGCTGCATGCCATGCGTCTGTGCACGCAGGCGCAGCTTGTAATCGCCGTGGGGCAGGTTGGTGTAGATGGCGGTGGGCAGGCCGCCGCGCGGAATATCGATCCAGCTTTCATCGAAGCCCTCCATCCGATAGCTGTAGCTGGTTTCGGCGGGCGCTTCGTAATCGAGCAGCGCAAAGTCCACGCGCAGGCTGCGATTGCGCGAGCGGATCTTCAGCGACTCGCCGGCGCGCGGCAGTCGCCCATACGACAGTGGCACGCCATTGACGGCGGCATGAGTGATTGCGAGCGGTGGGTCGGGCTGATCGGATGGCTGCCATTGCGGACGCACTACGGTGAGTCCACCCAATCCTCCAAACAGCAGCTCGCCACCCGGCGCGCGCGCCGCCGCGGCGTAGATGTAGCTGGAAATGCGCAGGCCGTCGCGCACGCCCAGGTTGTGCACGGCATGCGTATTGCCGTCGATCATCGCCAGGCCGTTGGACAGGCTGACCCAGGGATTGCCGAAGTCGTCCGGCTGCACCGCGTTGATGTTTTCGCTGGGCAGTCCGTTGGCCGAGCCGATGGTGGTGAAGCGATAGGGTTCGCCGGCGCTGTGTGGCTGCAGCATGGCCAGCCCGCCATAAGTGCCGATCCACAGGCCGCCTTGCGGATCCATGGCGATGGAACTGGCCAGATTATTGGGCAGGCTGGTGTTGTCGCCGGGGCGGTTGAGCAGGTTCTGGAAACCCTTGTTCTGCGTGGTGCTGGTGGCGATGCTGATGCCGCGGCCGGTGACGTACCAAAGGTCGGCGCCGATGCGTGCGATGCGTCGCACCGTGTCGCTGGCCAGGCTGGTCGGGTCGTTCGCGTCGTGGCTGAAATGCGTGAGCGCGTGCGTTCGCGTGTCGTAACGATAAACGCCATCGTACGTGGCGATCAGCAGCCGCTGGCCATCCGGCAGCAGATGCAGCACGGGTTTGTCGTCCAGCTCGGGCACGGCCGAGCCGACGATGGCCAGCGTGTTGGGATCGACACGCGCCAGGCCCTGGGTGCCCACCCAGATAGTGCCATCGGGCATTTCGGCAAACGCCTGCACATCGCGGCGCGTCTGTACGCCGCCCAGTTCGAGATGACGAATGCTGGCGCCGGACAGATCGATCACGTCCACGCGCCCCGCGCTCATGCCCAGCCAGACGCGCTGCCGGCTGTCGACAAAAATACCGCGCACGTTGGTGTTGGCCAGCGAGCGGTGGTCGCTGGTCGAGGGCAGCAGGGCGAAAGCCTTGCGGGCGTTGGGGTCGTAGCGCGCCACGCCCAGATCGGTCGCTACCCATACGTTGCCGGTGCTGTCCTGTAGCAGTCCGCGCACGGAATCGCCGGGCAACGAGGAAGGCATCGCGGTGTCGTGCGCGACCGCGTGCAGGCTATGCGTGGCGACGTCGTACGACAGCACGCCGCCACCATCGGTGGCCATCCACATCACGTCGCCCGCCAACTCGGTGAAGGCGCGCACGGTCGGGCGGCGCGAACGATCGTGTTGATAGCCGCTGAAGCCGGGTATCGCATGCCATTGGCCGGTTTCATCGCGATACACCGCGCCCGACTGCGTGCTGCCGACCCACAGTCGTCCCTCGCGGTCCTCCAGCAGCGCCCAGATGCCGTCGTTCAACACCACGTCGATGCCGCTGCCGTCCGCCGGTCGATCAGGGCGTTTGAACGCCGTTTCTCCGGTGCGCCGGACGAACAGTCCATTGGTGTTGCCGACCCACAGGTTGCCGGCACGATCCTGTAGCACGCTGAAGCTGCGTTGGGCCATGCCATCGCCCAGCGGGATCGGACTGATGCGGTTGCTGCGCAGGTCCAGGTAATCGATGCCGCGCTCCGTCACGATCCAGATGCCGCGCTGGCCATCGGGCGACATCGCGTAGATCTTGCGGTCGCTGGTGCCGCCCTTGCCCACGGGGTAGGTGTGAAAGGTGTTGTCGAGCGGATTGAAGCGGCTCAGGCCGCCGGCATTGGTACCCACCAGCAGGCTGCCGTCGGGCAGGGTGAGCAGACAGCGCACATACGCGTCCGGAATATCGGTCTTGCTGCCGCCATTGCCGGTGAACACCTGCATGCGGTAACCGTCGTAGCGCACCAGGCCGGACAACGTGCCGATCCAGATCAGGCCGCGCTTGTCCTGTTCGACCGTGGTGGTGATCGAATGCGGCAGGCCGTCACTTACCCCCAAACGATCGAACCAGGGGATGTCGAACGGCGCCCAGGGGTCGCTGTCGCGTGCCATTCCCAGCGACGGAAGGATCAGCAGGCAAAGCAGGGCAAACGCGCGCAGCGGCTTGCCGCGCCAGGCCGCGGGCAGCCACGTGCTCAGCCCGACGTCCTGCTTGCTCGCCCGCCCCATCCCTTGCGCCACGTGCCGACTCCGTCCCGTCGTGTGGGGCACATCATAGCCATGGCGACAGGCGCCGTAGCGGTGGAGCCCGGGTATTTCCGACATGGTTTGCGCGAAAGCCGATATGACAGGCAGGGGATGGCCGATGAAATTGTCTAACAGGCGGCTCGCCGTCTAGGATCCCGAAGATGTCATCCCGGTCCCTGCCATTGCTTCTTCGCCTGCGCCGCCATCGCGGCTTGTGGGCGTTGGTGGTGGCTGTGCTGCTGATCAAGCTGGTCAGCGGGTCCGTATGCCTGGCCGATGGCGGTGAGCGTGATGCCAGCCCGGGGCGTGGCTACGCCATTGCGTCGGCGGCCATGGTGGTTGCTGCACCTGTGCCTGCGGGTGATGGCGAATGCCTGCTTGGCGAAGGCGCTTCCTGTCATTGCGCCTGTCCCCATGCCGCCGGCTTGCCTAGCCTGGTGATGCTGACCGTGAACGCGCCCGAGGCGCCATTCCTCGTTTCATCCGCACACGCCGGACGCGTGCCCGCCGTCGCGGGCTCCCTGTTGCGACCACCTATCGCCTGACCTCGAACGCCTGTGTTGCGCCCTCCCGGGCGCATTCCTCGTGATCGTTGTCAGGAGATGGTTTCATGTCCGTTTTACGTGCGGCCCTGTTCGGGGCTGCCTGTTTGTTTTCTGTCGCCAACGCGGCGGCGGTGCCGATCAAAGGTGAGCGACCGCTTCCTGCCGCATCGCCCATCGGTGGCGCGGTGCAGCTCGTATGGGCTGCCAACCCCGACATCCAGGCGGCTCGCGCCGAGCTGGAGGCGGCCCAGGCGCGGGTACGCGCGGCGGCCCAGCCTGTCTATAACCCCTCGCTGTCGCTCGATGCCGAGAACGCCGACGTCAATCGGCGCACGGCGGGGCTATCGCTGCCGCTGGATATGTCAGGCAAGCGCCGCGCCCGTACTTCGCAGGCGCAGGCCCAGTGGCGCAGCCGCGAGGCGTCCTATGAAGTGCTGCGGCGGGACATCGCCTCGCGTTGGCTGAAAGCCTGGTCTGCCGCTGCCCTGGCTGCTCGCCAGCGCGAGCTCGGCGAGCGTCGGGTGAGCTTGATGCGGCGATTCGATGCGCTCGCCGCCGACCGCCTCGGTGTCGGCGATATCAGCAGTCCCGAACGCGATCTGGCCGCCCTGGCCCTGGGTGAATCGCAGATCCAGCAGGCGTCGCTGGCGGGCGCCGAGGCGGCGGCGGTGGCCGCGCTCGAGACGGTCGCCGGCGAGGCTGTGACGAAGCCGCCGCTGCCTGCAGGTCTGCCGCCGGCTTCGAACAGCATCTTGCCGATTCCCATCGAGCAGCGGCCGGAGTTGGTGAAGCTGCGCGCCGATGAGGAGGTCGCTCAGGCGGGCATCGACGTGGCGCGGCGTGCGCGTATGCCCGATCCCACCATCAGCCTGACCGGTGGACGCGTGTACACAGGCGTGAGGACCGACCAAGTGATCGGCGTCAGCGTGTCCATTCCCTTGCCGGTGCTCAACAACGGACGCGCGGAAATCGACGCCGCACTCGCGGAAGCCGGGGCGGCTGCCGCCTTGACGCGCTCGCAGCAACTGGCGAGTCGCGCTTCGCTGCGTGAAGCGCAATCGCGTTACGACGCCTTGCTCGCTGCTGGCCAGGCCTTTCGGCAGGGACGCGCCGCCGCCTTCGACGATCGCACCGCGCTGCTCGAAAAGCTCTGGCGAGCCGGCGAGATCAGCACCTCCGATTACCTCGTCCAGCTGAAGCAAAGTCTCGACACCGCGCTGTCCGCGCTCGCACTGGAAAGCCAGGCCTGGCAGGCCTGGTTCGACTACCTCGTCGCCGCCGGTCGCCTGACCGACTGGCTGGATGGCCGCACACAGGATGTATCCCCATGAATCATCTTTTCCGACGCGCCTCCTGCGCGCTGCTGTTTTCGCTTGCGACGGGCGCGGTCTTCGCGCAGCAGGCGGCCAATCCACTGACGCTGGATGCCCGCGCCGTGCAGGACGCCGGCATCGTCGTGTCCAGACTCGCTTCGCGCGACCTCGCTGAAGAAATCAAGGCGCCTGGCGAAGTGAAGGTCGATGCGTATTCGACTGTACTGGTGTCGCCGCGCATCGAATCGATGGTGCTGTCGCGCCAGGTGAAGCTGGGCGATGTGGTGAAGGCGGGGCAGCCGCTGGTCACCTTGTCGAGCGTGCAGGTTGCGGAAACCCAGGGGGCGCTCATCGTCGCCGAGCAGGAATGGCGCCGCGTCTCCGCGCTGGGTCCGCAAGCTGTCTCCGCCCGCCGCTACACGGAAGTGCAAGTGCAGCGCGACCAGGCGCGCGCTCGCTTGCGCGCCTACGGTCTGTCCGATGCGCAAATCCAGGGCGTACTGCGCGCCGGCTCGGCCAAGGCTGACGGGAGTTATGCCTTGCTCTCGCCGACGGATGGACGCATCACTACTGACCAGTTCCTCGTGGGTGAGCGCGTCGATGCGGGGCGCGCGTTGTTCACCGTGGTGAAAGAGGACTCGGTATGGGTCGAGGCGCAGATGCCGCCGTTCGAAGCGGAGCGCGTGGCCACAGGCGCCGCGGCACGCATCCTCATTCACCAGCAAAGCCTGCCCGGCAAGGTCGTACAGCGTTCGCACCAGACGGATGAAAAGACCCGCACGGTAGCCGTGCGCATTGCCGTGGACAACAGCCGCGACCTGCTCCACCCGGGGGAGCTCGTCGATGCTCGCGTTGCCGTGTCTGGACGCAGCGCACTCGCGGTGCCCGCCGAAGCCGTGGTGCTGTTGCAGAACCAGTCCACTGTCTTCGTCGTCGCCAGCGGCCAGGCGTTCGAGCCGGTAGCCGTGCAGACAGGCGAAAACCGTGACGGCTGGGTGGAGATACGCCAAGGCCTCAAGCCCGGCGCGTCCTACGTCAGCAAGGGCGCGTTCGCGCTCAAGGCGCGCCTGCTTCGCTCGCAGCTGGGAGAAGACTGATGCTCGCGCGTCTCGTCGAACTCTCTTTACGCTACAAGCTGCTGGTGCTGATCGCTTTCGCAGTGATTGCTGCGCTCGGCTATCAGGCGCTGCGCAAGCTGCCCATCGATGCCTTTCCCGATGTCACGCCGGTGCAGGTCAACGTGTACACCGAGGCCCCTGGACTGGCCGCGGAAGATGTGGAGTCGCTGCTCACCACGCCGGTGGAATCCGCGCTCGCCGGTCTTCCAAAAGTGGACGAGGTACGCTCGGTCAGTCTGTTCGGGCTGTCCTATGTCTCCGTGTATTTCAAGGACGATATGGACATCTACTTCGCCCGCCAGCTCGTCAATGAGCGTCTTCAGCAGGTGGGCGACCGCTTGCCCGCGGGCTACGGCAAGCCGGAAATGGGCCCCAATACCTCAGGCCTCGGCCAGGTGTTCTGGTACACCGTGGAGCGTGCCGACGAAACCCTGAAGGGATCACCCAGCGACAGCGACCTGCGCACGCTGCAGGACTGGAGCATTCGCCTGATGCTTCGCACTGCGGCTGGCGTCGACGATGTGACGTCGTGGGGCGGGCAGCAGAAGCAGTATCAGGTGCGCATCGACCCGATGAAGCTGATTGCGCACGGCCTGGGCTTCAAGCACGTGATCGAGGCCCTCCAGGCGAACAATGCGCAGGTCGGCGGCAACTTCGTCGATGTCGGTCGAGAGCAGTATCTCGTTCGCGGCCTGGGGCTGGTGCAGAGCGCGCGTGACATCGAGCAGATCGTGCTCAAGACCGAAGACGGCACACCTGTCTACGTGCGCGACGTGGCCACAGTGGACGAGGCCGGCGCGCCGCGCACCGGCGCCGTGACGCGCGACGGCAAGGAAGTGGTGATGGGGCAGGCGCTCTCGCGCATCGGCGAAAACGCCAAGAGCGTGGTGGATGCCGTGAAGGGCAAGCTCGCCACGGTGCAGCAAGCCTTGCCCGCCGGCGTGGTGGTCAAGCCGGTCTACGAGCGTACCGACCTGGTGAACAAGGCCGTGGGTACGGCGGTGCGCGCGCTGGTGGAGGGATCGATCCTGGTAGCGATCGTGTTGTTCTTGTTTCTTGGCGAGTTGCGCAGCGCACTGGTGGTGGTCGTCACCTTGCCGCTGGCCATGCTGATCGCCTTCATCTGCATGGAGCAGGCGGGTCTATCGGCCAACCTGATGTCGCTGGCGGGGCTGGCCATCGGCATCGGCATGATGGTCGATGGCGCGGTGGTGATGGTGGAAAACGCCTTCCGCCTCATGGCCGAGCGCAAGGCGCATGGCTTGCCTGTGGACCGCAGTGCCGCCGTGCTTGCTGCGGCGAAGGAAGTGGCGAGTCCGATCGCGTTCGCCATTGTCATCATCATCGTGGTGTTCCTGCCGCTGTTCAGTCTGCAGGGGCTGGAAGGCAAGATGTTCAAGCCGATGGCTTTCAACATCAGCTTCGCCATGGCCGGTTCGCTGGTGCTGGCCCTGACCCTTGTTCCGGTACTCGCTGCGCTGGCGCTCAAGCCCAAGGACGAGCGCGACACGCGCCTCGTGGCCTTCCTGAAGAAACACTACGGCGTCGTGCTGGCATGGGCGCTGCGTCGGCGTCGCTGGGTGCTGGGCATGGCCGGCGGTGCGTTATTGGGCAGCCTCGCGTTGTTTCCCTTCCTCGGCAAGGAGTTCATGCCGAACCTGAAGGAGGGCGCGATCATGTGGCGCATCACCTCCATTCCTTCCGCGTCGCTGGATGAATCCATCGACCTCTCGCGCCAGGTGGCCGCGCGCATTGAGGCATCGTTTCCCGAGGTCGAGACCACGCTCGCGATGATCGGTCGCGCGGAGAAGGGCGAGACGGCGGACGTGAACTACATGGAGGTCTACACGCCGCTCAAGCCGCGCGATCAATGGCGCAAGGGACAGACGCTGGAAAGCATCGAGGCGGATATGCAGCGTGAACTTTCAGCCGCATTGCCGACGGCCGTGGTGAGTTACACCCAACCCATCCAGATGCGTATCGAGGAGCTGATCTCCGGCGTGCGCGCCACGCTGGCATTGAAGCTCTACGGGGAAGACTTGGGCGAACTCGATCGCCTGAGCGCCCGAATCAAGGATGTGCTGGGCGGCGTGCCGGGCGTAGCCGACCTGGCCCTGGAGCCCAATATGGGCAAGCCGCAGATACGCGTCAGCGTGGATCGCGATGCGCTCGCGCGTTACGGCCTCAACGCCGACGACGTGCTCGCCGTGGTTCGCAACGGCATCGGTGGCGAGCCGGTAAGTACGCTGATCGATGGCGTGAAGCGGTTCGACATCGCCGTGCGGTTGAACGACAGCGACAAGCGCTCGCTGCAGGCGATCCAGCGCATTCCGATCCAGGCACCTGGTGGCGCCATCGTGCAGTTGTCACAGGTCGCCGAGGTCACCGAGGCAGAGGGTTATTCCTTTATCCGGCGCGAGCAACTGCAACGCTATGCGGTGATCCAGATGGATGTGCGCGGTCGCGATATCGACGGCTTCGTACAGGAGGCGAACGCCGCGCTAGCACAGAAAGTGAAACTGCCGACGGGCTATTACACCGAATGGGGCGGTGCGTTCGAGAATCAGCAGCGCGCCTTGAAGCGGTTGTCGCTGATCGTGCCGGCCACGATCTTCTTCATCTTTATCTTGCTCTACACGGCCTTCAACTCGATGAAGTACGCGGCGCTTATCCTCGCCAACGTGCCGTTCGCCACCATCGGCGGCATCGTGGCGCTGGCGATCACCGGGCAATACCTCTCGGTGCCTTCAGCGATCGGCTTTATCGCCGTGTTCGGCGTGGCGATGTTGAACGGCATCGTGCTGGTGAGCTTTCTCAATGAGCAGCGCGTCAAGGGCATGGGTGTGCGTGAGGCCGTGCTGCGCGGCACGGCACTGCGTCTGCGGCCGGTGCTGATGACGGCCAGCGTGGCGATCCTTGGCCTCGTGCCCATGCTGCTTTCCAGCGGCGTGGGCGCGGAAACGCAGCGGCCGCTGGCAACGGTGGTGGTGGGCGGGCTGATCACCTCGACCCTGCTGACCCTGCTGTTGTTACCCGTGCTTTACGACTGGATGGAGCAACGGGCGCAGGCGCGCCGCAGCTCTTCCTAGGACTGTTCCCGCCGCCATGGGTGACACGGCGGCGGCAGCGCCGTCCGTGTCACACTGACGCCATGACAACCCGGCGTGGCTGGAGATGGATGGTCATGGTTTTTCTATGGATAGTGATAGGTGCAGTGCTGGGCGGGCTGGCCTCCGAAGGCGGCCTTGCGGGCATCGTTGGCGGCGCGGCCGTGGGATTGATCTGGGGCAGGCAGCTGCAGTTGTCCCGCGAGCTGAAAAGCCTGCGTGCGCAACTCAACGAAGCCAGGCCCTCGACGACGGTTGCCGCTGAGCGACCGTGGATGACTGCCCAGGAGGCGCGCGAGGCAGTGCAAGAGCCGCCGGCGACGCCCCCTGTAGCTGCCGCGCCTCCGCCGGTTCCAACAGCAGCGGCCCCTGCGCCCGTGGGACCTGCCGCATGGCCTGCGGCTGACGAGACGCCTCGCGCTCCGTCGACGCCGTCTGCCTTGGACCGCCTGACCAGCCGCGTGTGGCGCTGGTTCACCGAAGGCAATGTGCCGGTGAAGATCGGCATGCTGGTGTTGTTCGCCGGCGTGGCGGCCTTGCTCAAGTACGCCGCGGATGCAGGCATGCTGCGCGTGCCGATCGGTTTGCGCGTAGCGATGGTGGCCTTGGCCGCCGTGGCGGGACTCGCCTTTGGCTGGAAGAAGCGCGAGAGCCAGCGTGTCTTCGCACTATCGGTGCAGGGCGGGGCGATCGGCGTGCTGGTGATGACGGTGTTTGCCGCGTTCCGTCTCTGCGACCTGCTGCCTGCGGGCGCCGCGTTCGCCTTGCTGGTGGTGTTGGTCGCCGGCATTGGCGTGCTCGCTGTGGTCCAGGATGCGCTGGCGCTCGCGGTGCTTGGTCTTGTAGCAGGTTTTGCGGCGCCCATCCTGGTGTCCACCGGCAACGGCAGCCACGTGGCCTTGTTCAGTTACTACGCCGTGCTCAACCTCGCCATCCTGGGCATCGCGTGGAAGCGCTCGTGGCGCGTGCTGAACCTGCTGGGTTTTATCGCAACTTTCGGCGTAGGCACGGCCTGGGGTGTGCTTCGCTACGAGCCCGCGCTGTTTGCCAGCACCGAACCGTTCCTGGTGCTGAATTTCCTGTTCTATCTGGTCATCCCCTGGCTGCACGTGATGCGCGCGCCGGTGGATCGGCGCCTGGTGATCGATGGCTGCCTGATGTTCGGCAATCCGCTGATCAGCCTGTTGCTGCAAGGCGCGCTGTTGCATTGGGATGGCAAGGCGCTGGCAATGTCCACGCTGGTGGCAGCAGTGATTTACCTGGGCGTGGCCTATGTCTCGCGTCGCCAGCCGGCCATGCGTCTGCTGCGCGATACCTGGGCGGTGCTGGCGGTGGCACTTGCCACGCTAACCGTGCCGCTCGCACTGCGCGCCGATGTGACTGGCAGCATCTTCGCGCTCGAAGGTGCTGGCCTGATCTGGCTGGGCTTGCGTCAGCAGCGATGGCTGGCCACGTGGAGCGGCGTCGCGCTGCAACTGTTCGCCGGGTTTGCCTTGCTGATCGACAAGTTTATGCATGGCGGCTATGGCGCGTTGCCGGTGCTCAATCGCGAATTCATCAGTGCGCTGATGATCGTGCTCGCGGGCTTCGCCAGCAGCGGTCTGTTGTCGCGATGGAGTGCGGGGCGCGTGCTGTATCGCGTGTTCTCGTTGGTGATGTTTGCCTGGGCGCTGCTTTGGTGGCTGGTCGCCAGTGCGCAGGAGATCAAGCATTTCGTGCCGGATACAGATTTGTTTGCGGCGTGGCTGGCGTGGCTCGCATTCACAGCATGGGCAGTTGCCGAAGCGGCGCGCTATCGCTCTACGGCGGAACTCGGCGCGGCACTGGTATGGACGCCAGTGGCCTTCATGGCCGCCATGCTGCTGCTCATTCTGATGGCCGCCGGCTTTCACCAGCAGCCATGGCGCGGCTGGAATCTGCTCTCCGTGCTGTTCGCAGCCATCCTTGGTTGGCGCACGTTGCTCAACTTGCGCGACACCTCATGGGCAGGCGCGACGGCGCACGGGCTGTGGCTATGGCGATGGATCCTGCTGGCAGCGGTGGGCGTGGCGGTGGCCGTGGATCGGCTGCGCTGGTTGTCCGATAGCTGGGTGATGCTGCTGAGTTTTGCGCCGTTGCTCATTGCGTTTGCGGTGTCGCACGCGCGGCCCCGCCTGATCGCCGCGCCCATGGAAAGCGTCATGCCCTTGTGGCTGGCGCCGCTGAAGTATTCGCTGCTCGCGATACTTGGATTGGTCGGTTGCGTGGCCTTGTTCCATGCAGGCGACGCAACACCCTTGCACTACGTGCCGCTGGTCAATCCGCTGGAGATGCTGCTGCTGTTGATCGCTTTCGCTTATGCAGCGTGGCTGACCGAGCCTTCGCTGCCTGCACTGTTGCAGCGCAGTCGCGGTCCCGTGCTGGGCGGCATCGTGCTGGCACTCGCTACCAGCTTCACCTTGCGTGCAGTCCATCAACTGGGCGGCGTGCCATGGGGTGGGGAGCTGGTCGATTCGAGCGTCACCCAGATGGCGCTCACCTTGGTATGGAGCGTGTTGGGCCTGTTTGCCTGGGTGTGGGGTTCGCGGCATGGCCATCGGCTGTTCTGGCTGGCGGGTGCGGTGCTCATGGGCGTCGTGCTGGCCAAGCTGATCCTTATCGACCGTCGTCAGCTGGGCAATCTGTTCGGCATCGGTTCGTTTATCGCCTTCGGCCTGTTGTGCAGCGTGATTGGATACCTGGCGCCGGCTCCGCCGCGCCGCTCATCGTCGATGGAGGAGACCGGGCATGCGCCTTGATATGCGTTGGATCGCACTCGCCCTGATGTTGCCCGTGGCGGCGGCCCGGGCAGACAGCAATGTGGATTACGCCTATGCGTTTGCGCTGGATACGAAAGCACCGGGCGAGGCCTATCGGGTGACACTCACGCCGGAGGTGTATGCCTCCGTCAATCCCAATGCCGATCTGCACGATCTGATCGTGGTCAACGCACTCGGCCGGCCGGTGCCGTTCGCGCCGCTGCCGCCCTCGCCACCCATCAGTCGTCCCTTCGAGGCGATGGCGCGGCTGCTGCCGTTGCCGGTGTCAGCCGCCTTGGCCGATAGCGTCAAAGTGGAGCGCAATACCGATGGCGGCATCGTCATCAGTCAGACCGATCGCGCCGCTCCGGTGCAACATCCGGATGCATGGTTGATCGACGCGGGCCGCACGATCAGCCTTGATCAGCTCGCGCTTGATCCGGCCTCGCTGAGCGAGGATTTCCAGCTTCATCTGACGGTGGAAGGCAGCAACGATCTGCGGCAGTGGAACCTGCTCGCGTCGGACCTCAGCCTGACCCGCGTGCACGGCGAGCAGGATGAAGTCGAGCAGCTGGCGGCAGAGGTGGCAAGCAGCGATGCGTATCGCTATTTTCGCGTGCGCCTTGCTGACGGCCAGGTGGATTGGAGCGCAGGCCACGCGCCCATCGCCAAGCTGTCCGGCAGCATCACTGACGTCGCCGCCGAGCGCGCGTCGAAATTGCAGTGGCTGGTGGCCAAGGCAAGCGGGCAGGGCGCGGCCGACTACGACTACGCGTTGCCTGCGGCGCTACCGGTGGAGTCGGTAGTCGTTGCGTTGCCTGCAGCCAACAACGCCGCCCGCGTGCATGTGCTGGTGCAGGGCGCCGGCGCGTCCCCGTGGATGGAAGTGGCGGCACTCGATCTGGTTCGCGCTGGCGGCAAGAGTGGCGAGGTCACGGCCACCATCGGCGAGCGCAACGTGAAGCAGCTGCGCGTGCACAGCGACACGCCGCTCGCTGGCGCGCCCGCGGTGCGCGTGGGCTGGTTGCCTGCGCAATACGTATGGCTTCCCGAAGGCAGCGCGCCCTATCGATTGCTGGCCGGCAGCTACGCAGCGCGACGTGGCGACTATCCGGTGGGTGAGGCCTTGAGCCGCTTGCGCAGCCAACGCGGCGAGGAATGGCAGCCGCCCGTTGCACAACTGGGGCCGCGCATGGACGAGGCCGGCCCTTCAGCCCTGAACGCGCCGAAGGTCCCTTACGACTGGACCAAGCCCTTGCTGTGGGTAGTCCTGACGCTGGGCGCGCTGGTGGTGGCAGGCATGGCCTTCAGCCTGCTGCGCCAGGGCCGCGAGGACGCGCCGAAATCCTGATGCGGGCGGGGGGCATGCCGCCCCCATGGCCCGATGTCCTAGAATGCCCGGCATGTCACGCAGCGATATGTTCGATGCGCCGGGCCTGTTTGCCGAGCCCGACGATCTCAAACCCCTGGCCGAACGCATGCGGCCCCGCACCCTGGATGAAATCGTGGGCCAGCAACGCGTGCTGGCTCCCGGCAAGGCGCTGCGCCGTGCGCTGGAAGCCGGCCGCGTCCATTCGATGATCCTGTGGGGCCCACCCGGTTGCGGCAAGACCACGCTGGCCTTGCTGGTGGCGCGCTACGCCGATGCGGATTTCCGCGCCATCTCCGCCGTGATGTCGGGCCTGCCCGATGTACGCAAGGCGCTGGCCGAGGCCGAGGTGAATTTTGCGCAGGGTCGTCGCACGGTGTTGTTCGTGGACGAGGTGCACCGCTTCAACAAGGCCCAGCAGGATGCCTTCCTGCCGCATATCGAACGCGGCGTGATCATCTTCGTCGGCGCCACCACCGAAAACCCCTCGTTCGAACTCAACTCCGCCTTGCTGTCGCGCTGCCGCGTGCACGTGCTGGAAGCCGTCACGGTGGACGACATCGT
Source organism: Dyella sp. 01N448 (assembly GCF_056399225.1). Lineage (NCBI taxonomy): Bacteria > Pseudomonadati > Pseudomonadota > Gammaproteobacteria > Lysobacterales > Rhodanobacteraceae > Dyella > Dyella sp. 01N448. The sequence goes on along the minus strand of NZ_JBFTQX010000005.1, from coordinate 305,209 downwards.
GATGGCGCTCAAGCGCTCACTCGAAGACAACGAGCGCGGCCTGGGCAGCATGCAGCTCGATGTCGCCGACGAATCGCTTAAGCTGATCGCCCAGGCGGCCGATGGCGACGTGCGCCGCGCGCTCACGCTGCTGGAAATTGCGTCGGAACTCGCCGAAGACCATCGCATCGACGACACCACGCTCACCCAGGTGCTGGCCGATCGCACGCGCCGCTTTGACAAGGGCGGCGAGCAGTTCTACGACCAGATCTCGGCGCTGCACAAATCGGTGCGCTCGTCCGATCCGGATGCGGCCGTGTACTGGCTGACGCGCATGCTCGATGGCGGCGTCGATCCGCTTTACCTCGCGCGCCGCATGACGCGCATGGCCGTGGAAGACGTCGGCCTCGCCGAACCGCGCGCCTGGCGCATGGCGCTGGATGCGTGGGACACCTATGAGCGCCTCGGCAGTCCCGAAGGCGAGCTGGGTCTGGCGCAGCTCGCCATCTGGCTGGCCATCGCGCCCAAGAGCAACGCCGCCTACAAGGCCTACAACGCCGCCCGCGCCGTGGTGCAGCAGACCGGCACGCTCGACGTGCCGATGCATCTGCGCAATGCACCCACCAAGCTGATGAAAGGCCTGGGCTACGGGCAGGGCTATCAGTACGACCACGACAGCGAAGGCGGCGTCGCGCTCGATCAGCAATGCCTGCCCGATGCGCTGGACGGCACCGTGTTCTACGAGCCGGTCGATCGCGGTCTGGAAGTGAAGCTGCGCGAGAAGCTGCTCAGCTTGCGCGAAGCGCGACGCAAGGCGCGCGGCGAATAAACCACCCCTCGGCACGCGGAGTTGAATCATGTCCATCACCTGGTATTTCGACTTCATCTCCCCGTTTGCCTGGTTGCAGTGGCCCAAGGTGAAACTGCTGGCGGCGTCTCGGCCGGTAACGTTGCGCCCCATCGTGTTCGCCGGCGTGCTGGAACGGCACGGCCAGAAAGGTCCGGCGGAAATCCCGGGCAAGCGTGAATTCACCTATCGCCATGCGCTGTGGCGCGCACGTCAGAACGGCCAGCCACTGCGGTTTCCGCCCGCGCATCCGTTCAATCCGTTGGCTGCGCTTCGGCTGTGCATCGCGGCCGGCAGCACGGTGGCGGCGACGGATGCAATCTTCGACTGGATCTGGGCCCAGGGAAATGCGGGCGACAGCATCGCCGCACTGGCGCCCGTGGCCGCTCGCCTGGGCATCGCCGATCCAACCACCGCAATTGCCGATCCCGCCGTAAAGGCGCAGCTGCGCGCCAATTTCGACGAGGCCATGGCCGAGGGCGTGTTCGGCGTGCCCACGCTGTCGCTGGATGGCCGTCTGTTCTGGGGCGAGGACGCGCACGCCTTTGCCTTGGCCTGCCTGGATGATCCCTCGCTATGGGACGAGCCGGAGATGCATCGCCTGGGCGCGCTGCCGGTCGGCGTCTCCCGCACCGGCTGATGCCGTCGCCGTCACTGCTGCGACCGACCTTGCGGCGCCCCGCACGGCGGGCATAGATTCGCCGCACCGTAGGTATCGAGGGAGAGCGAGCCATGCGAGTACTGGTAGCAGCACTGATGGGCGGGATCGTGATGTTTATCTGGGGCGCCGTGGCACATATGGCGCTGGGGTTGGGCGATGTCGGCATGCATCAGCCGGTGGCCGAAGACACGGTCTTAGCCAGCCTGCGGCCCGGATTGGGCGATCAGACCGGCGTCTACATCGTTCCCTCGGTCGACCCGGCCAAGATGCACGACAAGGCCGTGATGGAGGCCTATTCGGCCAAGACCAAGACAGCGCCGTATGCCTTCATCGTCTACATGCCCCAGGGCGAAGACCTCTCCGACATGAGCGGCCAGCTGCCGCGGCAATGGGCGTCGGACACCTTGTCTGCGCTCGCACTGGCCTTCGTGATGGGCCTGGCCGCCTTCAGCTTCATGACCCGCCTGAGCATCGCCCTGGCAGCCTCCGTGTTCGCCTGGCTGAGCACCCTGGTGCCGTACTGGAACTGGTACCGCTTCCCCACCAACTTCACCCTGGCCGCCCTGATCGAACAAGTCGTCGGCTGGCTCCTCGCCGGCGCCGTGATGGCGTGGTGGCTGGGGCGGAATGGGCGAAGGGTGCACTGATCCGTAGCGCTGGTCGCGCACAGGGCCTGTTCCCTTAATGCATTAGTCGAGGTCCCTGTCGCACAGGGACCCCGCTCCCTTGTAGGAGCGCACTTGTGCGCGACCCGCCCGGTGATGGCCCGGCGCACTGATCGGCGCCCCGGTCGCGCACAAGTGCGCTCCTACAGAGGTTCCGTTCCCTTGTAGGAGCGCACCCTGTGCGCGACCCACACCCACCGCCAAACCCAACCTTGCCCGCAGACGCCCCAATCCGACCTTCCGGGGCTTCGGCCACCCCAAAACCCCAACATTGCCCCCCAACACGCCCCCCAGCGATAATCCAAGGTTCCAAGCCCCACATCTGGATTGATCATGCTGGACCCCGCACTGCTGCGTTCGCGCCTGGCCGAAACCGCCGCGCGCCTCAAGGACACCCGTGGCTACGAACTCGACGTGGCCGCCATCGAGGCGCTGGAGAGCCAGCGCAAGCAGTTGTCCACCGAGACGCAGGAGCTGCAGAACCTGCGCAATACGCGGTCCAAGGCGATCGGCCAGGCCAAGGCCAGGGGTGAAGACGTCGCCCCGCTGATGGCCGAAGTCGCCGGCATCGGCGACAAGCTCAAGGCCAACGAGCACGCCCTGACCGACGTGCAGGCCAAGCTGGCCGATATTGCGCTCGGCATCCCCAATATCCCGCACGAGTCCGTGCCGCTGGGCAACGACGAAACCCAGAATGCCGAACAGCTGCGCTGGGGCACGCCGCGCACGTTCGATTTCCCGGTKAAGGATCACGTCGACCTCGGCGCCCGCCACGGCTGGCTCGATGCCGACGCCGGCGCCAAGCTGTCCGGCGCGCGCTTCACCGTGCTGCGCGGCCAGCTCGCCCACCTGCATCGCGCACTCGCCCAGTTCATGCTCGACCTGCAGACCGGCGAGCACGGCTACCTCGAATGCAACGTGCCGCTGATCGTCAACGCCGACACCATGAAGGGCACCGGCCAGCTGCCGAAGTTCGAGGACGACCTGTTCTCCACCGAGGTCAACGAGAGCAAGCGCTACCTCATCCCTACCGCCGAAGTGGCGCTGACCAACCTCGTCGCCGACAGCATCATCGAAGCGGACGCACTGCCGATGCGCCTCACCGCGCACTCCATGTGCTTCCGCGCCGAAGCGGGCAGCTACGGCCGCGACACGCGCGGCATGATCCGCCAGCACCAGTTCGAGAAAGTCGAAATGGTACAGATCGCCGTGCCCGAACACTCGCACGCCCAGCTCGAAGAAATGGTCGGCCACGCGGAGAAAGTGCTGCAGCTGCTGAACCTGCCGTACCGCAAGGTGCTGCTGTGCACCGGCGACATGGGCTTCTCGGCCATCAAGACCTACGACATGGAAGTGTGGCTGCCCAGCCAGAACACCTACCGCGAAATCTCCTCGTGCTCCAACTGTGGCGACTTCCAGGCCCGCCGCATGCAGGCCCGCTGGCGCAACCCGGCCACCGGCAAGCCCGAACTGGTGCACACCCTCAACGGTTCCGGCCTCGCCGTGGGCCGCACCCTGGTCGCCGTGATGGAGAACTACCAGAACGCCGACGGTTCCATCACCGTGCCCGAGATGCTGCGCCCGTACCTGCGCAACCTCACGCAGATCGCCTAAGGCCACCGCATGAGCATCCAGCGCTGGGACAAAGTGGAACTCGCCGCCAGCTACACCTTGCTGGTGATCCTGGCGACCGAGCTGCTCACCCGTCTCGGCCTGGTCACCATGTTCCCCATGGCCACGGTGGACCTGGTGCTCAGCGCCATCGCCACCGTGCTGGTGGTGGGCTCCTTCTGGTTCGCCCGCCACAGCCGTAACCTGCGCTTCGCCATCATCGCCTTCGCCTCGGCGACGCAGCTGGTGCCGATGGTGATCCGCCAACCGATCCTGCTACTCCCGCTGCTTGGGGCGGCTGTTCCAGTCGCCATCATGCTGTGGGCGATGATTGCCTTGTCGAAAAAAGGGCAGGGAGCGGCGCCGCATTCCTGATAGGATGGCGACCCTGCATTTGCTCGTCATTCCGGCGTAGGCCGGAATCCAGCGCCTCGGTAGTAACAGAGGCCACAAGCTACACCGCTGTAACGGATCACCCGTCCACAGTGACAATTCGGAGAGATGGCCGAGCGGTTTAAGGCAGCAGTCTTGAAAACTGCCGTAGGTGTAAGCCTACCGTGGGTTCGAATCCCACTCTCTCCGCCAGTAATAAGAATAAACCCCTGATTTCAAGGGGTTTTTTCGTTTCTTGCATTTCGTATCCGTGGTTCTACCCGTGACGCAGAAGCGCGGGTATTCTTTCCGACAAACTGCCAGATGCAGCGTTGAAAGGGGGCGAGCATGAAGTTGATGGAAGGACTAAAAGTTGCCTGGAAGGACCCGGTGTTGAGCAAGGTGATCGCCACCGGGGTCGTGGCCGCCATTATCGCGATCGGGGGATACTTGCTCGCTTTCTGGCCATCGGTCCGCAGCTGCATGGCGGAAAGTTGGTCTGTTGCTATTTCTACGACAGCCGTTTCGAATTGGTTATTGGCGGTGATGATCTGGTGGTGAATCCGCGGGCGTCTGGCTCTCGTCGCTAGGCAGCGATAAGACCGCAGTGAAGGTCAGCACGGCCAAGTCGTTTGCCGGCATGGCAGGCCAGAAGAGCTGGGACAAGGAAATCATTGCCGAGATGGATAAGAGCATCGGCTCGCATCAATAACCGCATTTGACGAAACGGTGCGAGGAAGATCATGAAGAACTTAGTGTGGATGGTCTTCCTCGCATCCGGCCTGTGCGGCTGCATGGCGACGACGGGAAACTATCGATCGTTGAACCAAGGCAGCCCCGCCCGGCCGCCTGATTGCGATGTCGCGGTGTTCAAGGACCAGCATCCAGCCAGGCCCTACGTGGCGATCTCGCAACTGAATGTGCATCTCGAGAAGACCTTCTTCGCACCTTCCGACTTTGCATCGGCAAAAGGCGAACTGCGAAAGCAGGCCTGCCTGTCGGGCGCCGACGGCGTCATCGACATTGAAGAGAAGAACTCCAGGTATTTGGAGACGCGTATCTACAACCTGTCTGCTACGGGGATCAAGTTATTGGATCCGGGCTCTGCGCCATAGGGACATCCTGAAAGCGCGTAGTTTGCACATCATCTAACGAGGGCGTTGTGAAGACACCGGACGAATTCATTCGGGTGGTCGCCGAGCGAAAGGCTAATGGCGACTGGAAGTCAGGGCGCAGGAAGCCGGCAGTAATCATCGTTACAGTGATACTCGCATTGATTCTGCTTGCCGCAGGAGGAAGCGGCGTCATACGGCTTACTCTGGCGTTTGAAAGGGTGACGCAAAGCCAAGACTCCCTCCTTGGATGGTTGGCCGTTTTCGTGCGCGCCCTGATCATCGCAGCTCTGGCTTCGGCAACACTTTACGCGTGCTTCAAGCGACCACGCTGGGGCCGTGCTGTTTCGATCGTCTTCGGCATGGTTTTCTGCGCGTTCGCGGGATACGTACTGGTCGTTCCCGATCCGCATCCAGTATTCCAGATCGCCCCAGGCGCGGAACAGGTCGGCGCTTACATTGGCCAGGCAATGATGGCTTTGGGCATCATCGCTTATGCGCGGGCAATCTTTTTTGGTGCAAAAGCCAAAGCCTACTTCTCGGGTATCTGACAACGAAGTGCCTAAGATGAGAACCGCAATGGGATACCGCAGTTTTGTTCACGTCCAGGTCGCTTGTGCATTAGTTGTCATTCTCGCCGCCAGTACGCTTGGACTGAGAACGATAGGTGTCACAAGCACGCCTCCGCTGACGCTTGCGCTGAAACTAAGCTGGGTCTACGCGCTTCCGCTGGCGGCGTCGATCATGGCGGTGATGTTCGAGCGGGCAGGATCACCTGATGCCATCTTGGGCTATCGCTCTGAAGCTACCGGCCCGTCATTGCGTCAAGCGATACTTCAGAACACCCTGGAGCAGGCGTCTCTGGGCTTCATGGCGTTGCTGGCATTTGGATGTAGTTGCCCGCCACAGCGCGCGGGTCTGCTGATGGTTGCTGCGTCTTTGTTTATTGGCGGGCGCCTGCTTTTTGTGGCTGGTTACGCGATTTCTCCGATGTACCGCTTCTTTGGATTCTCGCTCAACTTTTATGCGAGTTGCGCTTTGTTGGGCGGCGCAATCTGGTTTCAGTGTGTGGCGCAATGAGCGCCCGACTTTCGCGCGAAGAGCGGGTTCAGTTCCGGGATCAGTCAACGGAGCAGATGCTCCGCTTAACATGACCCAATTCACAAGAATCATCTAAAACCATCTGCATTTGCAGAAGGGTCACGCACCTGACATAAGCCATGACTAGGTTCCCCGGGTCACACATCTACGGGGAACAACATGTCGCGCTTTGGCTCTTGGCTGTTTGCAGTCTGTTTCTTCGTGTCCGGTGCTTCGCTTGCCGGTACGGCTTGTCCGAATTTCTTTGTCGCGGGCAAGGCGCCTGCGTTGGACGCGTCGCTGTTGAGTCGTACGACGGAGGTTTGTCACACGGAGTACGTGTTGTTTGCGTCGGGTGTCACGAAGGGTCCGCTGTATTCTGCTGAGCATTTGACGGCGGCCCAGATCGCCGGGGCGAACTCGATCAGTCGTGATGGTTCCTGGCATCAGGAAACGGGCATCCCGGCGGCGGATCGCTCGCAGTCGTCCGACTATACGAACAGCGGTTACGACCGTGGGCACATGAGCCCGGCCGGCGATCCGTCGACGATCCCGTCGGAGGACGGACGTTCTCGATGGCCAACGTCGTGCCGCAGCTGCACGTGCTGAATGCGGGCGAGTGGGAGAAGATCGAGGACTCCGTGCGCAATCTCGCGACCCAGCTGGGTGAGGTGTACGTGGTCACCGGTCCGGCGTTCGCTACGGATTCGATCCCGACGATCGGCAAGGACGCGGTTGCGGTGCCGGCCTATACGTGGAAGGCGGTGTACGAGCCGGGTGTGGGCGCGGCCGCGTTTCTGTGCACCAACATCACCAATTACACCTGCGCCGTGGTTTCGCTGGACGACGTGAAGACCATGTCCGGCGTCGATCCGTTTCCCTCGCTGTCCGCGTCGATGAAGTCCAATCCGATTCACTTGACGCTGCCCTGATTCGTCAGGCCAGGCAGTTGGACAGACCTGCGCGGGGCTGAGCCAGTGTGCTCGCCCCGCGTTTTTCTTTTGGCGCCGAAGTTAGCTTCAGTCTGAGAACTCGGCGCCTGCGCGGCGTTCCCGTCGCAGCGCGAGCTCGTCGTCCATGTGGTGCGGAAAGCTGGCTCGGCTTGAGCCTCCCATCTCCCCGTGCCACGATTCCGGAGTGACCACCACTCCCCCCAGCCTCCACGACCTGACCCGCCTGCGCCGCGTCCGCGACCGCATCGATCGCGAGTATGCGGAGCCGCTGGATGTCGAGGCTTTGGCGCGGGGCGTGCAGATGTCGGCAGGTCATTTGAGCCGGCAGTTTCGGGCGGCCTATGGCGAGTCGCCTTATGCGTATCTGATGACGCGGCGCATCGAGCGCGCGATGGCGTTGTTGCGGCGTGGGGATCTCAGCGTCACTGACGTTTGTTTCACGGTGGGTTGCGCGTCCTTGGGTACGTTCACCACGAGGTTCACGGAATTGGTGGGCATGTCGCCGGGTGTCTATAAGCGGCAGGAATCTCAGGCCACGGCAGGTATGCCGTCGTGCGTGGCCAAACAGGTGACGCGGCCGATCAGGAATCGAGAAGCGCCGGCCGCGGAGCCCGATCTAGACTGAGGCCATGGATTTCACCACCACTGAGAGGAACGCCATGGATATCTCCATACACTCGAGCTTTCTGCCGCAGAACGACCCGGACGCCGCCCTGGCTTTCTATCGCGACACGCTGGGCTTCGAGGTGCGCAACGACGTGGGTTACGGCGGCAAGCGCTGGATCACGGTGGGGCCGGCGGGGCAGCCGGGCATCAACGTGGTGCTGTATCCGCCGGAGGCCAGCCCCGGCATTACGGACGACGAACGCCGCACCATTGCCGAGATGATGGCCAAGGGCACGTTCGGCATCATTCTGTTGGCCACCAAGGATCTGGCTGGCACGTTTGAGAAACTGCAGGCGAGCGACGCGGACATCGTGCAGGAGCCGACCGATCAGCCGTATGGCGTGCGCGACTGTGCGGTGCGTGATCCCGCCGGCAACATGATCCGTATCCAGCAACTGCGCTGAAACGCAGCCCATCCAACCATGAGCGGGAGGACGCCATGAATCCATCGGAACGCATCGACGCGCTGATCGAAGGCATCACGGATTGGCGTGGCAAGACGCTGGCCGACGTGCGCAAGGCCTTTCTCGATGCCGACAAGGAGATCGTGGAGGAATGGAAGTGGATGGGCAGCCCCACCTGGTATCGCGACGGCATCATCGCGGTGGCCAATGCGCACAAGGAGAAGGTGAAGATCACCTTCTCGCATGGCGCGAAGCTTGACGACCCCGACCAGCTGTTCAACAACGGCCTGGGCGGCAGCACCTGGCGTGCGATTGATCTGCTCGAGGGCGACAAGGTCAACAAGACCGCCCTGAAGAAACTGGTGAAGGCGGCCATTGCCTATAACCAGTCCAAGGCGAGAAAGCCGGCATCGGCATCGCGCAAGGCGGCTGCAAAAGTGGCCACCAAGGCTGGCAAGACAGCCCGCAAGACGGTTGCCAGGACAGCGGCCAAGAAGACCGTGAAGAAAGCCGCCAAAACCAAGGCGTAAGGACTATTCGTTGCCTGCCCTTGGCCTCGCGCGTCGCGAGGTCAGCTGCTGCTGGGTTTTTTCCAGGTCGAAGCGCCACTGCAAGGCCATCCAGTAGAACGCGGTGGGTTCGAGTGCGCAGGCTAGTCGTAGGGCGATTTCCGGCGTGATGCGCCGGGTGCCAAGGGTGATGCCCTTGAGATGGCTGGCCCGCACGCCGGTGCGTCGACCGAGTTGGGCGGCGCTGAGATCGCGCGGGAGCATGTAGTCGTGCAGCAGTACATCGCCGGGGCGGCGTAGCGGGGTGTCGGGATCCACATCCAGGCGCGGGTCCAGTTGGGTGAGGCACATAAGAGTTTTCCTGTCGGACACGGCGGCAGTGTGGCTAGGCGACTACAGCCATCCGTGTCGGTGAATATCGGGGGCTACTGTCAGCCAGCATCCGTGGTGACCGGCTGGCCTTTGCGTTCGGTACGCCGCGGGGAAGTTCGGCGGACGGATGACGCGTTCATTTCACTGTGCGATCGAGCAACCCTGCGTATTGGCACAAATAGTGGATCGCCGCACCGATGCCATCGTCGTAGACCGGGGTAAAACGGCCATCAGCTGGGCTCCATAGGCCATCCCCAGGTACTGCCTGTGCACGCAGGTTCCGTTATCGGCAAGGAGGTCGGCGAGGGTATCGGCAACCTGCGCGATGCCGTCTTGCTGGGTGTGTGAGCACTGCATGGGCCCCCTCGCGTACGCGACGTGGGGGCATGAGGGAGGGGCCGTAGGAGGAGGCCATCCATGGCAAAGAACGAGCGGATGAGTGCCGTATGATCCGGCGCAGCCATGATCAACTTCCTGTCTTAGTTGTTGATGGTGAGCGGGTCGTCATGGGTGCCAGCCCATGCGACCCGCGTTACTCGCGGCAGGTTTGCCGTGGCCGCTCGCGCCTACCGATCAGGCACCACGCGTAGCGGCGTATGGCAACGTAACAAAGTGGGTTACGGCAGGCTGTCGGGCTTCATCGCGGACACGTGTTTGATATAGGTGACACATGGCGAAGTTCGCTGCCGAGGCGCGCGCCGGGGGAAGTGACGCGGCGCAGGACTGCGACGGCAGGCCACGAGGTCGGGGGAGTCTGGCGGCGTGTAGGGTGCGCGCGGTGGGGAATAAACGCTCTCTGGCACCGGTATGAATCGAAAGCGCAGCGCCACGTGACGCCACGCCGCAGCATGTTTCGCGTGCCACGGGCGTCGCGAAATGCGATCATCTCTGGAGCCTACTCAAGGGTTGGGAAGCAGTTTGATTCGGCGCAGGACATCACGGCGGTTTGTGGCATGGTTGGCGGTCGCCGCCATGTGGCTGCTGGTGGCTGCTCCCACGGTCTCCCGTGTGCTTCCGGCCTTGGTGTCGACGGACATGGCTGCCCACGCCGGCATGGACCATGCGTCGATGCCCGGCATGGACGATATGCCCGGCATGGTTCATCTGCCTGGCATGCCTGGCATGCCGGACATGCCGGGCGATCCGGCCCAGCACCTGGACCATTGCGGCTACTGCACGATGCTGGCGCATACGCCGCTGCTCTCGGGTGCGGTGGTTGCTCTCCTGCTCGCCGCACCGCTGCCGGCGGTCGCGCCTGTCGCGCGTTCCAGCATCACCTGGCACGCGCAGCCCGTGCTCAGCGCACATCCGCGGGGACCACCGTCCATCCAGCTGGGATGACGGCTTGATGGTGGGCGCCTGTCTGGCGCGCCCACCGCTATCGACGGCAAACACAGGGGATGGTGCGTAGGCGCGCGGGATCGCGTGCACGTGCCTGCGTCCCTGTGCTTGCCCGTGCCCCAGCCATGCGTCGCCTCGCGACGCTGGCCACAACGGATGTCTTGTCATGCGCTTTTCTTTCCTGCGCGGAGCGGCCCTTGGATTGCCGCTCACGTTGCTTGCTTCATCCATCGCCTGGGCGCAGAGCGGCCCCAGCGATCAGCCGGACGCGCCGATTCCGGAATCGGACGTCACCAGCCTTGGGCCGGTGAAAGTGACTGCCGCCGCACAGCAGCTGGCCGCGCCCGGTTTCCCTGCCACGCTGGCATCCGTGCAGGCGGAGCGCGTGGAGGCCACCATCAATGCGGTGGATGTGGAGGACGCCGCGAAATACCTGCCAAGCATCTTCATCCGCAAGCGCAACTACGGCGACACCCAGCCGGTGCTCGCCACGCGCAACTGGGGCGTCAATTCCAGTGCGCGCACGCTGGTCTATATCGACGATATTCCGATCTCGGCGCTGATCGCCAACAACAACACGATCGGTGCGCCGCGCTGGGGCATGACCTCGCCGGAGGCGATCGACCACATCGACATGATGTATGGGCCGTACTCGGCGGCGTATGCGGGCAATTCGATGGGCGGGGTGATGCATATCGTCACGCGCATGCCGGAGAAAACCGAAGTCACCATCAAGCAGACCGAGGCGGTGCAGTCGTTCGACCTGTATGGCACGCACGACAACTTCAGCACCAGCCAGACCAGCCTCACGGCGGGCGGGCATAGCGGCAAGCTCGGCTGGTTCTTTGGCGCGAGCGCGACGAACAGCTTCAGCCAGCCGCTGTCCATCATCACCGGCGGTACGACGCCGGCGGGCACCAGCGGCACGGTTCCCGCGCTGAACAAGATGGGGCAGGTGGCCAATGTCTACGGCGCCGGCGGCCTGCTGCATACGCGCATGCTCGACCTCAACGGCGAGCTGACCTATGACCTTACCCCGCAGTGGAAGCTGAGTTACCTGGTGGGCTATTGGAGCAATCATGGCCAGTCGAACACGGACACTTATTTGACGGATGGTGCGGGCGATCCGACCTACGGCAAGTTCGCGGGATTTGCCAGCAACCTCTACCAGCTCAGTGCGCATCACCTGATGCAAGGTCTGTCGCTGAAGTCCGATACCAAGGGCGACTACGATGCTTCGTTCGTGGCCACGCATTACGCCTTCCTCAAGGACAACCAGTGGCAACCGGCAGGCGTCACCAACGGCACGGGAGTCACCACCAACGGACGCCTGGCGAGCTACGGCGGCACGCAGTGGTCCACGGCAGATGCCACCGGCATCTGGCGTCCGCAGGGATATGGCGGTGCGCACGAGGTGTCGATCGGCGCGCATGCCGATCAGTACGAGCTGAATAATCCCACCACCAATCTGAGCAACTGGCAGGACCCGGACAGTCTGACCACGCTGTATTCGACGGGCCGCGGCAAGACGCAGACGCAGGCGCTGTGGCTGCAGGATCAATGGAGTTTTGCGCCGGACTGGATGCTCACGCTGGGCGGTCGCTATGAGTGGTGGAAGGCCAGCGACGGCTACAACTTCAGCGGCAAGACGGCGGTGCAGCAGCCGGTGGAGAAGGCCGACGGCTTCTCGCCCAAGGCTACGCTGCAATGGAACGTGGCCGATAGCTGGCGTCTCACAGGTTCGCTGGCCAAGGCGATCCGCTTTCCCACGGTGGGCGAGCTGTACCAGCTGGTGTCCACGGGCTCCACCTTCAGCGTGCCCAACCCCGATCTGAAGCCGGAAACCGCGCGCAGCGGCGAGCTGGCCGTGGAACACTCGATCGAGCAGGGTCTGCTGCGCGTGTCGCTGTTCCAGGAGAACACCAGGAACGCACTGGTGTCCCAAACTTCCACGTTGCCGAACGTCGCAGTGCCGGTGAGCTACGTGATGAACGTCGGCGAGCTGCGCAATCGCGGCATCGAGCTGGTGGCGCAGAAGGACAATGTACTCGTGCGCGGGCTGGAGCTCTCCGGCAGCGTGACCTTTGTCGATTCCACGGTGCTGTCCAACGATAGTTTTGTCAGCGCCACGGGCACCACGTCGGAAGGCAAGCATGCGCCCTACGTGCCGCGCTGGCGTGCCACGGCGGTGGCGACGTACCGGCCCGATGCGCAGTGGGCGTTTACGCTGGCCGGGCGTTACAGCGGCAAGCAGTACTCCACGCTGGACAACACCGACAACACGCCGCATGTGTTTGGCGCGTTCGACAAGTTCACGGTGTTTGATGTGCGCGCGCACTATCAGATCAACGAGCATCTGGCGGCGTCGTTTGGCATCGATAATTTCACCAACGAGAAGTACTACCTGTATCACCCGTTTCCGCAGAGGACGTTTGTGGCGGATGTGAAGATGAGTCTTTGAGGGGAGGGTGCGGCGGGTTGAAGTCGCGCACAGGGTGCGCTCCCACAGGGTAGGGCTAGGGGCCTGGCGGTCGGACGACTCGCCGGGCTCCTGCACATCTCGCCAACGCAACAGGATTAAACTGGCACCCGGAATCCAAGGGAGGCCAGGTGATGTTCAAGAACATTCTTCTGCCGGTGGACGGTTCCGAGCGTGCGTTGAAGGCGGTGGAAACGGGTATCGAGCTGGCGGCCAAGCTGGAGGCGAAGGTATTCGCCGTGCATGTGATGCCGCCGCTGTCCACGGTGTCCTTCATGTCCGAGCTGCTGCAGCACAGCGGCTGTTACAGCGAAGTGGCCAAGACGCGTGCGCAGACCTATCTCGATGAAGTGGCCAAGCGCGCCAGCGCAATGAACGTGCCCTGCGAAACGGAGTACATGTTCGACCTGCGTCCGGACGTGGCGATCGTGGCTGCCGCGGCCAAGCATCATTGCGACCTGATCGTGATGAGGTCGCGCGGGTCCGAGGGCCTGGAGCGCGTGCTGCTGGGCAGCGTGCCGCACAAAGTGATGCTTTGCTGTAACACTCCGGTGCTGATCTGCCAGTGAGCGACGCGGCCGGCTAGATCTGGTCGGCGGGCGGCACCAGGTGATGCTTGACCTGGATGGCATCGAGCCGGTCGCAGACCCAGGCGCGGTCGCCGGGCTGGGCGTGATCCTGGATGGCCTGGGCCAGGCTGGTGAAGCTGTTCCAGAAGTCGCCAGGCGCAGGGCTGGTCTGCACCAGACGCGGGACGGATTCGTCCAACGCGTCCAGCATTTGCTCGAGTTGCGCGTGCGTGTGGGTCATGCGGCGAGCCTACGCCCACGGCCCGTCAAGGCCGCGCAAAGGACTTAGCCAAAGTCTCACGGCGCATTAACGGGCTCAGAGGCAACGTTTGTATCCCACCCCCATGACGATGCGGTGCTTTATGGAATGGGATCGCGACAACGACTTGCTATCGCGCGCCTGCGACGAGCTGATCGAGCAGAACGCGTTGCTCCAGCAGGAGATCGAGCTGCTACGCGCCCAGCTGCGCCGGCATCCGACCGGCGAGCTGCAGATTCGCGAGGCGCGTCGCCAGATGGACGAATGGCAGGAAGCGACCCATGGACACACGCCGCTTCCGCTGGGTCAGCAAGAGATAGCAGGGTACTGAGGCCTACATCACCAGCACGATCTTGCCGATGTGCCGGCTGCTTTCCATTTCGCGGTGCGCATCGGCCGCACGCGCGAGCGGATAGCTGGCGTGAATCATCGGCAGACAGCGGCCTTGCGCCAGCAGCGGCCACACATGCTCTTTCAGCGAGGCGGCGATGGCCGCCTTTTCTTGTGCCGTGCGAGGGCGCATGGCCGAGCCGGTGACCACGGCGCGCTTGGTCATGATGCTGTGCAGGTTCACCTGTTCGGCGGTGCCGCCGCCGAGAAAGCCGATCAGCAACAAGCGTCCGTCGCGTGCGAGCGTAGCCAGGTTGTCGGCGAAATAGGCGGCGCCCATGATGTCCAGAATCACATCGGCGCCACGCCCCTCGGTGCGCGCGAGCACCACTTCGACGAACGATTCCTGCCGGTAGTTGATCGGCTCGCCGCCGAGGTCGCGGATGGCTTCGCATTTCTCGATGCCGCCGGCGGTGGCGAACGTGCGCAGCCCAAATTCGCGACACAGCATCAGTGCAGTGGTGCCGATGCCGCTGCTGCCGCCATGGATCAAGGCCACTTCGCCACGCCGTGCGTGACCCATCAGAAAGAGGTTGGCCCACACCGTGAAAAACGTTTCGGGAATCGCCGCGGCCTGCAGCATCGATACGCCATGAGGGATCGGCAACACCTGTCCTTCGGGCGCGACGCAGTACTCGGCATAGCCGCCGCCATTGGTCAATGCGCAGACCTCATCGCCTACCGCATGGGTAGTGACGCCCTCACCGATGGCTGCCACGATGCCAGCCACTTCCAGTCCGGGCAGGGGGTTGGCGCCGGGCGGAATCGGATAATTGCCCTGGCGTTGCAACACGTCGGGGCGATTCACGCCCGCGGCCCTCACATGGATCAACACTTCGCCAGCCTGAGGCACAGGCACCGGCACTTGTTGCGGCTTCAGTACGTCCGCAGGGCCGGGCGCAGTGATCTGGATGGCCGTCATGACGGCCGGGAGCGATGGACGCATGGAGCGCTCCTGGCAAAGGTGTTCAGGGGTGGCCGGCGCGGGCGTGACGTCGACGTTTGAACCACCAGCGTAAGGACAGCGCGATGACGATTAAGAGAAGAATGCCGGCCACGCTGATCACCTGCAGCATGCGCGCCTGGCTATACATCACGAACCGGCCCGACTGACCGTAGAAACCGTTGAATGAGGCCAGTACCTGCGGCAGGCCGGCAAGGTCTTGCTTGCTCAGCGGCAAGGGCGCTTCGTCCGGATGCCAGTTCGATCCCATCGGTTCGACCTGGCCGCGCGTGTCCAGTTCGACATGGCCGCCGAGCACATGGCTTACCGGTCGGTCGCGCAGATAGTCGTTGATGCGCGCGGCGCTGGCGCGATCTGCCGCCGGGTCATCGATGATCAGTCGTCCGGGCAGGAAGAAGTCGCCGGTGAACGCCAAGCCCGTGGTCGCGTCGTAGTAGGACACGTGCGAGGGGTAGTGACCTGGCGTGGGGATGGCGTCGACCACGCGCCCGCCAAGATCGATGTGCGCCACATCGTCGGGCCACTGGCGGAAACCAAGGCCGGCGGTCACCTGCGGCAGATCCGTGCCGACGATTGTCACCTGGGGTGCGGAGGCAAATTGCGTATCGCCCGAGCGGTGATCCAAATGTCCATGCGTATGAACAATCAGCAGCGGCAGCCGCTGGCCGTTCACTACGGGAAGCAATCCAAACACGGTCGATGCCAGCGGCATCTGTTTGGCGTCGGCGACATCGCCGGTGTCGATCAGCAGGGCGCGGGTCGAGCCGATCAGCAGGTAGATGAACGGACCTTCGTAGGTCTGGCACAGACTCTCCCGCAGGATGTAGGTGCGCTCGTCGTACCGGTGGACCTGCAGCGGGCGGGGCGGGTGGGCCTGGCAGTCGGCCGCGCCGGCGTCCCAATGAACGGTCAGGTTGCCTGGCGCCGGTTGAGAGGTCGCGGGCGCGCCCCATAGGGCCGCCACGCAGCAAAGCACGATCAATGCGATTCTCATCCTTGCCTCGACAGACCGGGCGCGACCGGTGCGGCGCGCATACGGACGATCCGATGCCGGCGAGGGCACGAAGGTTTAGGCCGCTGCCGTCGGGCAGCGGCCTTCCGTTCAGGGTTGGTTGACCGGCATGGCAGGTATCGCCGGATCGATCGATGCCGGGTCCAGTCGACCGTTCAGCCATGCGCTGACGGTGGCCAGCGGGCAGCTGTCCAGCCCGTGGCAGGGGGTCAGGGGCAAGGCGTGGCGGACCAGGGTGTTCTCGCTGCGGAAGTCCGCCTGGCGCAGTGCCGCCAGCGTGGGCATCCAGCTGGAGACGCGCAGCGCGTAGCCATCCTTCTGCTTCAGCAGGTCAAACACCAGGGCGCCGCCGGGCGGGTAATCGTCGGGCTGGCGTTCGTCGTGCCAGTCGACACCGAGTACGCCGGCCAGATTGGCGAGGTTGGTGTCGTGTCCGACCAGCAGGATGGTCCGCGTTTTGACCGGTGC
This sequence comes from Dyella sp. 01N448, assembly GCF_056399225.1. Taxonomy (NCBI): domain Bacteria; kingdom Pseudomonadati; phylum Pseudomonadota; class Gammaproteobacteria; order Lysobacterales; family Rhodanobacteraceae; genus Dyella; species Dyella sp. 01N448. The sequence goes on along the minus strand of NZ_JBFTQX010000005.1, from coordinate 288,496 downwards.
AAGTGGTGCCACGGCGGTGCTGACGCCTGCCGCCTGTTGCAAGGTGGCGAGGACATGGGCCAGCAGGTTGGAACCGGCCTTCGCTGCGGCGGGCATGCTTTTCTTGGCCAACGCAAACTGCAGGTTATGCAGCGTGATGATGTGGCCAATCGTGGCGGCATCGCCCTTGCCCCACGCCACCTGTGCCGGCGCGAAGCCCTGGGCGTATTCAAGCATCAGGTTTTCGCTGAGGCTGCCCGCGGTCTTGAGCGACTTGGCGCGGGCCGCGTCGTCGTCATGCGCGGGATCGAGCAAGAGTTTGCGGCCTTGCTTACCCGCGTCCTGCAGACAGGCATCGCCGCGGCAGCCCAACAACACGGACTGCAGTTCAACCAGTGCGGACGCAGGCCACTGCGACGGTGCAACCGGCGCGTCATCGTCCTTCGTGCCGGACTTGTCGACGAAGTGGAACAGCGCGTTGTTCTGCTCCGGCGCCAGCGCGAGATAGCCCGCGTGGCATACGGGCTGCAGCCCCTGCACCAGCGCGGCGCCACTGGCGCGGTTGCGCGGCGTGCTGTCGGCGATCACCAGCCACGGATCATCGCAGCTGCCGTGGCCCAGTCCATCGGCCGTCAGCATGCGCGCCATGCGCTGGCCGAGCGCGCGGATGCCTTGCGCGCCGTGCTCGGTGAGCACGCCGGGAGCCACCGGCCACGCCCTCCACGGGCGACTGGCATAGGGCGCCAGTTCATCCGGCGAGCTGGTGGGCGAACGCACACCGTGGCGCAGCACGATGATGCGGGCGGCCACTTCCTCGCTTTGCGCGAGCGCCGGCAAACTTGCCAGCGCCGCGCCCAGCAGGCAGGCACGCAACAGCAGCTTACGCGTCGCGCCCATCACAGCTTCACCGACAGGTCGAGGAATACACCGCGGCCGGGCAGGCCGAAGAACAGCGGATTGCCACTGACCGCCTGCGTACCCGCATAGCCGGTGATCTTGTGCACGTTGAACAGATTATTGATGTCCACGCTCACCGAATAACCCTTGGCGCCCCACGGGCCGGAGGCGGCGCGATAGCCGATGGCGGCGTCGGTGGTGAAATAGCCGCCGATGCGCTGGTCGTTCTTGAACATCGTATTGCCGTTGCTGTCGGTCACGTTGTCGACACCGTACTGCTCGCCGGCGAATTTGCCCATCAGCGAGCCGAAGTAACCGAGTGGGCTGCTGTAGAGCAGGCCGAGTGCGGCGGTGACCTTGGGCGTGGCGGCTACCTGCACGTCGGAATTCTTATAGGTCGCCTTGTTGTAGCTGGCATTGCTGTACAGGCTCAGCGTCTGCGTGAGCGCGTAAGTCGCTTCGGCTTCCGCACCTTTGTAGATGGCGCCGCCGGCATTGATGTAGGTGCTCTCGTTGCCGTTCGAGGTGGCGACCTCGGTGGTGGCGAGGAAGTTGGAGAAGTCGATGTAGTAGACGTCGGCGCCGAAGGTGAATTCACGCGTGGCGTAGGCAGTGCCGAGCTGATAGTTGGTGGTCTGCTCGGGCTTGAGGCTGCGCGAGCCGTTCACTTCGATCACATCGATGGGCGGCGCGAGAAAGCCTTTCGCCACCTGCGCATACGCGCTCCATTCGTCGCTGATCTTCTCGTGCGCGCTCAGCGAGGGCAGGGTGGAGTGATAGGTGGCCTGGGCATACGACGGCACCGGCGGGGACACCTTGTTCAGCGGCGCATCGAGCTGACGCGTCACTTCCGAATAGCGCACGCCGGGGCTCAATGTGAAGCGATCAGTGATGTTCCAGTCGTATTGCAGATAGGGCTGTACGGTATCGGTGCGGTCGTCCAGCAGATAGTTGTAGGTCGGACCGTACTTGGTGCCGGTCAGCTGGCCGGTCGTTTCGTCGATCGGATACTGGTAGCGCGCGTCCAGGCTGCGCTCCAGCCACACGCCCGTCTGCAGAGAGCCGGGGCCAAGGTCGCGAGCGAGGCGCAGCACATCGCCGAACGCATGAAAGCCTGAGTCGGACAGCTTGCCAGGCACGTCGGCGTTGACCTTTTTCAGCTTCTTGCCGTTGGCGTCGTAAAACGTCACGCCATTGTCGGCGGGATTATTGTCGCTGGCGTCGCTGGTCTTGCGCGCCCAGTGATCGAAGGTATTGAGGTAGACCTTGTTGTCCACGTCCCAGTCGCCCAGTCGGCTGGTGACGCCCAGATAGGTGAAGCTCGAGTAATAGGCCGCGTTGTTATAGCCCTGGTAGGACTGCAGGGTCGGATCGTTGGTCAGGCCATAGCGCCAGCCGAACTCGTCGATCTCCTGCTTGGTCGCGCCCTGCACGGTGTTCTGGTGCTCGCGGTTGTAGCTCGTGACAAACGTCAGCAGCGTGTTCGCGCCGAGTTCGGTGATGGTCTTGAGGAAGATGTGCTCGCGCTTGTCGTCGGTACCCTTGAGGTAGGTGTCGCTCGATTCCTTCGACACATCGGCGAACAGCCTGGTGTGGTCGCCCAGTTGTTCATCCGCGCTCACGCCGCCGGCGCGCGTATTCCAGCTGCCGATCGTGAGATACGGCGTGATGCCCGATACATCGCTGGGATCGCGCGAACGCAGGCCCACGGTGCCGCCGAAGGTGGCGTTGCCGATGGTGGAGCCACCACCCGGGCCGCGATCGATTTCCGCCTGGCCGAGCACGTGGTTATTGAAATAGGCCGACGTGGTGTGATGCAGGTCGCTGGCGTCGCCGAACGGAATGCCATCGAAGGTGATGTTGAACTGGCCATCCTGGAAACCGCGGATGCTGATGCCTTCGTTCTTGCCCAGGCCCGGGCCTTCCGGCGACGTCACGGTGACGCTGGGCGCGTACTTGATGATGTCGTCGAAGTTGGCATTGAAGCGCAGACCGTCGCGGATGAAGCGCTCATCGATCACCGAGGTCGGCTGGGTGGCATCGAGCGGCGCGGCGCTGGGTGCGAGCGTATCCACGGCGTTGGCGCGGACGCTGATCGGCGCCAGGTCGCGCGTGCCGTCGTTGGTGTTGATCGGCGGCAGGCCGCGCGACGCCTCAGCGTCCGCGGCCAGAGCCTTTCCCGCATTGGGGTCCCGCACGATGGTCACCGAGGTCGGCGTCACGTAGCGATAGCTCAGGCCCGTGCCCTTGAGCAGTTGCGTCAGTTGCTGTTTCGCGTCAACGCCGGCGGCAGCACCGCTGCTGCGCAGGCTGTCGGCAACGGCGGGGTCGTACACCACTTGCAGGCCGGTGCTGCGCGAGAACTGGTCGAGCGCCTGGTTGAGCGGCATCGGCGCAATGGCCGGTGCTGCCGATGAGGTTGGCGCCTGGGCGAAGGCATGGGCGGGCAAGGTGCTGCCAAGCAGCAGCGCGATCTGGAGAGCAAGCAGTTTCCGCATGGTGCGTCTGACCTTCGATGGAGTGACATGTGAGCGGGAGGAGGTCACTCCTCGCCGCGGCATGACTCACTACGAGTGTCGAGCGGAGCCATTGGGTACCGCTTTCTTCATGAATTTTTTCTTACAGCACGCACGTGCGACAAGCTGGCGACCGATCGCACAACGCGCACATCGTCCACGCTGCGGATCACTTGCACGTTGGGCAAGGTCTGCAGATACGCCACGAAGGCATCCATGTCGCGCGCGTGGAATCGCCCTGAAATCAGCGTGGCGCCGATGCGCGCATCCTCGATCACGAGCGGGCGGCTGTTATAGGCGTTGAAGCGACGGGCCACCTCGGCGACGCTGGCGCTTTCGAAATGGATGTCCGCAGGCAGCCAGCGCGTGCTGCGCGCGAGATCGGCGTGGTGATCGACCACGTCGAGCGATCCATCCATGTGCATGGTCGCTTCCTGGCCGGCGGTGAGTTCCGCCAGGGGCGACCGGGCAACTGCAAAACCTTCCGGCGCCCACGACTTTTCATCGCGCTGCCATGTCCTGCAGCTCGTTCGCGCCCAGGCGCACACGCAACGGGCGGGCTGGATCGTGCGCCACGTCGAACAAGGCGCCGCCGCGCAGCACGTTGATGCGGCGCGAGCCGGCATCCATGCTCACGATCACCACGCTGTCGCGATCGAGCTGCATGTCGGTGCCATCGGCCAGCGTGGCGCTGCGCACCGCGTCATTGGACGAGGCGTAGCTATCCCAGGCTTGCGGCGCGGACTGCAGCCAGGCCGCGCCGCCGGTGGCCACCAACATGACCAGGGCTGCTGCTTGAGCGAGCCACGCGGTCCAGCGCGGACGCGGCCGTACGTTGGGCAACGCTTTGGATGGACGCGGCACGGGCAGAGACACCACCGAGGTGTCATCCGCGGCCAGCTCGCACAGTTCCGCCTGGTTCAAGGGATCGAGCGCGCTGGCGGCGCCAAGATCGCCGTGCAGATGCGCCATCGCAAGATATTCGGTGACGTGCAGCGGCGACTCGCGCAGCCACGCCATGAAGGCCTGCTGCTGCGCTTCGTCGAAACCTTCCTGCTGATCCAGGTACCAGCTGGCGGCTTCTTCGGTCGCGCGGCGCTGGCGCTCGGCGGCTTCGCGGTGGCGGGCGAATTCAGTCATAGCGCGCCATCCCGACGCGGCATACGGCCAGCGCCTTGACGATGTACTTCTTCACCATGTGGGTGGAAATGTTCAGTCGTTCACCAATGTCGCGATAGCCCAGCTCATCGCGGTAATGCATCACCAGGGCGGCGCGACACTTGGGCGTGAGTCGCATGATCACCGCGGCCAGGCGCTGGCGACGCAGATCGCGATCGACGTCGGCGGCGGCGTTGCACGGCGTGAACAGTCGCTCGAGTACGTCGTTCACTTCATCGCCGGTTTTGGGGCTGCGCTGCTTGCGCGCGGCGTGTTCCTTGACCAGGTTCGCCGCGACGGTGAACAGATAGGCCTCGGGCTTCTCGATCAGTTCGGCGCCGCTGCGGTCGGTGCGCAGCAGGCGCAGGTAAAGCTCCTGCACCAGATCCTGCGCATCCCATGCGTGCGCGGTGCGCTTGAGGAAATAACGGTTGAGCGTGTCGTGTTGTTCTTCGAACAACTGCGCCAGCCCGGTGGTGGAATCGGCGGTMACGTGCACTCGCAGCGCCGTCGACGCGGTCGTCGGCTGATGAGCCAGGATGTCTGCCCGAAGCTAGCGGGACATTGTGACGAATCCGTGAAACCGATGAATGCATGGCAACCGAGCGCGTCAAAGCGTGGCGCGTGACGCTCTGCCGGCACTTACCGCCCATATGGGCTCTGGTGCAGAGTCTCCCGGCTGGCGATACGCCGCAACGGCCTGCGCCAGTGATGATCGGTCTTGAGTGATGCCAGCGGCATCTCGGAATAGGGGATCAACATGGAGGAAAAACATATGCATCATGCATCGAGCCGTCGGTTTCGTTGGTTGGCCTTGGGCGCTTTGGCGATGTCGTTGACATCGATGGGCGCGATGGCCGCCAACAGCCTGCCGTCCAGTGGATTGGGCCAGTCTTGGCCGAACGCCACCGACGTCAGCGCCAGTCCGCATTGGCATGTCTATGTGTTCCAGCGCAACGGTGTGCGCTATGTGCAGATCAACGATCTGGGCGGCAAGGTGCGCGCCGCGTTCGCCACGGCCTCGGGCAGCTTCCTCACCTTGCCGGTGGGTTCCGATGCTGCGCGCGTGGCCACGCCTGATGAGCCGCTGCCGGCGTCCGGCAATACCAAGGGCGATATCGTCTATCAGGACAGCACCGTGAAAGTGCTGGTCGCGCCGCAAGCCGATGGTTCGACAGCGACGTATGTCGCCGCTGGCGACTGCCACGATCCGGTCGAATGCAGCTCGCGCTTCCAGGGGCCGTCGACCAATGCGGTAGCGACTCCGCAGGCTCCTGCTACCACCAAGAACGCAACCACCTCGTCCGGTGATTGCCACGATCCGGTGGAATGCAGCTCGCGCGCCAATTGATGTTGCAGTAAACCCTGCCGGAGCGCTTCTAACGCGAAGCGCTCCGGTGGTGGATCGCGCTGCTGCGCAACGAATCGTGCAGCAGCAACGTCACGCTGACGCTCGATCCGATGTCGCGCAGATGCACATCGCCGCCATAGATATGCGTGCGATCGCGTATCGAGGAGATGCCCAGCCCGCTGGCGCCCAGCAGGGTCATCGCCTGCTTCCAGGGTTCCTCATCCAGCTCTGCATGGGGCGTCGCGTCGCCCATGCCGCGCCTGCCGACCAGGCGCATCACCACCCAGCGTCGGCCGCGCGTGTGTCCGCCGCGCAGCTGCAGCTGCACATCCTGCATGGGGCCGCGTGACAGCACGTGGACCAGCACTTCGCAGGCCAGCCGATACAGCGCCATATGCACATCGGGGGCGAGCTGGCTCAGGCCGCGTCCGGAGAGTTCGCATTGATAGGTGGCGCCTGCCATCTGGATGGCCTGCGCAAACGGCCCTTCGCGCAGCGTGGCCGGTACGCCGCGCTCGCGCCAGCCGCGTGGATACAGCGCATTGGCGAGGCGATGCATTTCGTGTTGCGCCAGCGCTACCTGCTTGGCATAGCTGCGTTCTTCGCTGGTGGGCAGCACATGTCGAAGACGGTCCAGCAGGCGGTTGTGGTTGTCGCGGATGGTGACGCCGATGTGTTCCAGCGTGTCGGCCGCCTGGCGTAGCCGCAACTCTTCCAGGTAAAGACCTTGCTGGGCGAGCTGAAAACCGCGCAAGGTATCCATCTGCGTGGCGTGCTCCGCATGCGTCTGATGGGCGATGCGCGAGCCGAGCATAAGCAAGGTGGTGATGGCGAACGCGATCAGCGCCTGGGCCTGGATGACGCCCGGATCACGCACGATCGAGGAGGTCATGGTCACCGCCAGGCTCGCCAGCGTGCCGCCCAGCGCCGCGCCTTGCCAGCCGTGGCGCGAGGTGAGCCAGACCACCGGCAGGAACATGGCGATGCGGAACACCTGCATGCTGTCGCCCTGGCTGCTGAATACCAGGCCCATCAGCACGAGCAGCGGCGTCACCACGCCAATCAAGGTGTCCTTGACGAGGCGGCTGCGCCACAGTTCGGCTTCGCGCGGATTTGCTGGCCTGCGCGTCTGCCCTAGATAGATCGCGATCACCGTGGGCGCGATGGCCAGTGCACCCAGGTAATTGCCGAGGAAATAGCCAAAGATGATCTGGATGTCCAACGGCGGCAGCGGGACGCCGGCTGGCACTTCCGCCGCCATCAGTACCAGCGCATTGCTGATCGCCGTCAATACGGCGCCAGCGAGTATCACGCCCAGCAGCATGGGCATGCTGATCTGGTGTGCGCCCAGCAGCAAACGTGCATGGCGGCGCGCCCAGGCCACGGCGCCCATCAAGGGCAGGATCGGCGGCACCGCGGCCAGGGCCGACCAGCGCCAACCGAAGTCGTCGATGCAATGAAAGGCGTGATAGTCCACCGGGATCATTTCGCCGATCAGCAGCGCAGGCCAATAGCGATAGGGAAACAACAGCAGGCTGGCCACCCGCAGGCCCGCAGGCAGATTCCAGTGAGAGACGGATACGTCGCGTAGCAACGCATAGCTGACGGCGTACGCCATGCAAACAGCCACATGACGGCCCCAGGCGCGTGGCGCGATAGCTTCCCCCATGCTGTTCTTCCCCTTGGCTGCCGTGACTCCCCTGGCTCTCGTGGGCCAGGGTTTATGTGCTCGGTGCAATATCGTCGTGCACCGGCACCCCCATCATCCAGGTCGGGTATCGGTTGTCCTGCCGCCCTGAATCATCTGTTGGGCTGCGCCACGTTTTCACTCTGCAATCAGGCGCGGCCGTGTGACACCAGCGCGGACTCTCTCATAAAAGCCGGTGATGTTCTGGTGAAGGGTGTCGCATTGTGACGCAGTGCAAATACTTGCGATTGCGTCCACACAATTTCGCGATCAGATCGTTAAATCAGGGGCTTAAGCGGCCTCGCCACGGCGACTGGAGATGGTCACGCCCTCGCGCATCGCCTTGGTCACCGGGGTATTGGCGACAATTTCCAGCAAGCGGGCCCATTGCTCGTCGCTCAGCGCGGCCGAAGCGTGCAGCGTACGCATGACCTGCAGGCGACCCTCGTCGTCGCGATCGAGCTGCAGCTCGGCGCGGAACTCGCCCAGCTCCCAGCCCTTGCGTTCGGCATACATGCGCAGGGTGATCGCGGTGCAGGCGGCGAGCGCAGCCAGGTAGTAATCGAACGGCGCTGGTGCTGCCCCTTGTCCACCGAGCTTGACCGGCTCATCGGTGTCCAGTTTGAAGTGCGCGGTTTCGATGTGATGAAGGTAGTGGCTGTCGGTTGAAACGATGCTTGCAGAGGACACATGGGACATGGGCGTTGATCCTTGAGGTTGAGCACAGAGACGCAGCGTAAGCGCCGATGCACGCGACGCCAAGCGCCGTGGAGCGCGACATCGATCTGACAATTGGACAAAAGTCGCCCCTGTCTGGCTGTTTGTCGTTGCCTCGCAGCGCTGCGCGAGCCTGAGGCGGGGCGATATAATCGACGCACACGTGCAGGCTTCTGCATGTTGCGTACGCGCCGGCCATGGTTTCACCAAGGGTCGGCAGCGACGACGCGCAGCTCCGCGCTCCACTTTTCGGATGATCCCGCCATGCGTTCCCTCGTCCTTCCTGTCGCCATCGCACTCAGCCTGGTTATCGCCGGCTGCACCACCAGTCGCGGCTTGCACACCACGGGCACCATGACCGAACCGGGCAGCCTGAAATCCGAGCGCAGCCTGGCCGATGTGCAGCTGAGCCCCACGGCATGGCCGGCACAGGATTGGTGGGTGGCCTATGGCGACCCGCAGCTCACCGCCTTGATCGAGGAAGCGCTGCAGAACAACCCCAGCCTCGAGCAGGCGCAGGCGCGCGCACGCCAGGCGCAGGCCGTGGCGGACAGCATCAATGCGCTGCGCAAGCCGCAGTCGAATTTCGACGCGTCGATCACCGGCGCGTACCTGTCGAAGAAGAACCCGATCTATCCCGAATATGCGATTGGCACGTTTGCCTGGAGCAAGTCGCTCACCGCCGATTTCTCGTGGGATCTGGACCTGTGGGGCGGCAAGCGCGCGGCATGGGAAGCCTCGCTGGGTCGCAGTCGTGCCGCGCAGATTGAAGCACATGCGGCGCGCATCGAGTTGTCGGTGAATGTGGCGCGCGCCTATGTGCAGCTCGGCTATGCGTTTGCGCAGAAGGATGTCGCCGATGCGGAAGGCGATCGCACCGGTCGCTCGCTCGACATCACGCGCAAGCTGGTGCGCGGTGGGCTTGGCACGCCGCAGCAGGAGCATCTGGCCGATTCGGAAGCGGCCGGCGCCGAGCAACAAAAGGTGGCCGCCGACCGCGCCATCGATGCAGCGCGCAGCTCGCTCTCGGTGTTGCTGGGGCAGGGGCCGGATCGCGGCCTGAGCATCGAGCGGCCGCAACTGGTCGATCGCGGCCCGGCCGTCCTGCCCGACAAATTGCCGGTGGATCTGCTCGGACGTCGCGCCGATCTCGTGGCGGCGCGCTGGGAAATCGAAGCGGCCAACCGCGATGTCACGGCGGCCAAGAAGGAATTCCTGCCCAACATCAGCGTCAGCGCCATGGCCGGCCTGATTGCCGTGGGCGGCAGCACCAACGTGCTGTCGCTGCAGGCACGCCAGTATGTGTTCGGTCCCGCGCTAAGCCTGCCGCTGTTCGATGGCGGCCGTCGCCGCGCCCATCTGGCGGGCGCCGATGCCGAGTACGATGCGATGGTGGCGCGTTACAACAGCTTGCTGGTGAGTGCCTTGAACGAGGTGTCCGATCAGGTCTCCGCGCTCACTTCGGTGCGCCAGCAGATCGTGTTGGAGCGACGCTCGGCGGACGATGCGCAGAAGAGCTGGGATGATGCGATCAAGGCTTACGAGGGTGGGCTGCGCGGCCCGCTCACGCCGCTCACCAGTCGCCAGCAATTGCTGACCGCGCAACAGCGCCTGGCGCTGCTGGAAAGTCAGCAGGCGGATATCTCCATCCGACTGATCGAGGCGCTGGGCGGTGGCTTCGACGGCGTCAACGACGTTGCCGAGATGAACCAGGCGAGCGCGCCGCCGCAGGCATCGGCGACACCGGATGCCACGCGCCGATGAACTACGAACTTCACGCTGTCCACGCCCCGGATGCCACCGATCGCGAGGCCATTGCGGCGCCGCTGCGCGCTTACAACCTCAGCAAGGTACCGACGCTCGACATCCAGCCGCTGGTGATCGCGCTGCGTGACGAGCACGGCCACACCATTGGTGGGCTGTGGGGCGAGACCGCGCTGGACTGGCTGCACATCGACCTGCTGGGCATTCCTGAGTCCATGCGCGGGCAGGACGTGGGTACGGCGATCCTGCGTCGTGCGGAAGAGATCGCGCGCGAGCGCGGCTGCGTCGGCGCGTGGCTGGATACGTTTGCGTTCCAGGCCCGCGGTTTCTACGAAAAACTCGGCTACAGCGTGTTCGGCGAGATTCCCGATTATCCGGTGGGCGGCGCGCGCTATTTTCTGCGCAAGCGTTTCTGACTCAGCGCAGGATCTCCACCAGCAGGATCCACGCGCCGAACATGCCGCCGATGAAGGAAAACAGGACACCCGGCACCAGCCAGTAAAGGCCGCCGGTACCGAGCTCAATGGAGATCGCCATCACCAGGAAGGGCAAGGTGGCGATCTGCGTGATCAGTGCGCGTGTGAGGATCCAGTCCTTGTGTTCGCGCCAGTTCCAGTTGGCCGTGGCCTGGCGCAGCTGCATGAACTGGTTCCAGGTGGGGATGAACCATGCCACCAGGCCAATCGCCAGCGCCACCCAGCCGAACAGCCGCGCCGAGATGCCGGGCACCAGGCCCAGCGACGCAATCATCAGCACGTTGGCCAGCTTGCACAGCGCGTCGATGGCGCGGCTGGGCAAGATGGGATTGGCCACGATGCTCGACAGGTTGATCGAGATCGCCACAAACAACAGGCCGGTCAGCGCCGCTGCTGCACCCACTTCAGCCGACAGCAGGGAACCCCAGCCAGCAAGATCGTAAGCGTGCATATGCGCTCCTCGACGGTACCTGACTGACCTTACAACGCCGGCCCGGCGTATGCTTGGGAACGTGGCCTGCAACCCCATCTTGATGGGCTGCATAGCGTTGTAGTGGGCCGGCGCCGATGGCGTGCGACGGTCCCGGGAGGCAGGAGAGATGGCAACAGGTTGGGCCGGCGACGGCGCCGTACAGGACCAGATCGACGCGACCGTGGACGACGCGGTCAAGCGTGCGCGCAGCCGCATGCAGAGCGGTCCTGGTCTCACTCATTGCGAAGAATGCGACGCAGCCATTCCCGAAGCGCGACGCAAGGCCGTGCCCGGCGTACGCCTGTGCGTGAACTGCCAGACGGCGCACGACCAGGAAGAGGCCGCCTTCAGCGGCTATAACCGTCGCGGCAGCAAGGACAGCCAGCTGCGCTGAACAGTGTCCGACGATGCTGCGTCGTTTCACCCGTTGTGCACGTCTGCATAGGCGTTTCAGGCGGTTTTGCTCTTGACACGCGACGCTGCGGCGAGGGTCAATGGTTCCTTTCTGTCGAACCAGGATGCGCCCTCGCATGACCATGTCCTACCGCCTGTGCCCGTTCGCCCGTTCCGTCACTGCCGAGACGTGCCGATGAGCCGCCTCAGCCCGCTGGCCGGCAAGCTGGTCCCTGAGAATCAACTGGTGGATGTGGGCCGCTTGCGTGATGCCTATGCTGATCTGCGCCCGGATGTGGGTGTGCCCAGTCAGCGCGTGGCGTTTGGCACTTCGGGTCATCGCGGCAGTTCGTTCGAGCGCAGCTTCAACGAGTGGCATGTGCTGGCGATCACCCAGGCCATCTGCGAATACCGTGCAGGCAAGGGCATCGACGGTCCGCTGTTCATCGGCATCGATACGCACGCCTTGTCGCAGCCGGCTCTGGAAAGTGCGCTGGAAGTGCTCGCTGCGAATGGCGTGGAGACCATGGTCTCCAAGGGCGGCGAATACACGCCGACGCCGGCGATTTCGCACGCCATCCTCACCTACAACCGCGGCCGCAGCCACGGCTTTGCCGACGGCATCGTGGTCACGCCTTCGCACAATCCGCCCGATGGTGGCGGCTTCAAGTACAACCCGCCCAACGGCGGTCCCGCCGATACCGACATCACCGGCTGGGTGCAGAAGCGCGCGAATGCGCTGATCGAAGGCGGCTTGCGCGATGTGCGCCGCGTGCCATTCGCCGAAGCCATGCGCGCGTCGACGACGCACCAGCACGATTTCCTCGATGCCTATGTCACCGACCTCGCCAACGTCATCGATTTCGATGCGATACGCGGCAGCGGCGTGCACCTGGGCGTCGATCCGCTGGGCGGTTCGGGCGTGCACTACTGGGCGCCGATTGCCGAGCGTTACAACATTGACCTCACCGTCGTGAGCGATGTGGTTGATCACACCTTCCGCTTCATGAGCGTGGACTGGGACGGCAAGATCCGCATGGATCCTTCCTCCTCGCACGCCATGCAGCGCCTGATCGGCCTCAAGGACAGCTACGACGTCGCCTTTGCCTGCGATACCGATCACGACCGCCACGGCATCGTGACGCGCAGCACCGGCCTGCTGTTGCCCAATCACTATCTGTCGGTGCTGATCGACTACCTGTTCCGCCATCGCCCGCATTGGCGCGGCGATGCCGCCGTCGGCAAGACGCTGGTGAGCACGGGCTTGATCGATCGCGTGGCGAAGCGGCTGGGTCGTCGCCTTTACGAAGTGCCGGTCGGCTTCAAATGGTTTGTCGATGGATTGTTCGATGGCTCGCTGGGTTTTGGCGGCGAGGAAAGCGCGGGCGCGTCGTTCCTGCGTCGCGACGGCAGCGTGTGGAGCACCGACAAGGACGGCATCGCCGCCGCGCTGATGTCGGCGGAAATCGCCGCGCGCACGGGCAAGGATCCGGGCGAGTTGTATCGCGAGATGACCCGCGCCCTGGGTACTCCGGTGTCAGAGCGCGTCGATGCGCCGGCTAACACGGAGCAGAAGGCGAGGCTTTCCAAGCTGTCGCCCGATCAGGTGAAGAGCACGCAGCTGGCCGGCGAGAAGATCGAAGCCGTAATGGATCGTGCGCCTGGCAATGGCGCATCGATTGGCGGCATCAAGGTGGCGTCGGCCAATGGCTGGTTTGCAGCGCGACCGTCGGGCACGGAAGACATCTACAAGATCTACGCGGAGAGCTTCAAGGACGAGGCGCATCTGCAGCGATTGCTGGAAGAAGCGCAGGCGATGGTGGACGCGGCGCTGCACGCAAGCTGATTCATTCGCATCGCTGTACGCAAAGAGGCGCGCAACTCACTGCGCGCCTCTTTGCGTTTGGCCTTACACCGGCGAGGGATTGCGTTCCTGGAAGCCAGCCTGGTGCCAGTACGGATAGGCCGGCGTCACGGCGCTGGCTTCATCGAGCTTGGCCACCTGTTCCTTGCTGAGGTTCCAGCCCACCGCGCCGAGGTTCTGCTTCAGCTGCTCCTCGTTGCGCGCACCGATCACCACGGTCGATACCGTCGGACGCTGCAGCAGCCAGTTCAGTGCGATCTGCGGCACGCTCTTGCCGGTTTCCGCGGCGACTTCGTCCAGCGCATCGACCACGCGATAGAGATAGTCGTCCGACATCTGCGGGCCCACGTCGCCAGTCTTGTGCAGACGGCTGGTGGTGGGCAACGGTTGGCCGCGGCGGATCTTGCCGGTGAGGCGACCCCAGCCCAGCGGGCTCCACACCACCGCGCCCACGCCCTGGTCGATGCCCAGCGGCATCTGTTCCCATTCGTAATCGCGGCCGATCAGCGAGTAGTACGCCTGGTTCGCCACGTAGCGCGAATAGCCGTAACGGTCGGCCACGGCGAGCGATTTCATCAGGTGCCAGCCGGAGAAATTGGAGACGCCGATGTAGCGGATCTTGCCGGCGCGCACGAGATCGTCCAGAGTCGACAGCGTTTCTTCCACGGGAGTCTTTGCGTCGAAGCCGTGCAGTTGGAACAGGTCGATGTAGTCGGTGCCAAGGCGCTTGAGCGCGGCATCGCAGGCCTTGAGCAGATGGAAGCGCGAGGAGCCTACATCGTTGGGGTCCTCGCCAGAGCGGAACGTTGCCTTGGTCGAAATCAGTACGCGATCGCGGCGGCCTTTGATGGCTTCGCCGAGCACCGATTCGGCAGCGCCTTCGGAATAGATATCGGCGCTGTCGAACATGGTGAGGCCGGCATCGAGGCAGACATCGACCAGGCGCTTGGCTTCCGCCACGTCGGTGTTGCCCCAGGCGCCGAAGAATTCGCCTTTGCCGCCGAAGGTGCCGGTGCCGAAGCTGAGCACGGGGACTTTGAAGCCGGATGCGCCTAGGTGACGGTATTCCATGGGGAGGGACCTCTTTGTGTTTGGGAATGGGGGAGAGGAATGACTGTTCTATAGTTCGAAGATACGGAACTAGGCTTTATGAGGCAATGCGCTTGGGGTAATGGTGCTTTGTCGGTCGCATGAGTGGCGTGTGCGAGCTTTGAGGCGTTCGCATAGCGGCGGGCATCTGGGCGAAGGCAGTTTTTTTTGCCCGTCATCCCGGCGCAGGCCGGGATCCAGTAGCGTCGGTCTTCGGTTATCGCCATGTCGCGACCTGGCTCGCCTGCCGCGGGCTTCCGTCCTCCTGCCGGAGGCCGGGTTACTTTCTCTTGCTTGCCCAAGAGAAAGTAACCAAAGAGAAGGGCCCCCCGGATGACGCGCCTTCCGGACCTTCGGTCCTCCAGGTGCGCGTGCGGGTTACGGGGTTTTTCGACAGGACATCCCTGTCCTGTCGAAAAACTGGCCGCATCCATGCGGCCACCCTCCGGGCTTTCCTCCACCCGCCCGCCGCGTCATACGGGGACCCCGGGGATCAAGAGCCGGATCAAGAGCTGAACAACGCGACGTTGTTGGGCCAAGCAGCTCCCTTGTAGGAGCGCACTTGTGCGCGACCCACCAACGGAGCGGTACACCTCAGCGCTGCGGTCGCGCACAAGGTGCGCTCCTACAAGGGAGCACGCTCGCGACAAACCTACGGAGCGGTACACCGCAGCGTGGCTGTCGCGCACAGGGTGCGCTCCCACAGACAAGCGGGCGCAGTGAGGCTCTGCATTAATTCCTCTTCGCGATGGCGCGCGGAGACGTACACCCCAGCTCTGCGGTCGCGCACAAGTGCGCTCCTACAAGGGAGGGCGCAGGTCTGTGGATGGCGGATCAACATTGCCGATCGGCTTCTTTGTGGGAGCGCACCCTGTGCGCGACAAACCTACGGAGCGGTACACCCCAGCTCTGCGGTCGCGCACAAGTGCGCTCCTACAAGGGAGGACGCAGGCCTGTGGATGGCGGATCAATCTTGCCGGTCCGCTTCTTTGTGGGAGCGCACCCTGTGCGCGACAAACCTACGAAGCGGTACACCGCAGCGTSGCTGTCGCGCACAGGGTGCGCTCCCACAGACAAGCGGGCGCGGCGATGGCTGAAGGGATAAAGCCAATGCGAATTGAGGCGATGGGTGCGACCCCTGGGCCTCTTTTGCACTGCAGCAAGCATCCCGGCTGCAAAGCAGGTTAGAGTTGGGGACAGGCACAAGTCGCTGTCATCCGGGAACCGGGTCCATCACTTCGTGGCCTTTTTTTAGATGCTCAATTTAGATCGATCTAAATATGTGAAGACGGCTAAACGTCCGTCGGGGAGAGGTGGCATGGGGCAGGGCTTGTCGGGTAGGCAGGGGCTTCGTCGCGCGTGGATCGCGGCGCTGGCGTGTGGCGTGTCGATGGCGGCCGCGTCGCCCTTGTTGGCGCAGGGCGCGAGTCAGCCGGCGGACGAGGTCAATCCGCTGATTGGCAGCCGCCATGGCGGCAACACCTATCCGGGCGCGGTGGTTCCGTTCGGCATGTTGCAGTGGAGTCCGGAGAACACGCGCGGCAAGCACACCCGTACCGCCTCGCCCAGCGGCTATCTGTACGACGCGCCGCGCATCCGCGGTTTGAGCCTCACGCATATCTCCGGCGCCGGTTGTGCTGGCGCGAGCGGCGATGTGCCCTTTATGCCGGTGACCACCGCCGTGCAGGCCTCGCCTTCGGCTGATCTCACCGATGCCACCTACGCCAGCGACTACACGCACGCCAACGAGCAGGCCACGGCCGGCGCGTATCGTGTGCGCCTGGCCAATGACGTGCAGGTGGAACTGGCGGCAGCAACGCGCAGCGGCATCGGCAGCTTTGCGTTTCCTGCCAACAAGCCGGCCAATCTGCTGATTCGCACCTCCGATTCCGAAGTGGGCAGCAGCGACGCGAACGTCAGCATCGATCGTGCCACGCACACCGTCACCGGTTCGGTCACCAGCGGCAATTTCTGCGGCTACCTGGCCAAGGCCGATCAGCGCAGCTACTACACGCTGTACTTCGTGGCGCAGTTCGATCAGCCGTTCGCCTCCACGGGTGCCTGGCATGACGGCGAGGTGCAGCCCGGCAAGACGGCGGCGCAAGGCGGCACGGGTTATGACGCGAAGGGCTTCCCCACCGCGGGCAAGGGCTCGGGCGTGTGGCTGGGTTTTGATCCGGCCAAGGGCGCCGTGAACGTTCGCGTGGGCATCTCGTACGTGAGCCTCGACAACGCCAAGGCCAACCTCGCGGCGGAGATTCCCGCGGGGCAGACGGTGGCGCAGGTGCAGGCCAAGGCTCGCCAGGCGTGGAACGATGCGCTCGGCAAGGTCGCCATCACGGGCGGCAGCGCCGATGAGCGCACTACGTTCTACAGCGCGCTCTATCACTCCCTGCTGCACCCCAACGTATTCAGCGACGTCAACGGCGAATACCGCGGTTTCGACCAGCAGGTGCATCGCGTCGAAGGCAAGCAGCGCGTGCAGTACGCCAACTTCTCCGGCTGGGATATATACCGCTCGCAGTTGCAGCTGGTCACCTGGCTGTATCCGGACGTGGGCAGCGATATCGCGCAGTCGCTGTTCAACCAGGCCAATCAGAACCACGGTGAGTGGGATCGCTGGACGCACAACAACGGCGGCACCCACGTGATGAGCGGCGACCCGGCCGTGCCCGCGTTGGCTGCCATCGATGCCTTCGGCGGCCACGAGTTCGACCTGAAGGGCGCGTATGCCTCGCTGCTGACGGCGGCGACTGTGACGACTGCCAACGATCTCTCCGACGACGGCTGCAACGTGGAGTGCGTGGGCCAGCGTCCGTCGCTCGACCAGTGGCTGAAGTTGCATTACATCGCCACCACCTCGCACGCCTGGGGCGGCGCGGCGGAAACGCTGGAAGACGTGACGGCGGATTTTGCGCTCTCCCAGCTTGCTGCCCGCGTCGGCGACAAGAAGAACGAAGCGCTGTTCCTGACCCGCGCCGGCTACTGGCGCAACCTGTTCAACCCGAAGGCGGCGCCGGAAGGCGGCTATATCCAAAACCGCAATGCCGACGGCAGCTGGCCCGCGTTCAAGCCCGAGGCCGACGATGGCTTTGTCGAAGGCAGCGCGGCGGTCTATCTGTGGATGGTGCCGTTCGACGTGCGTGGCCTGTTCGATCAGATGGGCGGCATCGAGAAGGCATCGGCTCGTCTGGATCGCTTCTTCCACGACGACAAGGGCAAGTGGGCGCTGACCGAAGCCGGTCCCTTGCATGCCGAGCTCGACAACGAGCCCTCGGTGGGCACGCCCTGGTTGTATGCCTTTGTCGGACAGCCGTCCAAGACGCAGGAGGCCGTGCGCATCGTGGTGAACACGCTGTGGAAGAACACGCCCGAAGGCATTCCCGGCAACGACGACCTGGGCGAGATGTCGTCCTGGTATGTGTGGTCCGCGCTCGGCATGTATCCGGCCATTCCGGGTCGTGGCGAACTCATCCTCGGCAGCCCGTTGTTCACCCATGCAGTGATTCATCGCACACAGGGTGATGTGGTGATTGCCGCGCCATCGGCTTCGGCGCAGACACCGTTCGTGCAGTCCCTGAGCGTGAACGGCAAGCCGCACGACAGTCCGTGGTTGCCGGCGAGTTTCGCCGAGCATGGCGGGAAGCTTGAATTTACCCTGGGTGCGCAGGCCAATAAGGCTTGGGGCAGCGATATCGCCAAGGCGCCGCCGTCGTTCCCGCCGCCGAAAGCGTAAGCGGCACGAGCATGCATCACCCCATGTTGGGCGGACTGGATTGCGGAGAGCGTGGATGAATAAGCGGACGGCTATGCATGGCATCACGGCGGCGCAAGGTATGCGTCGTCAGGTGATGAGTCTCGCTGTTGCACTGGGTCTTGCGTCGGCGGCGCATGCAGCGACCGCGCCGACCCAGGGCTTTGCCACCTCGTTCGAAACCGGCGACGCCCAACCCGATTCAGCCAGCGTCAAAGGCTGGCGCATGAGTGTGGTGTCCGGCCCCGGCAAGGAGGAATCCCTCACCTCCAAGCCGGGTGTCGGTTTTACCGGCACGCACAGCCTTCGCTATGACGCCGACGCGGTCAGCGACGCGCATGAGCGGCGCACGGTGCTGTTTCACGCCAAGCAGCCGCTGACGGCGAACTCGCATCTTTCCTATGTGGTGCTTCCCGCCGATCCGAGCGGAGAGGCGCGCGGCCTGGCGCAGTACGTCGCCGTGGACCTGGTGTTCACCGACGGCACGCGGCTGTCGTCGCTGCATGCCCAAGATCAGCATCGTGTACCGGCGAACGCGTCCGCGCAGGGCGCTGCGCGCATGTTGCACGACAATCAGTGGAATGCGCTCGATATCGACGTGGGTGCGGTGGCGGCCGGCAAGACGGTGGCCGCGATCGAACTGGTGGAAGCGGCGCCCAAGGACACGGACGCTTTCCACGGCTATATCGATGACCTGCGGCTGAGTGATGTCCCTGCGGCCGCAGATGCATCGCCCAACACCTATGTGGACACGCGTCGCGGCAGCAACGCCAACGCGCATTTCTCGCGCGGCAATAATTTTCCGGCCGTGGCCCTCCCGCATGGTTTCAATTTCTGGACCCCGGCGACGCAGGCCGGTTCGGACTGGATCTATCAGTACCAGGACCGCAACGGCCCGGATAACCATCCGCGCATCCAGGCGTTCGCGCTGAGCCACGAGCCCAGCCCGTGGATGGGCGATCGCCAGACCTTCCAGATCATGCCGGCCGCCGTGGCCAGCGGTGCGCCGCCGCTCGATCGCGATGCGCGCTCGCTGAGCTTCACCCACGATCACGAAACCGCACGCGCCGATCTGTATCAGGTCACCTTCGACAACGGCATCAGCGCCGCCATGACACCGACCAGTCACGCCGCCATGATGCGCTTCACCTTCAAGGGCGATCGCTCGCAGCTGGTGTTCGACAACCGCAATGACAAGGCGGGCATCGAGCTCGATCCGCAGCACGGCAGCATCAGCGGTTATTCCGACGTGGCCAGCCATTTGTCCACGGGCGCCACGCGCTTGTTCTTCTACGCCAGCTTCGATCGGCCGGTGACCGAGAGCGGTCGGCTGAGCGCGCAGGGTCGCGATCACGTGGGCGCGTGGTTCGGCTTCGACACGGCGGCGGACAAAACGGTGACGATGCGCATCGCCACCTCCTTGATCAGCCTGGAGCAGGCCAAGCGCAATCTGGCCCAGGAGATTGCCGACAACGACACTTTCGACAGCGTGCAGGCACGCGCGGCGTCGCGCTGGAATGAGATGCTCGGCCACATCGAGATTCCCGGTGCCGGCGCGTCCGACAAGGTGACGCTGTATTCCAACCTGTATCGCCTGTTCCTGTATCCGAATGAGGCGTACGAAAACGTCGGCACGGCAGCAAAGCCGGACTATCGTTACGCCAGCCCGTTCTCTGCAGCCACCGGCGCCAACACGCCGACGCAGACAGGCGCGCGCATCGTTGCCGGCAAGCCGTACGTCAACAACGGCCTGTGGGACACCTATCGCACCGCATGGCCGGCCTATGCGCTGCTGACGCCCACGCAGGCGGGCGAGATGATCGACGGCTTCGTGCAGCAGTATCGCGATGGAGGCTGGATCGCGCGCTGGTCATCGCCCGGTTATGCCGACCTGATGGTGGGCACGAGCGCCGACGTCGCGTTTGCCGATGCCTGGAACAAGGGCATCCATAACTTCGATGTGCGCTCGTTCTATCAGGCTGCCCTCAAGGACGCGACCGTGGTAAGCGAGATTCCCGGCGCAGGCCGCAAGGGTATCGAGCGCTCGGTGTTCAAGGGCTATATCGACAACAGCACCGACGAGGGGCTGTCGTGGTCGATGGCCGGTTATCTCAACGACTTCGGCATCGGCGAACTGGCGCAGACACTGGCCGCCGGGCATGAGGCGAGCGATCCCTATGCCGCGCACTATGCCGACGATGCCCGCTACTTCCACAGCCGCTCGCTGAACTTCGTGAACCTGTTCGACGCGGCGGTCGGCTTTTTCGTGGGCCGCAAGCCGGACGGTTCCTGGCGCGTCGATGCTGAGCATTTCGATCCGAAGGCCTGGGGTGGCGATTACACCGAAACCAATGCCTGGAACATGACGTTCGAAGGCGTGCAGGACGGGCAGGGCCTGGCCAATCTCTACGGCGGCATCGATGGCCTGGCCAGGAAGCTCGACGCGTTCTTCGGCGCCGGCACCGATTTCAACGTGGGCGAATACGGCGGCATCATCCACGAGATGCTCGAGGCGCGCGACGTGCGCATGGGCCAGTACGGCCACAGCAACCAGCCTTCGCACCACATCCTCTACATGTACGACCTGGTCGGCCAGCCGTGGAAGACGCAGGACAAAGTGCGCGATGCGCTGTCGCGGCTGTATATCGGCAGCGAGATCGGCCAGGGCTATCCGGGCGACGAAGACAACGGCGAGATGTCCGCGTGGTGGGTGTTCAGTGCGGCGGGTTTCTATCCGCTGCGCATGGGCACGCCCACCTATGCGATCGGCGCGCCGTATTTCCCGCGCATGATCATCCATCTGGACAATGGCAAGACCATCGACATTCGTGCGCCGGACGTGAGCGATCGCAATCGCTATATCCAGAGCATGACGATCAACGGCAAGGCCTACGACCGTAGCTGGCTTGCGCATGCCGATCTGGTCGACGGCGCGGTGCTCGATTTCCGCATGGGCGCCGCACCGTCCCAGTGGGGTAGTGCGGACGGCGAAGCACGACTGCCGTCGCAGACGTCGGGCGCGAAGGCGCCGGCGCCGCTGGTCGATCTTGCCGACGGCAAGGGTGCGCACGTCGTGGTCGCAGGCGATGACGGCGCCGCCCGCGCATTGAGCGACAACACCTCCGATACCGAGGCGTCGCTCAAGGGTTCCTCGCCGACCGTGCAATTGGATCTCGACCAGCCGCGTGAGATTTCGATGTATACGCTCACCTCGTCGGCCAAGGCGGGTCGCGATCCCAAGAGTTGGAAGTTCGAAGGTTCAACCGATGGCGTTCACTGGGTCAGCCTGGATGAGCGTCGCGGCGAAGCATTTCCATGGCGTCGGCAGACGCGCGCATTCGGTGTGGCGCACCAGGGGAATTACGCGCACTACCGGTGGCGTGCGGAACATGTCGATGCATCGCAAGGCGTTGCATTGTCAGAGGTGGAGTGGCTTGGGTTAGCGCCTACGCCCTGAGTTGATCCAGCAAGGAAAGGCCTGGACCGCAGAAGGCTGACTTCTGCGGCATAGGGGGAGTTTTGTGTCTTCGTTTTGCCGTCGGCCAGAGACGGTGGCGAGGTTTGTCTTAGCAAGCCGTCTTAGAGGGGCGGTGAGCACATTCCGGGGAGAACCGCTGTTTATGAAAGCTCACGTAGTAAGTGCATTTGCAGTCAGTTTGCTGGCCTTGTCGATTGGACAGGCGCTGGCCGGGGACAACGACGTTGCAGCGCCAGCGCCCATCGCGCAGTCGAGCTCGGCGCAGGACAACAGCACGCCGCCCGTCGCGACGGCCACCGATGAAAAGAAGACCAAGAAGCTCGAAGCGGTGACGGTGACCGGCTCGCTGATTCCGCGCGCGCAGATCGAAGGGCCGTCGCCCATCACCACCATCACCGCCAAGGACATCGACCAGCAGGGCTTTACCGATACGTTCGATGCGCTGCGTTCGCTGCCGATTGCCAACGGTTCGGTGCAGGACCCGCAGTTCACCGGTGGTTATACGCCCGGCGCCAAGACCGTCAGCCTGTTCGGCCTCAATCCCAGTTTCACGCTCACCCTGCTCAACGGCCGGCCGATGGCGAGCTATCCGCTCGCCTACAACGGCAACAACAACATCACCGACATCGCCAATATTCCGGTAGGCCTGATCGACCATATCGACGTGCTGACCGGCGGCCAGTCCTCGATCTACGGCTCGGCGGCGATTGCCGGCGTAGTCAACATCGTGATGAAGGATCACATCGACGGCACGCACGTGAGCTTCCGCTACGGCGACTACAGCGACGGCGGTGGCGCCAGCAAGCGACTGCAGGTGAGCTCGGGCCACACCTGGGGCAATTTGGAGCTGAGCGGCGGCCTGCAGCTGTCCCAGGAAAACCCGATCTGGGCGTACCAGCGCAGCTATATCGATTCCTATAACGACGACCCGACCGGCAAACCTGGCGTGCCCTCGCGCACCTTCCTGCGCCTGGCCGAAGGCGACAATCCGCACTACATCGATCCGGGCTCGGCCACCTGCGCGCCGCTGAGCTATCTGTACAACGGCACCACCGCGTACAGCTACCGCGCGGGCTCCAATCTCGGCTATTACTGCGGCAGTCCGAACAACGTGAGCTATGCCACGCTGGCCAACAAGAGCACCGAAGCCAACGGTTCATTGTTCGCGCGCTATCACCTCAACGACAGCACCGAGCTGTATGCGGACATGCTGTACAGCTACAGCAACCCAACCTACAACGGCGGCAGTCCGTTCTGGAACAACACGTTCTACAACAAGACCAGCGGCCAGTACGAGGAATGGCAGCGCATCTTTGCGCCCGAGGAAGTGGGCTCCGATGCGCAGGACCAGCACGTGTTCACCCGCACCTACAACGTGAGCCTGGGTGTGCGCGGCAGCATCGGCAATTCGAGCTGGAACTACGACGGCTACTACAACCGTTCGCAGTCCAATGTGACGCGCAAGTCGACCGACTTCCTTGCCGCCAATGGCATCGACGATTACTACCTCGGGCCGCAGCTGGGCACCGACCCCAATGGCTACGCTATTTTCGCGCCGAATTTAGATCGATTGTATCAACCGCTGACGCGTGCCCAGTACGATCAGTTCACCGCGCCCAACATCTCCCAATCGATGGCCTGGACGCAGAACGAGACCCTCACCGCCAACACCACCTCGCTGTTTTCGCTGCCCGCGGGCGACGTGGGCTTCGCCGCCATCGTGCAGAACAGCAACGAGCGTTTCGACAACAGCTCGGCCAGCCCGGCAGCCGCCGAAGGCTACTATCGGGGCGTGACCGGCAGCACCACCGCATCAGGCAAGCGCAGCCAGTACGCCTTCGGCGGCGAGATGCGCATTCCGCTGTTTGAGACGTTGATCGCCAACGTGTCCTCGCGCTATGACAAGTACAGCTACGCGGGCACGGGCAACGGCAAGGCCACGTACAAGCTCGGCCTGGAATACCGTCCGATCGACACGCTGCTGTTGCGCGGCAGCTACGCCACGGCGTTCCGCGCGCCGGACATGTTCTACCTGTTCTCCTCCCATAGCAGCGGCTATTCGCAGTCGACCGACTACTACAAGTGTCGCCAGGAGGGTTACAACTCGCAGAACTACGGCGACTGCGCGCAGTCAGGCACGTCGATGCTGGCGGTGTCTTCGGGTAACACCAACCTCAAGGACATCACGGCCAAGTCCTTCACCTACGGCTTCGTCTGGTCGACGGCGGACAACAACCTGAGCTGGTCGGTGGACTACAACGCCATCCGCATCTCCAACGAAGTGGTGACCTTGAGCAGCGACGAGATCCTGCAGCAGGAAGCCAACTGCCGCCTCGGCACCTCCGAGAACGGCCAGCAAGCGTTCGACATCAACTCGCCGACCTGTCGCGAAGTGCTGGGCGAAGTGAAGCGCCTGCCGTCCACCGATCCGGTCAATCCGGGYGGCATATCGGAAGTGGATACCTATCCGATCAACGTGGCCACGGAATACCAGACCGGCATCCAGTCCAGCCTGAACTATCACTTCAAGACGTCATCGATCGGCAGCTTCCTGTTTAGCCTGGACTACTACGACGAGCTCAAGCACACCTATCAGGAAAAGGCCGGCGATCCTGTGACCAACTACCTGTGCTGCGCCAACTCCAACGAGTTCAAGAGCAGGGTCAGCGGCACGGCCACCTGGAATATCGGCAAGTGGAGCAGCACGCTGTACGGCATCCGCAATGGCACTTCCTGGAACTCCATCGGCACCGAGAAAAACATCGGCCCGTGGATCACCTTCAACGGCAGCGTGAACTACAAGATCATGCCGAAGACGACGATCTCGCYGGTGGTCAACAACATCGCCAACAAGCGTCCGCCCACCGATACCACCAACGGCAACTGGCCGTACTACGACGTGACCCTGTACAACGCGCTGGGTCGCTCGGTGTATCTCGAAGTGGGGTACGACTTCGGCAAGTAAGCAAGCAGACCCGCCGGGCCTGGTGCTCGGCGGGTCACCACGCGGCTCAGCCGAGCCCGTGTTCGTGCGCGTAGTTGTACAGCTCGGGGTCGTTGCGGATGCCGAGCTTGTGCATCGCGCTCATCTTCTGATGGCTGATGGTCTTGACGCTGCGCTCGCGCTTGGCGGCGATCTCCGAGATCGTGGATCCGGACACAAACAGCCGCAGCACTTCGATTTCCTTCTCGGTCAGGGCGAGCAGGCCGTCCTCGCGCACGCTGCCGGCGGAAAGGCCTAGCAGGCGCACCACCGATGCGCTCATATACGTTTCGCCCGCCTTGATGGCGCGAATCGCGCTGGCGATGTCATCGAGCCGGTCCGATTTGCTAAGCAGGGCGGCAACGCCTTTGGAGCGGATCGCATTGAGCAGCCCGGCGTTCGACAACATGGTGAGCACGATCACCTGGATGTCCGGCCAGCGGCCGCGAATTTGCTCCAACAGCTCCATGCCATCGTCGCCCGCAGGGCCTGGCATGCTGAAGTCGGTGATGACCAGGTCGCAAGGCGTGCGCTGCAGCGTCGCAAGCAGTTCCCGGGGCGAATGGGCTTCGGCGACGACGTCCACGCCGGCGATCTTTTGAGATTCCGCGATGACGCTGACCCGAACGATCGGATGGTCATCGGCAACGATGATACGGAGAGGCATGACGCAACTTCACAGTGATGATCTTGCGATCACTGTAGTTTGTGCAGCGCATGATTCGACGAAAGCTGGGCGTAAATCAGAGGACTCTCAGCAACGGTGTCAGTGGCTGATCATCACGACGCGTCGCCCGGCAACAGCAGGATCGGCGGTCATCAGGGGGGGGCGGACGCATCGCAGGCCTGATCGAGAAGCAGCCCTGGCGCGCGGCGGACCCGTTCATCGCGGATCGACATGTCAATCTCAGATTCGTCCGATTTGCCTGTCAGCGAAATCCTGTGAATATGGCGCCCTGTCACTGGACGGACAGAAGAAACAAGGATGTCTGACAGCCCCTCACGTAGGGGCTGTCTCTTTTTATGCCCAGGCGGGCGCCTGTGGCCGTGTCGGCCCGCGCGGGCCAAAGGCAAAATGCACGCGCGTTTCACGGCGTTCGACGATTAATAAAGTCGCAGATCAGGCCCGATACGCGACGAGGCAAACGTATGAAAGCTCATGTCATGGGGTGGTTGGTGATGCTCGCTGCCGGCCCGGCAATGGCTTTTCAGGCAGCAACGCCGAAGGAAGCGGCATCGCAGGTGCACAGTTCCGCCGACGCGCAGCTGCAGGCAGCGGTGCGCAAGGCGCTGGCGAACGATACGTCGCTCTCCGATGCCGGACACCGTGTGGAAGTGATTGTCTCCGATGGCGCCATCGTGCTTCGCGGCCCGGTCAAGAACGATACCGAGTCACTGCGGGTCGAGACCGTCGCGCGGCAGGTGAATGGCGTCAAAGAAGTCACCAACGAGCTCGATGTGATGCCCATGGTGCGCTGACCCGACGCCCTGGCGGCTGATGACGGCACCTGCACGCGGCGATTGGCACGATCCGGGGCCTTGAGTTCCGGACCTGAGGAAGCGCGCCATGCCGTCACTCGATCCCGTCCTGATGGACCGGATGCATCGCTACTGGAATGCAGCGAACTATCTCACCGTCGGGCAGATCTACCTGCGGGACAATCCGCTGCTTGAAGAGCCGTTGCGGCTGGAGCACGTCAAACAGCGTCTGCTCGGCCACTGGGGCACCACCTCCGGGCTCAACTTCATCTACGTGCATCTGAACCGGATCATCCGGCAGCACGACCTGAACATGATTTACGTGATCGGGCCGGGGCACGGCGGTCCCGGACTGGTTGCGAACAGCTATCTGGAAGGCTCCTATACCGAGGTCTATCCGCACGTTGGTCGCGATCGCGAAGGCATGCATCAGTTGTTCCGCCAGTTTTCCTGGCCGTACGGCGTGCCCAGTCATGTGGCGCCCGAGACGCCGGGCTCGATCCATGAGGGCGGCGAGCTGGGATATTCCTTGTCGCATGCGTATGGCGCGGCCTTCGACAACCCCGAGCTGATCGTCACCTGCATCATTGGCGATGGTGAGGCGGAGACCGGCCCGCTCGCCACCAGCTGGCATTCCAATAAATTCCTGAACCCCGCGCGCGACGGCGCGGTGTTGCCGATCCTGCATTTGAATGGCTACAAGATCGCCAACCCCACGGTGCTGGCGCGCATTGGCGACCGTGAACTGAAATATCTGCTGCAGGGATACGGCCACGACCCGATCTTTGTCGAGGGCAACGATCCCGCCCTGATGCACGTCGCGTTTGCCGCGGCCATGGATGCCTGTCTCTCGCGGATCCAGCGCATCCAGCGTCGCGCCCGTCGCGCAGGTGCCGGCGCCGCCACGCGGCCGCGCTGGCCGATGATCGTGTTGCGTTCGCCCAAGGGCTGGACCGGCCCCGCCTTTGTCGATGGCTTGCCGGTCGAAGGCACCTGGCGTGCGCACCAGGTGCCGCTGTCGGACATGTCCAAGCCCGGGCATCTGCAGATCCTCGAACAGTGGATGCAAAGCTATCAACCGCAGGCATTGTTCGACCGCAATGGCACGCTGATCGACGAGCTGGCCGAATTGCCGCCCACCGGGCATCGACGCATGAGCGCCAATCCGCACGCCAATGGCGGCAGCTTGTTGAAGCCTTTGCGCATGCCTAATTTCCGTGATCATGCGCTGAGCTTCGAACGCCCCGGCGCACTCAAGGCCGGGGCCACGCGCAATCTCGGTCGCTGGCTGCGCGACGTGATGGCGCTCAATCGCGATACCGGCAACTTCCGTCTATTTGGTCCGGACGAGACTGCATCCAATCGCCTGGAAGCGGTCTACGAAGTCTCGCCCAAGGTCTGGATGGCCGAGACCGTCGATACCGACATGAATCTGGCGCCCGATGGCCGTGTAATGGAGATGCTCAGCGAGCACCAATGCCAGGGCTGGCTGGAAGGCTATCTGCTCACCGGTCGGCACGGCCTATTCAACTGCTACGAGGCCTTCATCCATATCGTCGACTCGATGTTCAACCAGCACGCCAAGTGGTTGAAGGTGACCCGCACCATGGCCTGGCGACCACCAATCGCGTCGCTCAATTACTTGCTCAGCTCGCATGTGTGGCATCAGGACCACAACGGCTTCTCGCACCAGGACCCGGGCTTCATCGATCATGTGGCGAACAAGAAAGCCGAGATCGTGCGCATCTACCTGCCACCGGACGCGAACTGCCTGCTGTCGGTAGCCGATCACTGCCTGCGCAGCCGTCACTATGTGAACTTGATCATCTCCGGCAAGCAGCCGGACTGGCAGTGGCTGGATATCGAATCGGCCATCGCGCATTGCACGGCAGGTGCCGGCATCTGGCACTGGGCCGGCCACGGCGATGACGACCCGGATGTGGTGCTGGCCTGCGCCGGAGACGCGCCTACCGTTGAAGCGTTGGCAGCCGTCATGCTGCTGCGCCAGCGCATCCCGGACTTGCGCATCCGCGTGGTCAACGTGGTCGACCTGCTGACCCTGCAGACCGCCGACGAACACCCGCACGGCATGGATGACGACCAGTTCGATCGCCTGTTCACGCGCGACAAGCCGGTGATTTTCGCCTTCCACGGCTATCCGGGCATCATCCACAAGCTCACCTATCGCCGGCACAACCACGACAACATCCACGTGCGCGGCTACAAGGAAGAGGGCACCACCACCACGCCATTCGACATGATGGTGCTCAACAACCTCGACCGTTTTCAGCTCGCCCTGGATGTGGTCAATCGCGTGCCAAGGCTCGTGGCCATGCGCGCGGAGGCGAGACAGCGCTATTGGAGCGATATCGAGCGCCATCGTCTCTACGTGAGTGAGCACGGCGTGGATCTGCCGGACATCCTCAACTGGCAATGGCAGCCTGCATGAAGGTATTGACCCTGAATGTCGGCTCCTCGTCGCTGAAGTTCGGTATCTATCGGGTGGACTCGGACGGGCCACAAGCAGTGGCCGAAGGTGAGATCCAGACACGGGGTGAGCGCCGGCAGTTGCGCTATCACGACGGATCCCGCTCGGTGGAGCGGGAGCTTGCTGGTGAGGGCGATGAGGCAGCGCGGGATGCCTTGCGTAAGCTCGCGGGCATCACCACGATTGACGCGGTCGCTCACCGCATCGTGCATGGCGGTCCATGGCTGCGGGAACACTGCCTGATCGACGACGATGTGCTGCGCAAGATCGAAGCTGCCGCCAGCTTTGCGCCGCTGCATGTTCCCGCCGCCCTTGGATGGGTGAGGCATGCGATCAAGGCGCTGCCGCAGGCTTCGCAAATCGCCTGTTTCGACACCGCCTTTCATCGCGACCTTCCTGATACGGCGCGCATCTTGCCGTTGCCGCACGCCTTGCTGGCAAAAGGCGTGCAGCGCTATGGCTTTCACGGCCTCTCGTGCGAGTCGATCCTCGCGCAGCTGGATCCGGTGCCGGTCCGGTTGATCATCGCCCACCTCGGCAGCGGCGCCAGCCTCACCGCTGTACGCGATGGCCAGTCCATCGACACCAGCATGGGCATGACCCCGACCGGCGGCATTCTGATGGGAACGCGCCCGGGCGATCTCGATCCCGGCGTGATGCTGTTTCTGCTCCGCGAGGGGCACGCCAGCCCGAGCGAGCTGAACGACTTGCTGGAACATCGCTCGGGTCTGCGTGGCATTTCTGATCTCAGCGCCGACGTACGCGAACTGCGCGCCGCCAAGCATCAACCGCTGGCCGCACTGGCGCTGGAGCAGTTCGCCTTGTCCGTGTCGCGGCAGGCCGCCGGCATGGCGGTGGTACTGGGCGGCGTGGACCTGCTGGTCTTCACGGGCGGCATCGGCGAACACGACGAACCGACGCGCGCCAGCGTCAAAGCCCATCTCGCTCCGTGCTTTCCATCGCTGCAGACACGCGTGCTGCCGGCGCAGGAAAACCGCGTCATGGCGAGCCATGCCGCCCGCCTGGCGACGCACTGATTTTTTGCTCGTCATCCCTGCGAAGGCAGGGATCCAGCGACTTTCGTCTCACGAAGCGCGAAGGCACTGGATCCCTGCCTTCGCAGGGATGACGGTGGTTGAGATGGCGCGCCTTGACGCGACCTTTCCTGTCACGGTGCCACGCTAACGTTTTTCGGATTCCCCCTGGCAGCCATCATGACCAAGCGATTCGATGCAGTAGTAATCGGAGCAGGGCAGGCCGGCCCATCGCTGGCCGGACGCCTGGGCGCCGCCGGGCGCAAAGTGGCCCTGATCGAGCGCAAGCTGATGGGCGGCACCTGCGTCAACACCGGCTGCATTCCCACCAAGGCCATGGTGGCCAGTGCGGAGGTGGCCCACATGGGACGTCGTGCCGCGGACTATGGCGTGGGCACCGGCGAGATCACGGTGGACATGGCCCAGGTGTGGAAGCGCACGCAAGGCATCTCCGGGCGTTCGCGCGAAAACGTCGAGAACTGGGTGGCGGGCATGGCCAACGTCACCTTGTTTCGCGGTCATGCGCAATTCGAATCGCCCCGGACGCTGCGTGTCGGCGATGAGCTGATCGAGGCCGACCAGTTCTTCATCAACGTGGGTGGCCGTGCCGTCGAGCCGAATTTCCCCGGCGTAGGCACGGTGCCGTATCTCACCAACGTCGGCATCCTCGAACTGCAAGAGCTGCCCAGGCACCTGGTGATCGTGGGCGGCAGCTATATCGGCCTGGAATTCGGCCAGATGTTTCGCCGCTTCGGCGCCGAGGTCTCCATCGTGGAGCGCAGCCAGCGCCTGTTGCCGCGCGAAGATCCGGATGTCTCCGCCGCCGTCGTGGATATCCTCGAGCGCGAAGGCATCACCCTGCATCTTGGCGCGGAGTGCATCGAGCTGGAGGGCTCGGCGGGCGAGATCTGCGTGATCGCCGAATGCGCCGAGCCGCGCATGAAGGTGCACGGCACGCATCTGCTGCTGGCCGTGGGCCGGCGTCCGAACACGGACGACCTCGGCCTGGACAAGGCCGGCGTCAAGATGGACAAGAACGGCTACATCGTGGTCGACGATCAATGCCGCACCAATGTCGAGGGCATCTGGGCCATGGGCGATTGCAACGGTCGCGGCGCCTTCACCCACACCTCCTACAACGACTACGAGATCGTCGCCGCCAACGTGCTGGACAACGAGCCTCGCCGCATCTCCGATCGCATCCCCGCCTATGCGCTGTACATCGACCCGCCCCTGGGACGCATCGGCCTGACCGAGACCGAAGCCCTGCAAAAGGGCCACGACGTGCAGGTCGGCGTGCGCCCGATGACACGTGTCGGCCGCGCCATCGAGCGAGGCGAGACGCTGGGCTTCATGAAGGTCATCGTCGACGGTCAAAGCGAACGTCTTCTCGGCGCCGCCATCCTCGGCGCCAGCGGCGACGAGGCGATCCACTGCCTGCTCGATGTGATGTACGCCGATGCGCCGTACCGGACTGTAACGCACGCGGTACACATCCACCCGACCATCAGCGAGCTGCTGCCGACGACCCTGCAGGACCTGCGTCCGGTGACCGCTCCCGCGCCGGCTGTGACCACTTAGGCCCTGGCGCCGCCCCCGCTTTTGAGTACCCCGGAATTACACCTAAGTAGGGCGTCACATCGCCATCACATGGCGCATACTGGCCCGGGGTGGCGATCGGGGAATCATCAACGTCATGGCATCACAGGACGCATCCGAATACGTCTGGCCGCCGACCGTGGCCGGATTCGACCTGCCGGCGCCCTGCGTCGATGGTGAGGGCAAGGCCGAGCCCCTGATGCTCGCCTTCCTGAGCGCCCGCCCCGATCACTACTGGATCGAAGCCTTCGTCGCCGAAGTCGACGAGTTCAAAGCCCAGCACCAACTGCACGACGTGCGCATCGATGCCCGCCAATTGGTGGTGACCGGCCCCGCCGCGCAGCTGCGCGCGGTGACCAGCGACCTGCGCGACTTCGTGCATCGCGTGTCGCGCCTGAGCCTGCAGCGTCGCATGCGCGAGCGCCTGGCGCCCGGGTCCACCTTGGCTACCGGTGAAAACGCAACAACCAGTCGCGATGTCGCCCTGATCGCACGCATGCCCGGCGTGGCATCGATACTCCAGGCCGTATCGCGCGAGACCGGCATGCGCTTCGTCACCGTGGCCAAGGTATCGGATACGCGATGGACCGCCTGCGCGGTGTACGACGCGATCCAGTTCGGCTTGCGGGCAGGGCAGGACCTGGTGCTGGAAACCACCATCTGCAACGACATCCGCCAGCATGGTCAGACGGTCACGTTCAACCATGCGAGCACGCACCCGATTTTTTCGAACCACCCCACGCCGGCGCTGTATGGCTTCGAGAGCTATATCGCCGTGCCCATCTACCGCGCCTACGGACAATTCTTCGGCACCTTGTGCGCGGTCGATCCGCAACCCAGGCAACTGGATCCAGCCACCATCCAGGCGGTAGAGAAATTCGCTCGCGACATCGGTACCGAGATCGACACGCAGTTGTTGCTCGCCGAGAGTCAGGTGGTGCAGGCCGTCGTTCGCGACGAGTGATTGGCTTGTCTGACCAATTCCCACACATAACCGCGTAGTACCTCCACCGCGCAGTCTTGTGCAGAGTGGTGTTGGGTGTCACTCGGGTTGCGTGGCAATCCCATGCGCGTTGCCGCAACGCTGCGCATCTTCGACTTTCGATAGCCAGGGTGCTCGCAAACATTCGTGATGACGAATAACCGCTGCGACACCAGACATCGCGAAATGAAATAAGAACTCTCTCATTTTTCGCCATGAATCAGGCACGAAATCACGCGATGAAGTGATTTCGGCTTTCTCTCGCGTATCTGAGCGCTTAAAGCGCACAGCATATTTTTTTGCAGCTGCCAGTCTTTGTGGATAGCGCAATACCGGACCCTGCTGCCGTTTGCGCTACTGAGAACGAGCGCGACAGCCACGTCCGCTCGTTAAATCTCCGGAACTTTTGAGACCGCTCTGATTCCGCCCGGCTAACCGGGTCGCGAAGATATGCCTCGCCAGCCAGGAGCAAGACTTCTGCAGGCTATGCGCCTTACCCATTGATGGGTAATTCGGATCACGAGGCGAGAAATACAAGCTTCCAGTCGATCCCTGGAATACGACTTTAAATCCTCAAGGACTAGCTCATATGAAGAAGACTCTTTTCTCTGCCGTTCTGGCTGCCACCTTTGGCTTCGCAGCTCTGCAGGCGCAGGCTTCCGACGGCACCATCACTTTCACCGGCCAGATCACGGACACCATCTGCACCGTGACCGGCGGCGCGGGCACCGACGGCGCCGCTAAGGACATCACCGTCAAGCTCGACACGGTCAGCGTCAACGCGCTGGCAGCCAATGGCCAGACCGCCGGTGACCATCCCTTCTCGCTGATCGTTGCTGGTGGTACGGGCGGCAACTGCGCCGACGGCACCAAGGTGACCTTGCACTTTGACGGCGCCACCACGCCGAGCGGCTTCGCCTCGGCGATGGTCAATCCGGCCACGGGCCGCCTGAAGAACAAGACCCCGGGCACGGGCGGCATGGCCAACAACGTGGAAGTGGGCGTGCTGAACACCAACGGTTCGCAGATCAACCTGTGGACGAGCAGCGGTTCGCCGCAGGCCACCGTCTCCGGCGGCAAGGCTCAGCTTGACTACGTGGCTCAGTACGTCGCCACGGGCGGCGCTGCCACCGTCGGCCTGGTGAACACCGCAGTCATGTACTCGGTGATCTACAACTAATCGCTGGCGATTGGTGATTTACCTGGCGAGGCCGATGCCCGGCCTCGCCATTCCCAACTCTTTTGACCATGATTGCGTCGAGAATCGCCATGAAGCAGCTCACCCGTATCGCCTGCGCGCTCGCCCTTGCTGTTGGTGGGCTCAGCAGCGCCTACGCAGGTATCCAAATCAATGGTACGCGTGTGATCTATCCGGCGGCTGAGCGCGAGGTCACCCTCAGCATGATCAACAACGGCACCTCACCGTTGCTGCTGCAGTCCTGGGTCGATGACGGCGATCTGCAAGCCAACCCCGAGACCAGCAAGGCGCCATTTCTTCTGACGCCGCCAATGTCCCGCGTGGATGCGGGCAAAGGCCAGACACTGCGCATCATGTTCACCGGCGGCAATCCTCCGCAGGATCGCGAAACGGTATTTTGGCTCAACGTGCTGGAGATCCCCACGAAGCCCAAGGCCACCGACGGCGACAGCAACAACTTTCTGCAGTTCGCCATCCGTTCGCGCATCAAGATTTTCTATCGGCCCAAGGGCCTGCCCGGCAACGCGTTCGACGCGGTTGACCAGGTGACCTGGCGTGTCAGGCCCGATGGGAATGGTTTTATCGCGGAGTGCACCAACCCGACACCATACAACGTGTCGATTGCCTCGGTTGTGGCCAAGGGCTCAACGGTGCCGCAGACCATCGACGCCAAAGGCGGCATGTGTCCCGCCAAGGGTACGGAGAAGCTTCCGGTCAATGGCGACTTGAATGCAGCCGGCGGCAAGCTGACGGTTGATGTCATCAATGACTTCGGCGGCTTTGAATCACACGAGGTTGCTTTTTCGCGCTGACGCACAGCCGTAGTCACCGCTGAAAAGAAGTGGTTCGTTTCAGCAGTCGCCGCTAGCTCCCCCTGCGCTCGAGAAGGCGCCCGACAACGGGCGCATGGAGAGTTGCAACCCGGATCTGGCCTTAAACCTCAGTTCGGTGAGCTCGACTTCACCGTCTGCCACCGAACAAACGTTCTTGCCCAGGCAGCGCTTCGATATGGAAAAAGTACACCCAATCATTCCGGTCGCCATGGAGCGCAAGCCGCTTGCCTTGTTGGTTGCCGTCTCGCTTGGCCTTGTGCCCTGCGTAGGCTGGAGCGCGGCAGCGCCTGCAGCGGTGAGCCCGGCCATCGATCCGGCGCCAGGTGGCGCGGTCGAGTTCAATGGTGCCTTTACGACGGGCTCTCAGAACGTGGACGTCTCACGTTTTGAGAAAGGCAATCCGGTGCTGCCGGGTGTTTATCGTTCCGATCTCTACGTGAACAACATTCGCGTCGCGGTCGAGGACATCAACTTTCACCCGGTCGAAGGCAGCGATAACGCGCAGCCATGCTTTTCGTACGCCACGCTGCTGCAGATGGGCGTTGATGTCAGCAAGCTCGACCAGTCAATAGTCAATCCCGGCAATAGCTGCATTTCCATCGGTCATGTGAGCCAGGATGCCAGCGCCAAGATGGATACCGGCGCGTTGCGTCTGGATGTGTCCATTCCGCAGGGTTCGCTCTTGCGCCGCGCACGAGGGTACGTGAGTCCTGAGTTGTGGGACCAGGGCGAAACTGCTTTTCTGGTCAACTACAACTTCAATGCCTACTCCAACAACCAGAGTTACGCGGGTGTACGTGGATTGGGCGTCGGTACGGCGCTGGGCACCGACGGCAATCAAGTCACGGTGCAAAACGGCAGCACCTATGCGATGGGCGCCGATGGCACCTATCTGCCCAATGCCAACGGCAACTACATGCTGTCGACCAATGGCAGCTATGTGCCAGTCAGCAAGGACAGCTACTCGGCGCGCAGCGCCGGCTATCACAGCAACGATATCAATGCGTATCTGGGCCTCAATCTTGGCCTCAACGTAGCGGGCTGGCGTCTGCGTAGCCAGGAATCTGTCACCTGGGATCAGAATACCGGCCGTACCCGGTACAACAACGTCAACACCACCGCCACGCACGACGTGGACCTGTGGAAGGCGCAGCTCACTCTGGGTGATAGCTATACACAAGGCGTTCTGTTCGACGCCACGGCATTCCGTGGCGTCACCATGTACAGCGACGACCGCATGCTGCCCGACTCGCAGCAAGGCTATGCGCCCACCGTGCGCGGCGTGGCCAACACTCAAGCGCGCGTGGAAGTGCGGCAGAACGGCAATCTGCTGTACGAAACCACGGTCGCTCCGGGTCCCTTCGTTATCAACGATCTGTACGCCACCGGTTACGGCGGCGACATCAATGTCATCGTCCATGAAGCGGATGGCAGCATTCATACGTTTGTGGTGCCGTATGCATCGGTACCCATGCTGCTGCGTCCCGGCATGGGGCGTTGGGCCGTCACCAACGGTCAGGTGCGCGACGATTCGCTGGTCAACGGCAAGCCTTATTTCGTTGAGGGGACATATCAGCGCGGTATCAATAACTGGTTGACTGTGTACGGTGGCGTGCAGTCGACCTATCGCGCGCTGTACAAGAGCTATCTGGTCGGTGCGGCAGTCAACACGCCGGCAGGCGCCTTTGGCGTGGACGTCACCAATTCGCACACCAACTTCGCCGGGGCAGGCAGCTCGCTGTCCGGCTACAGCGCGCGTCTGTCCTACGCGAAGAACGTACCCACCTACGGCACCACCTTTGCGGTGGCGGCGTACCGCTACTCCAATGAAAACTACCTCTCCTTGCAGGATGCTGTGCAGGGTCAGGATGTGATGACCAGCTATCGCAGCACCGACGTCAATGTCGGCGTGCCCTATCGCAACAAGCAACGCCTGCAAGTCACGTTGAACCAGGACTTCGGCGGCAAGTACGGACAGCTCTATTTCAATGGCTCACGTTCGAGCTATTGGAATAATTCGCCTACCGCCACGACCTATCAGTTGGGTTACACCAACACCTGGCACAACATCAACTTCGGTATCACGGGTAGTCGTACCTACGCTTCCAGCCCAATTTACGCTGGCAGCAAGTACGACAATCAGTTCGGTGTCAACGTCTCGCTGCCACTGGGTGCACCTTCACGCAACCGGCCCAACCTCACCCTGTCGGCCACGCGTGATGACTACGCGGGCAACACCGATCGCGCGACGGTCAGCGGCAATTTCGGCGATCGCAGCCAGTACAACTACAACGCCAGCTTGGGTTACGCGGATCAGAGCGGCGCGCAGACCACGACCAGTGCGAGTGTCGGCTGGCAGGCGTCGTACGCCAACCTCAACGCCAACTACTCTTATGCCAGCCACTACCAGCAAGGCGGCGTCAGTGCCTCCGGTGGCGTGGTGGTCCATCCGGGTGGCGTGACGCTGGCGCCGTCGCTCAGTCTCGATAATCCGATTGCCATCGTGGAAGCGCCGGATGCCAAGGGCGCGCTGATCAGCAGCAATGGCCAGTCCAAGATCGATCGTCGCGGTTACGCCGTGGCCACCGGTCTGATGCCGTACCGCATGAACGATGTGACGCTCGATCCGCTAGGCACCTCGATGGACGTGGAGCTGCAGACCACGCGTGTACAGACGGCGCCGCGCGCCGGTGCGGTGATCCCGCTGAAGTTCAACACCGTCAGCGGTCGCGCCGTGATGATCCGTGCCACCCAGGCCAATGGCGAAGCGCTGCCGTTTGGCGCCGATGTGCTCAACGACAAGGGCGACACCGTCGGCATGGTCGGCCAGGGCGGCCAGCTGTTCGTGCGCGGTGCGGAAGACGGGGGCACTTTGCTGGTGCGCTGGGGTGATGACGAGGCCAAGCAGTGCAAGGTCAGCTACCAGCTGCCGGCGCGTGACAAGGGCCAGTCCAGTGCCGTGCTCGATGCCGTAGACGCACGTTGCCAATGACAGTGAACACGCGAAGGGGCCATCGGTCTCTGCGCCTTCGAGGATTTCAGTGATGAGTCATTTCTTCAAAAAATATCTGCTTATTCTGAGCACGTTGGTATTGGCGCCTCTCCTGCCTTCACCGGCACACGCGGATGTCTCTTGCTCTAGATCGCCGGCTTATGCGCTCACCGTGACAGGCGGGCAAACCATTTCCATCGACAACAGTGCCCCCATCGGACAAACGGTCGCCACCATTACGGTGCAGCTTCCTATGGGGACCGGTTCCTGCAGTGGGCAGGGTGCGGGCGCCTATTACTATATAACCGGTGCCCCCGTTCCAGGTTATGACAGTTCGTATGGGCAAACCGGTATTCCTGGATTGGCTTACCGATGGGGTGGTAGCAACGTAGCACCGCTCACCCTCCCTTATAGCAGCATTACAGGACCCAACATTGCCGCTGGACCGACCACCATTCGCCTCGTGAAGGTTGGCAACATCACCACTGGCGGCACATTGTCTGGTGAGTTCGGCAGACTCGATCTCACACATTCCAACGGCGCCAGATATCAGTTCTTTGTTTCCTATTTGTGGAACGCTTCGTTTGTCGTGAAAGTCGTCAATCCCACGTGTTCGGTTTCCACGAAATCGGTGAACGTCCCCATGGGCACGGTATCTAATCCCCACCTCCCCATAGGCCAAACCTTCAACCCGGTCGACTTCAATCTGCAACTTACATGCAGTGGCGGTAATGGCACCGCGCTTACCACGGCCTATATGACGTTGACGGACGCTACCGTTCCGAGCAATCGCAGCAGCACGTTGAATTTGGCCGCCGGCTCAACCGCCACTGGCGTGGGTATCCAGGTCTTGCGCAACGGTACAGCGGTAAGTTTCGGTCCCGATTCCGCCACGATTGGAAACCAGAATCAGTTCAACGCCGGATCCAGCGCGAACGGCACCTTGACGGTTCCGTTCACCGCGCGATACATCACCACCAGTAACACCGTTACGCCGGGACTGGTCAAAGGCTTGGCCACATTCACGGTGGGCTATCAGTGATGTCAGTAGAGGGTGCCAGAGACAATTTCTGGCACCTTTTCCAGCCAGAGGAGCGCCGATGCGCTCCTTTTTCTTTGGGTGCCATTGCGATGCGCGACCATCGTCTACACCATTCTGCGACGCCGCGCTCACGACACGAATGGTGCGAACACGTTTCTCCGCATACGCGATTCATCCTAGCGCAAGGAATCGAAAGGCAAACTCGGGCTGGTAATGAATCCGGCCTCGTGCCTCGTACGGAGATCGACCCATGCGCCATCCTTCCTTGCTCCTGGCCGCTTCGCTAGCGCTTGTCCTTAGCTCGCACGCCTTTGCTTCGGACCGCCCCGATCCCGGCAAGCTGACCACCCGCTGCCTGGATGCGGCGGCGAAGAAGTTCGATGTGAAGAACGACTATATCCAGCTGCAGCCGGTGCAGGCTGCCGATGCTGGCTACACGATCACCGGCGTTGCCGACGCCGGCATGGATGGCAAGAAGAATTTCAGCTGCCAGTTCGACAAGAAGGGCAAGCTGGCCAATCTCGTGCCCGAAGGCAAGTAATCCGAGGGAGGGTGGCCGCGCGCAAGGCGCGGCCACCGATCAGGCGACGGCTCTTTGACGTTGCACGGCGTAGCGTGTGGCGGACTGCCGGGAGTTTCCGGTGCTCTGCGTTCCCTCCGGGAGATGACCTATGCCAACGCCTGCCAAGCTGAGTTTCACCAGCGATATCCTCCCCATGTTCACGGGCATGGATGTCGCTCACATGATCAAGAGCATGGACCTTGGTGACCGCGACAGCGTGTTCCAGCATGCGGACGCCATCTACAAGTCCGTATCCAGTGGTCACATGCCGCCGCCGTCGTGCGGCGAGCCTCGCTGGACCGAGGACATGTGCGCGAAGTTCAAGCAGTGGCAAGAGCAGGGCGGCGAGCCGTAACGCGACGTCGATGTCGATCGCGCAGGGCTCGGCGAGCCGCGCCCGGAATGGCTGCGGCGTCACGTTGCAGTCGACGTCTTTCCCTCCGATAAGGACGCTGCCATGCCTGCCACGAACGATAGCCATCGCGACCCATGGCCTGAACTTTCCTACCCGGACTTCGCCGGTACCCAGTACTTGCTGCATATGGGACTGCAAGCCGTTGGCAAGTTGAAGCTCAAGGCACCGTTTCAGCCGCAGTGGTCTGCGATCGCGATGGCGATGAGCGCACGTGGATTGACCACGGGGCCGATCGACTATGCGGGTGGTGTGTATGAGGTCAACGTCGACCTGATGGCTCACGAGTTGATCTGTGTCACCAGCTGGGGCAGCTCGGGGAGCTTCAAGTTGGCGCCGATGTCGGTGGCTGAGTTTGTGGAACGGCTCTTCGACCTGCTGCGCAAGGCAGGTGTCGACGTATCCATCAACCTGATGCCACAAGAAGTGGCCAACCCCATTCCATTTGACCAGGACAAAGAGCCTCGCCCGTATGAGCCAACCCTGGCCCATCACTGGTGGCGCATCATGCTGAGCACACAGCGCGTGATGCAGGTTTTCCGCGGTGCCTTCGAGGGCAAGACGCAACCCATCGGGCTGATGTGGGGAACGCTCGATATCCGCGATGTGCTCTACAACGGCAAGGCCGTGGCGCCTCCACCCAAGTCCGACTATATCCGCCGCAATGCGATGAACGCCGAGCTGATCGAGATGGGTTGGTGGGCTGGCAGCGCCGCGTATCCGAAGCCGGCGTTCTATTCGTTTGCCTATCCGCAGCCCGCAGGCATCGAAGGCGCACCCATCAGTCACGCAAGCGCCCGTTGGGATGCGACGATGGGCGAGTTCATCCTGGATTACGACGACCTGCGCCTATCGAAAGACCCGGATGGTGATCTGCTGGCGTTTTTTCGGACTGCCTACAACGCCGGGGCTCAGCGTGCGGGTTGGGATCCGAAGCTGATGGGGAGCGGAAGGCCTGTTTAGCGACTGCTTTCCGTTTGGCAGGGCCCTGGATTGTCCGCAAGTTGGGGCACAGGCTCCGATGGAAGCGGCATCAACGCAGGTAGCTACGCAGCACGGCCATCACGGGTTCCAATTCCCGTAAAGCCTTTGGGTTGGCTGCGGCCACATGTTCCCTCAGGTGTTCCTCCAGCAGTTGGCTCATCAGTCCTTGGACCGCACCGCGTATCGAGGCGGCCTGTTGTAACACCGCATCGCAGTCGGCATCCGCCTCCAGCGCCTTTTCCAATGACGCCACCTGGCCGCTGATGCGGCGCACCCGCGTGATCAAGGACTTTTTGTTCTGGATGGTGTGAGACATGGTGATCTCCTGATGATGCGCATAGTATAGGGGGGTATACCATGTATGAGATACCCGTCGTGACGATCCCTGACCCATCGCCCTTCAAGCACCCCCACCAGTTCAACGAAGGCAATCCGCTTGCCGAGAAGAACACCCTTCGGGCCGTCGTCATCACCGCGATCATGATGGTGGTAGAAATTGTTGGCGGGTACTGGCTCAATTCCATGGCCCTCCTGGCAGACGGCTGGCACATGAGTTCCCATGCATTGGCGTTGGGCGTCTCCGCGGGGGCTTATGTCCTGGCGCGGCGATTGGCCACAGACAGCCGCTTTGCCTTTGGCACCTGGAAGATCGAAGTGTTGGGTGGTTATAGCAGCGCGCTCTTACTGGGCGTGGTGGCTGTGCTGATGCTTGTGCAATCCATCGAGCACCTGGTGAACCCAGCCCCCATTCACTACAACCAAGCCATTCCAATCGCGGTGGTGGGGCTCTTCGTCAACCTGCTTTGTGCTTGGCTATT
This sequence comes from Dyella sp. 01N448, assembly GCF_056399225.1. Classification (NCBI taxonomy): domain Bacteria; kingdom Pseudomonadati; phylum Pseudomonadota; class Gammaproteobacteria; order Lysobacterales; family Rhodanobacteraceae; genus Dyella; species Dyella sp. 01N448. Next base: position 247,495 of record NZ_JBFTQX010000005.1, on the reverse strand, counting down.
GAAAGATGGTCATCACCACGATCACGATCACGATCACGGCCATGGTCACGCGCACGATCACCACCATGACATCAACTTGCGCTCAGCCTATCTCCACGTGATTGCTGATGCGGCCACATCGGTGCTTGCCATCCTCGCTCTGCTGGGTGGCAAATTCCTCAACATCTCTTGGCTGGATCCCGTCATGGGTGTCGTGGGTTCCGTCCTGGTCGCTCAGTGGGCCGTCAGCCTGCTCAAGCAGTCTGGTCGCATCTTGCTCGATGCGGATATGGATGCGCCCGTCGTGGAAGAAATCCGCGATGTCGTAACCGACAAGCTCCCAGGCACGTCCATTAGCGATCTCCATGTCTGGCGGGTGGGCAAAGGCCGCTACGCCTGCATCCTGGGCCTCGTCACCGACGCACCCCTGACGCCGGCCCTGGTGCGCGGGCATTTGTCCATCCATGAAGAATTGGCGCATGTCACCGTCGAGATTGCCCAGGCCGATGCGCCGACCATGGTGTACTTTCCCCGATCGCAGCAGGTCTGAAGGTCACCACGTGCGGGCTCAATGCTGAGGCTCGGTGATTCGTAACGGAGGTTTTCCGCCAACTGGATCCAGCGCGCTTTCGCTTGATCACCATCGCGCCTACCTATGTAGTTTTGCGTGGTTTCCGCTCAGTAGTATTTCCTTTGGCATTCTGGCGTGCATGTTTCCGCAATGGCATCGACGTCGGTACCCATCGTACGCACGCGCGACTTGTGTCGTGATCGCTTCGCGACCGATTCACGTTATCTCGCCGACAATCGCTGGTGCAGCGCGGGTAGCACACGCCCACTGCATTCTCAGGAAACTGCAATCACCGCAGACGCCGTTCGACCTTTATTACCCTTTCCAGGGAGTGGTCGCCATGAGCATCCCCTTCACGCACTATTTCCGCATCCTCGTTGCAGGTGACCGCAGCGAGGAGGTCAGCAGCGTCATCGAGCAGGATCTGCATTTCCGCACGTCGGTAGTGTCGCCGCGGGATTTGGCAGAGGCGATTCGATCCGGCGCCGATGTGGGTGCCATCGTGGTGTCGCGGGAACTGGCGCCCGTCGCTATCGAAACCCGCGATGCGCGTGGACTGCGCATGCCCATCTTCATGATGAGCGATCGCCACGATGAGACGTTCCACGATCCGTTCCTGAAGTCGCTGGACGGCGTCGTTATCGCTGATCTTGAAAGCCGCGACTTCTACGAGAAGCGCCTGGCGGCCTCGGTGGAACAATACGTGTCGAGCCTGCTCACGCCGTTCTTCGGCACGCTGATGCAATACGATTTCGACGCCAATCGCACCTGGGCCTGCCCGGGTCATCAGGGCGGACAGATGTTCATGCGTCATCCGGCTGGCCGCTTGTTCTACGAGCACATGGGCGAGAACGTGTTCCGCGATGACATCTGCAACGCCATGGTGTCCCTGGGCGACCTGCTGATCCACGAAGGTCCCGCACTGGCGGCGCAACAGGCCGCGGCGCGGGTCTTCCTGGCCGATCGTACGTACTTCGTGCTGAACGGCACCTCGGCATCGAACAAAGTGGTCAACACGGCGCTGCTGACCAGCCGCGACATCGTCCTGTTCGACCGGAACAACCACAAGTCCAATCACCACGGTGCGCTGGTCTTCGCCGGGGCCATTCCCATTTATCTCCAGGCCGATCGCAACGGATTCGGCATGGTGGGTCCGATCGACTGGGCTGCTTTTGATGAAGAGTCGATACGCGACAAGATCAAGCATCATCCGCGCCTGAAGGACACCGACGCCTGGAAACGCGAGCGGCCCATCCGCGTTGCCATCATCGAGCAATGCACCTATGACGGAACGGTGTACAACGCGAAGAAGGTGCTGGAGAAGATCGGCCATCTTTGCGAGTACATCCACTTCGACGAGGCATGGGCTGGTTTTGGTGCCTTCCATCCGCTGATGAAAGATCACTTCGGCATGAGCCTGTCGCTGACCGACAAGGACCCGGGCATCATTGCCACCCAGTCAACTCACAAGCAGTTGGCCGGCTTTTCGCAGGCCTCGCAGATCCATGTGCGCGACGCGCATATCCGCGAACAGCCGTTTCGCGTGAACCATAAACGGTTCAACGAGATGTTCATGCTGCAGGCGTCGACGTCACCGTTCTATCCGTTGTTCTCCAGCCTGGACGTCAACGCGCAGATGCATGCCGACAAGGCTGGTCGCGTGCTGTGGGATGACATGGTGAAACTGGGGATCGACGCCAGGAAGGCGATACGCAAGCGGTTCGCCGGCTTCCTCAATCCGTTCGTACCGGACACCGTGAAATACCAGGGCGAACGCGTCAAGTGGGAGGACGTGCCCACCGATGTATTGGCTGTGGAACAGGAGTACTGGCAGCTGGACCCGCAGGAAACCTGGCACGGCTATCGGCATCTGGGAGCCGATGCCGCGATGGTCGACCCGACCAAACTCATGCTCACCACGCCCGGTATCGATCCAAGAACGGGCGCATACGCCAGCAGCGGCATTCCTGCCACGGTGATCGCCAACTACCTGCGGGAGAACCATGTCATCCCGGAGAAGAATGACCTCAACAGCATTCTCTTCCTGATGACGCCCGCGGTAGGCGAGGGCAAGATGGCGATGCTGCTCGCTGCACTGGAGCGCTTCCGCGATCACTATGACGAAGACCATCCGCTCGATCAGGTGCTTCCCGCTCTGTCACGCAAGTACCAGGAGCGATATCGCGGCTACACCGTGCGTCAGGTCGCCCAGGAAATGCACGAGTTCTATGCGTCAAAGAACGTCAAGGAATTGCAGCGCCTGAGTTTTCGCTACGAATCGTTCCCGGAGCAGGCGATGTCGGCACGCGAAGCGAATGAAGCGCTGGTCAGCGGACGCGTGGATTTTGTGCCCATGGATCAGGTCAAGGGTCGCATTGCAGCCACTCTCGCGCTGATCTATCCACCGGGCATCGGCATCGTGATACCGGGCGAGCGCTACGACGATCGCGCGCAACCCATGATCGATTACTTCCTGGCTTTCGAGGAAAGCTGCAACCGGTTCCCGGGCTTTTCCTATGAGGTGCAAGGGGTGTATCAGGTGCCGGAGGACGGCCGAGTGCGCTTCTATACGTACGTGGTCAACGAAGGTAAAAGCTGACGGGGATTTCGAGCGGTACGGATTATCGCGGCCGATATATCCGGTGGCGACCATGCGCTGACATTTTATCAGCCCCGACCCCTCACGCTCGCCTGCGGCCACGCGGACATCCATCTCGCTCAACCCTGACAGACGCTACCAAGCTTGCTTGTTAGGGTCAGTCGGTCATTCGCGCTGCCGTGTTGCACGGCCTCGCGAATGACCATGACCACCAGGTCATGAGGCGCGGGCCGTGAGTGCTTCAACACCCACGACCCGCTAACCATCACCAACTCATACGGAAGTTGATCATGGCTACCCGCGATCATACGGTACGCATTCGCTCGTCCGTTCCCCCTGACGACACCCTCACTCCTCCGCCTCACGCCCCGTCATCCACGTCGATGGCATGGCCCGAACCCCTGCGTCTTGTCACTCGCGGCGACATCGCGCTGGCGGTGCTGGCCCTCACGCGCTTGCGTGTCGACAGCGAGCAGTGCCGCCAAGCGCAGGCGCGGGGATTCCCCGGCAAACCGCTGCCATGGCCGCTTCCCGTGGCCGTCACGGCCAGCCTGGGCACGGCGATCTACTGTCTCCAGCAGTACGCCCGCCGGCTCGGTGACGAGCGTCGAGTGAACACCACCCGCCTCCGATGATCGCCGTTGCGGCGCATCGGCCAGCATGGCGATGCGCCTCACTCGGGCGATCACCGACGAAGCTGCCAAGCATTCACTGACACGGAGCGCTGTAAGCGCCTATCCGCTGTGCGGCCGTGTCCGACAGGGAGGAACCACCATGGAACTGATCCAGCTCACCCCGCACTCGGAAGTAGACCCCTCGCAACCCCTGCGAGCCCCCGGCGACATCCTGCTCCACGCCTACCTGATCCCCAGCGCACTCAACCCCGCCCAACTCGCCCGTCGCAGCGGCATACCCTCCGATCAGATCAAAGCCTTCATCGCCGACACCCACCCCATCACGCCCAAGGTCGCCATCCGCCTCTCCCTTGCCTTCGACACCACCGCCTTCTACTGGCTGGCACTTCAGGCGCGGTACGATCTGGAGAGGGCGAAGCCGGTGATCCGTGCCTATCGTCCCCTCGTCGATTAACGACAGACGCACGATAAATCGAGCGGAGGCGGTTGAGTCCAACCGCCATTGGTCGATTTAACTACCTCCGTCCCGTTTGCTCGTGCAGGCCTCGACGGTGTCGAACTGCACGTCGCCAACGGCTATCTGAAGCAGCATGGCGCGAGCCTGCCAGTCCGCGGCCGCTGACTCCTACACTTGTGCGAGTCAGCGACGCCGTGATTGACTCATCTGCTGAAGCATCCGGCAGTGTTCGAACGCTCACACACTCCGCCGTGACCGTTCCCAGCTCTCGATGGACAAGGAAAGCGCGATGAAGCTTCTCCTCACCTCCGGGGGCGTCAGCAACCCGAGCATCCGCGACGCGCTCGTCGACATGCTCGGCAAACCCATCGCCGAGTCGACCGCTCTGTGCATCCCCACCGCGATGTACGGCATGCTGCCCGGGACCGCGGTCATGACGTGGCGGCAGATCGCCGGACAGACGCCGACGCCCATGGTCGAGCTGGGATGGAAGTCCGTAGGCATGCTTGAACTGACCGCGCTGCCCAGCATCGACGAGGAGAACTGGGTCCCCTTGGTCAGGCAAACCGATGCCTTGCTGGTGTGTGGTGGCGACGTCCTGTATCTGCACCACTGGATGCGTGAGTCCGGCCTGGCGGATCTGTTCTCGTCGCTCAGCGAGACGGTCTATGTGGGGCTGAGTGCCGGCAGCATGGTGATGGCTCCGTACGTGGGCGAGAGGTTCGTGGGCTGGAAGCCGACCGCCGGCGGTGATGGCGCGCTGGGCATGGTCGGCTTTTCGATCTTCCCGCATCTGGACAACGCCATGTGCCCGCAGAACACGATGGCCGACGCCGAGAAGTGGGCCGCGCGGCTGCCGGTGCCAGGGTATGCGCTCGACGACGAGACAGCCATCAAGGTGGTGGACGGTGCCGTCGAGGTGGTCTCCGAAGGGCACTGGAGGCTCTTCGAGCGTCAAATCGTGGGGCCGTAGCCCCGTGTCGATCCCGCAAGCACTCGTTCGTCGCATCCATGAAGGTGACCATGCCGGCCACCCCTTCCGCGAAGGAGATAGTCATGTCTTATATCGATGGTTTCGTGATCGCCGTACCCAACGCCAACCGCGAGAAATTCATCGAGCACGCCCGTACTTTCGACGCCATATTCGTTGAGTTCGGCGCTATCCGGGTGGTGGAGTGCTGGGGAGACGACGTGCCCGATGGCAAGCTCACCGATTTTCGCCGCGCCGTGCAGGCGACGCAGGATGAATCCGTGGTGTTTTCCTGGGTGGAATGGCCCGACAAGGCCACCCGCGATGCCGGCATGGAGAAATTCATGAAAGATCCGCGCATGGATGCCGCCAGCGAGTGCCCCTTCGACGGCAAGCGCATGATCTTCGGCGGCTTCAAGGCAGTGGTCAGCCTGCCTAAGTAGAGCGGCCCTGTTTGATGCCCGTGAAAGGGGCTCTGCCTGACGATTCGTCGTTGCGGCAGGCCTTCGGCTTAACTGGCCACTAACGGGAGGAAGCGCAGCTTGAGAGGTGCGGGAGCTTCGCCCGAACTCCTCGCTGGCCTTCTCACCTGGATCGCCATCTCGGCGCACGCAGGGTCCCCTTTAGGCGATAGCCGTGGCCGGCCACTTTCCCCTCGATGCTCACCGTTCTGCGAGTGCTCTCGGCCAGCTCGCTATTCACCTGCGCGATGTGTGGGATCGCCTGTTGGGAGCGCCCGCGTCGAAGCCACCTCCGATCCTGTCGCGAAGACAGCACCTCGCGGCGGTCGTGGATGCGGCCCGAAGGATCAACCGGGGCGGCGGGCGATGATCGTCCGCGCCTTGGCGGGATGGGGGCATTGCTTCCGACCATTCCGTCGCGGCGCTTATCGACACGCGCCGGCCATTGAAGCGCCGTCGTGCGGCAGGGTTACCGTGGCGAATAACAGACTCATGCAAGAGGTTTGTTCGATCTGTCTTGAAGCCTCGGGGCGATAGACTGCATGGCGCTTACTCGATCACAGCTGGCTGATGGACTCTTGTCCCTGGATGCAGAACTGCTCAGGCTCCAGAGCAATGGTGAGCCCGAGGAAACGATACAGTTGGCATTTGAGCACATGGTCTATACCTCGACACGCACCGTCGGGCCGCCAGATCGCCTGTGGTGGTGGAGTCAACTTTATTCGGCGATGGACCAATGGGCCGCGCGCGCAGAGCGGCCGGCGGGGCTGAGCCGTGACCACGAATCTTGACCCGACCCAAGAGGGCCTGTGTCGCTATCCCTCGACAGACGGTTTTTTTGATATCGCCTCGTTCTTCGTGATGCGCAGGGGGCAGACCCGGTTCGTGCCCTGTCGATGCAGGTCAAGCTGCAGTCGACCGTGTCTGGGTCGATGTGGTTGCCAGGCCTGCGCTTGGCGTTCTGCGGCTGAGGGGCCGGAGCACAAAAGCTATCCAGCGAAGTTTTGACAGGGGCGACGTGCGCCTCCGACCCCTGGCGGACATTCATCGTGGCGGCACTGGGCTGAAGTCCGGTATCCATGAAGTCCCGGTAGCCGATACTCTTGGCCCGGGCGCCCCATTCGTCCGCCTCAGCACGCAGAAGGGTTGATCGATGAGCACATCAAGCCTGGTACTGACGCTCTTCATCGCATGGACACTCTTCTTGCTCGTGCTCATGGAGGGCATTCGCTCTTATCTGGTTGTCTCCGGGCGCGCCCGATCCAACGAGTTCAAGCCTGATAACGCGAACCTCTCGCCATTTTTGCAGCGGCTGGCGCGAGCGCATGCCAACTGCATCGAGAGTCTCCCTGTGGTTGGCGGTCTTCTTCTCGTGGCCATCGTGACCGGCCGCAGCGGTGTTACTGATGGGCTGGCCCCATGGCTTCTGGTGGCCCGCATGGCCCAATCCGTCACTCACCTAGTCTCCTTGAGTGTCCTGGCGGTCAACGTTCGCTTTTTCTTTTTCGCCGTGCAGCTGGCAATCGCGATCTACTGGACGTGCGCCTTGCTTGCAGGATAGTTACCGCGCCTGGACCCAAACAAACTCGATGTCGTCCTGGACGGCCTCGCTGATCTCTCCGGCGGGGACGCCCGTAAGTTCGCTGACGCGACCATGCCGCATGCCGAAGAAGACACCGCTGCGCCGAAAGATGGCAGTCCATGTGACGCGATCCGGATTTGCGTGTTCGTAGTCGCCTTCATACGTAAAGCCGTTGGTGGTCTTGCCCGAAATGCTGGTCATGAGGATTGCCTTTGTGCTTATTTGGTTGAGCGGGGCGTAAAGGGATCTGGCGACTGAACAAGGATTGAGCGCCCGTCGGCAATCTCGCTGGGCGCCGCTTGTATGGGTGCACCGTCGTCATCCATGCGGGCATCGTCCATTCCCTGGCGAATTTTGTCGCTGTTGCGCGAATCGCGCTCAGGAGCGCGCCTGGCTTGCGCTACCGGCGTTTTTGCCCACATGCTCGCGGCAGATGCTTTGTAGCTCGGAAACCAGCGATTGCGCTGCTCACTGTCCGTCGCTTCCGGAACGGGAGAGAAGTGCAGCGTGTGCGGATAGAAGTAAAGCGAGTTCACTTGATTGGGGTTGTACATGGCGATGCCTCGAGTGTGGACCTGCGGCTGGCAAGTCAAGAGCAAGCGCTAGCCTGCGGCTCCGACATACGCGGAGAAAGCTCAGAGGACCTACAACAAAGCCATGCAAACAATCTGAGGCGCGAGGCGGGGCTAACCGTGCCTCGGCACACCCTCAACATGCGCCTTCTCCCGTTACGCGGCTGTAAGTGGAGAGCGCTCGATATCGGGTGAATAAAGGGCAAGGGGGCGACGCTTCCCGTGCTTCCACTCCCATGAGGTGGGGCTGAAAAGTGTACTCAGGCCCCGGCTCTTACTTTCTTGGCGTAGCCAACGGATCGCACAAGGATCAGCACAAACAACAGCGCGATGAAGATGGCGTAGGCATATTGGCTCCTCGAAACCCCCGTTCCATACGGAAACCAGATTCCTGGCACTCCTACGGCGCTGAGCTCCGTCGCGAACAGGCCTATGCCCACAAGGATCGCTGCAAGGGCGGCCAGCCAGGTGGAGGGCTTGGCCGATCGCATCACGCCAAGGCCAATAGTCCAGAGGTAAAGCGCTGCAAATACCAGGCGCAGGCCTTCGATGATCATGCCGGCAAATGGCTTGAAGCCATGGGTTGCTTCGGGTGCAAACCAGGGGCGGCCGAGGCATGCAATGGCCACATAAGCCACCGTGAGTGCGCCGACGGCGCGCCCAAGCCATGAGTGCCGGTCCACGCCAAACCAGTCGCGCCATGCCAGCGTCCATGCGGCCAGCGTGAGGGGCCTCAGCAGTACGGTGACGGCAATGTCGTAGCCTCGCAAGCTGAGATAGGGCGTCCAGAAAAACAGCACCTGATTGAGGCGAAGAAGCGCCAGAAAGACCAGCGCGGCGACCAGCCATCGATAACTGTCGGCGCTCCTGCTCGCCATCAACCCCACGACCATGATCGCCAGCAGCACCAGGGCGAGCGGCTCGACCGCATCAACCACGTAACCCTTGAACGTCTGTAACCACTGCGTCTGATGGAGCTGGCCTATGGCATCTGCCGCGCCGATCACGGGAGCAACATGCATCCCGCCGCTCTCCGCACCCGCTTCAAGAGGATCCAGCCATACACGAAATGCAATGACGTAGGTCTGCGTTTGAGTCGATGGTGACGTGGGCAACACGAAGACAGTTGGTTTGGCGGCGAATACCGTGGGCGGTGCCTGCGAGAACTCGCCCGGGCCGCCGACCAGCGTTCCGTCGACATAGAGCTGATACGTTGAATCCACCAGCGTCGGGCCAGCCAAGGCAAGTGCGCTACCTTTATCGCTGTCGACTGCGACCTTCATTCGATACCAGGCATAGCCGGTGTAGTGGGCATGGCCGCGTTGACTCCAGCCGGTGACGTAACCCGGCAGGCCGACATCGCCATCATGCGCGCCGGCAGCAGGCGTGAGGTCAACGGTTTCCCATCCGCTGTCGTCGAAGTCCGGTGAGGACCAGCGATCATCGTCGCCAAGGTGAAATCGCCACGGGCCGTTCAGCGGTACAGTCGAATGCCCAAGGACGACACTGGCGTCGGGCGGAGGGCTGGCCACCGCATGTGCGCTTCCGATCACGGGAGCCATGAGCAGGCAAAGCGAAACCAGGTAGCCAGACCATCGCATCACATCGAGCTCCGTGGCGATTCCTGGCGGCAGTCTAAGAGTCCTTTTGGGAAAACGCACGGACGTTGGTCGCCAGGGCAACGCCGTCCCGGGCCTTCGCCCACCTCGATCACCGCTAGCATGGGGCGGGCACCCACCAAGGTCACCTGCGGGCGACAACGTTCGCTTTCGATCCGAAACGGACTATCAGGAATGCCTGCTTGCAACCATTTCAAGTGGAAGCCATGGGAGGAGAAATGCTGAAACGACTCGTTGCAGCTTTTGCGTTTGTTGCATTGCCATGCCTGTCAGCACAGGCCGGCCCAAGTGCGCAGACATTAGAGCGAGAAGATGCGGCGGTCTTGCGAGCCGCCCTGAGTTCGCAGTGCCGGGCAGAGGATGGTTATGTCCTGCTCTCGTCTACTACTGTTGCCCCCAGGGGGAGCGACGATCTGGAGTCGGTCGATGAGTCAGGTGCTTTTGCCGACCTGAAACGCAGAAGCGGCTCCGCAACTTCGTTGCCGGAAAGCCTTGAATGCAAGGGGGTGCGGCTGCACCGCGAGCAGGAGATCCAACGGATTTTCGACGGTCAAGCCATGGCGGCGGGCAAGGCATCGTTGGACGAGGCCTGGAAGAAGCTGTACGAATCTTATCCCGGAGCCACTGGCTGGACGTCCGTGAGTCTTCCGGGCTATTCCCCGGATGGAGAAATCGCGGTTGTCTACGTGGCTCATCACTGCGGTAGCCTTTGCGGGCAGGGTTTGTTTGTGTATATGCGCCGCGCCAAAGATCAGTGGAAGCCGCTCATTCGCTTTCCCGTCTGGGTTTCGTGAATAAGTCTGCTTTCGAGCCGAAGCGGACCGTCGAGACATGACCGGTCTTGGGCGAGGGGGATAGGGTGAGCCAGGGGGATTGCGTGCGCAGACTTCAATGCCTGTTTTTCATCTTGCTCGTCGCGTCATCAAGCACACTGGCCAAGGCGGCAGGTGACCCGGCCGTGCTTGTTGCCGCGCACGACGTGGCGATGGCAAACATGCGGGGTGACACCATCTGTGGAGGCGCGGCACCTGGCGCCTCGCGGCCTGATCGGAAAAGGCTCGCCGCCTTGGTGGCTGCGTTGCCCGATCCCAACAAGAGTTATCCGTTCGGCGACCTGGAGATAACGTCTCTCGGGTTAGCCGTGCTTGCCGACGACGTGCCGCTGCTGGACAGCCTTTTCGATCGGGGAGCGCAGTGGCGCAAAGACGCCGCCGACAGCATGGCGATGCATGAGGCTGCCCAACACGGTTCACCGGCGATGATCAAGGCGCTCTTGCGCCACGGCCTTCGCCCCGATCCAGGGCAGCCAGATGAATTTTCGCCGTTGATGGCGGCGGCCTGGGAGGACAGGGCGGAAAACGTCGCCGTATTACTTGAGGCCGGAGCCGATGCCAGTTTTGCGCTGCCCAACGGCAACAGCGCATTGCGCGGCGCGGTGACGTGCAGGAACCAGCGCATTGTCGATGCCCTGGTGCACCGCGGCGCTCACCCAGATGCCAGGACAATGCGCCTGGCCGTGGAGCGGGGCATCAAATTTCCCGACTTTTGAAGGTTGCCCCCGTGCCATGCACGTGCCAGCCGTTGTGCGCGTGCCGCTGCACCGACAAATGCGGCTGCGAAGCATGCGTGCTTCAGTCCGGTGACGTTTGCGATGAAGCAGGCTTATGCGAGGTCACGCCAGGCAGTCCCGCGGGGCAGTCGGTCACAGGCCACCCGCGGGTTAACGGTGAAGTGGACGGCGGCCGCACCTGGGCGCGGGGCGAAAGCGCGAACGCCGTCCGAATGCCCGTCATGGGCCCATGCATTATCGGCCAGGCGAGCACGGCTCCAAACCGACTATTCGGCGTGCATCAGCGACAGGTCAAGGGCAGATATTGAAGAGGGATGCCATTGATGTTTCGGTCGGTACACACCCATTGGACCGAGCCATTGGTGATTACCGCGGCAAACCCCAGCTGAAGGCCGGCGATGGCGGCGTTGGCCTGTTGCCCGTCTGTGTTGTCGAAGTGCACCAGAACGTTACCGGGCCGCGAAAGTGCATCTACACGGCCCACGTACTTGCCGGCATAGGCATTGGCGCTCTGCAGCCCCGCCTCAGCTTCCGTGGTAGGGAACGTGCCGGTGTTGTAGTAGTACTCGGCGACTGCGAGCTTCGGGCCTTCGGCTAGCGAAAAGCCTTCCATCACCTGAGAACGAATCACGTAATTCTGATACGCAGGTATCGCAATGGCTGCCAGGATCGCGATGATGGCTACGACGATCATCAATTCGATCAACGTAAAGCCCGCCTGCCGGCGAGTGTTCCTATAAATTCTCATATGCCCCCTAGCACTCAAGAATTTGGCCCAGTAGAAGTGATGCGCATGCTTGGCTGCTAGTGCAACAAACCCGGAATACCGAAGGTGGCGCACCGTCACGATTCTCTGCGCGAAGGAAAGATTGACGGCAAGCTGCTATCGGCCAAAGAGCAAAGACCTTGAATGCGGGTCCTGCTTTGCACGAAACAATCCGTCCAAGGCACGCGAGCGCTCGAGATCCCATGGGTACCAACTACCACGCGCGGCGACGATAGCCAGCGCCATCACGGCGGACAACTCGGCCCAACGAGAAATGTGACGTCGTTACGCTTTTTAGGGACGATGCTTTTTTGGCCGTGATGCGGTCGTTGTTTGTAACAATTCCAGTTGTCTATCGAGACAGCTGAAACGGTTACTCGCCTGTTGGACTTCCATCAACGGCTCCTTGTACAAACCGTGCGAACGCAACTTAGCCAAGATGGGCCTGTTTGCCATGGACGTTCGGCTTCTTGCTCCGGACGTCGCCACCTTGCTCGATGTCGCTGAGCTTGCGATGCTGCCCAGGTCAGCGTTGGACACTTCCGTAGGCGGAGGGAAAATGGCAGCAACCTATCGTGTCACCGTGTCCTGCGCAGGTATTTCCCCGGAGGAAGCTGCTGCCGGCATTCCTGCCATTCTTGAAGAGGACAAAGGGCTCATAGCACTTTTCTAGGCCTGCCTCGTGGCCGAACTCTCGCTACGCGAACTAGATCTTCCTCAATGAGCCTATAGAGAAAGTGCTCTGACCCCTTTGTTTGCAGTCTGACGGTGCAGCATCTAGAGGCCGGATATACGTGTGCAGTCGACACGGGCGCCAGAGCTAAGAGATGCTTGGCAAAGGGGAGGGGTCCATATACGGACATGTCAGAATTCGGGTGGGTCCATCCTCACCAGGATGGGCGGCATCTGCTTGCGGGCACAAAGGAGGGGGTGTGCAGATTGACTATCGCTATCTATGCGACGCGGATTACTTCGCGGCCGTGATCGACCGGCAATATCGGCAAGGAGCTTTGTTACTGAGACTTTCGGTTCAATTCGGCCTCATGGGCGCGGCGTGCGCTCTGTGTATTGTCTTGGCAGTCGGCACGACGTTGGTGGAGGGAGTTGCACCATTCTTCATCATCACATGCCTAACGATGGTAGGCGGCATCTGGGCCACGAAACGGGGTCTAATGCAGAGGTTCAAACGTAAAGCCGGTTTCGGGGCCGAGGTGACAGTTTCACTAACTGATGCTGGCCTCGACATAAGAACAGGCGCATCCAATGTCAGAGCGGACTGGTCGGCATATCCAGACGCTGTCCGATTCAGCGACTGGATTCTCTTAAAGGGTAATCGGTCGATAAGGTGGCTGCCCGACGCGGCAATCCTGGTCGGAAACCCTTCTGATTCGGCAGCCCTGGTCGGCCAGAAAACAACTCTAAGGGTGGTCCGTTAATTTACGGCACTGCGGGAAGATGAAATGTCCGCTTTCGACCCGAAGCGGACATACTTGGCGCGCGTTCATTGGCTGCCATGATGTGCTGACCTAGCCCGGAGGGGGCATGGATAAGGGAACCGCTTTTTCACACGTACCTCTTGCGAGGGCCGACGTGGAGCGCGAAGAGCGCCGTCAGGTTTTGCGGAGGGTGGTATTTGTAGCGTCGCTGGGGGTGGCCATGATTCTTGCCTACCTTGGCCACAACGACATTCAACATCGCCAGAGTTACCGAGTGGCGCTGATTCTTCCACTTGGCCTTTATGTAGGTTTTCTCAACGCGTATACGCAGCGCAAGAAAGATATTTCGGCCCTCAACTTATCTGAGCTGAGAGAAATCGAAGACTTGGGCAACGCGAATCCCGAGATTGGTGGGGCGCTCGCTCGTTGGCGGTCGGATGGGGACGTGCTGCGGAGACGCGACCTTGCTGCGTGCAAGGGTTACGCCGGAAAGATGGGCCAGACGACGAAGCTCAGCGACTTGAAGTGGGACTGACCGGAATTCTTGCTTGCGCCGGACCGTCCGATTTCGACCCGGAGCGGACCTTACGAACACCACCAAGATCTGAAGGACAGGGGTGTTGAATGGACTTTGATGTCTTCAAAGAGTTGGTCTTCGAGGCTATCTCCGAGAACGACGGTCGATGGACGTGGTACCACCTAGACCGGCGACTAATGGGCGCCAATCCAGAGATGACCACGTCCCTCATGCCAGCGATAAGCGACTTGATCAGGGAGAATCGGATTCGGGTTGCCTCAGACAGCTCGATACCTGGTCAACCTCGCTACGAGGTTGTTCGCACTGTCGAGTAACAGAAATAGGTCCGCTTCCGACCCGAAGCGGACAGTCTTGTGACTCAAGGATTGGGTGTGCAATGGACCATGATGCGATTTACCGAGATGCTCTCACTCTAGAGGACCAGGGCAAGCACAGTGCTGCTTTGGTTCATTACAGATCGCTCACTACTGACTCGTCTGATCCCCGCTATCACATTGCATACGGTGTCTGTTTACAGCGCCTCGGCCTTTGGAGCGAATCGATCGGGCCTCTAACCCAAGGCGTTGAACTCAAGCCACACTATTGCTTAGGCGACGCCAGGCTGTTTCTTGCTGAGTCTTTACTCAGGTGTGGGCGCAAGAGGGATGCTGTTGCGCAATGGAGGATTGTCGCCGCCATGGAGCCTGAGTATCCGAGCTACCAGGAAGTGCCGAATGAGGCCAAACGCATGCTCGAGTTGCACGATGCCTAACACCAAGTTCAGACCCAGGGTTACTCGTCAAACGGCACACATTTAATGTCCGCTGCGGACTCGGAGCGGACGCTTCGAAGACCGGTTGGATTGGCGATACCAAGGTGAGAAATGAACGACTTTATCTCAATCGACATTGAGTCGGGGCTTTCGGATGGCGACGTCTTCGCAATCTTTTCGGAAGCGCTTCCCGGTTTCACTTGGCGGCGAGGGGATAGTGACGCCCAAGGCCCGTATGTGTCAGGAATCGACAGTCAGGGCGTGAAAATTCAGTGCTGGACAGGAGAAAGTCCGATGGCCATGTCTGTCTCCTTTCGAGCGGCAAAGGTTGATGATGAGGCTAGGGAGCTTCTCGCCAATACGGTTCTCGAAGAATTAGTGCCGCGCATCGGCAGACCGTTGCCCTGAGCGCTGGTGGGACGACTTCATAACGTTGATAATTTGTCCGCTTTCGACCCGAAGCAGACACTGGCGATGCAAAGGATGGAGCGGTAAGAAATGGACGGATCGGTGAAGCAACTCCGTGAGCGCCTTCTGGATCAGGATTTTTGTGAGTGGTGCTTCATACTCTTCACTATGCTGCTTCACGCTTGCTTGATCGTTCTTTTTACGTGCTCGTATCAGATTGCATGGGTGTTTTCTGTCCAGCGAGACGTGACTCTAGGTGAGCCATTCACGGCCTGTGAGCAGCCTTGGGGTAACAGGTGCACCACAGAGCATGAGGCCATATCTCCCGATCAGTCGCGCAAGGTGTTTGAGCCCTATATGTTCGAGTTCGAACCCGGCGTATTGCACTATGAACGAAAAATCCAGAAGTCGAAGTACAGTTTCACGTATCGCATCGATGGCTATGAAGAGATCTGGCCCTATTTGCCGGCATTGAGCCTCGGTTGGGTTCTTAGCTTCATTGGTCTCGTTGCGTGGGGGCTTTTAGGAGGGCCGAGGCATCTAGGGCGATTCCTGCGGCGCGGAGAGGATTAGTCCGCTTTCGACTGCGACTTCAGCCGGTCGACGCAACACATTGCTGGAATCGTTCGGCCGGCGTGTCGAAATCCAAAGTAGACGGTGCGAGGATCTTCGAGGCGGAAATGGCCTATAGGGAAGGGGAAATGAGAGGGTCAACAGCTTCGGCTAGATGGATAGGGCAGTGGCTAGTGGGCTGGATGTCCATTGGCCCGTTCGCGATCGGATTCGATCTGGCCTTCCACATTTTCAGCTCGACGCCAGTCATACAGCGCATGAGAGGCGAGGCGCCCATTGCGCACGTTGGTTGGGTGGCATGTGGGTTCTTGGGCATTGCCACAATCATTTGCCTTAAGCGGCGCCCGTTTGTTGGTTTCTTTCTGTCGTTGGCCATGGCTATCTTGTACGTGATTTCGGGTTTGGCCCTATGGCATCAGCTGACGTTCTATTCGTTTCTCGCAGGGACTCTTCCTTTCATCGCTGGCTACGTCGCATTTGGGCCGCCTGAGGAAGGTGCAGAGGGCAGTTGATGTTGTTGCATGGTCCGTTTTCGACCCGCGGCGGATCGTCGCCAAGGAGGCAACATGGTGGGTTTTGTGCTCGTTATCATCGGCGCCTCCGTTGTCGGCGGACTGCTCTTGCACATATCGCACAAGAGCATGGAGCTCTATCGTGGGCGGAAATGTATGGGGAAGCTTTGGCGCAGGGAGTTCCCCGGCTCGCCGAAAGAAGACATCCGGCAGTTCCTTTGGTTGTTCGCCGCCGCGTTTGCCATTCCTCGGCGGCAGGCCCTCCTGCTTCGCCCGGATGACGAGTTATTGGCCATTTACCGGGCTCGCTATCCCGTGAGCGACTGGCCCGACGCGCTGGAGTTTGAGGTTCTCGCGAACGACCTGGATAGAGTCCATCACCTGTCGTTAGAGGAGATCTGGCACGACCGGCTCTCCATGGGTGAGCTCTTTGCGATCCTGGGTAAACAAGGGCGAAAGCGAGCCAAGTAGAAGGTCTGCTTTCGACCCGGAGCGGACATTTCGGAGGGGAGACTTAAGTGACTGGAAAGTACATGTATGGAGATCCAATTTCTCCGGCCATCGTGGGCGGGCTCGTGCGGATAAGGCAAAGGAAAAAGTTTGCCATCGGCACCATGCTCTGCGCCCCTCTGATCTTCGCCCTGGCGTCAGCGATCTCGCCCAAACTGTTTCCGTGCGTCGCGCTTGTAACCCTGGGATTGATGATCGTTCCTGTGGTTGCTTGGTCGTTTAGTACGTGCCCGCGGTGCAAGCAGTTGTTCTACTGCTCGTGGTACTGGAGCGGCCTCTCTCCCAAATGCGTCAACTGCGATGTTCCGCTTGATGGACGAAGCTCAGAGGCCGATAGTGATTGAAGGGTCCGCTTCCGACCCAATACGGACATGACCAAATAACACTGAGAGATCGACCCGGGGGGGGGGTATGGCGACGCTCAATGGTTTCGGCACCATGTTTTATGGATGGAAGCACCAGGCCGAGGAGAACTCATCAGCGACCAAATGGCTGACCGTCTTCTACATTCCTATCGTTCCGCTGGGCCGTTACCGCCTGAATGTACTGACAGACTTTGGTCGCGAAAGCACGCGGCTTAGCGCCTCGCCCGTGGGTCTCATGGCCTCGCAGGAAAACCGGTTCGACATTACCGAGAAAACGGCCCTGAACTGGGCTGAGGTCCTTCAAACGTACGGGAAGACGTTCATTGGGCTTCCCCTCCTTATGGTCGCTCCGGTCTTGGCGTTCATCGGGATCATCGCGCTCCTTTCCTTGATCCCTGGCTTACACGAGTCCAAGGGCGCTGATCCTCAATGGTTGAAGCCACTGACGTGGATAGGTTCAGCGATTTCGCTCGGCAACTTCCTTTGGTGGCCCATATGGGCCATCCGACGATCCAGAGGCATGCAATCAGGCTCCCTGCCTAAGCGCAAGAAGCGTGCGGCTGTCATTGACCGTGCATCGGTGGAACATCATCTTTGAAAACGTAACGCTCAATGTCCGCTTCCGACCCGAAGCGGACAGTTTTTGGGCCGTAAACGACAGCTATCCACCCGCTTTGAAATCCACCTTTGGGGCACGACGATGCATACGAAGCGCATGGACTGGCAACACCTGATTCCGCAATTTCGCGGACTTGATGCAGGTACTGCGTACCAAGTCCACAAATCATTCGTAGATGCAGATGGTGACGAGCATCAGGTCGGAGAAATCTGGCTCTTGGCGGGAAGCATGTTCTCGAAATTCGATGACTTGGTTACTTTGTGCGTGACCCAGAAGGATGACGTTCGGTGCGAACTTCCATTGATCTGGCGACCGGGAGCCCAGGACAAAATCGTTGAGAACTTTTCGGAATACCTAGCCCGATCGTGAGCGGACTATGCTCGGCTGGTATGGTCTGGACAACTAGTTAGTAATGTCCGCGTCCGACCCAGAGCGGACATTAGCAACAAGGGGTGGGCGGAGGACATATGATAGCGACAGAGGCCGCAGGACCGGACGATCCAGCGCCATACATAACCATGAAACAGTCAGGGGCGTCGCCGAGTGACGTCTTCACGAAGGCACGCGAAGACGGATTCCGAAACTTCGAATGCACGCTTTTGGTTGCCGGCGTCTTTGACCTGAGTCTCTATGAGGCAAGGCAAGTGGCGCACGAAATCTATCGTCGCAGTGCGGCCTCTGCGCCACCTGCCGAATAGGTCCGCTTCCGACCCAAAGCCGACACGGTGGTAGCGGGACAGGGCATCGGGAAGCCCGGAGCATTGCTGTTCTAGGGGGGGATCAAATATGAGGATTCACACGTTTTGTCCGGTATGTCAACGTGCCATTGACGTCAGGGTTCTGGACTTTGTTCCATCGCGTTTTTGGAAGGATTTTCAGTGCCCGCTGTGCCATGAGTGGTTGGCATGTGGTCTCTGGGCGCGATTGCTTTTTGGCGCTGTCACACTGGGAGTGTCTGGCCCACTCTTCGTCTTTGTGGCGCAGTCGATCGACCGCAGCGGAATGTCTGAATGGAGGCTTTTTCAAAGCGACGATGGGAAAATGCTTGGCGTCATCTTCGCCGCAAGCATCATGGTGTCGCTTGCGGCTTTCGGAATATGGTGTGGCGCCTTCACCATTGGCAAAGTATCAAAACTTAAGAAAGCACCTTCTGCGCCGCCCTTGGGGTGGTGATGCGACCTTGAGTGGCCGCTTCCGACCCACAGTGGACATCCCAGCTTTCAGTTTGGAGGGTGAACCAATGGATCGCGCAAGACTTGTTGGAGAGTTGTTGAGCTACGAGCGCCCCGTGAGGGATGTTCTTGCTGATCTAGCTGTATACGGCTGGGATAGCGATGAACCGCTTGCCGAACTTAAGGAATCGCACATCCGGAATGTCTTGAGTCGCTATATACAGGCGAAGTTGTCAGCTGCGCAGCTTGAAGAGTGGGCGAATGCCATCGAGTGTCGAGAGGACATTGACTATGAGCCTAGCTCGCCTCAGGGAGAAGCCATTTTTGAACTGGCCAATCCCGAGTTGACGGCACAGCTCACTCCGGCGCGGGCAGAGCAGCTCTTGCAAGGTCTATCTGACCACTCGTAAGGTCCGCTTCCGACCCAAATCGGACGTAATGGATATAGGCTCAGTGGCACGCAGGGAGGGGCGAATGACTCGGATGGACCTGGGAAGTCGAATCCTGAAGGTGGATCACGCCGGTGAGTTCGGTGCGATATCCATCTACACCGGCCAGATTTGGATGGCGAGTATCCGGGCTCGCGACCTAGTTCCAGAGCTCATCGAATTTAGGTCCCACGAACGTGGCCATCGCGCGATCTTTGCTGCCGAGCTTGAACGCAGGGGGCAGCGGCGATGCAGAAGTTACGCCCTGTGCGGAGCGGGCGGGTTTGTACTGGGTGTTATCACCGGATTGGCCGGACCTTCCGCAATATCTGCGACCACTGTAGCTGTGGAAAGCGTGGTGCTTCGCCATCTGGAAGAACAACTGCGGACCTTGCAAGGTGTAGACAGCGCGGCCGTTGCTGCAATCTCTTCCATTGTCTCTGAGGAAAGGGAGCATCACGACCGATCTTTAGCGCAGATTCCTTCTGGCAGCATTTGGTATCGCTCATTGCGCCCGATCGTTGAGCGAGCTACGGAGGCGGTTATCTGGCTTGGAATGAGGCTTTGATACCATCAGGAGTGTCCGCTTTCGACCCGTAGCGGACCTCAAGTTTTCAGGGGAGAGGGTTCTATGCGACTTGGGTATATCGGGACCGTGGCTGGGGCTTTCGCGCTTTCGACAACGGCCGCTTGGGCGACGCACGATGTACGCTGCCTTCAGGGACGTGTTCAGGCGAAGTCCGCATATCAGGAGCTTGTCCTCTCCTATGACGGATCATCGCTCACCGAAATTTCCTTCCAGAATGAAATTGGACCGACTCTATCGGGGAGCTACTTTGGATGTTCGCTTCACGCGAGCCGCCTAAAGCCTGGCCAGAGCGACGCCTGGTCGGTAAAAGGAGGCTTGGCAAAAATTGAGCTTGCGTCTTCCATTTCCCCGGGCCAAATGGCTGCAGAGATTCTGGTTGATGACACCGGCGAACAAATCGTGGCTACGTTCAACGTAAGCGAAGTGATGGAGTTCTGCGGCGCACAGGCCGGCATCCCAGAGCACATTCAGGTCGACAAAAAGACAGGGCAATGTCTGTTCGACGGGCCTCATCTGTGATGTTTGATTGGGCGTGATGAAAGGTCCGCTTTCGACCCAAAGCGGACATGCGCCGAGATCGCTTGCGGCTACAGTGAGGAGAGTTAGGGATGCCCCAAACCAACAAGATAGGCCGTCGCCGGATTAGCCAGCTGCTGGCCTCGTTGTTAGGTTTCGCCATGACTATGGGGTGCAGTCAGCTCAACCCGTATGTGCGAGCGACGCCGAACATGTTGGAAGCCCCTAATGCCACGCTTTGTTGGGCGCCCAAAGAGGCGCCGCTACCGATCTCGAAAGACAGTTGCGACAACGGATTGGCTGATGCGAGCCTGAAGGCCTGCGCAGACCAGTTGGAGCGATCGTCACACTGGTATACGCCAACAGAAAGCGTCGATGACAATATCCTGCAATGCATGGACGGCAGAGGTTGGAAGCGAGCGATCCTACAGGGCTACCTCGTTACGCGAGGGTGACATGTCCGCTTTCGACCCGAAGCAGACCCCAGCCGCCAGTTCGTCAAAAGTGCTCACCTCTCAACCATTCTGCAGCGATGTTGCAGTCGGTCACCGGTGGCCGGGGCGTGGTGATCGCGCGTAGCGTCATGGTCACTGGCGGGCTGGCAGCAGATGGGCTCATCCGCTTGATTGGGAAGCTGAAGCTGGCGTCGCAACGGGCGCATTGCGGGGCTGTCGGGCCGAAAGTTCCTGGCTGCCCGGCATCGCGACATTTCGCGAATGGTTGGTAATGGAGGGGCGGCGGCCTGCTGAATAGGTGCGGGCCTGACTTTCGACCCATGGCAGGCGAGGCAAGGTGTGGTTAGGTGGGGGTTTGTGCAGTCCACCGGGGAAGTCCTGATGCCACGCCTTCGTACGCTCGTCATAGCCACGTCCATTGCTCTGGCTGCCTGTTCGCAGCAATCGAACGATCAGGCCGCGCCGCCTGGTCCTGCTACCGCCGGCACCGCGCCAGCCAAGGCGTCCTCGGTGGCGCCGGCCGCCGAGGTCAATGCCGTCAATCCGTTCCTCTCGCCCAGCACGCTGCCGTTCGAGGCGCCGCCGTTCGACAAGATCAAGGATGGCGACTACCAGCCCGCGCTGGAGGAGGGTATGAAGCAGCACCTGGAGGAGATCAACAAGATTGCCGATAACCCGGATGCGCCGACCTTCGAGAACACCTTTATCCCCATGGAGAAGTCGGGGCAGCTGCTCTCCCGCGTTCGTCGCGCGTTCTTTGCGGTAACGGGTGCCAACACCAACGACGTACTTCAGAAGGTGCAGCAGGACGAAGCGCCCAAGTTTGCGGAGCATCAGGACGCCATCGTCCTCAACGACAAGCTCTTCAAACGCATCCAGACGATCTACGACCAGCGCGATTCGCTCAAGCTCGACCCGGAATCCAGGCGCCTGGTAGAGGTCACCTACAAGAACTTCGTGCGCGGCGGCGCGAAGCTTTCCGATGCCGACAAGACCAGGCTCAAGGACCTCAACAAGGAAGAGTCCGGCCTGCGCGCTCAGTTCACCAAGAAGCTGCTGGCTGGCACCAAGGCCGGTGCGCTGGTGGTAGATGACAAAGCCAGGCTCGACGGGTTGTCCGATGGCGATATCGCCGCCGCATCGCAGGCGGCAGCCGGTCGCAAGATGGATGGCAAGTGGGTGATCCCGCTGCAGAACACCACGCAGCAGCCGGCGTTGCAGAACCTCAACGATCGCGCTACGCGCGAGCAGTTGTTCAAGGCGTCGTGGGATCGTGCGGAAAAAGGCGACGACAACGACACGCGCGAGTTGATTTCCCGCATCGCGCAGATCCGCGCGGAGCAAGCCAAACTGCTGGGCTTCTCCAGCTACGCCGCGTGGAAGCTGGAAGACCAGATGGCCAAGACGCCGGAAGCGGCGATCACCTTCATGGACAAGCTGGCCCCGGCTGCCACGGCACGCGCCGAGCGCGAAGCCAAGGACATCCAGGACGTGATCGACCAGCAGAAGGGTGACTTCAAGGTCGAGGCGTGGGACTGGAACCACTACTCCGAGCAAGTGCGCAAGGCCAAGTACGATCTGGACGAATCGCAGATCAAGCCGTACTTCGAAATCGACAACGTGCTGCAGAACGGCGTGTTCTACGCCGCCAACCAGCTCTACGGCCTGACCTTCAAGGAGCGCAAGGACATCCCCGTCTGGCAGCCTGACGTGCGCGTGTTCGAAGTGTTCGACAAGGACGGCACCTCGATGGCGCTGTTCTACTGCGACTACTTCAAGCGCGACAACAAGCAGGGTGGCGCCTGGATGAGCAACCTGGTGGCGCAGTCCAAGCTGCTGGGCACCAAGCCGGTGGTGTTCAACGTCGCCAACTTCACCAAGCCCGCGCCGGGTCAGCCGGCCCTGCTGTCGTTTGACGACGTGATCACCATGTTCCACGAGTTTGGCCATGGCCTGCATGGCATGTTCGCCAATTCGCAGTATCCGAGTCTTTCGGGTTCGGCAACGGCGCGCGATTTCGTGGAATTCCCCTCGCAGTTCAACGAGCACTGGGCGACCGATCCGAAGATCTTCGCCAACTACGCGAAGAACTATCAGACCAAGGAGCCGATGCCGCAGGAACTGGTCGAGAAGCTCAAGAAGGCCAAGACCTTCAACAAGGGCTACGACATGACCGAACTGCTCGGTGCTGCGTTGCTCGACATGAGCTGGCACAGCCTGAGCGCGGATGCGCCCAAGCAGGATCCGGACAAGTTCGAGACGGATGCGCTCGCCAAGGCCAAGATCAACCTGAGCTACGTGCCGCCGCGTTATCGCTCCAGCTATTTCCAGCACATCTGGGGCAACGGCTATGCCGCCGGCTACTACGCCTACTTGTGGACGGAAATGCTGGCCGATGACGCCTTCCAGGGCTTTGTCGACAAGGGCGGCTTGACCCGCGAGAACGGTGACCGCTTCCGCGCGATGATCCTCTCGCAGGGCAACACGCAGGACCTGGCCACCATGTACAAGAACTGGCGCGGCAAGGATCCGAGCATCGAGCCGATGCTGCTCAACCGTGGTCTGAAGGAAGCGCCGCCGAAGAAGCAATGACTTCCAGGCGTTGAAACAGGAAAGGGTCGGCTACGCCGGCCTTTTTCCTTTTGGACGGCCATCAAGAACGTTGGCGACTTTCGGGCGAGCTGCCGGGTTCGGAGTGGTTGAACATCAAGTCCGACAAGAATGGGGTGCCCCGTCCATGCCGCAGCGTGGCCGGGCCAATCCCGGCGGATTGCGTGATAAATGGAAGCGTCTGACAATCGTTGTCGACGGAGCCACTGTAGGGGCCCGTGACTGGCTATGACCACAGGGAGTGTCTCGCCATGCATCGATGTGCACAGGGTTTAATCGTTTCGTCTGTTCTTTTCGTCGCCACTTGCGCCATGGCTCCGTTCGCCTCCGCGATGCCGGCGGTTGCTGCAATGACGCCGATCACAACCGTCGGTGTGACCTTTGTTCGCGGCGGCAAGATAGTCAACCAGACCTCGCTATCAGTCCCTGACGATCAACCGTCGGAGTACGCCTCAACGGATTCCGTCGAAGGCGACCATGCCGCCTTCCGGGTGCGCGTGTCGATCAGGCGGATTTGCAAGGACCCCAAGCAGCTGCATGTTTCGCTGATGACCGAAGCGGTCGCTCCCAATGCTCCCGGCACTCCCTCTGACAATGCGTGGTCTGGGTGCATGGAGCTTCCCGGCGATGAAACCAGGACGATACGCCTGGGCGGACAGTGGCAAGTGCAGCTGCTGAAAGGCGTCGAGCGCTCCTAGGGTGACAAGAGCGGCTCGCATGTGACGCAAGCCCTCGCGGCCTGCCATGGGGCCGCTGACGGGCAGACATGATCAGCGGCGCGAATAAGGCGCGATGAAGCACACGGGGGGAACGCGAGGATGGAAAGCGTATTTGTCGTCCAGCATAGGCACACTCTTCCAGGCGGCATCGAAGATTGGAAGATGATCGGCGTCTATCGCACCCAAGTTGCTGCGCATGCCGCCATTGACCGTCTGGCGGTGCTGCCGGGCTTCGCCAATCATCCGAACATCATTGACCCCCATGCTGCAGACGATGAAGACGGCTTTGACGTCTCAGAGCGCCTGTTGGACAGCGACAGCTGGACAGAAGGGTTCGTAACCATGGTCGGTGACCAGGAGTATGTCCCCTAGCCATGCATGATTCCGGCCCATGGCGAAAAGCTCATGGCCTCAATTCGTGGCCCCATGACTCCTGCCGGACCCCATCGTAATCACCCATGCGTCAGGGATCGCCGGCCGGGTCGTCACCGGTGATGTTGCGTTGCATGCGGTCGAGATACTCATCGAGTTCCCGCGCGTCGGCAAACACCTCGTTCACCGGCACCGCTTTGACGATGTCAAACACTTTGCGCACCTGCGGCTGGGGATTGAGCAGCAGCGTGTGTCCGTTGCGTGCACGCATGGTTCGACGGATCTTGGCGATGCTGCGCAGGCCGGCGCTGCTGATGTACCCAAGTTCGGATAGGTCCAGCACGATCGTGCTTTCCTCAGGGACGCGCGGGAGCAGGTCCAGCATGGCCAGATCGAAATCATTGAAAGTCTGCGCGTCGAGCCGGCCATGGAGATGGAGGATGGTTCGCTTGGGCGACTCGTTTTCAACGTTCAGGCTAAACGTCATGGTCTGGCTCCGGTCGTGCGGGATGGAGGAAGCGTAGCTGCAAGTGGTTGCCATGCTCGTCATGGCTGTAGCTGAGTTCGCTGGCCATGGCGCGCACGAGGTGGATGCCCAGGCCGCCGACTTCGTCGGCGTCGGCAACATCGCCGGTGAGCGCGGGCGTGGGTACCTGCAAGGGATCGAAGGGATGTCCATCATGGTGGAGATCGATCAATACGGCGTCGTCGCCCAGACGCATGTGCAGTTCAATCTTGCGGTCTGCGCCGCCTGCATGACCGTGCTGCACCATGTTGACCATGAGTTCCTCCAGCACCAGCCGCACGTCGTCCCGCACGGCGGGCGACACGCCTTGGTCGCGCAGCGAGGTGTCGCAGCGATCAAGCGTGTCAAACACATCGTCCATCGACGCATGGATGGTCAGCTCGAGCATGAGTGCATTCCCGTCGGCAAGGGCATGATGCCAGTTCAGGGCGAGGACGGTGATGTCGTCGGCTTGCCCTGCGCCTTCGGCGAAACGGTCGACCTCGGCCAGCAGGCCGGCAGCAAGATCGGCGGCGGATCCCGACGGGGATCGCCCCAGGCAGGCCAGCATGCGTTCGGCGCCGAACAACTGCTGATCGGTGTCGGTCGCCTCGGTGATGCCATCGGTGTAGAGCAGCAGAGTCTGGCCGGGGCCCAGGCGCAGTGTACGCGGCGGATAGCGGGCCTCGTCATCAAGGCCGAGGGCGGCGCCGGTATCCAGTTCGATCAGGCGGACGCCGTCCGCGTCGCAGAGCACGGGCGGTTCATGGCCCGCGCTGGCCATCACCAGTTCTCCGGTCGTGGTATCGAGCATGCCGCACAGCAGGCTCACGAACATGCAGCTGTCGTTATTGCGGCAGAGTTCGACGTTGAGCATCGACAGCAGGTGCTGCGGCGAGCGCGCTCTTGGCGCCAGTGCCTTGGCGAGCGTGATGGTGCGCGCCATGAACAGTGCGGCGGGAATGCCCTTGTCGGACACGTCGCCCACCATCACGCAGAAGCGCCGCTCGTTGAGCATGAAGTAGCTGTAGAGATCGCCGCCCACAGCGCGGGCGGGTCGAAGCAGCGCGTGCAGCTCGAAGTTTTCGCAGTGCGCGTCGAGGTAGTGCTCGCCCGGCAATAGCGCCGTCTGAATCTGGTGGGCGATGTCCAGCTCGCTGGCCAGGCGCTGCTGTTCCTTCGCGTTGCGGGTGAGCTCGGCGATGTGCAGTGCCAGCTCCGTGCGCATGCGGTCGAAGGCCTGGGTGAGGCGGCCGACCTCATCGGGGAAGCGGGGAGGGGGCAATTCAAAGGTCAGTGCGCCGCGTGCCACCTGCTCGGCGCGCGAGGCGAGCATGCCCAGTGGGGTCAGGATGCGTCGCGTCACCGCCAGCGTGATCACCGCCAGGGCGAGCAGGGCGAGCAATCCCAGCAACAACGCTTGCATGAAAGCTTGCCGCACGCCGGCGTAGATCTTGGTCTCCGGTATGGCGAGGCCGAAGCGCCAGTGCGTGCCTTCGACGGGCACGAAGTAAATCCACACCGGCTTGCCTTGAGCCTGCGGGTTCTGCGCGACGGCAAGCCGTACGCGGCTGGCCTGGTGACTGGCCAGCGCCTCCAGCAAATTGGCCTGCCCACGCTTGCCGACCAGGGCAGGGTTGTCGTGGGCAAGGTACGCGCCGCTTTCGTCCAGCACAAAGGCATAGGCGCCAGCGGGCTTGCCGAGCTCCTTCAAAATGCGGCTGAGCCAATCCAGGGAGACGTCCGCGTTGACCAGGCCCGTCGGGCGGCCGCCGCTGCTGATGGCCACGGAGTAGTTGATCATTTCGCGCTGACGCGACTGCGAATAGAAGTGGCGTTGCCAGCAACCTTGCGCGCAGCTCAGGCCGGCCTGAAACCAATTCGTGTCCCAGTACGGGTTGTTGTCTTTGCGCAGGTCACGCCAGCCCAGCGAGCCGTCGTCCTGACGATTGATGAAAGGCGACACGGTCGGGTTGTCAGCGGTGGGCACGAAGGCCACGGCCAGGCCGGAAAGATCGGCATTGCGTGCGAGCGCGCCGCGCAGCGTGGCCTCGGCGCCGTCCGGATGCGTGCCCACCACAACGGCCAGGGTCTGGGCGGTGTCGGCTACGCGCGCCAGGCGCTGTTCGATCCGGTTGCCCGCCTCATTGGCGAGCGCCGTCGCTTCGCCATGCGCTTTCTCCAGGATTTGTCCGCTGACCCGGTAGAACAGCACGCCGCCGGCAATGGCCAGCACCAACACGGAGCCGGCCAGCACCCAGAGAGACAGCCGCGTAGCGATGCTGCGCAAAACCATGGCGAAACCCCTGTAGACCTTGCCATTCAGCCATGCGCGGCCCGTTTCGGCAAGACAGCCGGATGACCGTTGTGCGCTGTGACGCATTTGCTCTCAGGCCGTGCGTGTTGGCCTTGCACCCGAATTCAGAACGCGCGCGACTGGGATGACCGCCTGCGCCGCGTTGGCGGAGCCGCTATGGGCGAACATCGGCGTCGATGTCGCACATTTGTCGCTGTAGTAGATGGTTTTGAATGTCCGTTTTCTAACCGGGGCGGACATGGATTACGAACCATTCCCTAGCCTCCCGCGGGCGCAGGAGGCGCATGCAAGATCAACTCTGCAGGTTGCCGCCATTGAAGCGACCGAATCGCTTGGCCAGCGCAAGACTGATCAGTAACGCGCCAAGTCCCAGCGCCACCATGGGTTGCGCGTCGCGGATATCGAGATTGCCTACGCGAACAAGCAGAAGATAGGCGAGCACGAAATTCACGAAGCTCCAGATGACGTTGATCGTCGAAGACGACAGGCCCTCACCGCGTGGGCGGGCGAACGGCGACTGGAATGGACGTCCGGAGATGCCCCAGACAAAGTGAGGAAAGGCATTGGCGAGAAACACGCCGCCGAAGAAATAGGAAAGATCGTGAAGCCACGTGACCACGATGTCACTCCTTTGCAGGTTGTAAGGCGTTGAGTGCCGAGAAGACACATCCACCCAGTTGACGAACTACGCGACGAACCCGGCAGCGTTGGGTTATGGCTCGCCCAGGCGTTTGATCAGCGGGATCGCATCCAGAATGGTTCGCTGTTCGTCGGGCTCAAGTCGCATCAATGCAGCAAGCAGCCATTCGCGCTTGGCGTGGCCGCGTTTGCGTCGAACGTCGACGCCTTTGCCCGTCACTGCGAAAAGAACTTGGCGACCGTCGGACGGATGAAGCTTGCGCTCCACTAGTCCCTCCTGTTCCAGGTTCGCGAGAACCGTTCGCATCGATTGGGGCTTCATCGATGCGGCGCGCGCGAGATCCGCCGTGCTCATGGGGCCGTGCAGATCCAGCTTCTCCAGTACACCGGCTTGCGAAAGATTGAGTTCATCCGTGGCCGTCTCTGACCGCAGGCGGCGTAGCAACTGCCCAACAGCCGTCGCCAGTTCATTGGCTGCCGATGCCATGGTGGCTTTGGAATGGGGTGTCTTGACCATGGGGCGAGTCTAGAGATTGACAGTTTAACTTGCAAGTTAAACTGTCAAGTTTACGTCACCCGGGGAAACGACTGGGTGGATGAGTACCCAACCATTGCAAGGTGGTTTTGGGCATCTGGATCGCGTGGGCCGGGGTCCGCTTCCGGCCCATCGATACTTTCGCTAGGTCGAACCGCCGTGGCGACGACCACGGGGGCGGCGATCGCCCTCAGCCCCCGCCGTAGCTCACCCGCCAGATCACATTGGACCCATCGTCACTGACCAGCAGCGAGCCATCGCCTGCCGTGGTGATGCCGACGGGGCGACCCCAGGCCTGGCCGCTGGGCAGCACGAAGCCGGTGAGGAAGTCCTCGTAGTCGCCGCTGGCACGTGCGGTGCCGTGGCGCGGCACGCGGATCACTTCGTAACCGACGCGTGCGGAACGGTTCCATGAGCCATGCTCAGACGCAAAGATGTCGCCGCGATAGGCCTCGGGGAATTGCGCGCCGTCATAGAAGGTGAGTTGCAGCGAGGCGTTGTGGGGATTGAGCAGGACATCGGGCACGATGGCCTTGCTGGCCAGCTCCGGATGCTTGCCGGCGTGGCGCGGGTCCTGGTGGTTGCCGATGTACCACCATGGCCAGCCGTAGAAGCCGCCTTCCTGCACGTGGGTGATGTAGTCGGGCACCAGGTTGTCGCCCAGGCCATCGCGCTCGTTCACCGAGCACCACAACTCGCCGCTCCTGGGATCGACCGCGAGCCCGACGGCGTTGCGGATACCGCTGGCGAAGATGCGCATATCCGAGCCATCGGGCTTGAATACGAGGATGTCGGCGCGGTTCTTTTCTTCCGGCGTGGTGTCCGTATCGTCCACGTTGGACTTGGAGCCGACCGAAACGTACATGCGCGCGCCGTCCGGCGAGAAGGCGATATCGCGCGTGGAGTGCCCGCCGTCGCTGTGCGGAAGGTCGGCGATGTGTTCGGGTTTGCCGGACGCCTGCACATCACCGTCTTTGTACGCGAAACGCACGACGGCATCCGTATTGCCCACGTAGATCCATTGCGGATGGACGGCCGGATAAAACGCGACGCCGAACGGCTGGTTGAGTCCGGTAGCGTAGACGTGCGTTTCCTTCGGATGGCCATCGGCGGTGACGCCGCGGAACATCGTAATGCGGCCCGCCCCGGTCTCGGCCACGAAGACATCGCCATTGGGCGCCGTACGCAGCAGGCGTGGATTGTTCAGTCCGGTGGCGAACAATGCCACCTTGAAACCCGGCGGCGCCTTGGGCCACACATCGGCCGGGCGCGCCACCAGCTGCGGTGCATTGCCGGCCGACTTGGTGGCGTAGGGCTTGGGCAGGTCGGCCGCCGTGATCTTGCGGCTGGTACCCGGCGATTCGTAACGGAAATCGGTGAAGGGCGGCGTCGGTGCGGGCCAGTTGCCCGGCGTCATCGAAGCGACGGCCTTGGGTGCGTCTGCGGCGGCCTTGCCGGGTTCGAGTGAATCCAGGTACGTCACGATCTTCCAGCGCTGGTCTTCGCTCAGCGAGTCCCATGCAGGCATGCCGTTGGACACGTCGCCGTGCGTGATGAACCAGAACAGTGCGCCGGGCGGAGCCTTCTTCACCGTTGTGCTCGCCAGCGGCGGCACGTTCCCGTTGCCCTGTGCAGCCGCGCCATGACAGGCCGCGCAATACGAGCCGAACAGCGTCTTGCCGTCGTTGGCCGCGTCAGCCTTGCCGGCGTAGGGATTGGGCGTCTTGTCCGTGGAGGCGGGCGCATTATGGAAACGCGCCAGGTCCTGCTGGGCCAACGCATGCATTGAAACAATGCCGATCAACGAAGCGAGCGCCAGGAGCGTGCCGGCACGGCGGGACTTGGGGGCGGGCCTTGAGCCGTTCATGTCGTTCCTTGGGGGTAGGGCGGAAGCACTGTCATGTAAAAGTCATGGGCCATCAAACGGACGTCCAGATGACATGACGAGGCTGCAAGCATGCCCTAGCGCGCGTGCAAGTGGCGCATGTCGCGGATGACATATTTGTCACTTGCATCCATCGATGTCTATTCGTGATGATAGTCTGCTGCCTTCGATGCCACGGGAGGGGCGATGCATCCGCGGCGTGTCCACCTGATGATCGGCGCAGCGTGCATGACGTGTTGGCCGTGGATGGCCAGTGCACAGCAGGCCACGTTGCCGGCCGTGCAAGTCAATGCCAGTCGCCTCGACATGCCTGCGCTGGATGTTCCCGCGGCGCTCAGCATCGTCAAGGTGGCGCCGGCCGAAGTCGGCAATCCCGGTGTCAATCTTTCGGAGGTGCTGGTGGGCGTGCCCGGCATCCTGGCACGCGACCGGCAGAACTATGCGCAGGACGAGCAGATATCGATCCGTGGCTTCGGCTCGCGCAGTACCTTCGGTGTGCGCAGCATTCGTCTTTATGTCGACGGCATTCCCGCGACGTTGCCGGATGGCCAGGGCCAGGTGTCGCACTTCGATTTTGATGTAGCCGAGCGTGTGGAGGTGTTGCGCGGCCCGTTCTCTGTTCTCTACGGCAACGCCGCCGGTGGCGTGGTGCAGCTGTGGAGCGCGCCGGGTACAGCCACGGCGCAGACCACGCTGGGCGTTTACGCTGGCAGCAACGACAGTTTCCGCTATCTCGCCGACACGCGCGGCACCGTCGGCGCCATGGATTACAACGTCGCCGCTTCGCAGTGGCTATCGGGCGGCTACCGTGACCACAGCCGCGTCAATCGCCAGACGGCACATGCGCGCCTCGGCTTTGACCTGGGGCAGGGGCAGACACTCACGCTGGTGATGAACCACCTGGATCAGCCCGTGGCGCAGGATCCAATGGGCCTCACCAAGGCGCAGCTTCAGGCTGATCCGCGGCAGGCGTCGCCCGCGGCGGAGCAGTTCGACACGCGCAAGAGCACTTGTCAGGACCAGTTGGGCCTGATCTACGAACGGCCTTCCGGCGACGATGGGCAATGGCGCGCAATGGCGTATTACGGCCAGCGCGAGATCACCCAGTACCAATCCATCCCCGTCGCCACGCAAGCCAATCCGCTACAACCCGGCGGCGTTGTTCAACCCGATACGCACTACGGCGGCGCGGATCTTCGCTGGACGCATCGCGGCGACTGGCTGGGTGGCGATGACGAATTCGTGCTCGGCGGCGGTGGCGACTACCAGCGGCAGCACCGCCTGGGCTACGAAAACTTCGTGGGCGACACGCTGGGCGTGAAAGGTGCGCTGCGTCGCGATGAGGACGACAACGTCAACAACGTGGACGCGTATGCGCAGTGGTACTGGCACTTTGCGCCAGCGTGGGCGCTGACGCTCGGATTGCGGCATGACGATGTGCGCTTCAGTGCGCACGATTACTACATCACGCCGTCGAATCCCGATGACAGCGGCGACGTAAACTACTCTGCCACCACGCCGGTCGCCGCCCTGCAATGGCGGCCAGGGGAGACGCTGCGGCTCTACGCCAGCTACGGCGAAGGCTTCGAAACACCCAGCTACAACGAGCTGGGATATCGCAGTGATGGCGCGCCGGGCCTTGCCCTCAACCTTCGGCCCGCGCGCAGCCGCAACATCGAGCTGGGCGCCAAGTGGCAGGCCACGCAAGCACTCGCTTTCAACGCGGCCTTGTTCCGCGCCGACACGCGCGACGAACTGGCCATCGATACCAGCGTCAATGGACGCACCACTTATCGCAACGTGCCTGAGGCGAGGCGGCAGGGTGTGGAGCTATCGATGGATGGCGAGATCGCGCCATCCTGGCATCTGGTCGCCGGCTATACGCACTTGCAGGCGCAGTTCCGCAGCCATTTCCTCACTTGCACCGCCACGCCATGCCTCGCGCCGAACGTGCCGGTGCGCGCCGGCAGCCGCATGCCAGGCGTGCCGGAGGACTACGGCTCCTTGCTGCTGCGCCATGGCGGCGACGCGCGCTGGAGCCAGGGCCTCACGCTTACCGCGGCGGGCCCGACGACAGCCAACGATTTTGGCACCGCCCGCGCCGCCGGCTATGTCGTCGCGGACGCCGATGTAACCTACAGCTTCCCGCTGGGGCAGGCGACACACGTGCAACTGAGCGCCCGCGTGAACAACCTTGCTGACCACCGCTATGTCGGGTCGGTGATCGTCAACGACGGCAATGGTCGCTATTACGAACCAGCCCCGGGCCGAACGTGGATGTTCGGCGCGAGGCTGGTGTTCTGAGGAATGTTGTCCATCAGTTGGGGAGCTACGACTGTGCAGCGGATGGCTCACGGGCGGCGGAACGCACCGTCGATGGTTCCATTACGGTCGAGCACAAAGGCAACTTCCTCGGTGCCATTCTGATGGCGAACCAGGTACTTGTCCCATCCCTGGGGCGTGACTCCGGCAAACTCGTGGGATGTGACCGGACCAAGCCCGCTTAGAAAGGCATCGGCGCGCGGCTTCTGTTCGCGCATCAGCGCGGCCAGATCGGGGCTCAGGCGTGGAGCGTCGGGATTATAGGCAAGCAGGATCTGCAAGACCTGCTCGCTGTCGGGATAGGGCTGCTGGGCGCTCACACGTGTGTCGAGTGCGGTCTGGATGCCCTGGGCCGCTGCCGCGTCGATGCGCGGCGCCAAGACGTGGTTGCCGTTCTGGTAGAACTCGATGGCCGTGCTCTGGCCTTGCGCATTCACCACGAAATTCATATGTGCTTTGACCACTTTCAGGAAGAACGCAACATTGCTGCTCGGATAAATGGGAATGAATCGCTGCCCGGTAAGTTGCGTGGATAGCTGCGCCCCTTCCAGCTTCACCGTCATCACCGAGTAAGGGCCGAATTGATAGGTGCCCACATAGTTGGCGAGAATGGCGGGGCTCACATTCACCGCCTGCTGCGCCGAGGCATCGGCCACGTTGGGCGGCGTCACCTGCGCCGCGAATGCCGCCATGCCTACCGCGGCACCGATCATCGCCAGCGCGGTCAAGCGCGCACGCTTCCCTGGTTTAAGCAACATGATTTTGATCCTTTGCTCAAGAAATGATCCGGACTCCGACATGGCAGCCACGGCGCCTATGGAGCGGGACTGGTTCTGTCCCACTTGAATCAATGTTTCGCAGTAGCCCTTCACGGCCGACCCGCCGCGGAGGACGCGGGCGTCGCAATCCACTTCGATGGCGCGACGCAGCCGATGGAATTGCCACCACAGCGGTAGATTCCACGGCATGGCAACCAGCAAACACAGCGCGATGGAAAGCACGTGCGGGTCGCCTGCGTCCAGGTGCGATTGCTCGTGTGCAAGAACAAATCGCTGCCGCGCGGCGGGTTGTTGCAGTAACCAGGTCGGCATGACGATGCAGGGGCGAAGCAAGCCGACGACGGCGGGTCCGGCATCCGGGGCGACCAGCACCGGTGTGCCCAGGAGATTTCCCCGCGACCACAAGCGTTTTCGCCAATACAGCAGGCTGCCGCTGAGCACCAATCCAGCCAAAACGAGCAGTGAAGTTGCCAGCCAGACCCCATGAAACAACGTCTCGAGCCGGGCGGGTGCGATGCTGGCGTTCTGCATGCCGTGATCGAGGGCTGCCATCGGGAGGTGCACCGAGGTTGCCTCACGCAACACGATCCGTTCCTGGACGCGTGCCTGCTTGATCAGGCTCGGCACCTGGATCGTGACGTTGGGAATGATCACCGGCAGCAGCAACGAGGCGATCATGGTGGTCAACCAGATCCAGCGCTTTGATGCCTGGCGCTGCGTGGCGGCGTGTTCAGCGATCAGCGCCGCCAGGCCCAGTAGCACGCCTACGATCAGCACATAACCAATCATGGAGAGCATTACGGCTTGTCCTTGTCGGACTGTGCAGCCAGCAACTGGCGCATGCGCCTGATCTGTTCCGGGCTCAGTTTCTGATCGGACACCAGGTGCGAGAACAGCAATTCCGTCGAGCCCTTGAACAACTTGTCGGTCAGATGCTGCAGGGCGTTCTTGCGCGCCGCCTGCTGCTTCACGCTGGCAAAATAGCGATGACCGCGACCTTCCTCTTCGTGCCCTGCATAGCCCTTCGCTTCCAAGGTCCGCAGCACCGTGAGCACCGTGGTATAGGCAAGGGGATCGCTTAGACGCTCGCGGACCTCCGCAACGACCGAGGGGCCGTGGTCCCATAGCACCTGCATCACATCCGCCTCTCGGTCGGTGAGCGAGATCTTCATGGCGACGCATCCATCTACTATGTTGTTAGTAGATTCTATGCATCGGCGCGTGATTGTCAACTAGATCATTAGTAGATGGGCCATTCTGCCAATGCGGGTTGGCCCCGGATCCAGGGACAGCCAGACGATGCGCGCCTATGGGCGCCACAAGTCGCGTTCGCCGGCCCAGACCTGGACGTTGGTCAACGCACTCGACCCGGACCATCAGGCAGGCGTCTTGTCGCTGCAGGTAACTCTTGGAGGATCATTGGCGAATGGGCTATGGAGTCAGTCCCGGAATTCCTGCGGCAGACCCGTTGCATCGAGGAACCTGCTTTGACACCTATCACTCGTTTTCTACGCAACCTTGCCATTTCGCCGCTACCGGTGCCTGCGTCGTGGTACGCGCTGCCGCTGCGACTCATCGTCGGATTTGGTTTCGTCGAGCACGGCTATGCCAAGTTGGCCCGTGGACCGGAGGCGTTTGTCGCGATTCTCCACGCGATGGGCATGCCTTTCGCCGAGGTGTCTGGCTGGGCGACGATTGCCATCGAGGTCGTTGGTGGCTTGCTTGTGCTCTGCGGCGCCTTCGTGCCTGTTGCCGCGCTGCCCATGGCCATTGTGTTATTGGTGGCCATCGTTACGGTTCATCTGCCCAATGGTTTCAGTTCGATCAAACTGATGTCCTACGATGCCGCTGGTGCGCATTTCGGTCAGCCTGGGTATGAAACGGATCTTCTCTACCTGGCGGCATTGATTGCGTTGTGCATCGGCGGCGCCGGCCCGTTCTCGGTCGACGGCTTTCTTCGCAAGCGGCGATCGAGCTGATCGACTTGCCGATGGTGGAGTTGCCGGCAGGACCTTGCCAGCGATTCGCAAGCGATTCGATCCGGTGGACAGCGACGAGTGGAGACTGTCATGACCGTTCCCAGCAAGAGTCCTGAAAGGCTGATGATCTTTTCCGATGGCGTGTTCGCCATCATCATCACCATCCTGGTGCTCGAATTGCATCCTCCGCATGAGGCGTCGTTCGCAGCGCTGGGAAAACTCTGGCCTTCAGGCGTGGCCTATGCGGTGAGCTATCTCTTTCTCGCGATCGTGTGGGTGAATCATCACCATGTGTGTCGATACGTCGCCGAGGCTTCGCGCTCGTTGATATGGACGAACTTTGCGCACTTGTTCAGCGTGTCCTTTGTGCCCTTTACCACCGCGTGGATCGCTGAGTCGGGACTGGCGTCCGTTCCCGTGTTGTTCTACGCCGTCGTCTTCGCCCTGATCAATGCCACCTACGTGTTGCTGTGCAAGGAGGCAATCGATCGGCAAGGCGCGCATAAAGTGACTGCCGCGGATCGACGGGTGATGAAGATCCGGTCACTGACCACCTTGGCCACTTTTGTGGCGGCTGCCGTCATCGCTGCCTGGCATCCGCTGGTGGCAATGGCCCTGATCTGTTGCTGCCTGATCATCTACTTGCGACCGGATGCCTCCAGTCGCACTTAGCGGCATTCTGTGCGGTCGCCGCAGACGGCTCGCCCGGGGCTCGATCCAAAAGGCGCAAGGACTGCTTGCGACGGGAAGGCATGGCAGACGCTCGGGCGAGCGGATTTCGCGTGCAACCGGGGCGCGATTTTTTACGGGCGTCGTCATCATCGGGCTGCCGCTATGCTACGTCTTCGCAAGCACGGTGCTGTATCGCCAGCACAGGCGCATGGATGAGCTGAGGGAAGAGGTCGCGCGGCTGTGCAAGAATGATGGTGATCGTTTGGTTGACTGAGTGACGTACCTTGCGTTGGCTCGCCGATGTGCGCCGCCTGGCTCAGGGCCGCTGGAATGAGAGCGCTTTGTTCAAGGATAGGAGGTCCCGTGAGACACGTACTGATCGCCGGCGTCCTGGTTGTGACGAGCTTTTGCACTTGGGCGCAGACGACCCTGCCTGCCGTCAAGGTCACGGCGCCGCCGTATTCATCGGAGTCTGGCGGCTATCTGATCTCCGGCGATTTCAAGGTCGATCCGCGCATGCCGTCGGTGGTGTTTCCCGCACAGCCCCTGGTCAAGGACGACATCCTCAGCATCGAGCCCATCCACCTGCAGGACAACGAATACCTGGTACTGCAGGAGTGTGCATCGGCGGATTGCCACGAGGCCTCGCTGGTCCGTTATTGGAACTCCGACGACATCGGAGGGAACGATACGAGACATAACCGCTTGTGGATCACGCATGAGAACAAGTACTTCATCTGGCTGAAGCGTCTGCCGGAAGTGTCTGGACAGAGCTGCGGGCAGGGCTGGTTCAAGTTCGATGCCACCACGACGAAATGCGGCAGTCATTTCAACCACTTCCAGCAGATCAGTCCGCCGCTGATGCTGATTCCCACGGGCGAATTGGCGGCCTATCACAAAGATGTTCTGGAAAAAGCCGTGCTCGCCGACCCCTTGCAAGTGGTGAAGCAGACGCATGAAGGTTCCACGTATGTGGTGACCTATGACGGCGGCAGTACTGTACGCGTGCGACGCATGCATGCTGCACAGATCAATTAGCACGCTGCAGTTGGAATCCCGGCGAGGGCAGGGGTAAGGTTTGCGCCCGACTCATCGGGGACATTGCCGGCGACCCGGGCGGCCGTCACACTCAATGGCGAATTGAACGATCGGAAAGGGGCTTCGCGTGCGGCCACAGGTGCTGATCGCAGTGATCGTTTTGGGGATGATGCTCCAGGGATGTGCCCGGTCGCCGACCGTGCTTGGCCAGAGTGAGCAACAGTCGCTGAAGTCGATGGCGCTGTTTGGCGACGATGGGAATCCTCGCTTCACGGCCTATGTGGCCTGCACCAGCGAAGACCAAAGCTGCGCCTTGGTCGACAAGGCTTTCTCGGCATGGGCCGAGCAGCGTCGCATTGTCATTCATCTCGTAGAAGATGATGACGCTGCGTTCAAGAGTGGCATTCTTTCGTCCGGCAAGGCATCAAAACCGCCGTATCGGCTGGCCTTGCAGGTCAATCCACTGTTGGTCCCGAGCTTCTTTCAGTTTCGCGGCGGCATGCACGCCCAAGGGGGCTACAAGCCGCCACGAGTCGGCTATAGCGCCAGGATCTACGTCTTCGATGCGCAGACTGGAGCGCTTCTGAAGGACATGCCGGTGCATCAAGAAGTCACGGCCAACCCCGATAGCACGGCAAACCGTTATATCCAGTCGGAAATGGGCGTTTTGATCAGCTCGGTTGATCCGTATTACCACATGACCAGCAAGTGATTTGAGGGCGGTGGGCATGATCTATCTCTCCATGCTGCTGGTCTATCTGGGCCTCACTGCGATCATGTTTGTTGCCGTGCTCGCTGTTTGGTTCGCTGCCAGGCGCATGCCTGACTCTCGAAGGTCGCTCGTGCTTGTCGTCGTCGCGACCTTGCTGCTCACCCCGTCGTGGGGGCCGGCAACCATCGTCGTCGTTCCCGTCCCGTTCGGGATCGCGCTCCTCACGACACTGATGACGTGGTCTTGGAGTGAATTGGCCAGGTGGTTGGGCATGTTCCCGCTATGGCATGCGATTGCTTTTCCAGCCACCGCTTGCGTGTCTTACGTTCTGGTTCGAAAGCAGCCATCGGGCAAGTCGGAGACGGGCGGCTCTGCAGCCGTCTAGCTTCGATGGATTTTCAGGGCGAACGGTCCACTTCCGATCCAGGAGTCCGACTGTCCAGGGGAGTGGGGCTATACCGGCGGCCGCGGGGTGATAACGATTGCACGAGTAGCGCCGGCGGCCTCAGTCGATACGCAGCGAGGCAGTAAGCAGTTTGAGGATCGAATCAACCTTGGGGAGCAATTGACGGCTGCGCGGCCACACGAGATTGAGCGGCAGGCCTTCCACTTCCAGCTGCGGAAGAATCTTCACCAACGTCCCTTGCT
Source organism: Dyella sp. 01N448 (assembly GCF_056399225.1). Classification (NCBI taxonomy): domain Bacteria; kingdom Pseudomonadati; phylum Pseudomonadota; class Gammaproteobacteria; order Lysobacterales; family Rhodanobacteraceae; genus Dyella; species Dyella sp. 01N448. The sequence goes on along the minus strand of NZ_JBFTQX010000005.1, from coordinate 209,110 downwards.
GCAATTCGTCCCTCACTAGCCAGGTCGCCAGCTGGGCAATGCCGCAGCCGGCTTTGACGGCGCTGACCACCGCCTCGCCGCTGCCCAGGGCCATCGTTGCTTGCACCGTCCATGGTTCCGGCGGGCCGGCCTCTTGTGCGATCAACCAGGGGCTGGTGCTGCCGTCGGCTCGGCCGTAGACGATGGCCGCGTGCCGGGTGAGTTCTGCAGGAGACTGTGGCGCGCCATGCTGTTTGAGATACGCAGGCGAGGCGCACAGACTCAGGCGTTCGGCGCCCAGGTATCGATGTCCCACGGCTTCTGGCCAGATATTCGCGCCGCCGATACGCACGGCCACATCGATGCCTTCATCCACGATATCGACAAAGCGATCCGTGAATGACAGATGCGGACGAAGGTTGGGATGCTGCTCGAAGAACGGCAACAACACCGGCAACACCTTCATGCGACCAAAAGCAGCAGGCAGATCCAGGCGCAGATGACCGATGGGCTCCACGCGTTGCGCAGCGAGTACCGATTCTGCTTCCGCGAGGTCCGTGAGCACGCGCGCGCAAGTCTGATAGTACGCGGCGCCCGCATCGGTGAGGGATAGTGTTCGAGTGGAACGTTCGAACAGGCGCACGCCCAGTCGCGCTTCCAGTCGCGCCACGCTTTTGCCAACCGCCGAATTGGTGAGATTCAAGCGCTCGGCCGCTGCGGTAAAGCTGCCGGCGTCGGCGGTGAAGACGAACGCCTCAAGCCCTTTCAGTCGTTCCGACGGAGTCATCTTGCGCTCTAATTATGGAAAATCCATCCAGAATATATGGAAATAATACCCTAATAGAGATTACGTATCCGCAATAAGCTAGTGAAACCCTGACTAGTCCTCGATACGTTCATGTCTTCTCTGCCAACAGCGACGCCGGGCGGCACGCCGTCCGGGCGCGGCGCTGGAGCGATCGCCATCCTGGCGGTGGCCGCCTTCGTCATCGTCACTACCGAGTTTGTGATCGTTGGCTTATTGCCTGCGTTGGCGCGCGAACTGCGCATCTCCATTTCTGCCGCCGGACAACTTGTTACGCTTTTTGCATTCACGGTGATGCTGTTCGGCCCGCTGTTGACCGGCCTGCTGTCGCATATTGAACGCAAGCGTCTATTCGTGATCATCCTGCTGATCTTTGCCGCGTCCAATGCGCTGGCTGCGATGGCGCCGAACATCTGGGTCCTGGCGTTGGCGCGATTCATGGCTGCGCTCTTGCTTCCGGTGTTTTGGGGCACGGCCAGCGAGACCGCCGGGCAACTTGCCGGATCCCAGCACGCCGGGCGCGCGGTATCGATGGTGTATCTGGGCATTTCCGCGGCGCTGTTGTTTGGCATCCCGCTGGGCACGCTTGCCGCGCACGCCTTTGGTTGGCGCACCGCCTTTGCGTTGTTGGCTGGCCTGTCGCTGTTGATGGCGATGTTGATCGCGGCCTTCATGCCGACGCTGGAACTTCCACGACGCATGCGGCTCGTCGAGCAGGCGCGCATTCTCAAGGACCCGCGTTTTGTCGCCCATGTCGGTCTGTCGGTGCTGATCTTCACGGCGATGTTCACCGCCTATACGTACCTGGCGGACACGCTGGAAACCTTGGTTGGCGTTGCGCCTGCGCGGGTTGGCTGGTGGCTGATGGGGTTTGGCGCGATCGGACTGATCGGAAACTGGCTCGGCGGCCGCGCGGTCGATCGCAGTCCACTGGGGGCCACGTCCCTTTTCGTGGTGATCCTTGGTGTCGGCATGGCGGCGAGCGTGTCGCTCGCACGCGCCGGTGGCTGGTTCGACATACCGTTCGTGCTTTGGGGCGTTGCCTACACAGCCCTGTTTCCGATCTGCCAGGTGCGCGTCATGCGGGTGGCCTCGCACTCCCAGGCGCTGGCGGGCACGCTCAATGTTTCAGCTGCCAACGCAGGCATCGGACTTGGCGCCATCATCGGAGGCTTGGTCATACCGCATGGGGGCCTGGGTGCGGTGGGCTATCTGGCAACAGCGATGGCGGGCTTGGCGTTGTTGACGATCCCGTTCATCGCTCGACTTGGAAAACCTCGAGCGCTTGAAGTTGGCGACACATCGCCTGGCGGAGCATTTCCGGCAACGACTGCCGAGTCCGCGGGAAATCACCAAAGGGGCTTTGCATCAAAGTAACTCGGAGAAGACATGAGCATTCCCGGCATCAAAAAAGTTGATCACGTCGGTTTTACCGTGCCCAACCTCGACGAAGCAGTGTCGTTCTTTCGCGATCATTTTGGTTTCGAAGTCGCCTATGAATTTGGCCCCTTCGCGTCCAGCGATGACTGGATGTCGGTGCACCTCAACGTTGCCAGCGACGCGGTCATCGACAGGATCGTGATGATGACCGCCGGCAATACGAATCTGGAGATCTTCGGTTATGCCCCGACCGAAACCCAGGAGAAAACCCCGCCGCGAAACTCGGATATCGGTGGCCACCACCTGGCGTTCTATGTCGATGACATGGATAGGGCGGTGGCATACCTGCACCGGATCGGCCTTACCGTCCTCGGCGAGCCCACGGTGATGACGCAAGGTCCATCGGCTGGCGAAACCTGGGTCTATTTCCTCAGCCCGTGGGGCATGCAGCTTGAGCTGGTCTCCTACCCGAATGGGAAGGCCTATCAGTGGGTGGGGGATGCATCGTCCAGGCACTGCAAGGCGTAGGCTCTGGTCAGACGCCGTCGTGCCTCTGCGCAGGCGTTATTTTCTGACTCTCCTGGACGCACCCTCGGTCAGTGCTTCGATCAGCAGCGAAGTCAGGGTCTCGACGATATGGCGCGTCTCAGGCGACTCCCCAAGTACTGACACTTCGACGGTCGGCAGAGCTGGCCAGTGCCGGGAGGGCGCCATGGTTTTCATGCCTTCCTGTACCAGGGACTTGCTCAGCACCGTTACGCCTAAACCTCCCAGCACCGCCGCCCGCACGCCACTGAAACTGCCGACGGTGCAGGCCGCCGTCCATTCGCGTCCCGCTGACTCCAGCGCTTCGATCATGGTCTCGCGATACACGCAAGGCGGTTTCATCATCACCAGCTGTGCGGGAGTCTTCGGATCCATCCGGAATCCCGGATAGGCGGCCCAGACCAGAGGCTCGCGCCAGATCACACGCCCGCGTCGCAAGGCCCCGCTCTTTGGCGTCCTGGCTATGACGAGATCCAGTTGCTGCGATTCGTGGGCTGCGAGCAAGTCCTGGCTGGAGCCTGTAGTCAGATCGAGTGCGACTTCGGGATAGCGGCGACGGAATCCAGCGAGCAGGTGAGGTAGTTGTGTCTGCAGCAGGTTTTCCGAAATGCCGAGCCTGAGTACCGATGCCTTCGGCGGCTGCGTAACCTCCTGCATGAATGCCTGGTAGTGATCGAGCAGGCGTCTGCCCGCGACGAGCACCCGTTCTCCATCCTTGGTCAGATGCAGCGATCGGCTTGTTCTTTCAAACAGGCGCATCTGCAGCGCGTCTTCAAGTCGAAGCAGCTTTTGACTGACTGCGGACTGGGTGCGGCCGATGACTTCCGCGGCCGCCGTAAAGCTGCCCTGATCGGCCACCACGATGAAGGCCTTCAGCAGATCAAGGTCGATGTCGGATGCATTCATAAATAAGAAATATTTCTAAATGAGAGAAATATTATTCGTTTTACTTCTTGACAGCAACAGCTGAAACTGCCTCCCTACCGCGCCGAGAGTTCTCAGTACGCAAGGCGCCAACACCTCAAACCTGGCGAATACGCAGGAGACTGATCCCATGGCCGAGAAGCATGCTGTTCAAATCGTCGAACGATTCTGGCGCGAAGTGTGGCAGGGCAAGAACCCCGAGGCGGCCGATCACATCGTGGCCGAAGACTTCGGGGTCACCTCGGGCGGCGTCTTGATTGAACCGCGTGTTGCCTTCAAGACATGGGTCGGGGCATTCCTGCGTTCCATCAACGACTTCAAGTTCGACATTGTCGAAATGTTTCCCAATGACGCAGGGGACCGGGTCGTTACACGCTGGATCGTTACCGGCCGCAACAACGGCTTCATGGGATTTGAGCCTTGCCAGACGCCGATCCGCATGACGGGCACCTCGGTCATCCACGTGCGAAAGGATGGATTGCTTCAACACAACTGGGTGGAGCGCAATGCACTGGAAGTTCAGCGCAGCCTGGCTGCCGTGCGGCGGCAGGATCAGTGAGACGAACTGACCATGCTGTGCGAGGCGCGTTCGCGCTTTCGCATCGGCAGGCTATCCCGATGCGCAAGCTTCCCAAAAAATACTCCCACTATGTCTTTGGTGTGATCCAGTCAGGAATTACCTGCTCGATTGCCGCCGGCATAGCCTGCGCACCCTTCGTATCCAGCGGGACTTTTCTATCCCATTGGGTCCACGCCTATCTCTATTCATGGGTGATCATGCTGCCGCTCGTGGTGATGGCGGCTCCCGTCATCCGGAAGTTGGCAGGTGCGATCACCGAATAACGGGCGTCACCGGAGGGCAGCCTGGCGGGCGAGGGCGCTTACGATGGCAGCAGCCCGGCCGCCTGGTAGTTCTTGATCAAGGCATCAAAAAGCTTGATATCGGAGCGACCGCGCGCCATCAGCTGCGCGCCCGCTACGGCGGCGAAAATGGCGTTGGCGCGTTTCCTGGCGTCCTTGGTGCCCACGATGCCCGCCGCCACAAGCGTCTTGCCGAGCCACGCGACGTTGACGTCGGTGAAGGTCTCGACCTCTTTTTTTACCGCGTCGGGAAGATCGTCGAACTCGGCGGTCATGAAGCTGCATAAGCAAATGCGGTTGTCGTTCTCCAGCGACTTTCGGAAGGTTCCTGGAAATCGTCGCAAGCGGTCGGCAGGATCGGGAGTCTTGGTAGACAGCACTTCCAGTACCGCGGCCGCATCTTCCCAGTAGCGCCTGGCAACGGCGGCCGCAAGGTCGGCCTTGCTTGGGAAGTGGTGGTAGAGGCTGGCCGCCTTGATGCCAACTTCTTCTGCAAGCGCACGCAGGTTCAGGCCACCGTAGCCATGCGCCTGCGCAATCTTTGTCGCGACGTCCAGGATCTTGTCCCTGGAACTTGTGCCTGCCTGACTATCCACGAATCTATCCTCGATGACTTGAGCTGCGCAGGTAGCACGCCAGCTCGGTAATGGTGTTCACCTGCAGGCCGCCGGCCAGTTGATCGCACGAGCGGGGGGGCGGAATTCGGCCCCGCTTTTCACGATGCATTCTCTCAACAGCCAAGGCCGGGGCCAAACCCCGCGCACCGAAAAGTGGTTGACGGGCGGATAGTATGATGCTTATCCTCCAACCTAACAAGCGTTAGGTAGGCCGGCTCTCTGACCTTGTTATCCCCCTGTCAAACACGTTGAGACTCCCCCTATGAGCAACGAACTTATCTACCAGGATGCAACCAGGCTCGCCGAGCTGATCCGCACCATGGAAGTTTCACCCGTCGAGGTCGTACAGGCGCATATCGACCGCATCGACCAGACCAATCCCAAGATCAATGCCATCGTCGCCATGGCGGACGAGGCGCTGAAAGCGGCGAAGGAGGCTGAGGCTGCCGTTCTGGCGGGTGACAAACTTGGCCCGCTGCACGGCGTTCCCTTCACCGCGAAGGACTCCTTCGACACGGCGGGCGTGCTCACCCAATTGGGCTCGCCGATCTTCAAGGGGCGTATTCCCGATAGCGACGCCACCGCCATCGCGCGAATGAAGAAGGCGGGCGGCATTCTTCTGGCCAAGACCAATCTCCCGGAGTTCTCCTACTGGATCGAGAGTGACAATTTGCTTTCGGGCCGCACGCTCAATCCATGGAATCCTGATCGCACGCCGGGTGGATCAAGCGGTGGTGAGTCGGCGGCCATCGCGGCGGGCATGTCGCCCATCGGCTTGGCGACGGACGTGGCTATTTCGGTGCGCGGCCCGGCGGCCCTGACCGGCGTCATTGGTCTCAAGGCAACCCATGGTCGAATCCCGATGACCGGCGTCTGGCCGCGCGTGCCGCGTCGTTTCTGGCACGCCGGCCCGATGGCTCGTTCGGTTCGCGATATTGCACTCGCTTATGAGCTCCTGGCAGGTCCGGACGGCGCTGATGGATTCTCCACCAGCCCAACCACCCTGGATGCCGGCGTTGGAGCCATGCCGAACCGCCGGGTCCGCGTCGGCTGGCTCGTCGAGCCGGGTTTTGGCGCCGTCGACAACGATGTCGCGGCAACGGTCAAGGCCGCGGCTGAAGCGCTGAAGAGTGCAGGAGTGATCGTGGAAGAGGTGCGCATCCCCGTGCTGGAGCAGATCAATGCGCTCGAACTCCTGTGGAAACTTCAGGCCATGGAGACCAAGCCTGCCTTCAGGAAGGCGACGGCCGGGCACGAAGCGCTGATCTACAAGCATGTCCAGGGCGTCTTTGACACGCCTGACACCTCGATCGAAGACTTTGTGATCGCCGAACAACAGATCGAGACGATGCGTGACGGCTTCGCTCAGTACTTCGCTCGCTATGATGCGTTGCTCTGCCCGGTGACGCCGGTGCCGGCGCATGCGCATGACGCAGCGGAGTTCGTCATCAACGGCCAGGCGGTTTCTTCCTTGCACGTGATGGATGCGACCGCACCCTTGAGCGTTACCGGTTTGCCGGGCATGTCGATGCGCTTTGGCACGAGCAAGGATGGCCTGCCGATCGGTGTGCAGCTGGTGGCGCCGTGGTTTGCCGAATCCACGATTCTGCACCTGGGTGCGCTGCTGGAAGTCCTCAGTCCGGTCCGCGACCTGCACCCCAGCCTGGCCAACATGGGCATCGCGTCGTAATACCGCACTGGCGCCGTCAACGGCATTGGATTGGGCCGAGTCAGCGATGGCTTGGCCCGGGCGTCACGAAGTTCAAAAACGGTAGACGCCGGGGCAGGTTCACTTCTCAAATCGAAGGCTGGAGATAGCGATGAACCTGCCCCCATTTCTCGCAACCACCATGGGGAGGCAGATGCCTACGCTGACGCAATCCATGCGCTTGTGGCGCTCTCCTGGTGGCCGTTGAAGGATTAATTCTCGAGTGTGTTGCCAGAGTCGTGGATCGGATGCTTTGCGAACCGCATTTGGAATTTCGGGCATACCAATGCACGTCACGCCATGCGATGTAAATCGCAACGCGACATCCGTCGTTGTTGGATGCGAATGAGCTGCCGCCGCGACGTCCTGGGGACGCAGAGGGAAAGAATGGCTTGGCGGCCTTTGACAAAAGGTAACGTATATGTTACTTTCAATGAGCAGGGAAAGGACGCCTTGTGAAGCAGGTGAAGGAATTCATCGATAACCATGGACGGAACCGTTACCGCGAGTTTTTCGATGCGTTGGCAGCTGTTCCGGCCGCAAAAGTCGCGGCAGTGATTGCCCGATTGGCGGCCGGGCATACGGCAGGTTTGAAAGGTCTTGGCTGTGGAGTGGCCGAGTGGCGTCTGGATTGGGGGCCCGGCATCCGGATATATGTCCATCAGGATGGCGAGCAGCTCATCGTGCTGTTGGCCGGTAGTGACAAAAGCGACCAGCAAAAGTCGATCGCGATTGCCCGCTTGCTGGTGGCCCAATACAAAGCCGAGAAGAGGGTGGCAGGAAAGAAAGCTGCCACCGCAACGAAATCAAAGAAAGCCGTACCCATCACGTGATTCATGCTCGGAGTCGCTACGCCATGGCACTGACTGTCGACTATCGCGAGACCATCGCGAACCGTATTCAAAACGACGCAGCTTTCGCCCGCGCCCTATTGGACGAGGCGACTTCCATGCTTCTCAACGGAGAGACCGAGGCCGCGCGCTTGCTCATGCGTGACCTTACACATGGCCTGATCGGTTTCGAGGGCTTGGCCAAGGCCACGGGCACGCCATCGAAGAGCTTGCATCGAATGTTGTCCGCCAACGGCAACCCCGGCATGGATGCGCTCGGCGCGATTTTTCGGCAGCTCACGCGCGCAGTGCTCGATGCCCCGCTCGTGTCTGCCCACGTGGCTCCGGCAGGGGCGGCATAACCGGGTTTCGCAGGACAGCAGCAACGGCGGCGAAAAATGGGTGTGGCCTCATCGCGTCTTGACATGCCGCACCACACGGCAGTTGTAAGCTCAGTGCCATGTGCTACTCAGCGCAAATCGAAGCCGACTACGACAAGTTCGTTCGGGAGTTCGGCGCCGTCATCAGCCTGAAGCGCTTCGTCGAGCTGTTCTGGGAGAAGCGCAAGGACGGCGGCTGGAACAAGATCCCCAAGGCCATGCGCGAGCCGTTCCGAAAGCCGCGGGGCGAGGAGGGGTTTGAGCTGGCCAGGATTGTCGCCGAGGGCGATCGGGAGTGGGTCGAGAAGCTGCAGGCGGAGCTGACGCTGCAGACGGAGCGGCTGCTCAATGCCGAGGCCATCCTGGCTGGGCCCAAGCCGACCAAAAAGGCTGCCGAAGATCAGCGCATCGCCACCAACAAGATCAAGGCGGCGCGCCGCAATCTGGAGGATCTTGAGCGCAAGGAGCTGCTCGACAAGGACTCGCTCATCTATCCCGGCAGCTATGCCCCGGTGATGGTCGAGCGCGATGGTCAGCGCATTGTCGTTCCCATGCGCTACCAGTGCCGTCTGCCAGGCTGGAACGATGCGATCGAGCGTCGATTTCCAGGTACCTACAATGCGCGCCGCGACAAACTCGAGGAGTCCTGGAGCAAGCTGTTCGGCTATCGCCACGGCATCATGATCGTGACCCGATTTTATGAAAGCGTGGCACGGCACAAGATGGAGGGCAGGGAGCTGGCGCCCGGCGAGACGGAAGAGAGCGTCAAGCTAGAGTTCGATCCGCAGCCCGCACAGGAAATGCTGGTGGCGTGCCTCTGGAATATCTCGCCAGGCGCGGATCACGGCGTCGACTTGTTCTCGTTCGCCGCGATCACCGACGAACCGCCGCCTGAAGTGGCCGCCGCCGGTCACGACCGCTGCATCATTCCCATCAAGCCCGAGCACATCGATGCCTGGCTCAATCCCGATCCGAATAATCTCGCCGCGCTGTACACGATCCTGGACGATCGGGCGCGGCCGTATTACGCGCACAAGATCGCGGCGTAGAGCTCGCGCAGAGAGGGGCTGGTGTGCCTCCCGAGCCAGATCAGCAGGCTCAACAGCCTCCGCTTGCGCAGCAGCGGGGCGATTTCGAACGTGCACTGTCCTGAGGATCAGTCGATGCGGCGACAACTTCCACGACCTTTGCCGCGGCGGACAAGGCACGTGCTTCGGCGGCGCCTTTGCGTTCGCTGTAGCGGTCAACCAGGTAGTCGCTACGGTCACGCACCATCAGAGTGAACTTGAATAGCTCTTCCATCACGTCAACCACGCGGTCGTAATACGGTGACGGTTTCATCCGGCCGCTTTCGTCAAACTCCTGCCAGGCTTTGGCAACCGACGATTGATTGGGGATGGTCACCATGCGCATCCAACGGCCGAGCATGCGCAGCGCATTGACGACGTTGAACGACTGCGAGCCACCGCAAACCTGCATGACGGCCAGCGTGCGGCCTTGGGTGGGGCGGACACTGCCTTCTTCCAGCGGCAGCCAGTCGATCTGGTTCTTGAAGACGCCAGTCACCGCACCGTGGCGCTCGGGACTTACCCACACTTGGCCTTCCGACCACAGGGAAAGCTCGCGCAGCTCCTGCACTTTGGGATGGCTCGCCGGCACGCTGTCCAGGACGGGCAGGTCGTGAGGATCAAATACGCGGGTCTCGGCGCCGAACTGTTGAAGAATCCGCCCGGCTTCAAGGGCCAGTTTTCGGCTGAACGACTGCGGACGCAATGAGCCGTAGAGGATGAGGATCCGTGGCGGATGATCGGAGCCTGCGGGCAGGGCGAGCTTTTCCAGGCTGGGCTTGTCGAGCGCGTCGGCCGTGATGTGGGGCAGGTCGTGCAGCGTCATGGCGGGTTTTCGAACCGGTTGCGTCGATGTAACGATTCTATCATTATGGAAATATAGAATTACAACCGTCACTGCCACCCTGGGTACCAGGCACCATGCATCCTTGTCGCGTTCTCTTTATCTGTACTGGCAATTCGGCCCGCAGCATCTTGTCCGAAGCCACCCTCAATCACCTGGGTAAAGGGCGGTTCGAGGCGTATAGCGCTGGCAGCAAGCCGACGGGTCAGGTCAATGCCTATGCGCTGGAGGAGCTGGCGACGGCGGGCATTCCTATCGAGGGGCTGAGCAGCAAGTCGTGGGACCGATTCGTCGGCGAAGACGCGCCGCCGCTGGATATCGTGATCACCGTCTGTGATAGCGCAGCGAACGAGCCGTGCCCGGTGTTGTTTGGCGATTTCGTGCGTTCGCACTGGGGGCTGCCCGATCCGGCGGCGGTCAAGGGCAGTCCCGTGGCCATCAATGAAGCCTTCCGCAAGGCACATATGCTGATCACTTATCGCCTCATGGCGTTGTTGAGCCTGCCTGTCGAGACGATGAGTCAGGAAGACCTCAAGTGGGCGCTCGATGGTATCGGTGCGCTGACCGGTGAAGACGACAACGAGGATGTCGCATGACCGAGGCGACCACTGCCATGGATGTCGCGCCGCAGGCGGAGGTGGCCCGCATCGGTTTCTTCGAGCGTTACCTGACCTTGTGGGTGGCGCTGTGCATCGTGGCAGGCACCTTGCTCGGTCATGTGTTGCCCGGTACGTTCGAAGCGCTGGGCCGCATGGAAGTGGCCAAGGTCAACCTGCCGGTGGCGGGGCTGATCTGGCTGATGATCATCCCCATGCTGCTGAAGATCGACTTCAGCGCGATGGCGGGTGTGCGTCGCCAATGGAAAGGCATTGGCGTGACGCTCTTCATCAACTGGGCGGTCAAGCCTTTCTCGATGGCCTTGCTGGGCTGGATTTTCATTCGGCACGTGTTCGCGGCATGGCTGCCTGCGGATCAGCTTGATTCCTATGTGGCGGGCCTGATCTTGCTTGCCGCGGCGCCGTGCACGGCGATGGTCTTCGTATGGAGCAACCTGTGCGGTGGCGAGCCCAATTTCACCTTGAGCCAGGTCGCGGTGAACGACGCCATCATGGTGTTTGCGTTTGCGCCGATCGTGGGACTGCTGCTCGGCATCTCGGCGATTACGGTGCCGTGGCATACGCTGATGCTATCGGTGATGCTCTATATCGTTGTGCCGGTGCTGATCAGCGTCGTCCTGCGTCGCGCTGTACTGGCGCATGGCGGGCAGGACGCGCTTGAGCGATTGCTGGCCAGGCTGGGGCCGATCTCGCTGAGCGCGTTGCTGTTGACCTTGGTGTTGCTTTTTGGCTTCCAGGGGCAACAGATTCTCGCCCAGCCGCTGATCATCGCGATGCTTGCGGCGCCGATTCTGATCCAGGTGTATTTCAACTCCGGCCTCGCGTACCTGCTTAATCGGAAGCTCGGTGTGCCGCACTGTGTTGCGGCGCCATCGGCGCTGATCGGGGCAAGCAACTTCTTTGAACTTGCCGTGGCCACGGCGGTGGGCCTGTTTGGCGTGCACTCCGGCGCCGCATTGGCCACCGTGGTGGGCGTCCTGATTGAAGTGCCCGTGATGCTCTCCGTGGTTCGGATCGTGACCGTGAGCAAGCGCTGGTACGAGGCTGACGCGGCCTGAGTACTCAACGACACTGCCATTGCTCTTACACTTGGAAGGTTCCTGACCGAGCTTCCGGCACGCCATGCAGACCAAACAAGCCATCACCGTCCTGTCCGCACTCGCCCAAGAGTCGCGGTTGGCCGTGTATCGCCTGCTCGTGGAGCACGCACCCGATGGCCTGGCAGCCAGTGCGATCGCCGAGCGGCTGGGGCTGGCCAACGCCACGCTCTCGTTCCACTTGAAGGAGCTCGTCCATGCAGGGCTGATCACGAGCCGGCAGGATGGGCGGTTCATCTACTACTCGCCGGTTCTTGACGTCATGAACGACCTGGTGGGCTATCTCACCGAGAATTGCTGTAGCGCGACAGGACAGTCCTGCGCGCGCCCGCCCGCGGTCAAATCCACCGGCACCCAAGCGCGCACCAGAAAGCGCACGGCATAAGGCCTCGATCGCTCGTGTCGAGATCCCCGGATCGGCCCGATCACATCCATAGTGTTCGCAGCACAGAGGCCACGACGCACCAGGCGACGACTCCCAGCGGAGACCATCGAGCCGCAACCAGCAGCGCAAAAGCGATCAAGGCGATGGCAAAGTCTTCTGCATCGCGCACCGCACTCACCCACACCGGGTTGTACAGCGCAGCGGCCAACAGGCCCACCACGGCAGCGTTAACGCCGGCGAGCATGCGCGCCGTTTGATCGCGCGCAGCAAGTGCCCGCCAAAAAGGCAGGCTGCCCGAGACCATCAATAGTCCGGGGAGGAAGATGGCCAGCAAACTGACCACGGCTCCGAGCATGCCGCCGTAGCCGCCTTGCATCCGTTCGCCCAGGAATGCAGACAGAGTGAACATCGGGCCGGGCACGGCTTGCGCGGCACCGTATCCGGCCAGGAAGGTATCGTTGGTGACCCATCCCGGATCCACGACGGCCTGCTTCAACAGCGGCAGCACGACATGCCCGCCGCCAAACACCAGGGCGCCGGTTCGATAGAACGCTCCCGCAACCTGGCCAAGCGGCGGCAAGCCGGGTGCGATGGTCAACGCGGCGAGCAGCAAGACGGCATAGGCGCAAAGCAGTGTCGTGCCGAGGCGGCGGCCGTAATGCAACGAGAACGTCTCCCCCTGTCGTGCCGTCACGTTGCGGCACAGCCATGGTCCCAGCGCTGCACCGCCGGCAACCACCAGCAACTGCATCGCCGAACTGGCACTGACGGCAATCAAGGCGGCAGCGAGCGCGGCCATCAAAGCGCGGGGACGGTCCGGCGTGAGGGTTCGCGCCATGCCGAGCACGCCTTGCGCAACGACCGCCACGGCCACCAGCTTGAGACCGTGAATCACGCCCTGGCCGAGCGGGCTGGCAAGGCGATCGCTCAATGCGGCGAACGCGAACAGCAACAGCGCCGATGGCAAGGTGAAGGCGATGAAGGCGGCGATCGCGCCCAGCCAGCCGGCGCGCAACAAGCCCAGGGAGAACCCCAGCTGACTGCTCGCCGGCCCCGGCAGAAATTGGCACAACGCCAAGAGCTGGCCAAAATGTTCTTCATCCAGCCAGCGTCGCCGCTCGACAAATTCCCTGCGAAAGTAACCCAGGTGCGCGATCGGTCCGCCAAATGAGGTCAGGCCGAGCTTGAGGAAGGCGGCGCCCACTTCCCGTGCAGTGCCCTGGGCGGCGGCGTTCAAGTTTTCTTGCGGGACGGGAGACGATGTCGGCTTCATGGGCAATCGCACAGCGCCGCGATGCCTTGGTTCCCAAGAAGCTGCCTGCGGCATTGGAGACATGAAAGCCGACACGGGTCGGCAACAACGTCGATCTCCACGGTCTGGCAGCCGCCCAGCAGTGGCGCGTTGTTGATCATGCTGCTGTTCTTTGCGATCCAGACAGGCCGCGCAGAATCGTGCATGTCTCGCGGGTGTCCTTGTGGCATGTATCGATCATGCGATGCAGCTCCTTGGCGAGCGCCGCCAGCTCCTGCTGTTTGGCTTGGACTTGAGCCAGGTGGTTGCGGGCAAGGGCGTCGACTTCCTGGCACGACAAGGTGGACTCAGAGGCCAGTGTCAGCAGACTCTTGATTTCATCCAGATGAAAGCCCAGCGCCCGGCTGCGCACGATGAATTGGAGTCGCTCGACATCCGTCTCACCGTATTGGCGATAGCCGGCGATCGAACGATCAGGCTTCGGCAGCAGGCCAATGCGCTCGTAGTACCRCACCGTCTCAAGGTGACAACCCGTTCGTTTGGCCAGGTCGCTGATGCGCATGGCTTGACTCCGTAGCAGCTACGGACTTTAGCCTAGGCCATTGTTTCAGGGAGCACTAGACCATGGCCTGCTGTGACTGCGAATCCACCGGAAAAGCGCTTGCCCGATCGGCAGCGCAGCGTCGGATCCTGTGGCTCGTTCTGGCCATCAATGTGGCGATCTTTGTGGGCGAGTTCGGTGCGGGCTTCTTGGCGGACTCGACCGCCCTGCAGGGCGATTCGCTGGACAGCCTGGGCGATGCCCTGGTCTATGGGCTGAGTCTGATCGTACTGGGGCGCTCGCTGCGTGCCCGCGCTGGGGCCGCTCTCGTCAAGGGATGCGTCCAGCTCGCTTTCGCTGCTGCCGTGCTTGCCCAGGTCGTGCACAAACTGATCGCCGGCGCCGAGCCATTGCCAGCCGTTATGGCCATCGCGGCAGGTGTGGCGCTTGTGGCCAACGCGACCTGCCTCTTGCTGCTGACGCGGTTCCGCAGCGACGACATCAATATGCGCTCGGTCTGGCTGTGCTCGCGCAATGACGTGATCGGCAACACCGGTGTTTTGTTGACGACAGCCGTGATCGCCTGGACGGGCTGGGCGTGGCTTGACCTGGTTTTTGGCGCACTGCTGGCGTTGCTCTTTGTGCGGACCGGGATGGACGTGCTGGCCTCGGCATGGCCGCAGTTCCGCTCGGGCCCGGTTTCATCCGGGTCATGACCATGGATTCAAAACGGACACTCATCCTGCAAAGTACGGTGACCTGTCCGCTGTGCGGGCATCGTTCGCAGGAGACGATGCCCACCAACTATTGCTGGTTTTTCTACGACTGCCCAGGTTGTGGCGAGGTCGTGCGCCCCAAAGCTGGCGACTGTTGTGTCTTCTGTTCCTACGGCACGGCGCCTTGTCCGCCGAAGCAGCAGGAAGGTTCCTGCTGCCATTGAGCCGATGCCGTGCGTTCGGCGCCGTCGGGTCAGGGCTGAACAGGCTTGATCGCCGTTACCGTGCTGTCCATACCTGCCGGATGCAGTGAGAACTGCACTTTGTCGCCGACCTTGATGGCCTTCAGCAGATCCGGCGAGGCCACTTTGAACGCCATCGTCATCGCTGGCCAGCCGGCGGAGGCGATCGCCTGATGCTGCAATGTGACGGTGTTCCTGGCCGTGTCGATCGCCTTGACGACACCGGTTCCGTGCGCATCGGTAGTGTGGGCATCGTGCTGCATGCCGGGCATGCTCGGGTCCATTGCTTGCGCTAGGGCGAAGCCGGGCGCTGCAGCCAGTGCGCCCAGGATGGCGAAGGCGGACAGGTGTTTTTTCATCGAGTGGTTCCTTGGTCGGGAGCGAGTGCGACGGTCGCCTGGCTGGTCTTGCGCAGTCGATGCAGGACCAGAAGGCGAAACGCGGCCGGGATGACAAGCATGGATAGCAGCGGTGCGGTGAGCATGCCGCCTACCATGGGGGCAGCGATGCGCTGCATGACTTCGGAGCCGGCGCCATGGCCGAGCAGTATGGGGAAAAGACCGGCAAGGATGACGGCGACGGTCATCGCTTTCGGCCGCACGCGCTGCACGGCTCCTTCGCGAATCGCGTTGTCGAGTTCGGCCGGTCCGGCATGCGGATCGAGCGCGAGGTGCTGCTCCCAGGCGTGACGCAGATACAGCAGCATCACCACGCCAAACTCGGCGGCAACACCGGCCAGGGCGATAAAGCCGATCATGGTCGCCACCGACACGGCGTGCCCGAGTAGCAGGACTAGCCACAGCCCGCCGACGAGGGCCAGCGGCACGCTCATCATGATCATCAGGGCTTCGCTGGCTCGATGAAATACGGCATAGATCAGTCCGAAGATGATCAGCAGCGCGATGGGCACCACAAGCTTCAGTCGCTCCGTCGCGCTGGCCAGATACTCGAACTGTCCCGACCATGCCACCGTGATGCCTGGCGGCAAGGTCACTTGCTGTGCCACGACCCGCTGCAGGTTGGCAACGACAGCGCCAAGATCCCGATCCGTGGTATCGACGTAGACGTACGTGGCCAGCTGACCGTTCTCGCTCTTGAGCATCGGGGGCCCCATGTCCAAGCTGATGTCGGCGACTTGACTGAGGACCAGTTGCGCGCCGCTGGCAGTGGCGATCGGCAACTGCCGCAATGCCGCGACCGAATCACGCGCGATGCGTTGATAGCGGACCACGATCGGATAGCGCTCTCGCCCCTGGATGGTCTGCCCGATGGGATCTCCGCCCACCAGTGTTGCGATCAGCTCCTGTACCTGCTGTTGGGTTAGTCCGTAGCGGGCCGCATCATCGGGACGAATGTGCACGTTGACATAGCGGCCACCCTCGGCGCGCTCGCCAATGGCTGAGCTGACCCCGGGCGCTTTCTTGGCCACGGCTTCGATCTGGTCGGCCACGGTTTGCAATACGGCTGGATCGGCTCCAAGCACTTTGATGCCGATTGGACTCTTGATGCCGGTGGCCAGCATGTCGATACGGTTGCGGATTGGCGGTACAAACAAATTCGTCAAACCTGGTACGCGCACGGCCTTGTCCAGCTCGATCTTGAGCTTGTCCATGGTCATGCCTGGCCGCCAAGCGTTCTTCGGCTTGAACGTGATGGTGGTTTCGAACATCTCCAGTGGTGCAGGATCGGTGGCGGTCTCGGCGCGTCCGGCCTTGCCAAACACGTGATCCACCTCGGGCACGGTCTTGATCATGCGATCCGTGAGCTGCAGCAGCTGCGCCGCCTTGCCGGCAGACAGGCTCGGCAGTGCAGTGGGCATATACAGCAGCGTGCCTTCGTCCATCGGAGGCATGAATTCGCTACCCAGCTGGTTGATGGGAATCGCGGCGCTGAGTAGCAGGATGGCGGCCGCCACCAGTGTCGACTTCGGATATCGCAGCACGGCTTCCAGGATGGGGCGATAAAGTGCGATGAGGCCTCGATTGAGCGGATTGTCGCGCTCGGCGCGGATGCGGCCGCGCACGAGGTATCCCGTCAACACGGGCACCAGGGTAACGGCGAGGCCGGCGGCCGCCGCCATGGCGTAGGTCTTGGTGAACGCAAGCGGCTTGAACAGCTTGCCTTCCTGGCCTTGCAGTGCAAACACCGGTACGAACGACAGCGCGATGATCAGGAGGCTCACGAACAGCGCGGGCCCCACTTCGACAGCCGACTCCGCCACTAGTGACCAGCGTGCAGCGCCTTGCGGTTCCCGCCCATCGTGCGCATCACGCCAATGCTCCAGATGCTTATGGGTGTTTTCAATCATTACCACGGCTGCGTCGACCATCGCACCGATGGCAATGGCGATACCTCCGAGTGACATCAGGTTGGCCGACACACCTTGCAAATGCATCACCACAAACGCAACCAGCACACCGAGCGGCAGCGTGATCACCGCCACCAGGGCGGAGCGCAAATGCCCCAGGAACAACGCGCAGACCAGGGCGACGACCAGGAACTCCTCGAGCAACTTGCCCCAGAGGTTATCGACGGCCGCATCGATCAGCTCGGAGCGATCATAGGTCGGCACAACTTCCACGCCGGCCGGTAGACTGCGTTTAAGTTCGGCAAGCTTGACTTTGACGGCGGCGATCGCGGTCTTCGCATTCTTTCCCGTGCGCAATACAACAACGCCGCCGGCGACTTCACCCTGGCCGTCCAGTTCAGTGATGCCACGTCGAAAGCCGGGTCCGCGCTGCACTTTTGCGACATCGCGCAGCAGTACCGGCACACCACCGGAGTTGGTGGCAATGGGCACACGCTCGAAGTCCTCACGGTTGCGCAGGTAACCTTCGCTGCGCACCATGAATTCAGCTTCGCCTTGCTCGATGACGGAACCACCGTTCGCGCCGTTGGCAGCGCGAATGGCTTCGACCAACTGCGTGATCGTGAGGTTGCGCGCGGCCAGCGCTTGCGGATCGGGCACGACTTGCCATGCTTGCTCCATGCCACCGAGGCTTGCCACTTCGGCCACATCGGGAACGGTCTTGAGCTGATAGCGCACAAACCAATCCTGCAATGCGCGTAGCTGGCCGATATCGTGCTGTCCCGTGCGGTCGATCAGTGCGTACTCGTAGATCCAGCCCAGCCCGGTGGCATCCGGGCCCAGCGAGGGGTTGACGCCAGCGGGCAAGCGATCGCGTACCTGGCTCAAGTACTCCAGCACGCGCGAGCGTGCCCAGTAGAGATCCGTGCTGTCATCGAACAACACGTAGACGTATGAGTCGCCGAAGAACGAGTAGCCGCGGACCGTCTTGGCGCCAGGCACCGATAGCATGGTCGTGGCCAGCGGATAGGTGACCTGATCTTCCACCACCTGGGGCGACTGGCCTGGCCAGTTCGTGCGGAGGATCACCTGGGTGTCAGACAGATCGGGCAGGGCATCGATCGGCGTATGCATAGCAGCGAACGCGCCGGCCACCGCCAGCACCAGGGCAGCCAGCAACACCAGGGCGCGATGCGCGATCGCGGTGCGGATGAGCGTCGCGATCATGGACGATCTCCTGACATCGGCATGCCCGGCATCGACGCGCTGCTCGCAGGAGCAGGATTCGCACCAGGATCGTTCAAGCGATCGAGCGCCCCCGACAGGCTGGCTTCCGAGTCGATCAGGAACTGGCCGGACACCACCACCTTCTCGCCGCCAGCGAGGCCGTCCAGGACTTCGGTGTAGCCGCCCGCCGAGCGTCCGGTGCGAATCGCGACGGCGCGGAAGCGACCGCGGTCGTTGGCGACGATCACCCGCGTGTGATCACCCGTGGCGATCAATGCATCGTCCGGCACCACTGGAAAGGCCTCCCCTGGCCATGGGTCGAACTGCACGGTGGCGAACATGCCGGGACTCAACGCGCCGTCCGGATTGGCAAGCACGATGCGTGCACGTTGCGTGCGGGTAGCCATGTCGATATCGGGCAGCAGCGTTTCCACATGGCCGTGGAACACTTGGCCTGGCAGGGCGTCGACGTGAACGTTGACCGGTGTATCCGCGCGCATCATCCCGGCAACCGCCTGCGGCAACGCCGCTTCGACCCACACCGTGGATAGCCCGTTGATCGTCATCAGGGTCTGCCCGGCGTTGACGCGTTGCCCCTCGCGCACATCGAGCGTACTGATCACGCCTGCTTGCGGCGCATGCAGGGTGATCTGGCCGCTGCTCCCGAGGGCGCCGCTGTCTGCTGGTGACAAGCCCAGTGCCTGCAGTCGCTGTTGCGAGGCGCCGCGCAAGGCTCTGGCCTCTGCCGATTGCACATGTTGCAAGGCCTGCGATTCGGCCACCGCGCTGCTCCACTGCGGGGCGAGCAAGCTGGCTAGCGGCGCACCGGCAGCCACGTTCGCATACGGAGCGCGTACGTACAGCTTGCTGATGACTCCGTCCACGCGAGCACTGACGACGGTCGCCTGGCGCAGATCCCAGCTGATGGTTCCGGGCACTTGAATCGTCGCAGGGAGCGCACGACGCTCCACGGTCGCCGTGCGCATGCCCAGGTTCTGCACTGTCGCCGAATCAATGCGGATGGTGTTCGTGTCCATTCCTGCATCGGCATATTTGGGCACCATTTGCATACCCATCGACGACAATCCCGGTTTGTCGGAATGCTGCTCGGGCGTCATCGGGTCGTACCAATACAGGACCTTGGTACGCGCCACCGGTGTAGCGGATCCTGTGGCTGCGGAAGATTCCGCCGGAGCATTGCCGTGGCGGCCTGCCCAGTAGGCGATGATCGCAGTAACGAGCAGTGCCGCGAGAATGAATGAGATCAGGACAGCACGTTTCATGGGGTGTCCCCCTCGGGAAGAAGGTGGGTCAAGGCTGCCCAGGCACGGCCGTAGTCGGTCAGCATGCGAGCAAAGTCGGTGTGGTGAGAGATTTCGTCGCGGCGCGCATCCAGCAAGGGTTGGATATCGCCGCCACCGCGATAGGCCGCCAGGGCCAGCGCCGCGCGATCGTTGGCTTGCGGCAGTAGCTGGCTGAGATGTCGACGCACTTGCCGGCCCAGTGCATCCCATTGCGCCCAGGCTGCCTGCACAGCCTCGGCCTGTTGCCGCCGCGCGTCATCGCGTTCGGCTCGAACTGCATCGAGGTCTGCAGCACGCCCGCTGATGCCGCGGTCTTGCCGATTGCGCGTGAACAAAGGCAGGCTCACCCCGACCTGGAGCGACACCATGTCGGACAGGCCGCGCACACGAGAGCCATAGTTGAATCCCACGCTCCACTCGGGATGCTTCTCGGCCTTGGCAGCCTCCAGGGCGGCTTCGGCGGCGTGTTCGCGAGCAGGCCAGCCGAGGAGGTTGCCTTGATGGTCCAGGTTGGACAGCAAGGAGGATTCGTCGTGTGGGAGCACGGTGAAGTCGGGTGCGTCGGCCAGTGGTTCGTTGACCGGCGTGCCCAGCCATCGCGCCAATGCCGCTCGAGCCTGGGCTTCGCGCGAGTTGGCGTCGTCGATGCGGTTTTCCAGATCGAGCGCTTCATTGCGCATGGCCAGTACATCGGCAGCAGAGCCGTTGCCTCCGCGCAATCGCGCTTGGGCCACCACGACATCGATCGCCCACTCACGTCGCATGGCTTGCAACATCTGGAGTTCACGGTGAGCCCCCCATGCGCCGATCCAGGCGACGGCGACTTGTTGCTCGATGGCGAGCCGGGTCATCGCCGAGGTGGACGCGGCTTGTTCGACATTCGCTTGCGCGACGTCGCGCTGCGCCTGGCGCTTGGCCCGAGACGGCAGCGCCTGGGAAAGCCCGACGGTGCGCATGGTCATGGTGTCGCCGCCGGCCGTGAAGGCCCCCGGGCCTTGGATGGCCAGGTTGTCGATGCCAACGGTCAGCTGGGGGTCGGGGAGGGCGCCGGCGCGCCCAGCTTCTTCGCGGGCGGCGTCCTGCTGGGCAAGACGTGCCTGAAGAAGCGGCGCCTGCGCCATGGCGCGCCGGGTTGCTGCGTCCAACGTCAGGGTCGAGGCGGTATCGTCCGCCCAGGCTGAAGATGCCAACAGACCTGTGGCGACCGATAAAAGGCACAGCCAAAAGCGCGCCGTGCAGGCACGCGTCAGAATTCGATGCGAAAACATTGCTAGCTCCGATCACAAAACCGTACGAGCCATGCACGCAGGCATGGCCGCCGAGTGGTTAGCGATCGAGGGCTAGATCAACAGGGAGCAGAACCGCAGTGTCGGCGGCGGATCGGGACGAAGCAGTGCGGCATCAGGCATGGGCGCCTGCTCGGGCGCATGCGCGATGGTTCCCAGCAGCATCGGGGATGCCATGGGCAACAACAGTGGCGGAACGGCTGGCAGGCGAACATCATGTGCCGAAGTCGCGTTGCCGGCACAGTGTTCGGCGCAACGTGCATCCGGACTTTGGTGTTGGAAAGAGGCTTTCTCCATGGAGCCCGTGCCCATGGCCGCGCAATCGCCCGTCATCACCGTGTCGGCCGGCCTGGTGGGCAGCGTGCAGACATAGGCAGCCATGGCGAGCTGCTGGAACAACAGACAAAACAGCACCACCCCGGTCCAAAGGACGCGGTGACGGCGGCTGATGTGAAGGCGTGTGCGCATGAAGTGTTCATCATAGCGCAGCTGGACCCAGGTCCAGTCAAGAGGGTCCGATCCCGTTACCGGGCTGCCATCTCGGGGCGCCCGCGAGAGGTCAGCGAAGGACACCTTCGCTTTTCAGTTTCGGTATCAGAGTGGCGGCCAGGTCCCTGGTGGCCTGAGTGAGATCATTCGTTCGCACGCCTTGCGTAGTCACCGTCCATACGAGCTTCTCGCTCCTGACGTCCCACACGCTGGTCTCGAGGGTGACCACCTCGTATTGATGTACATCGGGGGTGGATGCCCAGGCTGATCCATACCAACCATAGAAACCTCCGTAGCTCGGGCCGCCCGGTGTCACATTGATCTTTTGCTCGACGCGCTCGACGCGCGTGGTGAGGACGCCATCGATTCCCGTGGTCTTCAGATCATTGAGATTCAGCGATGTGGCGCCTTGCGGAAGCCGGGCATAGCTGCGTTCTGCACGGATGCCTGCGCTCTGCAGTTCTTGGGAGAACACGTCCTCGAACACGCGCTTCATCGTGTCACTACGGGTAATGCCAACGACGAGCACGTTGGATAGCGGCGGTCCCGCAAAAGAGGGATTCCGCCACTGATTGCTGACGCTCACCGTTGAGCAACCAAGCATCAGGGCCACAGTGCAAGCTCCCGGCACGATGAACAGCTTCACATCAGCGCTCCCTGTCTCGATGCCAGAGACGTCATGCAGGCGAAGTGACACGCACCCATCGCGGCTCAACTCAATGCAGGATCCATGGACACTTCTGCCATGCGTCGGGCCATCCCTTGTCGCACGAGACCTTGCTTCTCCGCCTCACGAATAAGCGCGATGCTGTTGTGAACGCCGAACAGACGCAGCAATGCCTGTCGATGGCTTTCCACCGTGCGGGGCGATATGCCCAGCGAAGAAGCGATCTCCGACGTACGGAATCCATCGGCGACGCAGTTGATGATCTGTCCCTGTCGGCGCGACAGTCGGTGAGTGGGTGGCGGCGCGAGCATGATGGCGGTGAGGGCGCTTGGGCTCAGGTACTGGTAGCCATGCGCAACCGCTTCCACCGCTCTGCAAAGTTCCTCGCTGGCCAGTTGCTTGATGACGTAGCCATTGCAACCAGAGAGCAGGGCCTCGCGCGTGACGGCTGGCTCACCATGCGCAGAAAGAACGATGAAGGGTACGGTGGATCCTCTCTCGCGCAACTGCTGCAATGCCTGCAACCCGCTGAGCAGCGGCAACGTGATATCGGAAACGACCAGGTCGATGGCGCCGGTGAGCGCGCGCTTGACCAGGGAGATTCCGTCGTGGGTGATTTCGAAGGATCCAACAATCGGAGCCAATAAGCCCGCCACTTCCTCGGCTATGCCCTGATCTGCATCTGCCAGCAGCACGCGCAATGACGGCTTGTCGCTCGTCTGAAATGAAGTGTTCTCTGTCATGGTGGCACATCTCCCTGCTACAGCCTCAATGAACGAGGAGTCCAAGCGAACATCGATCCTTGCAACCGGGACCTGTCACCCTGGCGTGGGCGTGTTCGACACCGCCCTCGCGCCGGGAGATTCAGCAGCACTGTTCGCCCTTTGCTTGACGCTCGTTAACCGTTAGATCGCGTTTCGTTCCCCAGGCGTCGCCGTTCCAAGCCGATTGGGCACCGTGGCATCGACGCATCGATGCCTGCCGGCGAGTCCGCCAGAGAAAAGCCCTGGCCAACCCGGATTTCAGAAGTGCCAGGTGTAGTTGAAACTTGGCCCACTGATCCTTGCCTCTTTGAGAAACTTGTCACTGCCGCCTTGCTCATATTTGATATCGCGATAGCTGATGGCGATATCGCCCCAGTGGAATGCGTAGCCCACGCCGACGTTCAATTGGTAGGTGTTGTCGGAGTCGCCCGTGCCGACGTCGGCGTAGTACGGAAAGTACCAGCCCGAGTCAGCGAACGGCGTCCAGCGACCTCGTACGCCGATAATCGCGTTACCGGCATGCGTCTGATTATGCAGGTGGCCACTACCTTGCAGGATCAAGGCATCCTGGTTGTTGACCACGTTGAGGTTCCAGCTGATGTTGCCTTTCAACCACACATAGCGCGCGCCGAAGAGCAGGTCGGCATAACCAAGCGTGCCGTGCCCAAGCGTATACAGCCCGGCCAGCGTAATCAGGCCGCCCTTCATTCCCCAGCGCGTATCCAGGCCGGCGTCGGCTCCGAAGCGTTCGCCTCCAATCGAGGTGAAGCGCCCCTTCTCGTTTGAGAATTTGATCCAGTCGATGTCGCCGAACATGCCCCAGTTCCCCTTGCGAATATCGCCTTCGAGCAGCAGGGCGCCACTGAGGCTGCTCAAGGGGTCTCTCTTGTTTTTGACGGTGACATCCGGGCCACTGGGAAGCTGGTATCGGGTTTCGCCGGACACGCCGGGAAGCCAGCCGTACGGCGTGATGCTGCCGTGCCAGTTTCCGTCCCAATAGTCTTCTGACTGTGCGAACGCCGGCATCGCGAACAATGAGGCAGCACCGGAGGTTAAAACGAGCCCTAGCGCGAGGGTGGCGCGAGCAAAAAGAGAACCGGAACGGCCACTCATGATGACCCCTCATCGCTCTAATCGACAATACATATTGGCGCAACTAATTGGGAATTCACAGCAAAAACTTGCAGCACTAAAGGCATAAGTAGATCTACGCGCTAATTAGATCGTGGGCAATTAGCAAACTCTTGCGTGTGCATTTTAGGCCTGCGTATTTCTACACAGAAATAATCGGTAATTAGCCACTGGAGATCTCATGCATCACAGCCGATGCTTGTAGGAGTCTATGCGCACTGCAGGCATGGGGCGGGGTGGCGTGCTGCGTGATTGGATGAAAAGGGCAGAGCAGCCCCGAAACGGGATGCTCTCATGGCATGTACGCCTTGATTCGTCGCTGACAGAGAGATGTGATATGAGCGCCTTCGACTTCCCACGTTGCTTGCTTCTAGCCGTCGTAGCGGCAGGCACACCTTTCCTGTCGGTCTATGCGCAGACCTCCACAGCGCCGCCGGTGACCGCGACGGCACACGAGCTGGCCAACGACACGGAGACCGTGACGGCTACGGTGACGCAGATCGATTATCAAAAACGCCTGGTCACGCTTCGAACGGCCGCTGGCAAAGAAGACACGGTAGCGGTGGGGCCGGCCGCCACGCGGTTCGACCAGGTCAAAGTCGGCGACAAGATCACCATGACGTACCAACATGCCGTTGCGCTTGAGTTGCTTCCGGCCGACAGTGCGCAAGCGGGCACCGAGGTTGAAGGCGACATTACGCGGGATGAGAAAAGCAACAAACCGGGTGGTACGGCCGAGCAGGCGGTGACGGTGACCGCGAAACTCACGGCGGTCGACCTGAAGAAGCATACCGTCACGCTTACCGGGGCTGATGGCAAGACCCGTATCATCGAGGTGAAGGATCCCGCACGCCAGGCCCGACTCTCAAAGCTGAAAGTCGGCGACATGGTGCGCATCACTTATGCCGAGGCTTTGGCGGTCACCGTCACCCCGCAGGGGTAAGGGTGCGGCAGGCGGGTAGGACGTCGCGAGCATCACCCGATCCTTGGGTCATGGTGATGACGCAAGCGAACGATTCACGCCGGCGCGTATGTGAAGGTGGGCAACAGGCGACGGGCGCGGTCCATTTGGCCGCGCCCGTCAAGTTCGATATCTGCGTCGATTCAGTTGCTCGTGCCGGGGCTCGCTACGGTGAGCTCCACGCGACGATTCTGAGCCTTGCCCTCGGCGGTGTCGTTGGACGCTACGGGATTCTCCTCGCCATAGCCCTTGGCCGATACCAGGCTTGGATTGACGCCCTGCGAGATCATGAATTGCTGCACATTGTCCGCGCGCTTCTGCGACAGGATCTGATTGGTCGTGATGCCTTGCTTCGCCAGTTCCGGACCAATGGGCGTGCTATCGGTGTAGCCGCTCACGTTGATCTTGTTCTTCTGATGAGGGGCAAGGATCTTGGCGACCTTGGCAATGCTGGTCTTGGCCTGCTCTGATATCTCCCAGCCGCCTGATGGAAACAGCAGCTGATCGTTGAGCGAAACCTTGATGGCATCCTGCATGCGCGAGATGCGCACGTCGCGGGACTGAATTTCGCTCCCCATGCTCGCATTGAGCTGCTGGTATTGCGCCTCCAGCTCCGCATTCTTCTGCTGCGACTCATCATATTTCTGCTGAGAGACACACCCTGCCGCCAGGAGTGCCACACCTAGTACGCATAGCTGCGGAAACTTGATCATGGGAGTTCCCTCACGTTGGTGTCTTATCAAAGGAGGCGATCTTCGATTCGCCGATAGTCGCTTGCTAGTTTGGTCTCACCACGCTCATGCAATGGTCGCTGAATTGTAGTTAATAAAGTAGGAAGAAAATACGTCGCCC
This sequence comes from Dyella sp. 01N448, assembly GCF_056399225.1. Lineage (NCBI taxonomy): Bacteria > Pseudomonadati > Pseudomonadota > Gammaproteobacteria > Lysobacterales > Rhodanobacteraceae > Dyella > Dyella sp. 01N448. The sequence goes on along the minus strand of NZ_JBFTQX010000005.1, from coordinate 183,330 downwards.
ATAAATTTAATAGAATGATTAGGTGGAAACACGCAAGTTATTTGAGTAGAGATGCCTTGGCTGATGCGCGGCGGGATTCCACCCAGAATGAAAATGACATGGTCGCGTCTGCCATCCGGCCTTGGGAGTGGCGATTCTTTCGTTGTTTTATGAGGCTCGCCGGTCACGCTACCATCATCGGCATAGGTGGATAAGACAGGCCTAAAATTCGCCCGCTTAGATAGCCAGACATGCCCGCCTTTCTGAATGACGTCGCAGTGGGACTGTTGGGCCTGACGACCATCGCCAATCCGGTGACCAGTGCAACGGTGCTGTTGGCGCTGACCGCGCGCTACCCGGACGCAGAGCGCAATCGGCAGGTCTTGCGTGCCGCCATTTACGTATTCATCGTCCTTCTGGTCTGTTTCTATGCAGGCAGCATTGTCATGCGTCTCTTCGGGATTTCTATCCCCGGGTTGCGGCTGGCCGGCGGTTTGATTGTTTCGTATATCGGCTTCGGCATGCTGTTTCCGCCGGAACGGATGACGGAGCAGGGGATTCAAGAGGAATTTTCCGCTGCCACCCCAACGACGAAGTTCCGCGATATCTCATTCGTCCCTTTGACGATGCCGTGTACCACGGGGCCCGGCACCATCGCCTTCATCATCAGTGCTGCCTCGACCATCCCTACGCGCAGTTATTCCTATTCGGTGCACCTGGCTGTCATCACGGTAGCGGTGCTCTTTACGTTGGAGTTCTGGGCCTGCCTTCGCGGCGCCACGACCATCCTGCGGCTGCTTGGGCAAAGCGGCGTGGATGCGCTGACTCGCGTGATGGGCTTTCTGTTGGTATGCATCGGCGTGCAATTCGCCATCAATGGGGGTCACGAGCTCTTGCAGATATGGCACCTCGTTGCCGCGGTGTAGGTACAGTCTGGGTGCCTTCGCAACGAGTCGCAACATCGCGTTGTGTCATCAGCGATGTTGTCGACGATGCACGGTGGTAGTGCCCGATTTCGCTGATGAAGCTTATGGGGGAGCAAGCTACGTATTTTCTCTTACGTAGTGTTTATATTCAAAGCAGCGCATTGCGTATTCACGCTCGTTGAACGCTGATAGTCTTATTTACAGCAAACGACATCACCATCAGGCTTTACGGCGTGACGTCTCTTGGGGGATGTGGCGTACTTTGTGTCTTTACCTGGTGAGTCACGGCCTTGTCTTTGCCGTTGGGGCTTCTTGATCCGGAAAGGCCCATATCATGTTTGGCAGGACCGCCATGACTTGTAACGTCGTGCATCGAGTCGCGCTGGTTGCGATGACGGCGCTGGGCATTTTCTCTTGCCCGATCTCCGCTCAGGGGTCAGGGGTAACCTCAGATCAGGAAGCGCCGGTTGCGCCGGCAGACTCAGGATTCTTTCTTTGGACGGATAGCAGCGTATCCCTGCTGCCCTATGGATATGGGTTTGAGGTCGATCCAAAAGAACAATCCACCTTCACCCTTGAGCACGCCCATGCCTCCAGGATAGGCGACATGTTCCTGTTTGTGGATGCCACCAAATATCACGGCGGCGCGGGCAGTGAATCCACGTGGTACGGCGAAGTCGGTCCACGCTTGAGCTTTGGAAAGATCTTTGATGAGGACATCTCCTTCAACCTGTTCAAGCACAGTTTGTTTGAGGTCAAGGACGTTTTGCTTGCTGCGCAGTACGAGCGTGGCGAGGATCCGGATCTGGCTGAAGCCGCACTTCTGGGCATCGGCTTCGATCTGGATGTGAGGGCCGCCGGCATCCTGGGTGGCCTGGGCAAGTTCAACTACGTGCAATTGAATATCTACGGTCGAGACGATCTGACCAAGGGCGCGAGGCGCGGCTTCCATGAGATGCAAGTCACGATGGTTGCGAGTTACCCGTTTGAGGTGGGCCGCGCTCACTTCCTGGTTGACGGCTTCTTCGACTGGATCCCCGGCATCGGCGACAAACATTGGAGCTTCCATCTCAATCCGCAGTTCACCTTGGACATTGGCGAGTATTGGGGCGAACCGAAGAAGCTCTACGCGGGATTGGAAGTGGACTGGTGGTGGAGCAAATACCAGATACCCAGCTCGTCGGCATTCGATACGAATCAGCAGGCCGTCAGTCTGTTATTGAAATGCCACTTCTAACCGCAGCGTGATAGCTGCGCAGGAGACGCATCATGTCAACGGTCCAGAGCGTTCCCACCAGTGCGATCAGAGGGCCGACACTTACCTTCAAGGGAGATCCGTTCCAGGACGGCCTTGAAAGCACCATGGTCTATGAATCGGATGCGATCGTTGCTTTCGGTGGTGGCCGCATCACCCATTTCGGTCCGGCAAGCAAGATTGAGAGTCAACTTCCTGTGGGACTGAGCGTGCGCAACTATGGCCCCGACTCGCTGATCTCGGCTGGCTTTCTCGATAGTCACGTTCATTTTCCGCAGACGCCCATGATCGCCGCGTTTGGCGAGCAACTGCTGGACTGGTTGAACAAATACACCTTCCCGACCGAACGCAAGTATGCCGACAAGGCTTTTGCCGCTTCGGTGGCCAAGGTGTTTCTGAATGAGTGCCTGAAAAACGGCATCACGACTAACTGTATCTATTGCACTGTATTCCCGCAGTCTGTCGACGCGCTCTTCGAGGAGGCCGAGCGCCTTGGCATGCGCATTGCGGCGGGCAAGGTCTTGATGAACCGGAATGCGCCGGACTATCTGCTCGACACCACGCAAAGCGGCTATGACGACTCCAAGGCGCTGATCGGCAAGTGGCACGGGCGCGGTCGCCTGATGTATGCGATCACCCCCCGCTTCGCCCCAACCAGCACCGCCGATCAGCTCGAATCAGCGGGCGCGCTCTGGAGCGAATTCCCCGATTGCTATATGCAGACTCATGTATCGGAGAACCGTAGCGAAGTGGCCTGGGTCAAGGAGTTGTTCCCTGATAGGAAGGGCTACCTGGACGTTTACGACCATCACAAGCTTTGCCGCCCGCGTGCCGTCTTCGGCCATGGCATCCATCTGACCGATGACGAGATGGACTGTATGCATGCGACCGGATCGGCGATCTCGCATTGCCCGACTTCGAATTTCTTCCTGGGGAGCGGTTATCTGGATGTATTCCGCGCTGCAGACAAGCGCAGACCGGTACGCGTTGGCCTGGGAACGGACCTGGGTGCAGGCACATCGTTCTCCATCCTGCTTACGCTCAACGAAGCCTATAAAGCGGCCCAACTCAACAACCATGCGCTCACAGCTGGCCACGCCTACTACCTGGCGACACGGGGCACGGCGCACGCGATGTATATCGAGGACAAGGTCGGCAGCATCGCCCCCGGCATGGAGGCCGACATTGTCGTTCTCAACATGAAGTCGACGCCGATCATCGAGTATCGGATGCAATTTGCAAAGGACATTCATGAGGCGCTGTTCATCCAGATGACGCTGGGCGATGACCGTGCCGTGCAAGCCACTTATGTCGCCGGTCAATTGCGCTACGAGCAAGCGAAGTCGTGACCTCGCGCGCTGACGACCATCTCATTAGAGGAGATCTGCCATGTCCGCCACTATGGTTAATTCCCCAAGCCAGCCTGGCACTGCCGTACTCGGCGGCGGCATGGCATGGTGGGTGTGGACGTTATCGGTCATCTTTGTTGTTTATCTCTTCAGCTTCCAGACCGGTTACTCGATCGTCAACCCCAGCGTGCAGAAGGACGTCGGGTTAACGATCGCCCAGGTGGGCGCCATCGCGGCGGTCTACACGTGGGTCTTCGCGATATTCCAATTCTTCGGCGGCGCTTTGCTCGATCGCATTGGTTCGCGGCGCGTACTGCCGGTTTCGATCGCGCTGGTCACGATTGGCATCTTCATCTTTGCCAACGCAAACAACTACGGCATCTTGCTGGTTTCCCAGATCGTGGTGGCTATCGGATCCTGCACGGGCTTCGTGGGGGCGGGGTACATCGGCGGGCAATGGTTCGGCATGGCGAAATTCAGCTTCATGTTTGGCCTTGTGCAAGTGGTCGCTGCACTGACGTCAGCATTTTCAGTGAACCTGATCGGGCTTGCCCTGAACTCCATGACCTGGAGAGCGCTCTTTAATGCGACCGGCGTTTTTGGCATTGTCCTGTTCGTTGTCGGCCTGCTGTACATCAAGAATCCGACACCTGTCGTCCACCACGATGGCGATGGCTCGGGTGGCTTCTTTACCGGCGTACTCAAGAGCATGGCCGAGGTGGCAAAGATCGGCCATGTCTGGGTGGCGTCGCTGGGCGGCGCTCTATCGTTCGGTGCGATGCTTGCGCTCGGCGTGGTCTGGATGCCGAAGCTCTTGATGGTGCACCGCTTAAGTGAGAGCGCCGCGGGATTTGGTGCCTCGCTGCTTTGGTTTGGTCTGGCTATCGGCAGCGCCGTCATTCCGCATTGGTCCGACGTCATCAAGCGGCGCAAGCTTCCCATCATCCTTGGTGCGGCTGTCCAATTGGCGGCGCTACTAGCACTTGTGTATCTGCCGGATGTCGGCACGGCGATGGCAATGACCATGTGCTTCATCTTCGGCTTTGCGAATGCTGCGCATATGTTGGCCTTCAGCAGTGCCGCTGATGTCGTGCAACCCAGGCAGATCGGAACCTCGGCCGCCATCGTCAACGGCATCATGTTCATTCTCGGTGGCGTGCTGATCAGTCGGCCGGGCGTGAGGATCGGACTTGGCGTCGAGTCCGGGCTGCAGCCCGCATCGTTACCTCTGGCCCAGTACGCCAGCCTGCCGCTCATTATCGCCTGTGTATTGGCCCTCATCGTGGGTCTACTGATGAAAGAAACCTATCCGGGTAGCGGTCACTGAGGCAAAGGAGTAGGGCCATGGGCGGTGCTGATCCCGATGTCCGGCAGGGCGCCTCTAAGGCGTGGGGCGTGTGGCTGATCGCGGTGGCGTTTGTGGTCTATTACTTCAGCTTTCAGACGGCCTACTCCATCGTCAACACGAGCGTGCAAAAGGACGTGGGCCTTTCCATCGCCCAGGTTGGCCTCATTGCGGCGCTGTATACCTGGGTATTCGCGATCTGCCAGTTCCTCAGTGGCCCGTTGCTGGACCGCCTGGGTGCCCGGAGAGTGCTGTTGCCTGCGATCGTGCTGGTCATCCTCGGCATTTTCGTCTTTGCCAATTCGAAGAACCTCGGCATGTTGTTGCTCTCGCAAGTGTGTGTCGCCTTTGGCGCTTGCACTGGCTTCGTGGGGGCTGGCTATATCGGGGGGACATGGTTTGGCTGGGCGAAGTTCAGTTTCATGTTCGGCCTGGTGCAGTTCGCCGCCTCGCTCTTTTCCGCGTTCAATCAGAACCTTCTGACCTGGGCGCTCTCCATGTCCTCATGGCGTCCTCTGTTCAACGGCATTGCCGGCATGGGCATCGTGTTGCTTGTCGTGGCTGTGCTGTGGTTGCGCGACTTCCCGTCGGCAGCGAGTGCGCCTGGGCAGACGGCGGGGTCATTTCTCACTGGCGTCTGTCATTCGCTGCTTGAAGTGGGAAAGGTGCCGCACGTATGGGTGGCTGCCGCCTTCGGTGCGTTGTGTTTCGGAGTCATGCTGGCCTTGGGGGTGGCCTGGGGGCCCAAGCTAATGACCTTGCGCGGGCTCGATCCTGGCATTGCGAATCTGGCGTCCTCGCTCTTGTGGCTCGGGCTGGCCGCTGGCTGCTTCATCGTGCCGTCCATTTCCGATCGCTTGAAGCGGCGAAGGTTGCCCACGCTCGTTGGTATCGCGATTCAGATTGCTGCGCTCGCGTTGTTGCTCTATGCGCCTCCCCTGGACATGGCCTTGGATATGGCGCTTTGCTTTGCGTTCGGCCTCGGCAACGCCGCGCACATGCTGGCATTCAGCACGGCAGCCGATGTAGTTCCCCACGAAAACATCGGTACGTCGGCGGCTATCGTCAACGGCATCATGTTCATTGTAGGCGGCATCATGATCAGTCGACCAGGTTTGCTGGTAGGCGCGGGACTGGAGGGCGGCATCGCTTCAGGATCATTGGCGATGGCGCAATACGCAGCCAGGCCACTTCTGATAGGTGTGTGCCTCGCCTTCGCCATCGCTTTGCTTATGCGTGAAACCTATCCGAAGGCCGGAGCCGCTTTGAGCGTAACGCCCACGGCAAATTAAACCGGCACATGAGTCTCCAAGCCATTTGAATGAGATGTAGATTCGACAAGGGGCGGATGCCATGCCTAGAGCCAATATCATCGTAGTTGTGGATGACAGGGACGAAGTTGCTGCTGTCGATGCCTGGTTTGCAAGGTGGCGCTCTGCACTAAGCCACGTTTCCGAAGATTACGGATGGAGTTGCTGCGTACACATCTGGCAACTCGAGGGACCGGCAGAGGCCTTGGCCGAGTTGCCGCCATCCATCGTTACCCGTGGCGAGTGGTCCAGCTAGCGAGTAACGCTGAGTTTCGCGTTGAAATTGCAGTCCACAGGAAAAGTCAAAACTCTGTCGTAGAAGGTGCCCATCCATGTACCTCAAGTCAATGTACGAGAGAGCCCTGTCCCGCGGGCTGCTCGATGTCCTGATCCGCGCCGGGCTGATCGCCGCGCTGGTGATCTTTTGCTTCGAGATCTTCAGTCCCTTCCTTCACCTGATGCTCTGGTCGGTGATCCTCGCGATCACCCTCTATCCCCTGCATCTCAGGCTGCGGGGGAGGCTGGGCAATCGCGATGGCCGCACGGCAACCCTGATCGTGTTGATCGCCGTCGTCATCCTGATGGTGCCGGTCTACCTGTTGGGCACGTCGATGACCGAGTCGGTTGAAAAGGCGCTGGACGTGGTCAAGGAGGGTAAGGTCCGCATTCCCTCGCCGTCCGAGTCGGTGGCCAGCTGGCCGCTGATTGGAAAGCCTCTCTATGGCTTCTGGTTGCAAGCAGCCACCGACCTGACCGGCCTGGCACAGAAGCTCGCGCCGCAACTGAAGGAGTTCAGTCTTATGGCGTTGGGCAAGCTTGCCAATGCCGGCCTGGGTTTTCTGATGTTCATCGCTGCCCTGATCATCGCCGGCATCCTCATGGCCTTCGGTGAAAGCGGGGAACGCAGCGCGGTGAAGATTTCCTCGCGCATCTTCAGCTCGGGACGAGGGCCGCAGATCACTCACCTGTGCACTGCCACCATCCGGGCCGTCGCCCAGGGCGTGATCGGCATCGCCTTCATTCAGATGCTGCTGGTTGGCGTCGGCTTCGTGCTGATAGGTATTCCAGGCGCCGGCCTCCTGGCCCTCGCCGTGCTGTTGCTGGGCATCATGCAGCTCCCGGCCACCCTGATCACGATACCGGCCATCGCCTACGTGTTCGCCACGGAAGGCGCCAGTGTCGGCACCATCGTGTTTGCGGTCTATGTCTTTGTTGCGGGCCTGGCCGACAACGTACTCAAGCCGCTCTTGCTGGGCCGCGGCGTCGATGTGCCGATGCCGGTGGTGTTGATCGGTGCACTGGGCGGCATGGTCACGGGCGGGATCATCGGCCTGTTCATCGGCCCGGTGGCGCTTGCAGTCGGCTACCAGCTGTTCTGGCAATGGGTTGAGGAACAGCCGCCGATCGACGAACCATCGGCGCCAAAGCAGACCTGACCCGGCCGCGCACTCCTCACCGTTGCCTGCCGCCATCGATGCGCGGAGGAGGTCCCCGTGTTGCTCAATCTATTGATCGGCCTCCCCGTGATGTTGGTTTGCCTGCTGCTGCAGGCGTTCTTCCTCAACATCAGCCTGCGTCAGTATGCCCGCTACAAGCTTTCCCACAGGGGCAAGGAAACGGCAACGGGCAACGTATTGCTGCTGTACACGGTGCTGCTCCTGCTGACGCTTGGTTACTTCGCCGAGACCGTGATCTGGGCGGCGCTGTTCATGCTGCTTGGCGAGTTCGACGATTTCAAGACGGCGCTCTACCACTCGGGGGTCAACTTCGTCACGCTGGGGTATGGCGATGTCGTGATGTCCCCGCGCTGGCGCATGCTCGGCCCGCTTGAGGCGGCCAACGGCATTCTGATGTTCGGCTTATCGACTGCGGTGATGACTGCCGCCGTTATGGACATCATCAACCAGAACAAGGCCAGGATAAAAAAGAGCAGGCGCCCATGGAGGCTTCGTCGGCGTCGAAGCCAATAAAACTACCTAGGAAAACTTGGTATTTCTAATTCAGTAATTACGGCATTGCAGAGTTGTTGGCAGGTTCATGATTAACTAAGTATTTGGCCATATAGCCTTCCAAAGGATTAAGCGCGAGTATTTGCGACGGTTCACGCTGATTTGATTGATGGTGGCTCACTATCGATTAAAGATGTTTTTTGTTGCTTGAGAATTCATTTCACAGGGGCGGGGCAATTCATTGATCGACTGCCGGTCGTTTCGGTCGGCTGCGAGTGCTTGCGTGGCGGGTCGCGCTAACTCCGCAATTCGGAATTGGGAGGCGGTGATGAACGGCAGCACGAAGAAGATGAGCATGATGCAGCTAACCGTCCTGGTGGCGGTCAACATGATGGGCTCAGGCATCATCATGCTCCCGGCAAACATGGCCCAGGTCGGTGCGATCTCGTTGACGTCGTGGGCTGTCACGGCGCTGGGTTCCATGGCCATCGCCTACGGTTTCGCACAGGCGGGGCTGCTCAGTCAGCGCGCCGGCGGCATGGCGGCCTACGCTGAAGAGGCGTATGGAAAGGGCGGTTACTTCCTGACGTTCTTTCTGTACTTCCTGTCGCTTGCCATCGGCAACGTGGCGATCGCCATCTCAGCGGTGGGCTATCTCGCTGCCTTCTTCCCGTGGCTGTCGTCGACGCCCATGTCCACGTGCATCAGCGTGATCGGGTTGATCTGGTTGACGACGCTCGCGAACTTCGGCGGTCCGAGTGTCACTGGCAAAATTGGCTCGATCACCGTATGGGGCGTCATCGTCCCGGTGGCTGGCCTGTCGATCATCGGCTGGTTCTGGTTCAAGGGATCGACTTTTTCGGCCGCGTGGAATCCTCAAGGCTTGAGTTTCTTCAAGGGCATGGATTCGAGCATTGCACTGACATTGTGGGCCTTCCTCGGCATGGAGTCGGCGGCGCAGAACTCCGATGCCGTGGAGAATCCCAAGCGGGACGTGCCCATGGCATGCATGCTCGGCACGCTGGGCGCTGCCGTGATCTACGTCCTGTCCACCACGGTGATCCAGGGCATTGTGCCCAATGCGGAGCTGGCCAAGTCCACCGGACCGTTCGCGCTGGCGTACTCGCAGATGTTCAACCCGACCGTGGGCGCGATCATCCGCGCGCTGGCCATTCTTGCCTGCCTGGGCTCACTGCTGGGTTGGCAGTTCACCATCGCGCAAACGGCAAAGACGGCTGCCGAGGGACGCATGTTCCCGACCTTCTTCGCCAAGACCAACAAGATGACGGCGCCGGTCATCGGCATGATCGTGATGGGCGTGGTGCAGAGCCTGATGGCGTTGTCCACGGCATCACCCAGCCTGGGCGAGCAGTTTGCGGTGCTGGTCAACCTTGCGGTGGTGACCAACGTCATCCCCTATATTCTCGCGCTCTCGGCGCTGATGATCATGATGCGCAAGGCATCGGTTCCCCAACATACCTTCAGGCTCAACGCGTTCGTGGTTACCGTGGCGATGCTTTACAGCACCTATGCCATCTATGCATCCGGTATGGAGGCGGTGCTCGGTGCAACCATCGTGATGGCGCTTACCTTCGCCATTTACGGCTTCCTGGCGCCTCGCTTTTCGGCTCCCTTTGCCGGGGAGCCCCTGCGTGGATAACTCGCCGAGGCAGAACAAGGCTTTCCAGGAGAGACGACATGTCACGCATGAATAGTGTTGTTGTGCGTAACAGCCTGTTGCGCTGGGCGATGATCGGGCTGCTGGTGATGCAGGTGCCGACGATCGTGGCGCAGACCGTGAGCCCCGGCAGCGCTACGCTAGATCGCGTACGTGCGAGCGGCAAGTTCACCATTGGCTACTATGCCAACGCCCGGCCGTTCACCTATGAGGACAAGCCTGGCACCGCCGACGGCTACGCGATCGCCGTGTGCCGCCATATTGTGGATGCGACACAGGAGCTCTTGCACGCGCCCAATATTTCCACGGAGTTTGTGGCGGTCGACGCAGCCGATCGTTTCAAGTCCGTTGCCGAGGGTCGTGTTGACTTGCTCTGTGGGCCGTCCGCGCCATCCTTGAGCGCCATGTCCGAGGTGAGTTTCTCGATCCCGATACTGACGGGAGGCACCGGCGTGATGCTGCGCAAGGATGCGCCGGTCGCGTTGCGCGATCTGCTTGAGACGGGGGAGTCCGGTGGACGCCCGATCTGGCGAGGTTCGCCGATGCTCGCGGTGCTGCAGCAGCGCAACTTTGCCGTCATCGCGGGCTCGCTGTCCGAGAAGTTGCTCAAGGAGCGCCGCGACGAACTGAAGGTCAACAGCGTCGTTTCTTCCGTGCCCGACCTCGATACCGGCCTGAAGGAACTGCAGGATGGCAGGGTCGACGGATTCTTTGCCGAGCGCAATGTGCTTCTGGACCTGGCCAAGAAGGATGGGACGGGCCAGGTCGTCGTGCTCAACCGGGTTTTCGACAATGAGCCGTTGTCGTTGGCCTTGGCGCGCAACGACCCGGATTTCCGTCTGCTGGTCGACCAGGTGTTGAGCCGGCTCTATCGCACGGGAAAGATCAACGGGATCTATGAGCAGTACATGGGCAAGCCTGATCAGTCGGTCAAGGACTGGTTCCGCGATACGGCGTTACCCGAGTAGCGCCAGGAGGGCGCCGGCATACGCTTTGTGCCGGCGCCCTCTCGTTGTGTTTGGTTGAGCTGATGTCATTGCAGCGTTGAGGCGCCGCGCGAAGGTCCGGCACCAGCTTCCCGTTCAGTGCTACTAGGTTGACTGGAGGCATCAGCATGCATCGGCCATCGTTCGGCTTCATGCGACAGCAGACACTCCTGTGTGCGCCACTCCTGATAGGCGGTCTTGCGACCTTCAGTCCGGGGGCGATGGCGCAGTCATCGGAGACTGCAGAGCTCAAGGCACAACTGGAACAGGTCAAGGCGCAGATGCAGGCGCAGCAGCAGGTGATGCAGAAGATGCAGTCGCGCCTGGAGGAGCTGGAAGCAAAGGAGCAAAGCCAGGAAGCCACTGCCGCGCAAGCCAAGGCAGCGGCGCCAGCGCTGACGAGTTCGGCAACGGCTCCGCCGGCACCGACACCTTCCGGGCCGCCGCCCTACCGGCCGCCTTCTGCCGTTGCCGGCGCCTACGAACCACTGCCTGAAGGCTATGTGCGGCTGGGTGATACGGGCAATCTGCTCAAGATCGACCTGGTGGCGCAGCTGGATGCGATGGCCGACAGCACCTACATGGGCGCGGCGGATCTGTTTGTTCCCTCGTCGATCCCGGTGCGCGGACAGCCGCTCTATGACAGTGGGAGGCGCTCCACCATGAGCGCCAGGCAAAGCATCTTCCGCATGGATTTCCAGCGCCAGACCGATTACGGGACGCTCAAAGTCGTCTACAAGAACAACTTCTTCGGCAGCGGCAGCGGCGACATGCCGTACAACCTGCAGGCGTTCTACGGCGAGCTGGACAACGAACATTACTCCTTGCTGGCCGGCTACAACATCTCGGCGTTCACCGATATCGATGTGTTCCCCAACACGCTCGATTACGAGGGACCCAACTCGTTCACCTTCAAATATGGTCCGCAGATCCGCTTCTCACCCGTGCTGTACAGGAGCGGCGAGAGCGCCTTGACCTTGCCGATGTCGTTGGAAAAGCCCAATGCGGACATCAGCGTCATCGAAGGATTCAACACGTATTCGCGTCGCCCCGACATCACCCTCGGCTTGAGGTGGCAGGCGCCCAGCTGGCATGTCCTGTGGGCCAATATTCTTCGCGATCTGCGCGTGGAGAACGCCACGGCGCGCACGCGCAGCACGACGGGCTTTGCAACCCAGCTGACCGGCACCACGGCCCTGTTCGAACATGACAGCGTCCAGGGATGGGCCAGCTACGGCAAGGGTTACGCCAATTTCCTGCAGGATATTTCAGGGCTTGGACTGGACGCCGCCTTTACGACGCAAGGCGACCTGCGCGCCATCCGCGCACGAGGCTACGGCGCGGGTTACACGCACGCCTGGCGCGAAGACCTGACCTCAAGCGTGGCCTGGGGTTATCTCAGGATCAGCCCACAATCGAACATGCTGATCAATCCGGACCAGCCCAAGAGCACCAAGTTCGGGTCGATCAACCTGGCCTGGAAATTCAGCGAGCGCGCCATGTTCGGTGTGGAGTACCTGTGGGGCCAGAACATTGCGCTTACCGATCTGCGTGGGCAGGGACAGCGTCTGCAAACAACGTTTCGCTATGACCTTAACCCCTGAGGTCGCGCGAATGCGCCGGGTTACCGCCTGTATCGGCAACGCTTGAACTGCACCGGAGTACGCACCTCATGTCGATGAATCATCCATGGATTCTTTTTGTCTCCACCGACTTGCCGAACGAGGGATCGGCCTTCCGGCTGGCGTTGTCCCGCCTGGGCAAGGCCATCGAAGATCGCGGCATCCAGGTCGTGCAGGCCATGAGTGGCGAGGACGGCCTGGCGATCGCGCGCGGCAAGCCCTCGTATTCGGCGGTGGCGATTGACTGGGATCTCGGTGAGACCGGGACGATGGCGGAAGAGTCGGCGATGAAGATCGTGCGTGCCGTGCGCGAGAAGTCGCTGAAGGTGCCGATCTTCCTGCTGACGCGCAGCATCCAGACGCCCGACGTACCGTTGAGTCTGATCTCGGAGGTGCGCGAATACGTGAACGTCGGCAGCGAGACGCCCGAGTTCTTTGCGCGCCGCCTGCAGTTCGCCATCGACGACTATCACAGCGGCCTGCTGCCGCCGTACTTCAAGGCGCTCAAGAAGCTCACGGAAGAGGGCGCGTATCAGTGGGATGCCCCGGGCCACATGGGCGGTGCCGCCTATCTCAAGCATCCTGCCGGCGCGGAGTTCCATGAGTTCTTTGGCGAGAACATCATGCGGGCCGACATCGGCATATCCAATGCGGAGCTGGGTTCATGGCTGGATATCGAGGGGCCGCCGGCCGATTCGCAGCGCATGGCAGCGCGGGTATTTGGCGCGGATTGGACGTTCTACGTGCTCGCAGGCTCGTCAGCCTCCAATCGCATCGTGGTCCAGGCCTGCATCGGCAAGGACGAGATGGTCATTGCCGACCGCAACTGCCACAAGTCGCTCAACCATGCGATGACTTTGTCAGGGGCGCGGCCTGTTTATTTTCAGCCCAGCCGCAACGGCTACGGCATGATCGGCCTGATTCCTCCCAAGCGTTTCTCCCATGCGCATATCCAGAGCCTGATCGCCGATTCGCCTCTGTCGGCGGGCGCCAAGTCGAAGGAACCTGTCTACGCCGTGGTCACCAATCCAACCTATGACGGGTTGCTGTACCACGTGGACAAGGTGGTGGAGATGCTCTCAAGCAGCGTCCATCGCGTGCATTTCGACGAGGCGTGGTACGCCTACGGAAAATTCCATCCGCTTTACAAGCATCGTTTCGCGATGGGTGTGCCGCGTGACATCAAGAATCGCCCGACCGTCCTCGCCGTGCAGTCGACGCACAAGATGCTTCCTGCATTCTCGATGGCGTCCTATATCCACGTGAGCAACAGCAAGCGTGGTGAGCTGGCGATGGCGCCGGTGAAAGAAGCATTCATGATGCATGGCACCACATCGCCGTTCTACCCGTTGATCGCGTCGCTGGATATCGCCTCGGCCATGATGGATGAGCCATCGGGCCCGGCCCTGCTGCGCGAAACGGTTGACCTTGCCGTGGCGTTTCGCCGGACGGTCGCGCTGGTCGGTCAGCGTCTGCAGGACGACGGGCAATGGTTCTTTTCGCTGTTCCAGCCACCGCGTGTTCCCATCAAGGGAAAACAGGTTCCATTCCATGAGGCGCCGCTCGATGTACTGGCCGAATCGACAGCGTGCTGGACCTTGCGGGCTGGCGACGCCTGGCACGGCTTGCCGGACGATGTGGTCAAGGATGATTTCTGCATGCTTGATCCGACCAAGGTCACCATTCTTTGCCCAGGCACGGATGCCAAGGGCAAGTTGGCCAAGCGCGGCATACCCGGTGCGGTGTTGACCAAGTTCCTCGATGCGCGTCGGCAGGCGATTGCGCGAACCGGCGACTACACCGTGTTGGTGCTGTTTTCCGTGGGCACCACGCAGGGCAAGTGGGGCACCTTGCTGGAGACCTTGCTGTCGTTCAAGCGGCTGTACGACCGCAATGCGACGCTCGAAGAGGCGCTGCCCGACCTGGTGCATGCCTATCCCGATCGCTACCGCGAGATGACCCTGCCGCAGCTGTGCGATGAGATGCACGAGGCGATGAGTGAGCTCGATCTGCAGGCGATGGCGAACAAGGCCGGCGAGACGCTTTCCGAGCCTGTTTTGACCCCGGCGGAGGCTTATCAGCATCTGATTCACGGCACCACGGAAGAAGTGCGCATTGCCGATATGCCAGGGCGGATCGCCGCGCTAATGATTGTTCCGTATCCGCCGGGCATTCCCGTGCTGATGCCGGGCGAGCGCATGGATCCCAAAGGCGGCCCGATCTTTCGCTTCCTGCAGGCCGTGGAGGCCTATGGGCGCAAGTTCCCCGGCTTCGCAAGAGAAGTGCAGAACATGCACGCCGATGCCAATGGCGATATGTGGGTGCGCGTCGTGCTGGATAAGCAGGTTGCGGCCAAGCAGGCAAAGGCTACGCGCAAAAAATGAATGGTGGGCCGTGTCAGTGACGAACGATCACGGCGCGCAGTGGGTTTCAGATGGCGGCGGGCATACGCATGCCGCCAACCAGGAGAATCATCATGCTCGAGCGTCGTAACCTGCGTCAAAAGCTGCGCGTGTTGCTGGTTCACTCCAAAGTCGGCACCGACAGCGCCGGCGGCAGGGCCTGCCGCACGCTGGAGCAGGAGTTTGCCGACCGCAATATCGAGACGACCACGGCCTCGACCGTCGACGACGCGCGCTCCTCCATCGTCTCCGATGCTGCCATCCACGCCATGCTGATCGACTGGTCGCTGCCCAATGCCGAAGGCGTCGAGAAGGACAATGCGGCGGCCATCGGTCTGATCAACGTCATTCGTGCGCGCAACGAGAACGTGCCCATCTTTCTCATGACGGAACCGGAGAAGGCGCAAACGCTGAGCGTGGAGACGGTCCAGGCGATCAACGAGCTGATCTGGCTGTCGCAGGACTCGGCCACCTTTGTCAGCGGCCGTGTGCACGCCGCCATGCGGATTTACCTCGGGACCTTGTTCGGTCCGCTGACCGCCGCGCTGGCCAACTTCAATGAAGTGCACGAATACTCATGGCATACACCAGGCCACACCGGTGGCACCGCCTTCCTCAAGCATCCGACGGGTCGCGCCTTCTACGATTTTTATGGCGAGCATATCTTCCGCACGGATCTGTCCATCAGCGTAGGAGAGATCGGCTCGCTGCTGGACCATACCGGGCCGATAGGCGAGAGCGAGAAGTACATCGCGCGCATTTTCGGCTCGCATCGCAGCTATACCGTCACCAACGGATCATCCACGTCCAATCGCATCATCTTCATGGCCTGCGTGGGGCGCGACCAGGTGGTGTTGTGCGACCGCAACTGTCACAAGTCGATCGAGCACGGCCTGACCATGACCGGCGGCATTCCGCACTATCTGGTGCCACATCGCAATCGATACGGGCTGATCGGGCCGATCTATCCGGACAAGTTTTCCCAGGCCAGCGTTCGCAGCGCTGTCGCGGCGAATCCCTTATCGAAGAACCTGGCGGATCAACAGCCGGTGTTCGTGGTGGTGACCAACTCCACCTATGACGGCCTTTGCTACAACACCGCAAGAGTGCTTGAGGAAGTGGGTGGCTGGGTCGATCGCGTCCACTTCGATGAAGCCTGGTATGGCTATGCCAGGTTCAATCCGCTTTACTCCGGGCGACTGGCCATGCACGGTCCGGCCACGGCGCATGATCCGAACGGGCCGACGGTTTTCACCACCCACTCCACGCACAAATTGCTCGCCGCGTTTTCGCAGGCGTCGTATATCCACGTGCGCGACGGTCGCAGCAGCATCCCGCATGCGCGATTCAATGAGTCGTTCATGATGCACGGCTCCACCTCGCCGTTCTACCCGATCATGGCGTCAAACGAAGTCGCCGCTTCGATGATGGATGGTCTGGGTGGCGTGAGCCTGACCCGTGAGTGCATCGATGAGGCGATCCATTTCCGCCAGATCGTAGGGCGCTTGAATCGCGACTTCGCCCAGAAGGGCTCGTGGTTCTTCCGTACATGGAATCCGGAAGTGATCACTGACCTCAACACCGGCAAGAAGATCGAATTTGTCGATGCGGCACCGGAGCTGCTCGCGGAGGACGCCAATGCCTGGGTCCTCCATCCCGGCGACAACTGGCACGGCTTCGGCGATCTGGAAGACGGCTACTGCATGCTCGATCCGATCAAGGTGACGGTGCTGACTCCCGGTGTCCAGGACGACGGTTCGCTCGGCGCGCAGGGATTCCCCGCGACGCTGCTCACGGCCTACCTCGGGGCGCGTGGCATCGTGGTGGAGAAGACCAGTGACTTCGGTGTCTTGTTCCTGTTCTCGATCGGCATCACCAAGGCGAAATGGAGCACCTTGATCACGGCCTTCCTGGATTTCAAGCGTGACTACGATGAAGACCGGCCGCTGGAGCGTGTGATGCCGGATCTGGTGTCAGGTCATCCGGAGCGTTACGGCAGTCTTGGCTTGCGTGGCCTTGGCGACCAGATGTTTGCGGAGATGAAGCGGACCAGTCAGACGCAGCATCTGCAGCATGCCTATTCGAGCCTTCCCGAAGTGCGCATGTCGCCGGCAGATGCCTATCAACAGTTGCTGCGGGTGCAGATCGAGCGTGTGGCCTTGGCCGATCTGGCCGGCAGAACGCTGGCGACCAGCGTGGTTCCATACCCGCCCGGCATACCGATGCTGATGCCCGGCGAGGTGGCCGGTTCGGCCGATGGCCCTTACGTGGGCTACCTCAAGGCACTGCAGAGCTGGGATCACACCTTCCCTGGATTTGGCCATGACACGCATGGCGTGGAGGTCGAAGACGGTGAGTACTACTTGCAGTGTCTGAGGTCTTACTAGGCGAGAACCCCTATGGTCACCGACGGCGGCAAGAAAATGGGGCTACTTGGGGCTTCCTCATTGGTCGTCGCCAATATGGTGGGGACCGGCCTGTTCCTGTTGCCATCGAGCCTGGCCAGCGTTGGGAGTATTTCGCTGTTTGGCTGGATCGTGGCGGCACTCGGTGCCAGTGCGCTAGGCCTGGTCTTCGCGCACATGGGCATGGTCGAGCCCAAGGCGGGCGGCCCGTATGCCTATGCGCGCGATCACATGGGCGCATTCCCGGCCTTCCAGACCAACTTTCTCTACTGGGTCGCGAACGTCATCGGCAACGTGGCGATTGCGGTGTCGGTGACCGGTTACCTAGCGGTCTTTTTTCCGGTGCTGAAGAATCCGTGGATCGCCAATGCATGCACGGCGGGCATCATCTGGCTGTTTGTCTGGCTCAACACGCGAGATGCCCGCGCAGTGGGACATTTCACGGCGATCAGCACCGTGGCCGGCATCCTGCCGATTGCCTTCGTTGGTCTGCTCGGCTGGTTCTGGTTCCGGCCCGATGTTTTTGCCGCCAGCTGGAATCCCGAGCAGCTGCCGACGATCACGGCGATCAGTCGAAGTGGCGCGATTGCCCTGTGGGCGTTTCTCGGCGTGGAGAGCGCCGCTGTTTCAGCGGGCGTCATCGAGAACCCCAAGCGCAACGTGCCCCTGGCCACCATCATTGGCTTGCTGGTTTCGACGGCGATTTATATTTCCTGCTGCACCGTGCTGATGGGCATCATTCCCGGGGCCGAGCTGCGCATTTCCGGCGCGCCATTCGCGGAGGCCGCCCAGGTGATGCTGGGTCCCTGGGCGGCCGTGATCATTTCGCTGGCGGCCATCCTCAAGGCATCCGGTTCGCTGGTGGGCTGGATTCTGATTACCGCCCAGTCCGCCGAGGCAGCTGGCCGCGACGGCATGTTTCCCCATCGTTTTTCATTGACCAACCAGCAGGGCATGCCGGTTCAGAACCTGATCGTGACCGGCGCGATGATGACCTTGATGCTGGTCATCACGACGTCGCCGGATGTGGCGACGCAGTTCGCCCACATCACGGATGCCACGGTCGTGCTCATGGTGCTGCCGTACCTTTATTCAGTCGTGTCCATGTGGCGACTCAATCGTGAGATCGACATGTCGGCTGGCAAGGTTCGACTCTATATCGTGATTGGCGTGGTGGCCTGCCTGTATTGCCTGAGCGTCGTGCTGGGGCAGGGCGCGGAACTGGGCCGCAAGGCGCTTCTGATCCTGCTTATTTCCGCGCCGCTTTTCGCACTGATCAAAAAGAAATAGGACGGCCATCTTTACCGCCGCCGCATCGATGCGTTCCAGCGGTCTTCGTGGTGAGACCGATCAGCAGGCCAACACTTCGATCGCCGTTCCGTTGTCCGCATCCGGGTGCTCACTCGACACGCCCCGGCAACGGACCCGCTTAGAGGAGTAGCGTCATGAATCACGCGAGAAGCCCCTCAGAAGCCAAGCCATCCGTGGTTGCGGGCGCGGGTCTGGATGTGGTGGAGCGCGTTTCAGAGATGTGCTTTGGCCTGCTGATGGCGTTGACCTTTGTCGGCGCCGTCTCGACGGTCGGGCCCGATCAGGAATCCCCATCGACCATGTGGCGCGCCGCCCTGGGTTGCAACCTCGCCTGGGGCCTGGCCGACGCCATGATGTATCTCTTGCATACGCTGACCAGCCGCGGCCATCGGCTGACGCTTGCACTTGATATGAAGAGCGCACCCGATGCGGCGACGGGTATCGGACTGGTCCGAAACGCGCTGCCGTCGTTTATCGAGATCCTCGTGACGGACGCCGACCTGGAGCCATTGCGGGGCAGGTTGGTCCATCTTGAACCGCTGCCGGAACGCCCGCGGCTTTATTTCATCGATTTCTTGCGGGCTGCGCGCGTGTTCTTCATCGTCGTGCTGTCGACGTTCCCCGTCGTGCTGCCTTTCATGCTGATCGATGATGTGCCCAGGGCACTGTTGGTCTCGCGCGTGCTGAGCCTGGCCATGCTGTTCTTCGGTGGCTTCGTATTGGGCAGGTACGCCGGCCTGGGCGCGTGGCGGGCAGGCCTGGGCATGATGGTGATAGGCGTGTGCCTGACCATGGCGATCATCGCCCTGGGTGGGTGATGCATCGAAGCGCACCGGGTCGCATGGCTCGCTGACGCGCCCGGCTGGTGATGCTCACAGCGGCGGATCTTTCCCCGTCTGCTCGCTCATCATGTACTGGGCGTACCAGTCCGGCCAGTTCTCATCGTGTTTGCCGCCGTTGCGTTTCTCGTGCTCGCCGTGCGCGGCTCCCGCACGCCGCAGCGCCGCCGCGAGATCGGTCGAGGAGGTGTACGTGGCCACGCCGGTGTCGATGCGCCCGGGCAGTCGCTGGGTGATCTCCTGGAACAGCCAGCCATTGCCGTCCGGATCGTGGAACGAGGCGAACGAGCGGTAACTGTTGCGCTCGGGGTCCGGGCCGCTGACGCGAACCCGCCCGAACAGGTAGGGCTCATCGGAGCCGGCATAGGTGCCGGCACCGTGGAACACTTCACTGACCTGCACACCACGTCCAGCGAGTTCTTTGCGGGCCGCCTCGACGTCGGAGACGATCAAGTACAGGCCCTGGGCGGAGCCTGGCGCCGCTGCCGTCACATTCTTCCCAAAAATGACGGAGCAACTGGAGCCGGGCGGCGTGAACTGGAGAACGCGGAAGTAGCCGTCATCGGAGGCGAAATCGGCGTCCAGCCTCCAACCCAGGCTGACATAAAAGCGCTTGGCGCGCTCGACGTCCGATACGGGAATGACGACGATCTCAAACTTCATGTCGACGCCCCGCGCCTGCAGGGTCTCGGCGGCAGTGCTGCTCATGTGAACCTCCGATGGCTTGGACCGCAACGCGGCCTTTGCGTGGCCACAACAAGGCGGGTGGGCGGGACCGGGGCGGGGACACCAAGATCGCTAGTGTGCCGCGGGGCAGATGAAGCGGTCGTCGTCGACGCGAAGTGGGCTTCCCGCCGTCCCGGGTGAGCGGTGCAGGTGCGGGGCGGTTCGGCAGGGTATGGGCCTCGGGCACCTGGACCGGGTCTCCCTGCGGGTTATATTCGCCCGGCCCGCCTGCGAACCCGGACTGAGATTTTGCCGGGCATATGGGTTTCAATAGGGAAAGATGGCGAACCGTTGCCGGGGAGCGGTTGTCAGCGCTGCGGATCGACCACTGAATGTCAAAAGGCACCGCTAGTTTAGGCGGGGACCATGGTGCACTTAAGGGTAGGCGATGGATCGACAGGCAGCGGTAGAAGCGGGTGGCGCTCAGGCAGCGACCGAACGGCGAACGTCCAGGCATGTCCCCATCGACCTTCGCGCCAACCTGGCGCTCCTGGGCGTCGTCGCCATCGCCATGCTTATGCAACTCATGGCATGGCCATTCTTGCTGCGGCAGTACGGGGCATCCGCCCTGTGGATCGCGGTTCCGCTGGTGGTGGTGACGCCGATGCATTGGGGGCTGATCCATGAAGCCATCCATGGGCATTTGCTGCCCCGGCGCTGGCTCAACGAAGCCGTTGGACGCGCCCTGGCGATCGCCTTCATGTTGCCGTTCGACGCTGCCCGTTTCGGGCACCTGATGCATCACCGCTACACGCGCGAATCCTTTGACCGACCCGATGTGCATGATGGTGCGACGCCACCCTTGCTTGCTCGCATCGGTTACTACGCGCATTTGCTGGGCGGCCTTTATCTGGCGGAACTTGCGCTGCCCCTGCTCACGCTGCTGCCGGCGCCATGGGTGTCCCGACTCGTCGCCCATAAGCTTCGCAGCGAAGAACCCACCGGCCGTGAGGTGCAACGCCTGTTCGTGGCCTTTGCCGGCAATGCGGAGCGACGCGCCCTGATACGGCGCGACTGGATGCTCTCGGTTGCGCTCCACGCCGTTGCATTTTATCTCTACGGGGCGTGGTGGCCTGCGCTTGCGGCAACGATGTTTCTGCGCGGACTGTGGCTCTCGGTCGCGGATAACTTGCCGCACTACGATGTGCTGCTGGACGAAGATGCGCGCGCCCGCAATTTTCGCGCTCCGGCCATCTGGCATCCCGTGCTGATGAATCACCATCTTCATCGCCTGCATCATCAGCATCCGACACTGCCGTGGACGGCACTTCCGCCGCTCGCTCGTGCGGGTTCCGCGGCTGAAGTTACCGAGACCGGCTATTTCCGGGCAGCATTCCGCCAGTTTCGCGGGTTTGGCAAAGTGCGCTGACGAAGGGGAGCCTGGTCGCGCCGCAAGCGCTGGGCGGACACTCCCATCATTCATCGACGCTTGCAGGTGTATAACCGGGCGTGCAGCCCTCTCGCGCAGGCAGCCGGGGCGCGCGACGCACGTGGAGGCTTGGATTCATGGCTGACAAACCCACTCAACAAGACGCCGCCCTTTGGCAGCGGCGTCTGGCCTCTCAGGCCAACAATCGAGCCTGGACGCTCACCGAAATCGACCACCGCTCGGCTGAGGAAAGCGAAGAGATGCTGCAGGCTGCACATGCAGCCATGTACTTGTGGAAGATCGTCGGCGACGCAAGCAATCATGCCCATGCGGCGCAGCTGCTTGCTCATGCGTATGCGCTGCTCAAGCTTCCTGCGCCGGCAGCTCACTATCTCAGGAAATCATTGCCATACTTCGAGCAACACAGCAGCGCACCGTGGGAGTTGGCATTTGCCCAGGCGGTCGCCGCCAATGTCGCCGCCGCCGAGGGCAATGCGGCGGCACATGCCAGGCACTACGCGCAGGCCCAGGCCGCGGCCGCGCTTATCACCGATCCACAGACACGCGAGATGTTTGCCGCCACGTTGCGCGTGGTGCCTGTACCCGATCCCTGAGGTAAGCGGCGGGCGCTGACTGACGCATCGGTCGCGCCGGCGATGGCAAAATCCTTCATCGCTCAAGCGGAGCGAACGGAGGATTTTGCAGTCGATTCGAAGCGTGGTGAACGGCACGCTGGGTTTCCGCATGCGTTGGTGATGAGTATTTGCAAGCGAGCCCGCTCGGCAAGAGCGGGCTCGCGCGACATGACTGCTTTCAGCCATGCCCGAAGAGAAGAGACAATACCTAGGGCTGCGTCTTTCGCAGCAGCTGTAGTTCCTCTTTCAGCCAATCCGCCGAGGGCCGATCGGCGCCGCCGCAGTTCACCAGATAAGGCCGGCCGCTGAAACTGCTTACCGTGCACGCGCGGTCGATGAACTCCTCCGCAGAATTTACTTTGTCTCGCTCCAGCAAGTAGTTGAGCTTCAGCTCAAGATGATTCTTCGCATCGGCTGCGCTATAGCTCTTGCCGTTGCGGATGAAGCTGCAATGGCTCTGGCCGACAAAGCTAAGCAAGGCTGCCACTTCGCGCTGGCCTTGGGCGTCCAGTCCGGCGTGCGCGACGGTCGAGGCGATCACCAGCGCGAACGCCATGACGATGTTGCCGAACGATCGTTGATAGCTCACGGCGTCATCTCGATGAGTAAGGCGTGCGATGCGATCAGTGCAGGTCTGGTGCGCCGCTATTACGCACACGTCGAAGGCCTGGGCGTCAATGCCCTTTATGAACGAAGAGCGACGACTGCGCATCGCAACGATCATGAGCGCACCGGCAGTCAGCAGGGATAGGGCGTAGCTATGTTAATTAAATGATGGAAACGAAATGCGAGCGGATCCACGATACGTTGACGGCTTGCCCGATCCGAGGATGTAAACATGCGTGTGCATCGCTGGGTCGTCGTACTTTCCTTCACCATTCTTTGTCACGTCCTTCAGGCGTGCTCCACACTGCCGCCCAATACCGACAAGGCGCAAACGCATCACCTGCCGCCGGCCACCGATACCGCCTCAGCGCAGTACACGCACGCCGAAGTGGACAGGCACCAGCAGCAGTCCGGCTTCCGCTTGCTGACCTTGAGCACCAACGCTTTGCTGAGCCGGGTGGCGTTGGCCGATCACGCCGCGCACTCGATCGACCTGCAGTACTACATTTTCGCCAACGACATGACGGGGCATCTGATGTTGCAGCACCTGCTTGCTGCGGCGGATCGCGGTGTGCGTGTGCGCATGCTCATCGATGACAACAATTTCGACGACAAGGATCACCTGTTCGAGGCGCTGGACTCCCACCCGAATATCGAGATCCGCCTGTTCAACCCCTTTCAGACGCGCGATCCGAGCCTGCTGTCGCGTGCCACCCAGTTCATGCTGGAGTGGCGGCGCCTGAATCGACGTATGCACAACAAGTCCTTCATCGTCGACAACAACGTGGCCATCGTTGGTGGACGTAACATCGGCGACCCCTACTTTGATGCGGGGAGCGACACGCACTTTCGCGATCTCGATGTCGTGGCCATCGGCCCCGTCGTGCAGCAGGCGTCCGAAGCGTTCGATGCCTATTGGAATTGCGATGCCGCATATCCGCTCAACCAGCTCAAGAAGACGGATGGTTCCGGTCAGCAACTGGCCGCCGCGCGGCAGTTGCTCCAGAAGGACGTGCGAGCGTTCGCGCAATCCGATTACGCCCAGTCCGTACTTGACGAATTGCCTGATGGCCCGACCGCCGACAAGCGCGGCGCATGGTTCTGGGGCGATGCGGAACTCGTGGCCGATCAGCCGGAGAAGATCGAGGCCACCCACGACGAGCCGGCACTGCGCATTGGTCCGCGGCTGAAGACCATGCTGGATGGTGCCCAGCACGAGATCATCGCGACAACACCGTACTTCATTCCCGGCGACGCCGGCACCAAGCACCTTGTGGCCCTGGCGCAGAGTGGCATCTCGATCAAGATACTCACCAACTCGCTCGCCTCGACCGACGAAACCGCGGCGCATGCGGGATATGTGCACTCGCGCAAGGCGTTGGTCGAAGGCGGCGTGCAACTGTACGAGCTCAAGCCATCGTCCGGCCAAAGCCAGCCCTCCACCTCGATGGGCCAGTCGTCGGGCATCAGTTTGCACGCCAAGACCATTGTGGTGGACAGCCGCCAGGTCTTTATCGGCTCGCTCAATATGGATCAGCGCTCCAAGCTGCTCAACACCGAAATGGGCGTCATCGTGGATTCGCCAGGCTTGGCCAAGGCGATCAGCGATTTCTTCCAGACGGCAACGCAGCCCTCCAATGCCTATCTGGTAGAGATGGCTCCCGCCTCCCACCAACTCATCTGGCAAGCCGACGATGACGGCAAGCCGGTGACCTACAAGAGCGACCCGGGTGCGACCACCAAGCGGCGTACCGAAGTCACGTTCCTGCGTTTGCTCCCCATCGATGGCTTGCTCTAGTCGTTGAGGCGGGTGCGTGGTTACGCCTCGTCTTTTAGAACCCGCGCAGATCGTCGATCGGCATGGCCAGCTTGGCGCCGGTGATGCGCTCGAGCGTGCGGCTGACGACCTCGATGTTGTTGTCGAAGCTGCCATGTCCCGCACTGATGGTGCTGCCGGAGCTGCTGGTTTTCACCTTGTCGACATCAAGAATGCCGATGCGCTTGTCCAATCCGCTTTGCTTGGCCGCCTGGCGCCAGTTGCCCAGCGCTTCGCCGGTGCTCGATGAGCCGTCCCACCCGTTGTAGCCAACGTCCATGACGTTGGCCAGGCCGAGGATGGGCGTGCGCACATCCTGCTCAAGCGCGTCTGAAACCATATAGAGCAATGACTTGCGGTAGACGGCCGCCACATCGTCGTCCCGTTCGTTCTCGTCGGACAGGATGTCCAGATACATCGACTTCATCAGCGCCTCGTGCGGCGTGTAGTGGCGATTGGCGAACTGCACGGTGCAAGCCGGAGCGTAGAGATGGATGGACGTGGCCCGCGCATCGAGTCCGCGCGCGGCCAGCAGGTCAACGAGCCAGCCAAGGAAGATGGAGCCCGCCGAATGCCCGATCAGGTGGATCTGAAGTTTGTCGCCCCAGCTCTGCTCGAGATTCTGCAAGGCCGTTACCAGCAGATCCGCCCCGCGTGTTGGAAAGCTGGAACCCTCTGCGTTCTCCTTCATCTCGCTCCAGATCGGACGCGCGAACGGACGTCCGATGGTTTGTTCGATCAATCCATCCGTCACATTCGTCAAGGCCTCGCGGACGCCGCCGACGCGCGAAGGGGCAGGCCGGAATCGGTCGGCAATGATGTCCTCGATCGATTCAAGCATGCCGGTCTTCCACACCATGAACAGCGGGTAGCAGCCATTGCCGATCAGGTAGGGGCCCATGATGCGCGCACGCGTGATGGCGGCCGCCTCGCTGTTGAGGCCGCCATGCGCATAGATTACCAGGCGCTTGGTGGCAGACGCCTGTTGGCGGAACCACTGATCCGGCAACGTGCATGCCTGGTAGAGCAGGCCTCGGTTCAAGGCGTCCTGCGTGAGATATCGCGTGACGCGCCCGTCATTGCCGAGCACGACGCTGTGTGCGTAGGCGTCGGCCTCGTTCCATGCGCCCGATCGATCGGCGCCGGCGCGCCCCGTTGCACCGGGGATGGCCGCCGCGCGCTGGCCAAACACCAGGCCGCGCACGCCCATCGCGGCCACCCACGCATCCATGCCGTTGGCCAGCCAGTCCGCGTAGGTCAGCACGGCAAAGCCGCCGCAGCCCCAGCTCTTGCCCCAGGAATTCTGCACCACGAAACCGCGCGTATTGAATCCCACCAGCGCGAACGCGTGGCCGTCGGTCTGCGAGGTACGTCCGTCGAACTCGATCACGGGCAGGGTGTCGTGTCCGGTGATTTTCTTGCGCGAGGTCGGCACGTTCTGCCAGCCATCATGCGTGTTCGCGGAGACGTAGATGGCGCCCACTTCCAGGATGGCGGCCTGCAGGTCGGTGATCGTCTTGAGGTCGATGCGGTAATAGATGCCCAGGGTGTTGGCGGTGGCGCGATCGGCGTATCCGAAGCTGGGCGGTTGTGTGTCCTCGGCTTGATAGGGCCAGTCTTCCTCCAGGCATACGCCGTGGTAGAACCAKCCCTTCAGCGCGCCTCGGCAGCTTGATCCATCGTAATTGTCGCCGGCATATTCGTCGTACCGCCGCGCGAAGTTGTACAGCATGCGCGGGCTGACCGAGTCCAGCGTCGAAGGCATGCTGGCTTTTCGCCAACGCAGATAGTTGATGACGCACGCCAGGCCAAAGCCGGTGCATGCGCCTTCCTGTCCCTGATCCAGGATCAGGCCGGCGCTGCTGTAGGCAGGTAGAAGTTGCTGTACGTACTCGTCGCTGGGCGAGCAGTCGGGCAGGCTGACCGGTGGCGGCGTATAGGAACGATCGCGCAAGTCGACGGGGTCTTTGCTGGCGGTGAATTTGCGGGCCGGCGTCGGGGCAGTGGCCGTCTTGCGGGCACGTGCCGTACGACCTGCGCGGGCAACCACCGGCCACACCGAGTCCGCCAGCTGAAACACGCTGCGAAACTTGTCGAGCCCGTAGGTGCCGCCATTGACCAGCTTGCGCGCTGCGGCGTAGTTGTTGGACGCAAGCGCCGCGCGCATCTTGTCAGCGGCATGATTGAGAAACACGGCCAGCAGCACGGCTGCCGCTTCAGGCGCGTTCGCCAGGTCCGGAAAGCTTTCGATATCCAGGCCGATCTGCGCCGCGTAGGTGTGATAGTTCGCTCGCCCCGTCAGCTGCACAAAGCCGCGGCCTTTAAAGCGCGCGCCATCACCGGGCTGTGTGTTGCCGAGCGAGGTGCGCCCATCGTAGGCGCTGTAGGCTGGCATGCCCGGCGTCGTGTTGAAGTGCGAGGGAAACTCGGAGATTGGCACGAAGCCTTCGGTCTCCGCGCGAATGGTGCCTAGCGCGGCGCAGATCATCGGGCGATCGCGCAACCCGACGACGTTCAAGGCTGCCGCCACATAGGGAAGGTTGCGGGCAATATTGGACGCCTTGGTGGCTGGGAAGAGCTGCTTAACCGCATCCACGGTGATTGGCACGTCGGTCGCCCGCAAGGCGACCATGCCCAGGACGCTCTGGCAATACGGACCAACGATCCCATCCGCCACCAGGCCAATGCCCGATTGCCAGCGTCGGACCGCGGCGTCAGTGAGGTCGTCGAAACGATTGCCCGCCGCCAGGCCGGGAAACGCCCCGGCGTCTGCCTGCAGTGCCGATGCCAGTTTCTTGCGCAATTGCGTGACATCCGGCCCTGTTGCGTCCTTCATCAGTAGCATGGCCACGGTTCATTCTCCTGGTTATTTCGCGACGAATGCTTGCCGCCTTCGCACGCTGCCCATGGGGTGGTGGTCGTATTGAGCCAGCCAAGCTATGCACCGGGGATGTCGTGCCCCTGGGGTCCTAAGTCGTCGGCTCCGGAAACTTCCAGGCGCCGCTCAGGATCGCGTCCCTCGGCCGGTAAAGCCTGACGGTGTAGTTCCAGCCGGGCATGATGGGAAGGCAGTTGGGGATCGTGCCATTGCAACCGCCGAACTGGACGACGATGGAGCCGTCGGCGCTGCGTTTGGCGGTGATGTTGTTGAGCGTGTACGCGTTCAGTGCGTTCTTTTCGAAATAGCCTTTGGCGTCGTAGACGCTGATCGACCAGAAGGCATCGACCGGTACGTCCTTGACGGTGAGGTGGTAGACCGTCTTGCCATCATTGTTTGGCGGCGTGACGCCGAGATAGGTGGCGTCCTTGTCGGGGTTGCCGCCCCAGCCGGCTGCGGTGCCCAAGAGATGCGCGACGGGGTCGACGTCACCTTTCTTGCCGAACGCGTCTTTGAAACCGTTGGCGGATGAGGCAAGCACGAGCAGCGCATCGCGGATCTTCTTCTGGCTTACCGGATCCCAATGCGGCACGTCGAACGTGCCGCGGCTTGCCTGGGAGACCTTGATGGCGTCCTGTAGTGCATGGACGGCCTGCAGGTCTTTTGCGTCCTTGGGGTCGACCAGGGTGCGGATGGCAACGGCCATATACCGAGTGCCCACCTTCTCTTTGTCGAAGGTGTAGCTGCCCGCGCCGTAAACCACGGCAGGCACGTAGTGGTCTTCATTGATGGCTTGCAGCGACATGAAGCGCTTGCCGGCGTCGGGCAGGGTGATGGTGACCGGGCCGGCATCCAGGTCAAAGACGCCAAAGGTATAGAGCGTGTCGCGGTTGAGACGGATGACATCCTGCTTGTCGATGGAGGCGGGTTCGCGTTCGGAACGAAGAACGCCGAGGCCGCCGCGTTTTACCAGGGACGCGAGGTACGTATCGGATTCGGCGCGGGCGAAGTTGTTGATCGTGACGGGCGTAACGTCCGTCGGCGCCGCACCTGCGTGGACGTACGCGGTGCTGAGGAGGGCGATGCCAAGGGCGGTGCGTAAGGTCGGTATGCGCATGGCGTTTCCGATGGTTGTAAACGGGCGACGGATGATGTCCAGAAGGCGCGAGGGTCACGGCTGTTGCGGCGGGCGCAGCGACCATGGCCGTAGCGGGCACGTGCGGCATCGAGATTTAGCGCAGGGCCGCGAGCTGGCGCTCAGCTTGCGCCGGCAGCATCGATGCCTGCATCGGTAAAACCCATCAAGTGGATTCAGTAGTTTTACCTAGCTCGCCGACGCCAGACGCTTAAGTTTTTTTTGGGCGCCTGTGCATCCGTTGACCGCGCGCATCCGTATCTAACAGTGCTTCCAGTCGGAAGTCGCCAGCTACGGAGATGAACATGAAGAGCAATCAACGTGCACGTTCGATGCTTCTTGGGGTGGGTCTTGCACTGGGCGCTACTTCGCTTTCGCCATGGCCGATGGCCGGCAGCATGGACGCGCCAGCCTGCTGCAACTTCGCACGTGCCTGGACGCATGAACACACCACTGAACCACGACGACTCCCAGCTGCGCTACGCCGAATATGTGCTTGGCGTGCTGGATGCCGATGCGCGCGCCGCCGTGGCACACGAGCTGCAAACCAGCGACGAGGCCGCTACCGCCGTGAAGCTTTGGCATCGCAGATTGCAGCCCATGAGTGAGGAGATTGCGCCGGTCGAGCCGCCCGATCATGTGTGGACTCGCATCCAGCAGGCGCTGCGCCTGGATGCACGGGAGCGCGCATACACCCGGCCCCGCCTGTGGGACAGCCTGCGTTTCTGGCACTGGTTCGGCCTGGGCGAGAGCGCCTTGGCCGCGGCGTGCCTGCTGTTGCTGTTTGTGAGCATGGGGCCGCGCACGAGGCCGGGCGCGCCAGCGGTTGCGTTCATGGCATCGACCATCACCCAGACGAATGGTGAGGTGGGTTGGACGGCTACGATGGATATCCAACAGGCCCGCATCATTGTCGTGCCGGTGGCGCCAAGCTCCTTCGCCCAAGGCAAGGCGCCGCAGTTGTGGCTGGTGCCTTCAGGTCAAAAGCCCATTTCGGTCGGCATGATTGCCGCCAACGCACCTACCACGTTGAAGCTCGATCCTGTTCTGCTCGCGCAACTGGGACCCACGGCCGCCCTCGCGGTATCGGTGGAGCCCATCAGTGGCTCGCCGACGGGCCAGCCCACCGGGCCCGTTGTCGCCACGGGCGCCATCGGCGCCGCGCCGGACAGCGGCGGGCAGCCCCATACGGCAAGCTTGTACTTGCCACGGTGGAGATGGTGGAGTTAGTCGCTGGCGTCCGTCGGAGCCAGCGCGCCATCAGGCGGGAACGTAGGTCAGTCGGATCACATCCCCGTCGATGACATCATTGGCCACGAGGCGAAGCCGCGGCCGAGGGCCGGCGAAGTACGGCCTGCCTTGACCAAGCACGACGGGGTGCAGATAGATCTGATACGCGTCGATAAGACCAAGCTCGGTCAGGCTGCGCGCCAGACCGGGACCGGCGACTTCGATCTCCCCGGTGAGCTCGGCCTTCAGCCGCCGTATGGCAGCCTCGATGTCATCGGCGACAAGGGTGGCGTTGGGGCCGACCGACGACAGCGTGCGCGACACGACCCATTTCGGCTGGCGCCGCCACGCCATGGCGAAGTCGCGTTCGTCTGCGTTCCACTCGGGAGAGTCTTCGTCCCAGTAGCGCATGATCTCGTACATGCGGCGGCCGTACACGCTGCCCGTCAGGTTCTGCACCTGCTCTACGAAGTGACGAAACAGCAATGGACTGGGCCCAAACTTGTCGTGGTCGACATAGCCATCGAGGGACTGGTTCATTGCGAAGACAAGCGTGGCCATGGAAAGCCTCCCAGGCAGAAGCGGTCAGCTATGGCGGAGAAAGGCGCGCACCTCAACCGGTGCCCGGCAGGCGACGACGGCCTTGCGTCCCCAGCTCAGCGCCTCGTCCATGTTGGCGGCATCCAGTATCCAGAAACCGCCAACATGCTCTTTGGCCTCGGCGTACGGGCCGTCGGTAACCAGCACCTCGCCGCTGGACTGCTTGCGCAGAGACCTCGCCTTGCCAGGCGACTCCAGGCCGCCGGCGAACAACCGGGCGCCTGCGGCGATCATCTCCTCGTTGAGCCGGTGGATATCGTTGATCATCGCTTCGCCTTCCTGCGACGGGTCATAGTTGTCGGGGTGATGAATGGCAACCAGATACTGTGGCATGACGACTCCCGTGAACACCCTGAGGCGGGCACAATGCCTGCCCTCACTGTCATGACGAACGGCAGGACGCGGATTCGACACGTCGTGCGAAAAACGTTTCGCGTGGACGCGGCATCCCGCGTGGCTAGGTCTCTTCCGGAGGAGGTTGCAGCGTCACGGCCAACTCCTCGAACGTGGCGATCTGGTCGTTCAGTGCATCGTGCAATTCGCTCTGGCGCGTCATCAGCGTCTCGATGGAACCGGCCTGCTTGAGCTTCTTCAGCTCGCCGTCGAACAGTAACCACTGCGCCGTCAGCGCTTCTACGTTGTTCTTCGCGTAGTGACGCATTTCCTTGAGTTGCGCCAGCACATCGTTGACGTGTTCAAGCGGCGTCTTCGTAACTGCAGTCATGGCGATACCTCGGGTTTCCCAGGGTTTGCCTAGCGTAGCGGCGCAAAGCTGGCTGTCGCCGAAACGGCAGCACGACCGCGCAATGCTTGCCATGGAGCGCGCTGACGACGACGTCCGGACGCCCACAGCCAGGCCCCGCTGCGGCAGCTTGGGAGTCACGAAACAGCGCCCATGAATCAACCAGCGCCACCGCCTGTAATTGAGACTATTCTTATAGATGCTGTCGATCGTGTGCGCCTAATCTGACTGATCGAATCGACAAGGCTGGGCACGTTTATGCATCGCTTTCACGGCCTGACCATGATTGCCTCACCTTCCAGTGGGTCGCGGCAGGGGGGCTGTCGGTGGGTGCTGTGGTCGCTGTTCCTGCTGTGCGCGTCGCTGTCGTTCGTTGCATCCGCCACGCAGGTCCCGCCCGATGTGCCGGTCAAGCCGGACGCCCAGGTCGCGCTGAGCGCAGAGGAGTCGGCCTGGATCGCTCGGCACCCAGTGGTCGACGTCGGCATTTTTGCGGGCAATCACTTTCCCATCGAGGCCTGGGTGGCGGGCGGGGCCGAAGGCATTGGCGTGGAATACGCCAAGCTGCTTGCTGGCCGCGTAGGACTCAGGTTGCAGTTTCGTCCGTTCACGGACTGGGATGCGGTGACCTTCAGCGATTCGGGCAAGCCCATTCCTTTCGACTTGCTGGTGGGCCAGCCGTACCGGCGTAGCGATCGCCTTGAATACCTCAACCCCTACGTCGAAGCCAGCCTGGTGCTGGTTGCTCGCAAGGGTGACCTGAAGGTCCGCACCGAGGCCGATGTGGTCCATGGGCGGATCGCGATGGAGCGTGTCGCCCGCGTCTACAACAAGATCATCAAGGATCGTTTCCCCCAGGCCACACTCATCTTCACCGACGATGGCCGCGAGGCGCTGGACATGGTGGCCCAGGGCGTGGCCGACGCGTACATCGGTTCCTCCGCACGCACGCGCTGGCTGCTGACGGAGCGCGAGCACGACGACGTCACCATCCTTCAGCGCCTTGCCGATATCCCGCCGCTGCAGGCCTCGTTGGCGGTGCCGCGCGATCACCTGGTGCTGGCCTCCATCCTGCGCAAGGCCGAGGCCACCGTGCCGGCGAACCAGCTCGCCAGTCTTCGCCAGCAATGGGGTATGGACGAGGACTTCACTGCGCCGCTTCCACGCAGCACGGCGATCTCCGATGCCGACCGCCAGTGGCTCGCCGGCCTGGGCACGCTGCGCGTGGGCTACGAAACCGATCGTTATCCGTATAGCTTCATCAACAAGGACGGCATGCTCGATGGCCTGGCCGAAGACTATCTCTCGCTGATCAAGAAAGAGCTCGGCCTGCGTTTTGAATTGGTGCCTGCACGCGACCTGGACGAACTGCAACGCCGCGTCGGCGCCAATGAAGTGGACATGGTCGCGGCCGCGATGCCCGCCGACTACGACGCCGGGGCCATGGTATTCAGCCGCCCGTACGAGCGGTTTCCTGAAGTCATCGTGGCGCCGCTGCATGGCGCCGCGATCGCCGGCCCGGAAGACCTGCGCGGCAAGAAGGTGGCTGTGCGCGAAGAGGCGGGTCTGCTCGCCGGTCTCAAGATGCTGCTGCCGCGCAGCGAACTGGTGCCGGTCGCCAGCAATGAAGCAGGGTTGCGCCTGGTCGAAAAAGGCGAAGTGTCGGCCTACATCGGCACCTTGCCCGCCATTGATGCGCTGATCCGCGATCGCTATGCCGCCACCCTGCGAGTGGTGGCGCCTGCGGGTCTGGATCAGGACATCACCTTTGGCGTCAGTCGCGACAAGGCCCGTCTTGCGGGCTTGATCGATCGCGTGATTGCGGGCGTCAAGGACAATCAGCGGCAGGCGATCCGCACGCGCTGGCTGCGCGCCGACTACAGCTACGGCGTGCCGTGGAACTGGGTGCTGATCGGATTGCTGGTGGTGGCGTCCATCGTGGCCATCATCGGTTTTGCCTATAAGCGCATGAGGGATGCCGAAGCGAGGGCTCGTGCATCCGAGCAGCGACTGGTCGACACCAACGAAAATCTCCCTGGCGTGGTGATCCGTCTGCACGTGGATGCCGCGGACCGCCGCACCTATGAATCAGTGAGCGGGCCCTCGATGGCCATCTTCGGCATGTCCCGCGAGGACATTCTTGCCGGCCACGCCGGCCCGCTCGAAGCGGCCGTCGATGAGGATCGCGAGATGGTCCAGAAGGCGGTGGATCAAAGCCTGCGATCGAAGCATTCGGGCGTGGTCGAGTTCAAGACCAGGGTGAACGGCGTGACGCGCTGGATTCGCGCCTTGGGCGGCGAACCCAAGCCCAGTGGGAAAGGCGGCTATTTCTGGAGCGTCTACTGCGCCGACGTCACCATCGAAAAGGAACAGGAGCGGGCACTGGTGGAGGCGAAGGCCACGGCCGAGGCGGCGGTGGCCGCCAAGGGTGCGTTCCTGGCCATGATGAGTCACGAAATCCGCACGCCCATGGCCGGCGTACTGGGGTTGGTGGAGTTGCTCTCCAAGACGCCGCTGAGCACCGAGCAGTCGCACATGGTCGGCATGGCGCAGGATTCGGCGGTGGCGCTGCTGCAGATCCTCGACGACATCCTGGATTTCTCGCGCATCGAGGCCGAGAAGCTCGAACTGGAGCCGCAGGCATTCGACCTGCGCCTGCTGGCCGACAGTGCGGTGGGCACCTTCGCGGCACGGGCGCAAGAGAAACACCTGCGCCTTTACCTGGTGCTGGACTGGCGACTCGCGTCGGAATATCGAGGCGACGCCAATCGCATTCGGCAGATCATCAACAACCTGATCAGCAACGCCCTCAAGTTCACCGCGTCCGGACACGTCAAGCTGCGTATCGATCTGCTCGGCGAGGTCAAGGGAGGGCAGCGCCTGCGATTCAGCGTCACCGATACGGGCATGGGCATCTCGCCTGATCAACTCAATCGCCTGTTCCAGCCGTTCACCCAGGCGGAGGCGTCCACCACCCGACGTTTTGGCGGCACGGGCCTGGGCCTGAGCATCTGTCGCCGCCTGGCGGGCATGATGGGCGGCGACGTTCGCCTTGAAAGCAAGGTGGGCGAGGGCACGCGAGCCACCGTCGAAGTGGTGCTACCGGTGCTGCAGGGCACCAGCATCATTCCCGGTATCGAAGGCAAGCGGGCCCTGGTCTGCACGCGTGACGGCATGTTCGAGCGCGAGTTGGCCAACGCGTTGTCTGCGATGGGCTTTAGCGTGATCGAGACGGATGCGGAGGACGTCGTGGAACTCAGTAAAGACGATGCGGACGTCTATATCGCGGACGCGCGTCTGATCGAGCAAGGCGTCATCGTGGAGGGTGTGCCGGCGATTCACGTGATACCCGATACCGATACGCGGGGCTTTTATCGTGAAGGCGGCAAGATGATGCTCTGCGGCAGTCCCTTGTTGTGGCGGTCAGCGGTAGAGGCGTGCCGCGCGGCGCTGGGCCTGGACTCGGCGGGCGACAAGGAAAGCGTTGCCGCGCCCCGCCAGGCGCGCTCCGCCCGGATCCTGGTGGCCGAAGACCATCCCATCAATCGCGCCGTGATCGAGCGACAGCTGGATCTTCTGGGTTACGCATGCACCATGGCCGAGGATGGCCAGCGCGCCTGGGAGGCGCTGGCTGCCGCCCACTACGACCTGCTGCTGACCGACTGTCACATGCCCGTGCTCGATGGTTATGCGCTGTCGCAGCGCATACGCGATGCGGAAGTCGAAACGGGCGCCCACATGCCCATCATTGCGCTCTCGGCCAGCGCGTTGCCGGAGCAGGTGGAAAAGTGCCGGCGGGCCGGCATGGACGACTTCCTCGCCAAGCCTGCCCGCCTGGAAGAGTTGCAACAGAAGATTGAAAGCATGGTCGGCAGCCTGGCGAAAGTCGTCGATCGGCAAACCCAGGCCAGTGACGATGCAGTGACTCAGCTGGTCGCCATCTTCGGTTCGGAAGAACAAGTCGAGACGCTGTTGCACGGCCTGCTGGAAGCAGGGCGGTCGGATCTCGCCAGATTCGACGAGGCGGTGAAGGCGGGCGATACAACCGCCCAGCGCGATGTGCTCCATCGCATCACCGGCTCACTGCAATTGCTGCGCATGGGCCTGCAGGAACCGGCGCCCGGTCTAAGCGTCAACGAACGCCGCGACGCCGTCCTCGCCGAACTATCGCAGGTCGATGGAATGATCGAGCGATTGGAAGCGAAACGCCTGGTCCGGCAGCGCTGAGGTTAAACGCCACCGCGCGCGACCCTGTAGGAGCGCACTTGTGCGCGACCGAAGCGCCACCGTAACACCGCTCCCCCAGGTGGTCGCGCACAAGTGCGCTCCTGCAAACGGCCGTCCACAGACGAAGTCACCGCTTGGGTCGGCGTTTGCGCAGCCGTTTGGCATTACTCATCGCCCGCTGGCGATACGGCTGCAGACCGGCCGTGAGCATGGCGGCAGACGAGCGCGATGCGCTGGCGGCGATGCCAGAGGAGGTGACGGCCTTGCGACCGCTCAGTCCCGTGCTCGCCATCCACTGGTTCCACCAGAACTTCGAGGCGGTGGCGCTCGCGCTCATCATCATGGCTGTGGCTGATTGCTGCGCGGCTGCCACCTTCTCCGTCACCATCGTGGTCAATTCCCTTTGATCGGCCGCGGAGGGCGGGTTGCTCATGCCACTGATCTGAGCACTGCGCCGCAGGACCACCTCCGCCGAGGCGCCCAACATCTGTGTCGATTTCGCCGCCAGATCCCACCACCAGGCGATGGGCAACGCCTGGGTGAGGGCCCTGTTTTTCCGGATCGGCATGGCTGGAGTCCTGAGGGCTGCGAAGTGAGACAAAAAAGAGGGGCAGGGTCCGAATGCGGTACGGACGCTGCCCCGGTGCGAATGGCCTTGATGTCCTTGCCCGGTCGGAGAATCCAGCCTGGGTAGTGCGGACTCGCAGCCGATCGCCCGTGCATCCTTCCGCATCGCTCGTTGCGGCGGTGTGTAAATTGCCGGCGCGGCTTGTTATGGCTGCTGTGCCGATGTCGCAGGCGCAGGCTCGGGCCGCAAATCTTCATGCATCGCGGCGCGGTAGAAACCTGCGGCAAGGATAACCAGCAGTGCGACGATGAAGACGATCAAGGCCGCTCGGCGTGAAAATTTCATGACATGGGCTGACTGGCGAAACGATGAACTGTGCGTGGCTGCATGTATCGATGTTGTCGACGTTCTGTGGTGGATGTGCGATGTCGCGGACCGGTCACCATGACGCGCCGAGGGTAGTACCATCACGCACGAACGAGAACCCACGGAGCCTTCCATGACACCTCTCGACAAAACCCTGCGCCGCGAAGTCACCATCGATGGCGAGACCTATACCCTGGTGCTCGACGCGAATGGTTTGAAGTTGACGCCTCGCGGTCATCGCAAGGGCACGGAACTCCAGTGGAAGGACATCGTCAGCGGCGACGCCGCCGTGGCGTCGGCACTCAATGCATCGGCGGCGAACGACAGCGCCTGAAGGCTGCGCAGGAGGCTGGGCCACCTATCGGTGACCGAGCCTACGATCTCGCTTCGAGCGCCTTCATGACTGTCGCCAGGCTCTGCCTGGTCGTGTCGATGCCTTCCCATGGGTCGGCACGTTGCCGCTTCAGTCGTGCAAGAGCAGAGCGCATGTCGAACTGCGAAGCACTTTTCAGGCGGCTCAGCTCGCTCCAG
Organism: Dyella sp. 01N448; assembly: GCF_056399225.1. Classification (NCBI taxonomy): domain Bacteria; kingdom Pseudomonadati; phylum Pseudomonadota; class Gammaproteobacteria; order Lysobacterales; family Rhodanobacteraceae; genus Dyella; species Dyella sp. 01N448. Next base: position 146,545 of record NZ_JBFTQX010000005.1, on the reverse strand, counting down.
CGCAAGGGCATGGCGACAGGTGCGCCTGGGCGGCCACGCAGCGAATAGGACGCCACTGCCGTGGCGCCGCGGCCGTTGCGCAGATAATCCACGTAGATCCTGCCTGCGCGTCGCGTCTTGGAACTGACCGACACGAACTCCAGCGGGTACATCGATTCGAGCGCCTGCGCAAAGCCGTGCGCGAAGGACTTCACCTTGTCCCACGGTGCCACCGGCTTCAAGGGCGCCACGACGTGCAGCCCTTTGCCGCCGGTGGTGCGCAGGAAGCTCTTCAAGCCAAGCTGATCCAGGAGCTTGTTGAGCAGGCGAGCGGCGGCCTTCACGCGGGTCCATTCGACATCGGGGCCTGGGTCCAGATCGAACACGATGCGATCGGCGCCATCAGGGTCATCGATATGCGCACCCCAGGGATGGAACTCGATCGCGTTGTATTGCACCAGCTCGATGATCGAGTCCGCGCTGTCCGGATAGAGGTAGACAGCAGAGGCGCCGGTTTCCTCTTTCAGGCGGACGGAGCCGACATGATTGAGGCCGCCGGTTGGCAAGTGCTTCTGAAAGAAGCTGGGCTTGTTGATGCCGCCGGGCCAACGAATCACGGACATCGGCCGGTTGATGACGCCAGGCAGGAACCACGTCATGGCTGCCGTATAGTAGTCGACGATGTCCTGCTTGGTGATGCCTTCCCCGTGATAGACCACGCGATCGGGATGTGTGATGACGATGCCTGCCGGTTCGGTCGACGTGCCACGGCGCGACTTTGCAGCCCCATGGCTTTTGCCGATGCGATCGCCACTGCGTAAGTCCCTGGGTGACTTGTCCGGCCGCATGGCCTTGAGACTGGGTTGCCGCAATAGTCCGTGATTGCCGATGCCGCGATAGAACACCTCGGCCACCGCGGTCGGCGCAATCCAGTGGGCATCGCGAGGCGCTTCGCTCGCATGCTTGATGGTGGGCGAACGCGAGCCGGCGCGCGCCAGCGTGCGGGTGAGTTCACGCAGCATCGCGTCGGTAAAGCCTGAACCCACGCGACCTACGTAACTCCACTCGCCAGCGGGCGCAGGCCTGGCCAGCAACAGCGAGCCAAATCCCTTCCTCGATCCCTTGGCAGCGGTATAGCCCACCACGGCGAACTCATCGGACTGCAGGCGCTTCACCTTGACCCAGTCGTCGCCACGTCCACCCCGATAAGGCGAACCGACGCGCTTGCACATGATGCCCTCGAGGTGGTGGGCGCTCGCACTCTCAAAGGCCGCTTCGCCGCCACCCACGATGTGGCTGCTATAGGCAAGCTGGGATGGGGCGTCCTGGAGCAGGCGCTGCAGCGCCTCTTTGCGATGGATCAGGGGCGAGCGGGAGAGGTCGTAGCCTTCCAGATAAGGCAGGTCGAACAGCACATAGGCCAGCGGCGACGCGCGTTCGCCCGACAAGGTCTGCTGCAAGGCGTTGAAGTCCGATTGTCCATCGACGAGGGCAATCAGTTCACCGTCCAACTGCGCCGAGTTCAGCCCGAGCGCCTCGATGGCCTGCCTGATCTCGGGCAGCTTGTGGGTCCAGGGCAGGGCATTGCGCGACCAGCATTCCACCTGTCCGTCGGTGATCGAGGTGAGGATGCGATAGCCATCCCACTTCACCTCGTTGAGCCAGTCGTCACCCGTGGGAGGCGCGTCGCGTAACGTCGCCAACTCCGGCTTGAAAAAGCCCCTGGGTGCGACTCGCTTCTTGGCGCCCTCGACTTTGGCGATCCATCGCGAGGGCGATACGCGTCGCTTGCCGGCGGTTGGAGCGTGTCGGCGCTTTGAGTGCGTCAACTTCTGCGCCACCTCTTTCGCGCCGCCGCTCTTTCCCGATGCTCGCCTAGTGCTGGCAACCATGGTCGCGTCGAGCAGGTCATCGGCCTCGACCTTGGACACATAGGCATCCTCGTCCTTGATCAGGAACCACACGGGCTTCTTTTCCTGGCGATGACCTCGAACCAGGTGCCAGCCACCCTTGAGCCGCTGGCCGAACAGCTCGAAGCGCAGATGTCCTTTCTGAAGTTGCGCCTCCGCATCGCCCGAGGTCGCCCACACCCCCGTGTCGAAGGTATCGACGTGACCTGCGCCGTAGCCATCGGGAATATCGCCGTGGAAGGAGGCATACGACACCGGATGGTCTTCCACCTCCACGGCGAGCCGTTTCACCTTGGGGTCGTAGCTGGGTCCCTTGGGGCAGGCCCAGCTCTTCAGTACGTCTCCCACCTGCAGCCGGAAGTCGTAATGGCGCCGCCGCGCGTGATGCAGTTGCACCACAAACAGTTCACGCCCAGCCTTTCCGACGGACTTTTCTGGACGAGGCTCTGGCGTTTTGTCGAAGTGCCGCTTGCGGGCGTAGTCGCGTAGTGACATGGCTGTCTTCCCGCCGCCATGGCGGCTTGCCTGGTCGTGACTGGGTGGCGTCTCATGGGGTCGCGCAACGTCGATCCACCTCATGCAGCGCAACGATTCTCACGGGGCAGGTGAATCGACCGTCAACCTTTTGCAGACACGAAGCCCGACGTGCACCTCCTGTTTAGCCTGTCTCGCGACATGCACGTTGAGAGCGCGAGGCTTAGTAGTCCTGCGCAAGTCGCGCCGTCCAACGGCAACGGTGCTGCTCGCTGCATGACCTTCCAAAGGCCATCACGTGCGGATTGCGCCTTGAGCGGGCGTTGGCGCGGTTCCTGCTTTGGCCGGCCTGAGGCTCGTACGGCGCCTGGGTCGCCTCTGCTCGCTCCATCTTCATGCCGTTCCAACATCTCCTGAGTAACCTTCAGTTGATTCCAGGCGAAGTAACAGTGGTCACACCTGATCCGAGATATCCACTGGAGGTTGTTAGTCATGACATATGGAACTTTGAACCGAACGCTGTTGCTCGCCGGTATGGCCATCGCCATGGCAGCCGCCGTACCCGCCATCGCCGCGGATCAAGCGGTGCATGTGCGCGGCACGGTGACGGATGTCACCGCCACGGGCTTTACGGTGCAGACGGCGACGGGCGCGCAGAACGTCGCGATCGCAGCCGATACCCATATCGCCGGCGTGGTGCCCAGCAATCTGGATGCGATCCAGCCAGGCTCCTACATTGGTTCGGCCAACGTGCCGCACGGCGCCGCCGCCAACGCCCTGGAAGTCGTGGTGTTTCCGCCGGCGATGAAGGGCACGGGCCTGGGTGATTACGCCTGGGATCTGCCCGCCCATGGCAGTGCCGGGTCGGCCATGACCAACGGCAGCGTGAAGTCGTCGGCGATGACCAATGGCACCGTCAAGAGCAGCGCAGCCGGTGGTTCGGCCATGCATTCGGCGATGACCAACGGCACGGTGAAGACGGCTGATGGCAGTGGCGCACGCACGCTGGTGGTCGACTACGGCTCGGGCGAGAAGACGATCAATGTGACGGCGAACACGCCGATCGTGACCTTCGCGCCAGCCGACAAGAGCGCCATCGTCAAAGGTGCGAAGGTCTTCGTGGCCGGCAAGCCGGGCAATCCGGTGGCTGCCGGGTTCGTGGCAGTCGGGCTGAACGGTACTGCGCCGCCGATGTAACAGGCATTGCGTCGAGGCCATCGCGGTCGATCCGGACTTGTCCATGCACCATGGACAAGTCCGGACTCCACGTGCGCTGCGCGACCCGGGTTCCGGCCTCGGGTCAGATGCCCGCGTACCACTCGTAACCCTGGTCTTCCCAATAACCGCCCTTGCCGTCGCCGATATCCTTGAACGAGCTCACCAGCTCGATGCGGCTGATGTATTTGGCCTGCTTGTAACCTAGCTGCCGGCCAAGGCGCAGGCGCAAGGGTGCGCCGTTCGGTACCGGCAGCGGCTGGTCGTTCAATTCAAAGGCCAGCAAAGTCTGCGGATGTCTTGCTTCGCGGATGTCCACGCTTTCGTAGTACGGCGTGTCCGCGTCCATTTCGTCAAAGCAATGAAAGACGACAAAGGCTGCCTGTGGACTCACGCCCACGTGGTCGAGCACGGCCGAGAGTACAGTGCCGCGCCACTTGCCGATCGCGCTCCAGCCTTCCACGCAATCGTGCCGGGTGATCTGGGTGCGGTCATCCAGCGCCTTCAGGTCGTCAATCGATAGCATCGCCGGATGCGTCACCAGTCCGTCCACTTGCAATTTGTAGTCGCGGAACTGGTTGGCCATCAATGCCTGATAGGCAGGCGTGTCCGGCATGGTGGTGCCATTGGGATGAAACACCGGGGAGATCTCGGCCTCGGAGTATTCCTTTGCCATGGCGGTGGAGGGCGACAGCAGCGTCTGCACGCGACGATTCAACCCTTCGGCGCTGCCCGATACCCGGGCGCCCAGGCCGCTCTGTGAAATACGGTCGCAACCCGCGAGGAAGATGCCCGCGGCACCCATGCCGGCCATACGCAGAAACGATCGGCGATCACTCATGGCGAGGGTCCTCCACGATCGGCATTTGTTCGGCAGTGGCGCGCTCGGGAGACATGGCGGGCGCCGCTGGCTCAGGCTTGGCATCGACAGTCGCCGCCGGTCCGGGCTTGACCTTGTAGTAGCCGGTAATCATGCCGCGCAACTGGTTGAAGACCCCGCTCACCAATACCTCGAAGACATGAATCACCACGAAGGCGACAAACGCCCAGGCGATGATGAAGTGAATCGACCTTGCTGACTGGCGTCCACCCACCGCTTCGACCAGGGGCGAAAGCACCGCATCCAGGCGCGGAGACATCGCCAGGCCCATCAATACGATGCCGATGCCGAAGATGAAGATCACGGTCAGATAAGCAAGCCGTTGCAGAATGTTGTAGCGCAGCGCCTCGTCCCCATGGGGGTGCTTGAACCGGATGTGATCGACGATGGAGCGGCCGATGCCACGCCAGTCCGCACGTGTCGGCCACATATCGCGTTGCAGGTGCTTATGCGCGAATGAGTAGGCGATATAGCAAAGCCCATTGAGCACAAACACCCAGGCAAAAAAGAAATGCCAGCGCCGGCCCATGGCCAGCCAGCCCGCGCTGGGCACCGTCAGCCAAGAGGGAAAACCCCGCGCGGTCGGCGTGCCGTCGCTGCCTTTGGACACGCCCAGTACGCCGGTCGTGGTGACCTGGTGCTGGCCAACCCGCGTGGTGCCGACCAGATTGCCGGCCGTATCTTCATGTGCATCCAGGGCCAGCCAGGCCGTGCCCTCGTCGGAGCGATTGCCCCAGTAGAGATTGGGATGCGCATTGAAGATCTGCAGGCCGCTGAGCAGCATCAGGGTCAATGCGATCACATTGATCCAGTGCATGATCCGGATCGGCAGCGTATGACGATAGACCAGCCGTGAAGCCGTCGACGACGACCTGGGTGTCACGGAAACACTAGGGGACTCGACGGCGCTGGGGGCGTTCATGTCGTTGCACCTGGGTGTGGCGATGACGGGCCAGTATGCGAACAGTGTACTCGCCTGAAGATGCGCAGACACTTGCTTGCCCGGTGGCTTGCCGCATGGTGAAAGGCTGTTGACGATAGCGCAGGTAGTTGCGCTTACAATCGATCGATGGACTATCAACTCATCATCAAATTCTGGCGCAAGTCGCTGGCCGACGAAGCCTTCCTCGCAACGATCGAGGCAAGGCTGAAGGAGGCCCTGGGCCATACCGTCGAGCTGGAGGGCTACGATGTCAGCCCCAAAGAGATCAATCTTTTCATGCTCGCGTCCGATCCGCGGCTATCCTTTCGGCGCGCAAAAGACGTGTTGGAAGAACTGGGCATAACGAACGGCGTTTCCGCGGCATTCCGGGTGGCTGGCGGATCGAGCTTCACCTCGATCTGGCCGGTGCGCGCCACGCGAAAGTTCAAGCTTCCCTAGTGCCTGTTCGCCTGAAGCCATACCCTCATGCGGGCACTGGCGCACGCGCAAGCTGATGCCCGGCGATATCGCGGACTACTCACCTCAGAGGCCCTGAGCCGGTTCATGGGCCCGGGATGTCAGCCAAGTTCCTGGGCGAGTCCAATAAGCAGTCCTTCAGGTCCGCGGATGTAGCAGAGGCGATACGCGTCTTTGTACTGGACGACGTCGCCCACAAGCTGCGCGCCACGCTTGCGAAGCCTCTCGAGCGTCTCATCGACATCATCCACGGTGAACATGACGCGCAAGTAGCCCAGCGCGTTCACCGGAGCGTTCCGGTGATCGGCGATTGTTGGCGGAGCGAGAAACCGGGAGAGCTCGAGCCGGCTGTGGCCGTCGGGCGTGCGCATCATGGCAATCTCGACGCGTTGATCGCCCAATCCCGTGACGCGTCCGGCCCATGCTCCTTCGATCATGGTCCGCCCCTCGAGATCGAGGCCGAGCTCGCGAAAGAAAGCGATCGTCGCGTCGAGGTCCTCGACCACGATGCCTACGTTGTCCATCCGTTTAAGCGCCATGGATGCAACTTACTCGCGGGCCATTGTCCTGACAACGGACCGTGGAGTGCGTGTTCATTCGGCCGCGAGGGCAGGAGCCACGCCCGGCGACCCGCTTGCACGGCAGGTCATTTCGGCTCTAGGATGTACCGTGGTACCACGGTACCTCAATTGCAATGAGCGGACGGCGTGGTCGAGAGCCACCTACCTGGCTGGGGGTTTCAATGAGCATGAAGATGATACTGATCGGCCCTGTAGCCGCGTCCCTGGCGATCGGCCTGGGAGTGGCGGTGGTGCATTCGCAAGGCGATGCGAAGGAGGGGCACGGTGTGCTTGCCGCACACGGCATCCACGGCGTGTCGATCCCTTCATCCCATACAGGAGCTCCATCGATGTATGCAGAACGCGAGTTCGACTTCGACTTGCCGGGAACCGTGGCGGCGCTGGCGCCCTATTTTGGGCCGGTAAAAGAGCGAGAGTGGGCGCCTGACTGGAACCCTGAATTTGTGCGCCCCGCCGGTGGCGGCCAGGAAGTCGGCGCCGTTTTTCAGACGAAGTCGCAGTGGGGCGCTGCAACCTGGGTCATGGATCGCTACGAGCCCGCGCAGGGCAAGGTCGGCTATCTCATCTTCATTCCAGCGACGGGAGTGTCGCGCTACGACATTTCGCTGAGCCAGAGAGATCCGGCAACCGTGCACGTGCACGTGTGGTGCAGTCGCACGCTGCTGAAAAACGCCGATGCCAGGTACCTCGCCGAGTTCGAGCAGTTTTTCACGGCGCAGGGCCCGGAGTGGCGCGACGCGATCGTCGGCATGCTTGCGCACTCCACCGCGCAACCCCACTAATCGGAATCGAGCAACTCCAATGAGCGACGCGATCACCTCAAGCAACACGATCGATTTTCTGGAGACGGCGGCGAACTGCAGCCTGTTTCATCGCATCAGTTCGCACATGACGGCCGAGCTTCGCCAGAGCGGCCACGACCAGCCGGAGGGTTCACTCGCTGCGGAGGAGCTGCAGCAGGCCCATGTCATTTTCGCCATCCGTGATCTCTCGGTACTGGGCATGATCGTGGTCAGTCATGCTGCAGGAGCCGGACTTGCCAGGCTCTATCGCCTCTGGATAGTTCCTTCGGCACGGCGCTCAGGCATGGGACGGGCATTGATGATGCGGGCGGAACAATTCGTGGCAGGGAAGGGTGCCCGGACCATCGAGTTCGACACCGGCCAGGATCTCGTCTCCGCGGTTGCCCTCTACCGAAGCTTGGATTACAAGGAAGAGCCTTTTCTGGAGCGCAGCCCAAGGAGCCTCCTGTTCCGGAAGTCCTTGGCCAAGAGTTGATTTCAAATCTGGGCAACCGACAAATTCACCATGAATGACGAAAAGAAGATCGATCGCGTGCAGACAGGCGTACGCATCGAAAAGCGGATCTTGAAAGTACTCAAGAGCCTCGCCGAGACCATGGACATCTCATTGGGCGATCTGATTGAAGGGATCGCCTTGCATGCCTTTGAGAACAAGAAGCCCTTTTCGACGAAGACGCTGCAGCACATCCAGAAGCTGCGAGAGGTCTACGGGCTGGACCTGACCGCCGAGGACAGCCACAGGTTGAAGGAATGACTGTGTCGCCAAGGCAGCATTTCAACCAGCTATTGACGTAAGGAGAAGCAGATGGGCGCGTGGGCTGCAAGAGTCTTCGACGATGACACCGCTTTGGATTTCCTCGAGGAACAGCTCATTCCGCGGGCCGACCCGCGAGCAGTGATGCGAGCAGCATTCGAACGCGCGCTTGCCGCGGACTACGTGGACTATGACGATGGCCAGGCAGTGCTCGCTTGCGCGGCAGTCATCCTGTCGGCAAGGAACGGGCAGCCCTTGGACGATGACGAAACCGGAGCGCGGATAGCCTGGCGCGAAGGCCTGGCCTCACTCGACTTCTCCTCCCTGGCCGAGCTCGGTTCGAAGGCATGCTTGCGCGTCTGCGGCGAGTCCAGCGAACTGAGAGAGCTCTGGGAAGAAGACGCCGATTTGCTTTCCGCCTGGATCGGCCATGTCGAGTCGTTGGCCAGAGATATGAAACACAGCCGTTCCGGCCAGTGACCTGCAAGGACGCGAGATATCGCCTTCGACGGCGACGTCAGTGGGTCGATTCCACGCATGGCTAGACATGCCCAGTGCCACCCATAGCATCGTGCTCCTTGGCGACGCCATTTCGCCGGACGCGCCAGCATCCGGCGAGATGGGTCATGACCCATCTGTCCTATGGTTCTTCACCATCTTTCAGTACCGTTGCATAAGCCTCATTCATGTAATCAAGCAGATCCGCACGAAGTGCCTGCAGTGTCTTTTGTGCGTCCGACTGGAAGGCTAGTGCGGCACGTTGAAAGTCGGACCACCACGGGAGGGTTGTGACCAGCGTGGTATCCAATACCGTGCTGACCGCCTTGCCGATGTTGAGTGGGGTCAAACCCCTTGGCATGAACGCGATGGGTTGGATGGACCGGCTTCACGCGCTCATGACGCCAGTCCACGGCCTGCTTCGACGGCGCGACAGCGTGGCTGCCGTGCATTGCTTGAGGAAGTCATCGTCCGCGCAAGCGACGTTCTCCACTGTCATCGCGCCACTGTGCCGCCATCGACTGACGGCACTTTCGGTGACGCCCAACAGCGCGGCCAAGACGCTGAGCTTATAGACGCCACGTGCGTGCATGGCTTCCCCCAGCCGATTCCCCCGCACGTTGTCCATGGAACGATCGGCTCCTGGATATCAGATGCACCAAAAGTCTACGAAGCCATCGCCAAGGTTCCCGGCAATGACTCGATGAAATGGATCCCCGTGCATCGCCCGTGGGTGGAAGGAGGGCGAGGCGAAACGAACTTGCGAACGCATTGACGCGTGTACCGAGAAACCATGGCGCGCACCTCTGCCATCAAGTGATATGAAGGCGGTTTATGCGTCCACTGATTCGTATCGCGGAACCGTTCAAGAATTCACAGAAAGCACCAAACTTCGCCATCCGTCAAAAGAAGTAGCGACGCGTTGTGCAGGGGGATGAAGCTTCACCATGAATTTGGCGGCGGGCATTTCTGCGCATTTCTGCATACCGGGGCTCACGGCATGGCGCGCAATCGCATGGTCTTACTGGCGCGCCATGACTTCTGGCAGGGCTGTATCCGTCGCCCTAGTGCGTCACCATGATGTTATAACATAACATTTGATGGCCTCATTGATGGGCATGGATGTCGTCAAGCAACGGCCAATCGGGACGTATCCGTGCATGCTCGTCTGATCGAAATCTTCCTGGCGTCCCTCGTGCTTGGGGCGACGTCCTTGTTCTCCCGCATCGTCGTCTGGATGCCTGGGGGCGTGCGGACTCGCTGGCTGCCATGGCTGCAGGCCATGGCCGTGGGATTGCTGATCGGCGACAGCCTTTTGCATCTCTTGCCGCACGCGTTGGGGTCACATGACGACCTGAGCGAGATCATGCTCGCCTTCATGATTGGCGCGACATTTCTCGCCTTGGTCGAGAACGTGGTGCGTGCCCGGGGCCTCAGTGCAAGCGTGATCGCGCCGGCTGCGCGGATGACGCTCGCCAGCGATTTCATTCACCATTGCGTCGATGGGATCATCCTGGCCGGCGCTTTTTTGGCGAGTCCTGCGGCCGGATATGCGGCGCTTGCCGCTATTGCGATCCACGAGATTCCCCGTGAGATGGCGAGCGCCGGCGTGCTTGTTTCCAATGGCTATGATCCGCGGCGCGCCTTCATTCTGTCGCTCGCCATGGCCATCGCCGTGCCTGCCGGGGCGCTCGCCGTGGCAGCGACGTTGCCATCGGAGAGAGCAGCAGCGTTGACAGCGGCGTTCGCCGCCGGCTCCATCCTGTATGTCGCATTGGCGGACATCCTCCCCGCGGCGTGGCTCAAGGCAACCGGAAGTGCGCGGTTGGCGCCCGCCATCGGCATTGCCGCTGGCGTGGTGTCCATGTGGCTGTTGGCCCGAGGCGAACGGGCATGACAGCCAAGCGTTTGGTACGGACGGCCAGCAGGCGTTGGGCCACGGGTTCGATGATGAGCTGCGCAGCCTGGCACAAGCGACTGCGCCTGATTTTCCTCGGGCTCGTGCTGGCAAGCCTGTCGCAGGAAGTCACTGCCGATGGCCAGGTGCGAGAACCGGATGGCGTCAAAGACCGAAACGCACTTTGGAAGAAGCTGGGTCAAGTCTGCGCGCCTGCAGCGGCCTCCCGTGTCCACCCGCCATCGCCTTGCATCGTAGTTCCAGGCGATGGAACTCATGGTGGCTACGCCATCCTGAAGGATCAGAAGGGGCGCTATCAGTACCTGGTGATTCCGCTTGACCGCATCAGCGGCGTGGAAGATCCGGCATTGCAGAAGGACCGCGCGCCCAACTACTTCGCGCGCGCCTGGGACGCGAAGCGATATGTGGAGGCGGCGTTGCACGGACCTCGTCCGCGTGACCAGCTGATGCTCGCGGTGAATTCCCGCTACGGACGATCACAGGATCAGCTCCACATCCATATCGACTGTGTGCGGACCGATGTGCACGAGGTTCTGGAACGCTTGCTTCCCACCATCGGCATCCAGTGGCAGAAGCTGGCTCAGCCGCTGCCTCCCTTTGGGCATGCCTATGACGCCCGATGGGTGGGCGGCGAATCGCTATCGGTTGATCCGTTCAAGTCCTTGGCGGCCGCACTCCCTGCAGGAGACGCCATGGGTCGTCATGGCCTCGCCGTCGTCGGAGCGCGAGCGCCGGACGGCCGTCCAGGATTCATCCTGCTCAGCATCAAGGCGTCGCTCGACCAGGGCAACCGCGGCAGCGCCGAGGAATTGGAAGATCACCAATGCGCGATCGCAGGCGAACCACATCGCACCGATACCGCCATTTCGTTTCCCACGAGGCATCACGAGTCACCACATGAAACTGTCTCCAACAAAGAAGCCATTCTGCTGGGTCCACCTTAAGCCACGAAGCGTTCGGTCAACGACGCTCAAGCTGATCTGTGCATGCATGGGCTTGGGGCTCTGTTCGTTGTCGATCGTTGCCGCAAAGCCCGTTCCGCGCGCTCCCGTGCCTGACTTCCAGATCGTTGAAAGCGTGCCGGAGGGGACGTTCTATGGTGAACCGGGCGTGCCGCGCACGCGGGCCATATGGCTGCAGATGATCCGCTCGGCCCACAAGAGCATCGACGTGGCCGCGTTTTACATCGCAGACAAGCCGGGCGGCGGGGCACTTTCGCCTGTATTGAACGCACTTGCCGAGCGCGCTGCGGCAGGTGTCGCCGTGCGGGTGCTGGTGGATCACACGTTCCTGAAGAGTAACCAGGAGGGCGTGGATCGCCTGCGTCAAGTACCTGGCATCACGATCCGCGTTCTTCCCGTGGACGAATTGACGGGTGGGGTGCTGCACGCCAAATACATGGTGATCGACGAGGAGGCGGTGTTCATTGGCAGCCAGAACTGGGACTGGCGAGCACTTGAGCAGATCCACGAGATAGGCGCGCGTATTCGCAATGAGCGCTTCGCAAAAACGGTGGAAGCGTCCTTTGAATTCGACTGGCAATTGGCCGGCCATCCGGATTTGCCCAAGGCTGCCGAGGCGGCCCAGGTTTCGCCCGGCTTCACGCCCGCGACCGAAGACAATCCGGTCGTTCTCCAGGATGGCGACTCTTCACTGATCACGGCTTTCCCTGCTTTCAGCCCGCCGTCACTCATGCCTGCATGGGTCAGCAGCGAAGAGGGGGCATTGATCCATATGATCAACGCAAGCCAGCACGTCATGCGCATACAGGTCATGACACTGTCGGCGATCAGACATTTTGGCGCCAAAGGCTGGTGGTCTGATCTGGACACAGCCATTCGCGACGCAGCCGCCCGGGGCGTGGATGTCCGGATCATCGTCGGCGACTGGTCGCTCAGCGAACCTACGCAGTCCTACCTGAAGAGTCTTGCGTCGTTACCCAATATCACGGTGAAGTTCAGCCGTGTTCCTCCATCGCCGAGCGGATTCATCCCGTACGCGAGAGTGGAGCACGCCAAATATGCCGTCGCGGACGACGACAAATCGTTCGTCGGCACGGGCAACTGGGAGTGGAGCTATTTCCACAACACCGTGGACGTGTCGGTTCGCCTGAACGGGAAATCGGCCGCCAGCACCTTGGCATCGATCTTTGATCGCGACTGGAGCGGGGGCTACGTCACAACGCTGGTCCCCGGCGAGAGCTATCAGGCGCCGCGAACACATTGAAGGTCGGCTGCGCGCGCAACGTGGCTGCTGGCGACCTCGATTGCCGGTGCATGCCTGATCTAAGACTGCAACTTTCGTTGAGTAACCTGTCCGGCCATCGCAGCGTCCTCACGATGACGGCGCAGCGACGCGACCCGACGCTGATGACCTGTCCGGGCGCAACTCCGCGGTCCGGTTGACTTATACGAAGAAGACAGTCGAAAAATGATCCTGATGAAACGCTATCCATCGCTGCGCAAGGTCTTGCGCGTGACACTTTTTGGCCTTGCCACGCTCGTTTGCGCAGTTCCCGCGATGGCCGCCGATCATGCGGCGGACGTTGATCCCCTGATCGGCGAGGACTGGTTCGGCGAAGTGTTTGTCGGCGCGACCACGCCGTTCGGCATGGTGAAGCTAGGTCCCGATGTCCACGACTTCGGCGCCCGCAAGGGTTTCCAGAGCGAAGGCGACATCCGCGGCTTCAGCCATCTGCATCTGAGCGGTGGCGGCGGCAAGTACGACAACATCCGCGTCGCGCCGGTCATGGGGGCTCTTGATCCCAAGGACATCCATTCGTCACGCAGCGGCGAGCAGGCGAGCGCCGGCTATTACGCGGTGAACCTGGATCGCTACGGGGTGAAAGCCGAGCTGACTGCAACGCGTCGCGTGGGCATGCATCGCTATACGTTCGCGCAGGCCGGCGACGCACACATCACGCTGGACCTGGATCTGCTGGTCAAAGGGACGGGCGAGGAGACGCAGCGCTTCCTCGGCGGCGAGATGTCGGTCGTCTCACCAAATGAGATCGTCGGCGTGGGTCGCTACATCGGCGGCTGGAACGAGGGCGGCGAGTACGACGTGTATGTCGACCTGATCACCGATACGCCTTCGCAAGGCGCACAGACGTGGCTGGGCGACACCTTGAGCGCCACGCCCAAAGCCAGCACCGGCAGCGACCGGCCGCCGGGCGCGTCGCTGGACTATCGCGTTACGCCAGGGCAGGCGATCCAGGCGAAGGTGGGCATTTCCTTTGTGAGTGCAGGGCAGGCGCATCGCAACGCGACCGAAGAAGTGCGCGACTGGCGCTTCGACGACGTGCGCAACGCTGCCGTGGCGCAGTGGAACAAGGCGCTGGGCCGCATCGAGATCAGCGGCGCGATACCGTCGCAGCGTCGCCAGTTCTATACCGCGCTGTACCACACCATGATGATGCCGTCGGACCACACCGGCGAGAATCCGAAGTGGTCCTCGAAGGAGCCGTACTACGACGACTTCCAGGCGATCTGGGACACCTTCCGCAGCGATGCGCCCCTGCTGATCCTGATCGCGCCGGATCGCCAGCGTGACATCCTGCGTTCGCTGATCGATACCTATCGTCACGCCGGTTACATGCCCGATGCGCGCGTGGGCAACGACAACGGCCGCACGCAGGGCGGCAGCAATGCCGACGTGCTGGTGGCCGATGCCTACGTCAAGGGGCTTGGCGGTATCGACTACGCCACGGCGCTGAAGGCGATGGAGAAAGATGCGCAGGTGCCGCCCGCCAATGCACGCAAGGAAGGGCGCGGCGGCCTGGAGTCGTACAACAAGCTCGGTTACATCGCGCAGCCGACCGAACGCGCCGGCTCGCGCACCGTCGAATACGCCTATGATGATTTCGGCATCGCCGAAGTGGCCTGTGGTCTTGGTCATGCGAAGGATGCCGAGCTGTACAAGGCCCATGCCGGCAACTGGGCGAACCTGTGGGATGCCTCGTGGCAACAGGAGGGCATCACCGGTTTCCTTCGTCCACGCAACGCGGATGGAAGCTGGGCGCCGCAATACCTGGTGCGCCGCGGCACCTGGCCGGATTTCTACTACGAAGGCGACTTGTGGACGTACTCGCTCTACGCGCCGCAGGACGTGCGCAAGCTGGTGCAGCTGTCCGGCGGCAACGAAGCCTTCGTCAAGCGACTGGATGCCCTGTTCGACGGCCTGCATTTCGACATCACCAACGAGCCAGGTTTCCTGATACCCGATCTCTATCTGTGGGCCGGACGCCCGGACCGCACGGCGGATCGATTGCTGACCTATCTGCACAAGGCGTTCAAGGATACGCGTGACGGCATTCCGGGCAATGACGATTCCGGTGCGATGTCCAGCTGGTACGCGTTCCAGTCGATGGGCTTCTATCCGAACGCAGGGCAGGACGTGTACCTGATCGGCACGCCGTCGTATCCGCGCGTGGACATCGACCTCGGTGGCGGCCACACCTTCACCATCGTCGCGGACAACCTCGACGGGAACAGCGTCAATCGCTACATCCAGTCGGCCACGCTCAATGGCCAGCCGCTGGACAACGCGTGGTTCCGCCACGGCCAGATCGCCAAGGGCGGCACGCTGAAGCTGGTCATGGGGCCGACACCTTCACGCTGGGGCACCGCAACACCGCCGCCGTCCCTGTCCGATCCCGGCTTTGCGCTCTGCACGGCCAAGCGTTGATTCCCTGCATCACGCCGGCGAACCCGGCGCGGTCTCTCCACGATTTCAGGATGTCCGACATGCTTCTCCGTCATTCCATTTCATGGTCGCTGTTTGCACTGACCGCCGTGGCGCTGGTGTCGCCGGCTGCGGCCGACGATGCGCTGCGCATCAACCAGATCCAGGTCATCGGCACGCACAACAGCTATCACATGGGCTTCGCGCCCAGCGCCACGCGGCTGATGCAATCGGAAGCGCCGCAGGCGCTCGCCGCCATCGACTACAGCCATCCGGCGCTCACACGTCAGCTGGACGACGGCGTGCGACAGATCGAGCTGGACGTGTTTGCCGACCCTAAAGGCGGCAAGTACGCGCATCCGTCGATCTCACACATGATCGACCTGGCCGGCCTGCCGGATGATCCGCCGATGGCGCCGCCGGGCGCGTTCGATCAACCCGGTTTCAAGGTAATGCACATCCAGGACATCGATCAGCGCAGCACCTGCCAGCCGTTCACCGCCTGCCTCACGGAAGTGCGGACGTGGTCAAAGGCGCATCCGGGTCACGTACCGATCTTTATCCTGATCGAAACGAAAGAAGGCGCCTTGCAGGCAAAGATTCCCAGCGTGACGCCGGATCCGTTCACGCCGGCGGTGTTCGACGCACTGGACAAAGAGATCGCTTCCGTCTTCGCCGCCGACGAGATCATCACGCCCGACCAGGTGCGCGGCGGCCACGCCACATTGGACGAGGCCGTGCGCGAAGGCGGCTGGCCGACACTGACCAAGGCACGCGGCAAGGTGGTGTTCCTGCTCGACCAGCGCAAGGCGGAGTCTATCTATCTCGAAGGACATCCGGTGCTGAAGGACCGAATGATCTTCACCAACGCCACGCCGGGCGCGCCGGACGCAGCCTTCACCGAATGCAACGAGTGCACCGCAGCGCAGATCAACGAACTGGTGCATCGCGGCTACCTGGTACGCACGCGTTCGGACGACCCGGAGCAAGGGCAGGGCAAGCGCAACGACGGCACCCGCCGCGATGCCGTCATCAACAGCGGCGCGCAGATGATCAGCACCGACTATCCCGCCGGTGAACCATCGGAGCACGGTTATCAGGTTGGTTTGCCCGATGGCGTCGCTGCACGGTGCAACCCCGTGCTCGTGCCGGATGCCTGCAAGGGCAAGACGCTGGAGAAGCTGGCGAAGCATTGACTGTGAGGTGGCCCGCTGCCGATCGGGCGGGCCATTGCATGGCAGCGCTGCGCTTGCGACTGGATGAAGTTATTGCGGTATCAGGTCACCCACCGGGCAGTTCAGCTTTATCCCCGCGAGCCAGGGCGCTCATGGCAAGCCTCCAGGCCCATGTGACTTGCGGCACTACTGGCTTATCAGGCGGCCGATGCAACCTGTAGGCGATGCTGGGCGTCACGGACTGAACAAACGGGTGATCAGTGCGCGCAATCCTTCGACGAGTGGCCCTTATTTCCGCAAGTGCGGCCTTGGCGCTCGTTGTGATCGCAGGCGGGTTCGCTCTTGCGTTGCACTTCAATTTCCATCGCGCTGCGCCAGACGCTAGTTATCCGACAGCGGCGTCGCCACTGGAGGCGCAGCAGCAAGATGTCGACTATTTCGCCAAGGTGGTAGCGCGCGATCGTGCTTTTTCACCTGCCGACCGCCAAAAGGCGGAAGCACGCATCGCCGCCCTGCGGGCCCTGCCAAGTGCGCTGCCGTCAGCCAAGTTGCACGTGGCGCTAATGCAAGTGATGGCGCTGGCCGACAATGGTCATTCCCGAATGGATGCAACGTCCGATCAGGGCACGCTGCTCGTTCCGCTAAGGGTGACGCGCTTTGCGGAAGGTTTCTACGTAACCCGGGCGGCGGCTGCCTATCGCGACATGCTCGGCGGCCGCGTAGTGAGTATCGACGGTCATCCGATCGATCAGATCTTGCTTCAACTGGACACGCTTCGCGGCGGCGTGGAGCCATTTCGCCGGGAAAACGATGCGGCATACATCAGCGTGCAGGATTTGCTTTACGGTTTGGGCGTCGCTGCCACCGCCACGGCTTCGACCTGGACTGTCGTGCTGCCCGACGGTCGAACGGTGACGCGTCCGCTGGATGCTTATTCGAAGCGCAAGGACGACAGCATGCCTCTGGAAGGACCCTGGCTGTCGCCCGAGTTGAGCAAGGGCGCCGAGCAAGGCTGGAGCGCATACCATCCGCAATCCGCCGAGCTGCCGCAAACGTGGCGGGATCTCGATAACCCTTACCGGATATTCCCCGCCGCGGGCAGCTGTGCCCAGGTTGTGCAACTGCAGAGTATCGGGGACGTCGGCAGCCACCGGATTGCGCCGTTTCTCACCGCGGCGGAAACAACGCTTCGCGCAAACCCGCCTTGCGCCGTGATACTCGACCTGCGCGGCGATGGTGGTGGCGATTACACCAACACCTGGCACTTCGCGCATGCACTACCCAACGTGATCGCGCGAGACGGCCGCATTTTCGTGCTCGCCAATTCGCAGACGTTTTCCGCTGCGATCACGACGGCTGCATTCGTCAAAGACGCTGGCGGCGACCGGGTCACCATCATTGGCGAACCCGTCGGCGATCGCTTGTCCTTTTTCTCCGAGGGCAGTAAAGCCTGCTTGCCCAATCTCAAGGTATGCGTCTACGCGCAGACGGCGAAACACGACTACCAGCAGCCCTGCGAGAACTGGCGCGTATGCTTTTGGCTCAACTGGTTCTATCCAGTCAGAGTGAAGACTCTGCAGCCGGATATCGTCGTGCCGCTCAGATTTGAAGACTGGAACATGGGCAAGGACGCAGCCTTCGAGACGGCACGTCAGCTAGCTTTGCGTCCAGCCCGCAAGATGTAAGTTCGCGACCAGAACTCTCGCGTGGCCAAAAGGCGTGCAAAAATGTGCACTCTGACCCCCGATTTTGCACTCGCGCCTGCTCTCATCGAGGATCCCTCTGAATCCCCTCTGATAACTTCATAAATCCCAGTCGTTCCGCGCGTTAGGATCTTTCCATCGAATGCGAGGCATGTTGCAGCGGGCCTTCTGACCGCGACTCCCGTGTCATCGCTTATCGGCGGAAACGCTCTGATTGAAGTACGTGGAGGATTTTGTATGACCGTCTGGGACAGCGCGCAGCGCCTGCGCGATGAGAGGCTACGCGCAGGGGCGACGTACGCGCAGGGCAAGCGGGTCGCAAAAGCAGACGCCACGGCCTTGCTCGAGGCGGTTATTCGGCCCGGCGATCGGGTGTGCCTTGAGGGCGACAACCAGAAGCAGGCCGACCTGCTGGCGAGCGCGCTGGCTGCGGTCGACACAGACAGAATCCATGACCTGCATATGGTGCAGTCGGGCGTGGTGCTTCCCGAACACCTGGATCTTTTCGAGCTCGGTATCGCCAAGCGCCTGGACTATGCCTATTCGGGACCGCAGTCCCAGCGCATCGCCAAATTGCTTTTTGCCGGCAAGATCGAGCTTGGTGCGATACACACGTATCTGGAGCTTTTCGCACGTTATTACGTCGACCTCACGCCCCAGGTGGCATTGATCGCGGCGGTCAGTGCCGACCGCGAAGGTAATCTCTATACGGGGCCCAATACCGAGGACACCCCGGCCATCGTTGAAGCGACCGCGTTCAAGGACGGCATCGTCATAGCGCAGGTCAATGAGATTGTCGACAAGCTGCCCCGTGTCGATATCCCGGGCGACTGGGTGAATTTTGTCATCGAAAGCGGCAAGCCGTTCTACGTCGAGCCGCTGTTCACGCGCGATCCCGGCGCCATCACTGAAACACAGATCCTTACCGCGATGCTCGCCATCAAGGGCATTTACGCGCCCTATGGCGTGCAGCGCCTCAACCACGGCATTGGCTTCAACACGGCCGCCATCGAGCTGTTGCTGCCCACCTACGGCGAACGCCTGGGCCTGAAGGGGAAGGTGGCGAGCCATTGGGCGCTCAATCCGCATCCCACCTTGATCCCCGCGATCGAATCGGGCTGGGTGCGGCAGATCCACAGCTTTGGTTCGGAAGTGGGTATGGATGGCTATATCCAGGCGCGGCCCGACGTGTTCTTCACGGGCCCTGATGGCTCCCTGCGCTCCAATCGCGCCATGAGCCAGACCGCCGGCTTGTATGCCTGCGACATGTTCATCGGTTCCACGCTGCAGATCGACTTGCATGGCAATTCATCGACGGTCACCGCCGACCGTGTGGCGGGCTTTGGCGGCGCTCCCAACATGGGTAGCGACGCACGCGGCCGGCGCCATCCCAGCCAGGCCTGGTTGCAGGCGGGCAAGGAAGCCGATCCCGATAGTCCTGCTCCGTTGCGTCGTGGTCGAAAGCTGGTCGTGCAGATTGGCGAGACCTTTGGCGAGAAGAACGCCCCCATGTTCGTGGAGCAACTGGACGCCTTGAAACTGGCTGCAAAGCTCGACCTGGAACTGGCGCCCGTCATGGTCTATGGCGACGACGTGACCCACATCGTCACCGAAGAAGGTATTGCCAACCTTCTGCTGTGCCGTAGCAATGATGAGCGGGAGCACGCCATTCGCGGCGTCGCGGGCTATACCGACGTAGGGCGCGCGCGCGACAAGAAGCTGGTGCAGCAGTTGAGGGAGCGCGGCGTGATCCGGCGCCCGGAAGATCTGGGCATTGACCCCCTGGACGCCGATCGCCGCTTGCTGGCTGCACGCTCCATCAAGGACCTGGTGCAATGGTCCGGCCGTCTGTACGCACCGCCGTCCAAATTCCGAAATTGGTGAGGAGACCCATCGTGGAAACACTCAACTACCGCAACAAGGCGCAGCAGCGCGCAAAGGGCACAAGGCGACAGGCCATCGTCGGCGTGGTGGCCTCCGGAAATCTGGAGGTGCTGGTCGAACGCATACTTCCCGATGGGGAGTGTGAAGTGGACATTCGCACGGCAGCAGAAGGTTTCGGCGACGTGTGGCAGGCCGTGATTTCCGACTTCGTCGAACGCCGCTCGCCGGGAGGGCTGAAGCTCTCGGTCAACGACGGTGGCGCGCGACCCGACACGGTCGCTCTTCGACTGGCGCAGGCGGTTAGCGCCCTGGAAGGAGATCACACATGAGCACGCTTGCCCTGGACAATACGAAACTCGGACTCCAGTCCTTTGTATCAACCGATAGCTGGTACGAGGCCTCAGCCAGACAGCGTGTAGAAGGTCTTCTCGACGCGAACAGCTTCGTGGAATTCATCGGCCCGGAGATGCGCGAGACAAGTCCGCACCTGGCGCTGTTCAACCTGCCCGAGCAGTTTGACGACGGCATGATCGTAGGGCACGGCCGGATCGATGGCGCGCCCGTGTTCGTTGCCGCGCAGGAAGGCCGTTTCATGGGCGGCGCGTTTGGCGAAGTACACGGCGCCAAACTGACAGGACTGCTGCGTGCCGCCCGCGATATCGCCTCGGTGCCGGTGCTTATGCTGTTGGACACCGGTGGTGTGCGCCTGCAGGAAGCGAATGCCGGTGAACTGGCGATTGCCGAGATCATGCGCGCCTTGATGGAAGCGCGCTTCGCCGGTGTGCCCGTGGTGGGATTGGTGGGTGGCCGAGCAGGATGCTACGGCGGTGGCGGATTGATTGCGGGCTGCTGTTCGGCCCTGGCGGTGTCGGAACAGGGACGCATCAGTGTTTCCGGGCCGGAAGTCATTGAGACCAATCGTGGCGTAGAGGAATTCGACTCCAGGGACCGCGCCCTGGTATGGCGCACCATGGGCGGCAAACATCGGCGCCTGATCGGCGGTGCGGACGTGTTTGCCGACGACACCATCGACAGCTTCCGGGATGCCGCCCGCTATCTCATCGAGCTTGTGTCGGCGCCGACGCTGGCCACGCTGGAGGCGGAGCAGGCTCGCCTTGCACAGCGTATCGGCGACTTTGGCGCTTGCGCCGATGCGCTCGACATCTGGCGCTTATTGGGCGCGAGCGAGCCGGAAAACATTCCCGCCATGTCCTACGAGGCATTCGTTGCGCTGGCCGATCGACTTCAGGAGCTTCGTCATGACGCTCGATAAGATTCTTGCATCGCTGTTTCCTGGTGGCCACGACGTCGTCCGTGTGGGCGGCCTGATATCCGGGCAGGGCCGTCTCCCGGAGGGTGGTTCGATCGCCGTGATCGGCGTCGAAGGTCAAACGCCTGTCGGCGTGGAAGAGGCCGCCAGGCTCGCCAGTGACGTCATCGAAGTCATCAAGTCAGGTAGCAACGAGCCCATCCTGGTGTTGATCGACAGCGGCAGCCAGCGCATGAGCAAGCGCGACGAGCTGCTGGGCATCAATGAGTTCCTGGCGCATCTGGCGAAGTGCCTGATACTCGCCGACAAGCTGGGGCACCCCACGGTCGGCCTGCTTTATGGCCATACAGCCGCGGGGGCGTTCATCGCCACGGCGCTGGCAACACGCACGCTGCTGGCGCTGCCCGGTGCGGAGCCGGCGGTGATGGATCTTCCTTCCATGTCGCGCGTGACCAAATTGTCCATCGACGTGCTTGAGGAGAAGGCCAGGTCCACGCCGGTCTTTGCGCCTGGTCTGGACAACCTGTTTCAGACGGGCGCTGTGGCTGTCACGCTGGACCCGGCCAGTTCGCTCGCCGACCAACTGCAGGCGCAACTGTCCCGTCCGGCCGAGCGCGAAGACAACCGCGACCAACTTGGTGCACAACGCAACGGTCGCCCCAAGGCTGCCGATATCGCGAGGCGTGTCCATGAACTTGCACGCGCCTCAGTCTGACCCGCTGCTGCAGCGACACCGGCTGGTTCACGTCAGTTCCGCTGCGTGGAACGCGTTGCTGGCGTCACGTAGCGACTTGGCGAATGAGCCGTTGCTGCCCGGTTGGGTAGCTCGCGGCTGGCCACTCATCGTGCGTCGCCCCGCGCCCGGCGACAGTGACGGGTTGCCGCTTGGCTTGCCGCTGCCGCCTTCGGCAGGCAAGCGACGCATAGCCATACAGATGGCCGCCGACGATATGGTTGCCGCGACCCCGCTGCCCACACTGGCCGAATGCGTCGATACGGCACCAGCTGCGTGGCGACCGAGCCTGCGGCAACTGGCAACTCACGCAGGGGCCTATGGCGTGGAGGCTCGTGTGTTCGGCAGCCTGGCATGGCAGCGGCTGACAGGCCTGACCTATCTGAGCCCGCGCTCCGATCTCGATATCGTTTGGACGCTTCCAGATCGCAATCGGATCAGCTGGTTTCTTTCGGACCTGGCTGATATCGATTCGCACGCACCGGTACGAATCGATGGTGAACTTCTGCGTGCCGATGGCGCCGGCGTGAATTGGCGCGAACTGCACTCCGGCGTGCCTGAGCTGATCCTCAAGAGGGCTGCTGACGTGATCCTGTGTCGGCGTGAATCGTTCATCGGAATCGCATCATGAATGCTCGCATGTCCGCTGCGTCGCATGCTCTCCTGGCCGACCGCCTGCCTGTTCAGTCTTTCCAGGAGCGCGTGGCGGCATGGGCCGAGCGCAGTTTGATACTGGAAATCGAGACGTGGCCCAAGCCTGGCCTGGTGAGTCATGTCGATACGGGGAGCCATCTGGATATGGACGCCGACACCTTCAGGCGGAGCGCATCGGCTCTGCGGCCTTACATTGCCGCCTTGACCGAAGCGGGCATGCACAATGCCTCCATGACAACACTACGCAAGATCGGCTTGCGCGCCGAACGCGCCATGCTCTCTGCCACCGGTGGCGTGAACACGCACCGCGGCGCGATCTTTGGTGTCGGCTTGCTCTGCGCGGCGGCAGGCTTGCGAGAAGCCGGCCTTGTCGATGCGGGTGAAGCCTTGGGCACCGTGGTGAAGCGTCGATGGGGCAGGGAGATCCTTGCCGGTCCGAGACTCCCCGATAGCCATGGCGAAATGGCCGGCGCGCGCTATGGTGCCGGCGGTGCTCGCCAGGAAGCAGCGCAAGGTTTCCCCAGCATCTATGAAGTTGGACTGCCTGCACTGCACGATGCGCAACGCCTTGCGCCGGGCCATCTCGAAGCGGCGCGCGTACAGGCGTGCTTTGCCCTGATTGCCGCCATCGAAGACACCAACCTGTTGCATCGCGGCGGCGCGGAGGGTCTGCGTTTTGCGCAGCAAGCAGCGCAAACGTTTCTCGACAAAGGCGGCGTCGGCGATCCGGCGTGGCAGGTACGTGCCGAACGCATTCATCGCGCGTTTGTCCGGCGCCGACTCAGTCCGGGTGGTGCGGCAGACCTACTCGCCATGAGCGTCTTCGCCATGGCACTGGAACAGCTGCCATCGCATCGCTCTGCCGCTGAGATGAGGTAAAGCATGGCACTGGCCATTCTTTGTTCCGGGCAGGGCGGTCAACACGCCGGCATGTTCGAGCTGACAGGCGACGCACCTCAAGCCGCTTCATTGTTTTCGCATGTCTCGGCGCAGCTCGGCAGCGATCCCCGCACCCTGGTAAGGCAAGCCGACCAGGAGACACTCCACCTCAATCGGACGGCACAACTGCTATGCGCGCTCCAGGCACTGTCCGCAGCAGCGCTGCTCGATAGCGCACTTCCGGGCCAGCGCTGTGTGGCCGGCTACAGTGTGGGCGAAGTCGCCGCCTGGGGCGTGACGGGATTGACAGGAGCCGTCGACACGCTCGACCTCATCGACACACGGGCCTGCCTGATGGATGCCCAAAGCCATGGCGATGAAGGCATGCTCTTTATTCGTGGATTGGATCGGGCGAGCGTCGATCAATTATGCGCAGGTCGCGAAGCAGCCATTGCGATTTGCAATCCCGCCAACGCCTGGGTACTCGCCGGTAAAAAGGACGCACTGGACCTCATCGCGCACGAAGCCACCCAACATGGCGCCTTACGCGTTTCGTCGATTCCCGTGAACGTGCCTTCCCATACCTATCTGCTTGCCAACGCTTCTGTCGCTTTTGACCGCGCGCTGGCAGACGTCCATCTTCAAACCGCACGCCAACCGAAGGTTCGTCTCTTCAGTGGCATCGATGGCGATCCCGTTTTGGATGCCTGCACCGATATCCACAAGCTTGCTTTGCAGATATCGCATCCCATCCAATGGGAAAAGTGCCTGGCGGGTTGCGTGGAGGCGGGCGCCACCGTCTTTCTGGAACTGGGTCCCGGTCGCGCCCTCGCCGATATGGCCGCAGGCGCCTATCCCGGGATTCCCGCGCGAAGCCTTGACGATTTTCGTTCGGTAGGCGGCGCACTCGATTGGTTGAAGCGAGTCATGGGATCGGCGTGAGCTCCATGCCTTTGCCTGATTTGTTCGACACGCGGCAACGGGGAGGCTCGATAGCCTCCCGCGCCGTACGACCTCGAAAGCAGGCCGCGACCATCAATGCTTGCGCGGAAGATTCAACGCGCGGATCACGTCTTCCCTGAGCAGATAGACCGATACGACTAGCAGCACGAGGTCCTTCAACAGGAAGGCTGCGTTCATCGCCATCGCGGGAAAGCCGCCGGCGCCAGCGTCCCAGCCATCGGGTACGAACGGAAGAATCGTCAGGGTGGAGATGAAGGTGGCGATAGAGCCGAGCGCGCCCAACACACCCAGCTTCTTGTTCCAGAAGCCCAACAGCAGCAGCGAACCGAACGTCCATTCGGCAGTGCCAAGAAGGATGGCGGTGCCGTGGATGCCCAGCACCGGGATCGTCCAGAAGATCAGAGGCCCGTGCATGATCAGCGGTGCCAGTGCGGTGATCTCGGACTGGAACCATTTGTCGTAGCCGAACCAGGCGAAGATGACGACCATCGCAGCACGAAGCAGGTGGTAATCGAGGTCTTTCTTCAACAGGCCGGATTTGGCAAGAAGCTGGAGGAGGGCGTTCATGGCTTTTCCTTCGTGAGATGGGTTGGCAGAAGTCGCGTGGTGTGCATCGGGCCACCAGGGCGGCGTCACATCCGCTCGGGTTGATCTGTGCGACGGAGCCACTTTACGAAGGACTGCTGAGACGATTAATATAGAATCGTCTTGATAACATGCTCAAACGTATCAAAGGAGATGGGCCATGTCTCCACCGCTCGATTGGTTGAGCCGATTGCTGGAAGTGACGCCGGTGCACGGGCAGCTCGATTTGCGCTGCCAATACGGAGCGCCCTGGCGTATTGATCAGGCGGCTTTTGCAAGCGGCGAGATGGCCTACCACATCGTCCTGAGTGGCTCGGCATCCTTGGTCGATCCCGATGGAGGGAAGCCCGAAGTTCTGGAAGCTGGCGACATCCTGCTGTTGGCCCATGGTGAAGCGCATAGCTTGCACGACGGCAGCGGAGCTCGTGCCAAGCCCGCAAAGACTCGCGTTGCCGCCAACCTGGTGTTCAGTCACAACGCAGGCAGGGGTGATCGGCTGGATATGCTGTGCGGACGCTTTGTGCTGTCGCCCCCGCATGCGCGTCTCCTGCGCCGCTATCTTCCGGCGCGCCTCATCGCGCGCACCGGCGTTGCCGCGGCAATATCGGACGGCGAGGAAAGCGGCGCAGCGCTACACAGCCTCATGGCGCTCATGCAAGCCGAGAGTGGTGCTGATTTCCTGGGTGGACGCGCGATGCTCGACGCCTTGTCGACTGCCTTGTTTGCCCTGACACTGCGGTTTGCCAGTGCGTCGGGCGAAGCGCCCGCCGGGCTGCTGGCATTGGCGGGGTATCCGCGGCTTGCTCCGGCACTGGATGCCATGTTCCACAACCCCGGACATCCGTGGACGCTTCCGCTGCTCGCACAGAAGTGCAATATGTCGCGGGCGACGTTCGTCCGTCTGTTCCAGGAAAAACTCGGCATGTCGGCCAGCGACTTGCTGACGGATATTCGCATGACACTATCGGCGAACGAACTGCGAACAACGAACGCCTCCACCGGCGCCATTGCTGAAGCCATCGGTTATCAGTCCGAAGCCGCCTTCCAGCGAGCCTTCAAGCTGCACATGGGCGTGACCCCGGCACGCTGGCGAAAGCAGGCGGGAGTCGACGAAGGCGCTGGCTAGTTAGTTGTTGCGTGGTGAACACAAGAGCGCGGGACGATGATGCGAGGACGCGCGCGTGATCGGGCCACGGCGCATCGTGCAGTGCGCTGCCGTTCTCGTTCCATCATCGATCTCAATGACACACAAGGACAGGCACTTCCGTACTCAGAAGCAGTTTGTTGGTTTCGCTACCCAGTAAAAGGCGATCCATCCCCGAGCGGCCATGGGAACCCATCACGATGAGGTCACACCTTTGCTCGCGAGCGATACGGTCGATGGCTTCATGCGGGCGATGCGCGTATTCGAACCAGGATCGCCAACCACCATTCGATCCGACGATCTATTTGCGCTCGCGTGGCGTGAGCGTCAGCGAGATTCCGCCATACGCGAGCCCGTTGAACTCCGGCCCGGCGTTGATGCGAACAGCTGGACGACTGTCTGCCGACTGCCCGGTCACATTGCGTCTCCAGGGAGCGCGATGAAGGCACAAACGATAACGATGCGCATGCGCGGCATCGAAACAGGTAGCCGGTGTATCGTCGGCACTCCGCTTTCATGTAGTGCAGAACAATGCCTACTCCCCATGTTTGGCGACATCTCGGGTTCCCGCACACTCGGCATGGCAAGGACGAATCTCCCTCTGGCCGACTAAGTCGAGTCGTCACCCTTTGCATCCTGCTCGCATTGCTGCCAGCACTTGCGATGGCCGGACCATCAGCCACGTCCACCGCCACCACGATCTTGGCGGCCCAGGCACCTCCTGTCGCCCTGTGCGTGAGCTGTCACGGCGATCGCGGGGCGGGTTCCGATGCAGTGGGTGCGCCTCGCCTGGCCGGCATGAATGCGGACTACCTCGCGCACGCCCTGTCGATGTTCAAGGACGGGACTCGAACCAGCGTCGTCATGCAACCGGTAGCACAAAGGCTCTCCGAGGACGACATGCACGCGCTTGCAACGTATTTTTCAGGGCAACATCCACCGCTTGCGCAGGCACAGCATGTTCCCTCGGCGGAGATGATTTCGGCTGGCAGGCGGCTTGCCGAAAGCGGGGGCACGCATGGCGTTCCCTCTTGTTTTAGTTGCCACGGCCCATCCGGGCAAGGTAACGGCGCGCGCTTTCCGTCCATTGCGGGCCAGCCAAAGACATTCTTGATCGCACGGATTCACGAATTCCAGGCAAGGGCCCGAGCCGCACCGCCCAAGCCGGGATCGATGACCGAGGTTGCATCAAAAATGGACGACGCGCAGATCGAAGCGTCTGCTGCTTTTTTCTCTGTAACCATGCCCTGACCATCGTTTACTCAGAGATCGCTTGGCCAGACATGGACCAAGCCGATACGTTCTCCACAACGGCACATTGCCATGTCGCCGATGCTCGAATCCCTCGTTCGGGCCTGATCATCGGGTTTGGCCAGGGCAATGGCGCGCGCGGTAGCGACTTCGCCATCCGATGCGGCATGGATCGACTGGCACGCCGGACTCTGCGTAAAACTACGGTTTTCTGAAGCGCGTCTTTGCGGGACGATGAGCTGCTGCTGCGGTATGGGTACATGGAGAATCGGTGATCTTCACCCCGGTGATCGTCATCAGGATTCAGGTGTCGCGTCACCCAGCATGCGATGGATAGCCGGAACTCTCACTCTCAGTCACGGAGTCATCCTATGAAAGGTCGACGCCTCGTTCAGACATCCTTGGTGTTATGCGCGCTAACCCTCTGCCAGATCGTCAGTGCCGCCAACCTGGAATGCACCATGCGGTTCAACCTATCCGGCTGGTCGGTGATCTACAAGCACACGAGCGGAACCGGCGTGGTTACCTGCACGAACGGTCAGACCATGAAGGTCAAGATCGAAAGCCATGGCGGCGGACTGACGGCCGGCAAATCGCGCATTGATAACGGCATCGGCAATTTCAGCGATATCACCAAGATTGGCGATGTGCTCGGCACCTATGCACAGGCGGATGCCAGCGCAGGCGCCGTGAAATCCGGCACGGCACAGGTGCTCACCAAGGGCCAGGTCTCGCTTGCGCTATCTGGCGCAGGCCAAGGTATCGACCTCGGCGTGAGCATAGGTGGCATGACGATTTCGGAAGACAAGTAGCGCTGAAGCTTTCTCGAAATGATGGGTCCCAAGACCATCGCCCAGGTCTGCTTCTGGCCCAACGCAGAGCTCGACGATTCCCAGGGAAGGGAAGGGAGTGCAGGGCGGCGCGGATCGGGGCAAGTTATCGCGGCGGGACCTTGATCCATTCGCCGGGCTCCGTCCACGAGCCCGACTGAACAGGGGGCGGGGCTGGTCAACTCTGGGGGCGTGTTTCACCAGCTCCGCGCCGTTCGCGTTTTCCCGCGTTGGTCAGCACCAGTTAGATTCCCTGCCTTGAGTGCGTATCAAGGTGTTTGCGGGGGCGATTGCGGCAATTGCAGTGCTGCCCGAAGTTCAGCGCACGCCGCCTGGTAGTCCGCCTGCCAGTCGGCTTGCTGTAGCAACTGCGCACCGATCACGGTTCCGGCCAGGCGCCCGGCCTCCACGTCGCTTGGAAAATGCACGCCCATCACTACGCGATGCTGCGCGTACTGGTCGGCTCGAGCGAATATTTCCGTGCGCTTTTCCGGCACCATGTTGGCAAGCAAGATCGCCGTCGTATAGCCGAAGGTGGCGTGTCCGCTCGGGTAGCTCCAATCGTCCGGCTTTTCCTTGGACAGCGGGTGCACCTGGTCGGACGTCACTGGGGGACGGGGCCGTCGCCAGTAAAGCTTGGCATCCTTCACCTCGGCCTTGTCGAAGTCGGCGACGCGTTCAAAGAATGCGGCCGTCTTCGGCAATGTCGCCGCTTGCATGGCCGGGCCAAGCGTGTCGGCAAAACGGAAAATGGAGCGTTCCATATCCGCTTTCGCTGCCGACTGTTCGTCGGTCGTTCGCGACCGTTGTACGGCGAGCACGGCCTGCAGATCCTGCCTGGCCGCAGCCGAACCTGCTGCCGGGGGAGGCGGCAGCAGGTTCGGCAGTTCGATAGAAGCACGATTCGGGCTGACGCCATCGGCCAGTGCGGGCTGGCCGATCAGCAACATCAACGACAAGAGCGCAAGGCGTTTCATCAGAACAGGTCAGCCGAAATGGTGAAGTTGAAGTTGCGCGCCGGAATGGTCCAGTACAGCGGCGTACTGTCCGCCGCCGTGACGCCGGCCAGCGCGTTGATGTGCGTGTTGTCGAAYAGATTGTTGAGCTGCACGCCGATCTTGATGTCCTTCACATCGCTGATGTGGGGATCGAACTTGTAGCTGGCGGCGAAGTTGGTGATCGCATAGCCGCCGATCGGCGTGTCGTCCTCAGCATTGGCCGTGTAATAGGTCTTGCCGACGAACTTGTCGAACAGCGATGCGTAGAAGGGACCGTCGCTATAGATGAAACCAATCGCGGCGGTCTTGTGCGGCGTGTTCGCATTCCACTGGTTGTCGGTGGTCTGGATCGCACGGTTGAGCGAGCCGTTGGCGTAGACGCTGAAGCCTGCGCCGAGCACGTAGGTGCCTTCCAGCTCGAGGCCTTTGTAGTGCACGCCGCCGCCGTTGTAGAACTCGGTGACGCCGCCGACCTTCTGGCTCTGGACGAAATTGTTGAAGTCGATCTTGTACACATCACCCGATACCGTCAGGCGATCGTCGGTCCAGGTGGTGCCGAGCTGGATATTGGTGGTCTTTTCCGGCGCCACGGCGCTATCGGAAACCGCCGGATTGGGCACGTACAGCAGGTTGAGGTTGGGCGCGAGGTAACCCTTGGCCCACTGCGCATAAGCCGTCCAGTTCGAGCTGAAGTTGTAGTGGAAAGAGGCCGAAGGCAGGGTGGCATTCCACTTCTTGGAATAGTCGAGCGGCGTTTCCGTCTTCTGGTTGACCGTTGCGTTCAGATCGCGCTCGAAGTTGTTGTACTTCACGCCGCCAATGACATACGCATTGTCGGTGATGTTCCACTGGTACTCGACGAACGGCTGGATCGTGATCAGCGTGTCGGTCATGCGCCGATCCGCCGAAGCCAGCGCCAGCGAGGACGCGCCGGGCGCGATCACCGGATTGAGCTGGTTGATCGTATCGTCGAACTCATACAGCCAGCGGATGTCGTCCTGGTGGTCGTACCATACGCCGGCGCGCAGTTCGCCAGGGCCCAGTTCCTTGCCCACGCGGAAGATGTCGCCCCACGAACGGTTCGTGTTGCGCATGTGCTGGCCAGGCACGTCGGTGGCGCTATAGAACGTGCCGTTCGGCGTTTCACCGTTCGGATCCAGGCCGTTGAAACCGAAATGGTTGTAGCCGTACGTGTAGACCTTGTTGTCGATCGTCCAGCCATCGAACGCCGAGTGCAGGCCGATGTAACCAAAGTTGGTGTTGATCTCGTCCTTGTTGTAACGGTAGTAGGCCTGGCTGGTCGGGTCGTCGTTCAGCGCATAGTTGTTGCCGTGCTCCGCGATCTGCGCCTTGGTGGCGCCGAACGGCACGTACTGGTTCAGCTCGTTGTCCATGGCGACGAAGGTCAGCGTGGTGTTCTCGCCCAAGGGCTGGACCACCTTGGCGAACACGGTCTGGCGACGCTGGCCGGCAAAGGTGAGGTAACCGTCCGACGAGCTGTTCTGCAGGTTGATCACCGCGCTGGTACCGCTGCTGGTGAAGGCACCCGTATTGATCGTCGCGCCTTCGATCGCCGTTTCCCAGCTGCCCAGGCTGATGTACGGGTTGATGCCGAACTGCTGCTGCGGATTGAGCGAATCCACCGAAATGGTGCCGCCGAAGGTGGCGTTGCCGAGCGTGCCGGCGGTGCCGGGGCCGCGATCCACCGTCACCGAGTTGGTTTGCTGGTTGGTGAAGTACGAAGTGGAGTGGTGCGTGAAGTCGTTGGAGTCCATCCACGGAATGCCATCGAACGTCACGTTGTACTGGCCGTCCTGGAAGCCGCGGATGGAGACGACCGGCGCCTCCATCAGGCCCGAACCGTTCGGCGTCACGGTGTACACGCTCGGCGAGATTTGCGCGATGTCGGTGTAGTCGCCGGTCGGTGGCACATTTTCCTGGATGTAGACGCGGCCGATGGTCGACTGCGGCTCGGTGGCCACCATGGAGGCTTGCGACGGGGCGATCGTGGTCACCGTGTCGGTGCCGGTCACCTGCACCGCATCGAGGCTCTTGGCCTGTTGCGGCGTGGCGCTGGTGTCGGCGGTGGCGTTGTCGCCAGCCCATGCGGGGGAGGCGATCGCGGCGGCCAGGCAAAGAGCAAGCGTGGTGCGGGAGCGCCCGAATAGCGCCGAAATATGCCGTGTCATGGTGTGCCCGTTGTTGATTTTGGGAAGAGGCGACGTGGGGCGACACCGTAATGACGGCAAATGACAATTTGGCAACAAAATGATTATTCGATAATTCGCCAAATAATCGTATTTATTTTCGCTAAGATAATCATAAGATTTGTGAAAGTGATTTTGTAAGGTAAAGCTAAGATTTATTAAAGCGATTTAATAAGCCGGTCGTAAGGATTGCTGTGTCAGGGACTTGCGGTGCTTCGGAGGGGCGGGGCCAACGATGCCGCCGGATGTGGCACCGGATCGACTTCACCGAGCGGCCTGCCTTCGATTCGCGTTCGCAGCGCTGGATGTCCACCGGTCCATCCATTGAAAGACTTCGTCGTACCACTGGATGGTGTCCGCCGCTTTTACTTCGTAGTGCCCTTCGTCGGGGAATACGATCAACCTGGATGGAATATTTCGCTCCTGCAGCGCTGTAAACGCCGCCACGGCTTGCCCACTGGGGCTTCTGAAGTCCTTTTCGCCAGTGATCACCAGCTGCGGCGTTCGCCATTGGGCAACGGCATTGACGGGATTCCAGCGCTCGTAGTCGGCGGGGGCGACGTAGTACGGCTGGTTTCCGAAGTCCCAGTGATCCTGGGCCAGTTCGTCCGTCTCGTAGGTCATCCCGCGTTCGTCGAAGATGCCGTCGTGCTGGACGATGCATTGGAATCGGTCCGGCCAATGGCCTTCGATCCAGTTCATCATGTAGCCGCCGTACGAGGCGCCTACCGCGCAGGCATGATCGCCATCGAGGAAATCGAAGCGCTCGATCGCTGCCGCCAGGCCGCGCTGGATGTCCTCAAGAGGCAGATCACCCCAATGGCGATTGACGGCATCCGTGAACGCCTGGCCGTGCCCCGTGCTTCCATGGAAGTCGATGGAAACCACGCCATAACCGTGTTCCGCATAGAGCGCCAGATTCAACGGCCATCGGGCATACCAGATGTCGCCGAGCGAGGATTGCGGACCACCATGAACAATCAGCGAGACGGGGGCTTTCTTGCCGCGAGCCAGCTCAGGTGGGCGTAGCGCCAGACCCCAAACCTCGTCTCCCTTGGCGCCGATAAATGTGAAACGAAATACCTGTGGCCAGTCGATTCCAGCCAGTTTTTCGGCATTGATATGCGTGAGCCTCTCAAGCTCTCCCGAAGCTTCTCGACGCCACAGATCCGGCGGCTGCGTGAGGCCATCCTTCTTGAGGATCAGCGAACGATCGGGCTCGGCCGCTATCAGCGTGATATGGCCAGAGGCGGTCAGCCGCCGCACGGCACCGCCTTCAACATCGACGATGAACGCAGGATGGTCCAGCGTGTCATTGGCAGTCACGTAGAGCGTTCTCGAATCGGCGGACCAGACGATGGCATCAGGCGACCGATCCCATTCCTGGGTGAGCGGATGAATCATTCCGCTTGCCAGATCACGAAGCCACACCACGCGCCTGTCGTCGGCATAGCCCGGACGCGAGGCCGCGAGCCACGCCAGCCATCGCCCGTCGGGCGACACCGTGGGCAGGTCGTCCGCTGCTGCATTCGCAGCGGTGAGATCGACCGGACCATCGGAGCAGTCTGCTTGCCGGGCGTAGATATCTGCATTGGTTGATAGCGGCTCGATCCGGCCGGAAACTCTTAGCGAGAAATAGATCGTTTTGCCGTCCGGGCTCCACGTCGTCTCCTCTTTTCCGCCGCCAGGCTTGGATGGAACGTCTCCGACCAGCGTGGGCGCAACCGCGCAGCCTCGTCCTGTGACTTGTCCACTGCGCAAACGCATCAGGAATAACTGGGACCGATTGCCGTCTGCCCATTGGTTCCAGCGCCTGATGGGAAGTTGATCGAAGATCCGTGCGCCGCCGATGGCTTGGGGCGCGCCGCCCTTGTCGTCGAGGAATGACGCGTGCGGCCGTCTATCCGCCCAGACGAGAATGGAATCGCCCCGAGGAGCGATGCGAAATCCCCCAAGGCCGTCGGATGCCAAAACGGCCGTTGGTCTGGTGCCATCCATCGCGACCCGAAAGATCGTCGGCGTCGCCGATGGCCGTTCGGACAGGAAGTACAACGCACCGTCCGCCCCAAACTCAGGAGCCGTCGGCGCGGCGTCATCAAGGGTGGTGAGTTTCTCGGGCTTGCCGCCGCTTCGCGTGAGATCAAGGCGCCACAGCGAGCGTTGCGTTCGCTTCGCAAGCAGGTTCTCTGAGGATTGCTCCCATACCAGCCATTGTCCGTCACCCGATACGGTGGCAGCACCGATCTGGGCCAGCTCGACAAGATCCGACTGCGTAAGGGGGCGGGCGAGGGTCGAGTCTGCAAACGCCATCATCAATCCGAAGGCGAAGGCGCATGCCTTCATTCTTTTTGTGCACGCAGGCTTCATTACCGACTCACTCTCGCGGCGACTGGCTGTTACTTGATGCCAGCCTGGAACGGTTGGATGCGTCGGGCGCGAAAATCGATGCCATGACTCTTGACCCATGGGCGACTCGGTCACCAGACATCCTGCGTTCTGAAAGACAGCATGAAGCGCGCTGAAACGTACCGTGCTCCTTCATGTTGGTGAGGCAGTGGCTCCACAGGTGGTTCACAACATCGAAGCGTGTACCGGTGGGTTCCTCGTTCGCTTAAGTTTTTGGCGAGCCCGACCTTCGATTGCCTCGGTCAAGGCCGAGGCGTTACTGGTATGTGAAATGCCATTGGTGCAAGTTGATCAATAGTGAGTTTCCTTGAGAACGCCTGGCGGCGAGCGTTGGAGATTCCCTAGCATCGGCGCAAGATACCAAGTTGTTCGACCACCTCTTGCAGAACGAGCAAGCTAAGACGGGCGATGACTTCGGTTCACCCGGAATTTCATTCCATAGTCGTGTCGAGGGGGTTTTTATGCGCCGCTCAATTATTGCCATGGCCTGCATTTTTGGCCTAGCCGCCCATGCATTCGCCGCAGACGTCAAGTCGATCTCACGACTCGCGGCTGGGCCCGACAACATCCTTTTCGTTGCCGACTGGAAATCCGCGGAAGTTCACGCGATCGAGCTTGCGCCGGCGTCGCCGCAACCTGTGGGGACGACGTTCAATGTCCTCGACCTGGAGGCGCTGCTTTCGCCGCAGGTCGGCGGCGCAAAGGTCACCGTCGAGGACATGGTGGTTCGTCCCAAAACAGCGCAAGTCTACGTAGCGATCAGTTACGGTCCGGATAAGGCGCCGGCGCTGTTTCTCGTGACTAGCGACAAGAAAGCGCACAGGATCGATCTGAAGGCCGCTCATTCAACCTCAATAGCGCTTCGCGACGCCCCTGCGACGAACGAGAAATTCTGGAAGCAAAGTCCTGAGCGCAGCTACACCGTCACCGACATGAAATGGCGTGATGGTGAGCTTTTCGTCGCAGGACTGTCGAACCAGGAGTTCGCATCGACGCTGCGGCGTATCCATTACCCGTTCGACGCCAAGCAGACGATCACCTCCTTGGAGATTTTCCATGGCGGACACGACCAGCTCGAGACGCGCGCGCCGATCCGCGCGATGAGTTTCGCGAACCTTGGCGGGAAGCCCTATCTCGTTGCCGCCTACACGTGCACACCGCTGGTGATCATCCCGCTGGATGATCTGAAAGATGGCGCCCACGTGCGCGGGAAGACGGTGGCCGAACTTGGCTACGGCAATACACCCGCCGATATGGTCTCATTCACGAGTGCCGGGCAGGGGAAGGCCAAGGACTTCCTCATGCTTGTCAACTACAACCGCATAGCGGATGTCATTCCAGTGTCCGAGCTGGACGCAGCACGCGCTCGCCCCGGCATTGAGAAGCAAGTTCCGTACGGGCAGATCACCGGGCTCGATGTGGGGGAGGCCCCGCTTGCTGGCGTGATGCGCCTGGACAATCTCGACGACAAGTCATTTGTCGTCGTTCGCCGTGACCTGCAGCGCGATGCTCTGCAACTGGTCTCCATGGGCAAAGACCTGAGCTTCCGATTGACGGATCACATCTCCGAGTACACGTTTCCCGATTTCAGCTTCAAGGGCAAAAAGCCCCAGCATCAGTACGTCAACATGTTGCTGAAGGATGAAGAGATGCCTGAGTTCATCAAGGCTTCGGACTAGAGCCGTGCGCTGGCGACCATTGCTCTGGGCCCTGGCCCTTGCGGCGGTATGGCAAGTCGCAAGGGCCGGGCAGCCAACGCCGCAGGTCGTTCTCGTCCAGCCCTCGGGCGCCGAGGTTCCCGCCAATCTTCTGCGCCTGTCGGTTGTTTTCGGGGCGCCTGTCGAAGGTGAAGTACTGTCGCGTATCGCCCTGGCACATGCCGACGGACGAACGGTTCGGGAGCCGTTCCTCCCGCAGGAATTGTGGTCGCCCGACGGAAAGATCCTGACTCTTCTGTTGCATCCTGGGCGTGTGAAGACTGGTCTGGTTGCGCGCGAACAATGGGGCCCTATCCTGAGCGAGGGCGACGACATCGTCCTCACTTTCGATGGACGCCCTATCCAGCATTGGCATATAGGCCCCGTGGACGCGAACGGCCCGGTCGTGTCCGCGTGGCGGCTGTCGCAGGTGAGCCCGGGTTCACGACAGCCTCTCGTCGTCACCCTCGATGCTCCGATCGACGGTCGCGATGTTGACTACCTGGTCGTGGTTGGGGCTGACGATCGACTTGTCGAAGGCAGGGCTCAATTGCTCAAAGGCGAAACGACCTGGACGTTCACGCCAGGCGCGGCGTGGCATCCGGGTGAATATCGACTCGTCATTCGAGGCACGCTGGAAGACCCTTCCGGAAATCGGCTTGGTGGTCACTTTGAAACGCCCATGGATTCCCCGCAACCGATCGCGACGGATGCCTCCATTGCCTTCAGGCTAGGCAGCGATCAGGCGTTGTAGGCATTGCCGTCAGTGAAGCGGCCGGCATTCCAACCAAGGCGAGAAACCGGCAGGACTCAATCAGCGACATCACGAGAGAGCATCGCCTGCTATTTCCGCGCGACGCCATGCAGCCGCCGCAAGCCATCCATCAGCTTCTGGAATATCCCTTCCTTTTCGCTTGCCTGATGGGTGCTTCCCCTCAGCAGCTCGGCTTCCTGCGCCTGAAACGCGAGCAGGTCGCTGAGCATGGATTTCGCGAGCTCTGGAAACTCTTGAAGTAGCGGAGTGACCGCATCCTTGTTTAGCCGAATAGGGACTTGAACATCTCGATATTGCGTAGAAGTCTCTCCGGGTTGCCCGTGAACTCATCGCTTTGCTGCTCTTGCCCGAGGCAGATGCCATGGGCGTTCAAATGCCGATGGACCTGATCGATGACCTGATTCTGCGCGCCCGTCTTCTTGTTGGCCGACGCAACGTAGACCAGGATTTCGTATTCGATGAATTTTCTGTGTATCCCGAGCGCAGAGACCACGGGTGCGGGATGAGCCAGGACGTCAGTCGTGCTGCTGATGGCGTCCTCCAGGGCGGAAATCACCAGTGCAGGCCGAATGGCTGGCGACAGACGAATTCGCACGGTGATGCCGTGAATCTGGGGTGGGCGACTCAAGTTGACGATGTTGGCTTTGGCAGCCACGCTGTTTGGCACCAGCACATAATTGCCACGACTGTTCAGTAACGTCGTGGCCCGCCAGGTCCTGTCGATGACATTGCCCTGGGTGTCACCGATGGTTACCGAGTCGCCAACTTGAAACGGCTGGGTCGCATTGAGCACGACGCCGGAAAATACGTCGCTCAATGTGCTCTGGACGGCAAGACCGACGATGATTGCCATGGCGCCTGAGGTGGCGAGCAGCCCGCCCACGGGAAGCTCACGGTGATGACGCGCAGAAGGTCAGTGCGGGCGATTGTGTCCAGGCGGCGTCTGCTTTGTTGATTCTCTGAAGGCGCGTCATCGGAAACGGGCATCCACCTGAAGGTCATCCGGGCCGACTTCAAGAAAGCGGTGGAAGCGATCATCCCGGTGAAAGCCGGCAGCCACCTGAGCTTCCAGCATGGCCGCAGACAAGTGGGATTTGTCGGCACTGCTGAGGCCGCGCCGCACGGTGAAGGTTACAAAAGGCATCACAAGTCTCCACAGGTCTAAGGTATGCCGATGACGCTGGTGCACTGCGTCACCTTCGCCTCCCAATCTAGCGCAATTTGAGCTATTGGTATGTCAAATAAAATTGAAGGACAGTTTGGCAAGCCCAGCAAAAAAATGCGGCGCCAATCGTGAATTTTTACTGCTTCCTAGCTGGTCGGCACGCCGGTTGAGTCTTCGGCGATAGGTACTGAGAAATATCTTGGGGCCACGCGCAACCGTCATCGGCCTGAACGCGGGGCTGCCGAGCGCCGGCTTCCGCCATAGAGCGGACCTCGTTGATCGTGAAAGGAGTGGGCGGTCGCGCTGAGTTCGCGCGGCCGCCGGGCGGCGTCGATTAGGGCAAGGCATCGTGGGTACGGCGATCGCTCGACCGCCTGAAATCCCAGTCACAGCGCATCAGGTCTCAGCTAGCACTCAAGGCTACGTGGCGATGGTCGTTTCAGAAACGGAGACGCGCGCCAAACATCACGCTGCGATCGGGCCCCGGCTCGAAGTAGCGACCATTGCCATCGTTGACTATGACCGAGCCGATGTAGCGGCGGTTGGCGAGATTGTTGACGCGAGCGCTGAGGTCGAGCCGGGTGGTGTCGCTGAGGTTGAACGTGTAACCCGCATCCACGTCGATCAGGCCATAACCAGCCGCGCGCTGCGTGTCGATGTCATTGACGGTGACCGAGCCTACGCCGGTCACCGTGACACCCTCGCGCCAACCGCTGCCGTTGCCGTGTTCCAGCCTCAGCGAGCCGTAATCCTCGGGCACGCCGGGAATGCGTGAGTCCGCGGCCACCGGCGTGGTCGGCACCGGGCAGGGCGTGGTTGTGCAGGTGAGGAAGCCATCGAGGAAGCGCGCCTTGAGATGGGTGTAGCCGACGCTGAGCCGCCAGTCCGGCGCCAGCTCGCCGGTAGCGGATAGCTCGACGCCCTGGCGACGCGTGTGCCCGACATTCTGGTAGGTGGCGCGTCCATTGATGTTGGTGGCCACCGTGAGTTCATCGTGCGTGTCAGCGCGAAACGCTGCAGCATCGAGCTCGATGCCGCGGGTGATCTGCCACTTGGCGCCGACCTCGTCATTGTGGCTGCGGGCCGGTTTCAGGTTGAAGGCGAGGCCAGCCTGTCCGTCGCTGCGATAACCCAACTCGTCGTAACTGGGCGTCTCGAAACCGTTGCCGACGCTGGCGTAGAGCCGCAGGTCATCGCTTGGACGATATTGCAGACCAAGCACCGGCGTGGTGGCGCTGTAGTTGACGTGGCCGCTGTCGTCGGGATTGCTCGGGGTGATGTAGAAGTCGTGTTCGGTGAAGCGCACCTCATCGTGGCGCAGTCCCAGCAGCACCGACCACCGTGGCGTGAAGTGCCAGTAGAACTGCGCGTATTGCGCCACGTTGTCGACGTTGTCGTCCTCATTTCGGCGCAGTGCGCCCATCACGCCCAGCGTGCTGCCGACGAAGTTCTCGTAACCGGTGCGGTGCTGGATCTGGTAGTCGCCGCTGGCGCCGAGCACGGTTTCGTAGTCACCGCCACCGAGCTCGCCCCGATGGGTCCAGCGCAGATCAGCACCACCATAGTGCGTTTCCGGAGATACCACGCCGCCCGACTGCAGGGGGTTGGCCTGCACCGACGGCGGAATCGACAGATATTGAGTGATGTCGCGCTGGCCGTAGTACACCATCGCGCGTAGCTCATCGGCGTGGCTCAGCGCCTGCTCGTAAATGAGCCCGAGCTGGTTCTGCTCGGCGCTTTTGCGCGTGTTGTATTGCGTGGCCACCGCGGTGGCTTGGCGCGGATTCTGGTCGACCTGCGCGCGGGTCAACCCGAGTGGATCCTGCGCTTCAGGTTGACTGAATCGGTTCAGTACGACGGTCAGCTTGCGTTGCTCGCCCAGATCGATGCCGAACTTGGCGTTGTCCGATTCGCGTCGCACGCGGCTGTGCTCGCGATAGCCGCCGGAGAGAAACTCCGAAGCGGCGATGTTGTAGTCGACCGGGCCTATGATGCCGCGCGTATCGGCCGAGAAACGGAAACTGTCATAACTGCCGCCGTATACACCAAGCGTGGTCTGCGGCACGGTGGTGCCGTCGGCG
This sequence comes from Dyella sp. 01N448, assembly GCF_056399225.1. Lineage (NCBI taxonomy): Bacteria > Pseudomonadati > Pseudomonadota > Gammaproteobacteria > Lysobacterales > Rhodanobacteraceae > Dyella > Dyella sp. 01N448. Next base: position 107,051 of record NZ_JBFTQX010000005.1, on the reverse strand, counting down.
CTGTACAGCTGCACCACGCCGCCGGCGGCATTGCCGTAGAGCACCGAGAATGGTCCACGCAACACCTCTACACGGTCGGCCGAGTCGAGATTGAACTGCGACACCTGGCCTTGGCCGTCTGGCAGCGTGGCAGGCATACCATCCATGTAGACGCGGATGCTGCGCACGCCGAACGTGGCACGCGAGCCAAAACCGCGTATCGAGATCTGCTCGTCCTGCGCGTAGTTCTGCCGGTCGCGCGCGAGGATGCCTGGCACGCCGGCCAACACCTCGGAGAAGTTCACGCCGGGTCGGCCGGCGTTGCCGGGATCCACCTGCACCACACTGAGCGCAGCGGGCACGTCGAACGGCGGGATATCGAGGCGGCTGGCATTGACCTCGATCGCGGGCAGGGTGGTCTGCGCGGCATTCGTCTGCGCATGCACTGGCAAGGCCGCCGACAACGCCAGCGCAGCGGCCAGCGGTGTCTTGGTCAGGCTACGCAGGGTTGCCTGATATCCGCGGCCCGCTGCGTTCAATGCGACATAGGTCAGATCCGTCACTGGTTCATTCCAGAATTGCGCCCGTTCCACCGACGTTTCACCTTAGCTCCTGGTCACCCGCCAGACGGTGTTGCCAACATCGTCCGCGATGAGCAACGCGCCATCTGCGTCTTGCGCGAGTCCGACCGGGGCACCGTAGAGCTGCGACTCATCCTTCGAGTAGAAGCCAGCCACGACAGGCTCGGGCACACCAACTGGCTTGCCATCCTTGAAGGCGACAAAGACGACCTGGTAGCCACTCAGCGGCGAACGGTCCCAGCTGCCGTGTTCGCTGATGAACGCACCGCCCTGATAGTTCACAGGCAACGCGTTGCTGTTGGAGATCAGCAGGCCCAGCGGTGCGACATGGGAGCCGATGGAGTAGTCGGGTTTGATGGCCTTCGCCACCAGATCCGGTCGCTGCGGCATGGCGCGCGTGTCGACGTGCTGACCAAAATAGCTGTAGGGCCAGCCGTAGAACCCGCCTTCCTGCACGGAGGTCAGATAGTCCGGCACGAGGTCGGCGCCGATTTCGTCGCGCTCATTGGCGATGGCCCAGAGCTTGCCGGTTTGCGGATCCCACTGCAGTCCGGTCGGGTTGCGGATGCCCGAAGCGTAGATGCGGCTCGCGCCGGAAGCCACTTCGACTTCCAGGATATCGGCGCGCCGGTATTCCACTTCCAGGCCGTTCTCGGTGATGTTGCTGTTGGAGCCGACGCCGACGTACAGCTTGCTGCCGTCTGGGCTGGCCAGCAGGGACTTGGTCCAGTGATGGTTGATGGTGCCGGGCAGGTCGGCGAAGAGCACGCCAGGCGCAGTGATCTGCGTTTCGCCGCTCACGTACGGAAACTTCACGATGCCGTCGGTGTTGGCGACATAGAGCCAATCACCGATCAACTGCACGCCGAAGGGCGAGTTCAGGTGTGCGATGAAGATGTGCTGTTCCCACTCACCGGTGTCGCGGTTCTTGCGCAGCAAGGTGATCCGGTTGCCGCCCTTGGCGCCCTTGCCGGAGCGGTTTTTCACCATGCCGGCAATCAGCTGCTTGGGCGTGGTCACCGGTTCGGTGCCGGGGCCGTTGGACTCCACCACCAGCACGTCGTCGTTAGGCAAGACATAAAGCTGACGCGGATGGATGAGTCCGCTGGCGATCGGTTCGATCTTCAGTCCGTCCGCCACAGTGGGCGCTTGGCCGTGCTTCCAGCCGACGCCATCGGGAACCTGCATCGGCGGGACCAGGAAGCTTTGAGCCGAGGGCAGTGATGGGTCGCCGCCCGACTGCTGTGCGGGCTCGAAGGATGCCTTCTCGCTGCATCCACCCAGGATAGCCACGAAGGCCAGCGCCAACGCGCTCTGATTGACGAGCTTACTCATGGACGAGATTCCCCGAGGTGGAGTGCTGGGCAGCCATGACGAGATGGCCGATGGCAAGGAACGTGACCGTGCAGACCGAGAGCCAGACGCCGGCGGGAACCATCGCGTAGGCATCGCGGCTATGCACGAAGGCATTGACGATCGCAGCGGCAATGGCCACCAGGTTGAGCCAGAAGTCGAGCTTGTCCGAGCCCATGGCGGTGCGCCGGGAGGTGATCCACACCTGCACCAGATTCAGCACGCGCGGGACGATCGCAAACAGCAGCCCGAACGTGATCAACCAGGCGGCGCCCTTGCCCCACAAAATGATGGCACTGCGCGCATAGATGACGTCGAAGATCAACGCGCCGACGAAGAGGCCGAACGGAATCGGGTTCAGCAGGCCATAGATGGCCCTGGCCACCATGGAGGGGCGCGAAGCGACAAGAGAGTTCATGGAGTTCTTCTCGTTGGGATGGACGAACCAAGCGCATGTCAGGAGCGTTCGGCATGCGCTCCCAAGGCTTGCCTAAAGGTCTATCTTGCGGAGTCGGGAGGGGCCGCGACATGTCGATCGGTCGCTTGTAAGGCGCATGACAAGCAGACGACGGATCAGAACAGCAAGCGGCACGGGTCCTTATGCATGGCAGACCGCAGCGACGTGCATAGCCTTGTAAGAGAGGGCGCTGCACGCGTCACGCACGGCATGCTGCGCGCAAACGTGAACACTGAGAATGCCCTTGTACGCGAATGATTTTTGCGCAAAGGGGAAGGATCGCCACGCGGGCCTCCCATGCACGAGACGATGGCCGCGGCGTGATGCACGTGTTTGAGCGAGCGCATGCTGCGTAGGTCGCGGACGCGAAGAAAGCGGCCCCTTTTAGAACGACGCGCGGGCGGGCGCGCCGTCATTTCTTCCACTACGCTTCTTCGTTGGCGTGCGCATCCATGCGACTCCAGTAAGGAGGCTCGCCGAAGCGCTTTTCGATGAAAGCCAGGAACGCCCGCACTTTCGGAGGGACCACTTTCTTGGGCGGATAGACCCCCCAAATGGCGGGCGTCGGCCCGGCCGCAGCCTGGATATGCCATTCATGAAGCACCGTCACCAGGCGACCCTCGGCGATCGCGTTGCCGGTGAGCCAGGTCGGCAGCAGCGCGATGCCGAGGCCTGCCAGCGCGGCATCGAGCAGGGCCTCCGAATGATTTGCCCGAAACCTGCCATGCACGGCCACCTCCTGGGGTGGCGCGCGCTTGGCGTCGTCCCCAAGGAAGTGCCAGGTATTCCTTGGCTGCAGGGCAAACAGCACGCACTGATGGTCTTCCAGATCACGAGGCTCCTTGATGGCGCCAGAGGTCTGCAAATAGGCGGGGCTGGCCACCAGGGTGCGCCGATGCGGTGCCAGTCGCTTGGCAATCAGTCGAGAGTCGCTCAGCACGCCCATGCGGATGGCAAGATCACAACCGCTGGCGATGAGCTCGACCGTTTCGTCGGCCAGGGTGACGTCGACGCGGATGTCCGGATACTCGGCCATGAAGTCGGCCAGATGCGGCACGATGTGCCGGCAGCCGAACACCACCGGAATATTGAGCCGCAACAGCCCCTGGGGGCGTGCATTGAGCGACGTCGCCGCCAGCCGCGCCTGCGTCAGGTCATCAAGGATGCGTATGACGTTGGCGTGAAAATGGCGGCCCGCTTCCGTGAGATGCAGTGCGCGCGTGGAGCGGTTGAACAAGGAGGCCCCAAGATCGCTCTCCAGTGCGCTGATGTATCGAGAGACGGTGGAGACCTTGATGCCTTCCTCCTCCGCCGCTTTCGAAAAGCTGCCCAGCTCCACGACGTGAGCGAACGCGCGCATGGCAGCGAAGTAATCCACTCTCGTTCCTCTCCGTCGCGTGGGGGCCTGCCCATTTTTGCAAAAATCATTCGCGTCTGCGGGCATTCTCAATGCCTCGGTCCGCGCGCAGTATCAGTGGCGACTGTCAGGCTCCGAGGCCACTTATGAATGATACGTCGCGTTACCCGGAACTCGACCGGCCTCATCAAAAGGCGGTATCGCTGATGCCTTTTGAATCGGGGTCGGCAGCGGCTCAGCGTGAATCTCACGTCATGCTGCATCGTAGTACTTGATTCGACGCCATGCTCTGGGTGCCTAGGCACCCGCTCCCGCTCTTTGCTGCGCACGACTTTCCCATGACTGAATCCTGCTCCGCACCGGTGGTTGGCATGGCTCGCCGCCCCTCCGTGATTGCGCCGATCCTCACTACCGTTGCCTTCACCTTCGCTACCTACTTGACCATCGGCCTGTCGCTGGCAGTGCTGCCAGGTTTCGTGCATGGCACGCTTGGTTTCGGCGCAATGCTGGCGGGACTGGCGATCAGCACCCAATATCTGGCCACCTTGCTCAGCCGTCCCCACGCCGGGCGCATGGCGGACTCGCTCGGACCCAAATACACCGTGCTCGCCGGCCTCTTGCTTTGCGCGGCCAGCGGAGGCTTGCTGTTGCTGGCTGTGCTGCTCTCGCGGCAACCCATCCTGAGTCTGGGCATGATCATGCTGGCGCGGCTGGTGCTTGGCTGCGCCGAAAGTTGCGTGGGAACAGGAGCGATCACCTGGGGCATGGGGCAGGTCGGTCATCAGTACACGGCGCGCGTCATTTCCTGGAACGGCGTGGCTACCTACGGCGGACTCGCGGCGGGTGCACCGCTGGGAGTCACGCTCGCGCATGCCTATGGTTTCTCCGCCATCGGCGCGACGACGCTGGTGCTGATGCTGCTGGCGTTGCCATGGGCCTGCCGCAAGCCCGCCACCGCGATCGTCAGCGGCGAACGCTCGCCATTCCGTGCCGTAGCCGCTCATGTGATTCCCTATGGCGTGGGGCTCGCATTGGGTTCCATCGGCTTCGGTTGCATCGCAACCTTCATCACCTTGTATTTCGCCGCGCACGACTGGACCGGGGCAGCGGCCAGCCTCAGCGTGTTCGGTGCGACGTTTGTCGGTGCGCGCTTCGTGTTTGCCCGCACGATCGACTGGGTGGGCGGCTACAAGGTCGCCATGGCGTCGTTCGCGGTGGAGGCCATCGGCTTGCTGACACTGTGGATGGCCAGCGATGCCCTTGCCGCGGCCGCGGGAGCTGCGATTGCCGGCCTGGGCTTTTCGCTGGTGTTTCCATCGCTTGGCCTGGAAGCCGTGCAGCGCATTCCGGAGCACAGCCGGGGCGCTGCCATCGGCCTGTTCTATGCCTTCCTCGACGTCGCCATGGCCGTGGCCGGCCCGGTCGGCGGCTGGGTCGCCGCTGGCCTGGGCTTCGCCGCCATCTATGGCTTTGCCGCCGGTGCGGCGGTGCTCGGTTTCGCGCTCACGCAGGTGTTGCGTCTGCGTGCCAGACGCATGGCTGCAAATTAGTGCCATGAACGCCAACACGTCGCGGCGATGATGCCAGGCGTGAGTGTGCCGACCACGCTTGATCTGTATGAAAACGTTCGCCCGACGGAGACTATTTCGCATGACTGAAAAAACAACCATCGCAGTCCTGGGCCTTGGCGCCATGGGGCACGCCTTTGCAAGCAATCTGCTCAAGCATGATTTTCCGACGCGTGTGTGGAATCGCAGTCGAGTCCGTGCCGAAAGCCTCTCGGGAGCACAGATTGCCGACACGCCGCGCGAAGCCGCCAAAGGTGCGGGCGTGGTAATTACGATGCTGCCCGACGGCACGATCACCGAAAGCGTGCTGCTCGGTGAGCACGGCGCACTGGCGAGCTTGCCAAAAGGAGCCGTCATCGCGCAGATGGGAACCATCGGTGTCGGGTCGACCATGCATCTGGCCCGAGCGATCCATTCCATTCGCCCTGACATCACGTTTATCGATGCGCCGGTCTCCGGCACGAAGGGACCTGCCGAACAGGGCAAGATAAGAATATTGGCCAGTGGCGATCGTGCATCCGCAAGTGCGATCGAGCCTGCCTTTTCGGCGATTGGCAGTCATACGCAGTGGCTGGGCGAGGTGGGCGCCGGCTCGCGCATGAAGCTCGTCGTCAATGCATGGCTGATCACCATGATGCAGGGCATCGCCGAAGCCACCCGACTGGCCGAGATGCTTGGCTTCACCACGGACGAGTTCTGGTCGGCTCTCGAAGGCGGCCCGCTGGGACCGCCGTATGCCAAGGTCAAACTGGACATGATCAAGGACGGTCGTTTCGATGCGCAGATGGCGCTTGCGTGGGGCGTCAAGGACGCGGGCCTGGCATTGGACGTCGCCAGGGACATCCAGATGCCGGCGCTTGAGCGTATCCACCAGGTATGGTCGGAGGCGGTGGACGCGGGCCTCGGCGAACTGGATATTTCCGCGATCTATCGCCGTCTCGGCAAGCGCGCCTGACAAGCGCAGGGAGTCAAGCGCACGAAGATCATGCTGATCCCAGCAGGCTGAGCTCATGGGGAGGGGAGACTTCACCTCCCCATCCTCGTATCCGTCTGTTGCTAACACGTCGCAGCCAGCCGGAATGCGTCCACCGCTGCCTTCAGTTGCAGGGCCTGGCCATCCAGTGAGCTGGCTGCTGTGGCCGCTTCTTCGACGAGGATCGCGTTCTGCTGGGTCATCCGATCCATCAGGGTCACGGCCTGGTTGACCTGCTCGATGCCGTTGCTCTGTTCCTCCGAGGCGGCGGCAATCTCACCGATGAAGACGGAGACCTGCTTAACGGCCTGCTGGACGTTGCCGATAATCCCGCCGACGTCCGCGGCTTGCATCGAGCCATCCTGGATGATCGCCACGGACGAGCCGATGAGCTCCTTGATCGCTACGGCAGCCGTGGCTGAGCGTTGTGCGAGGCTGCGTACCTCACTGGCTACGACGGCGAAACCACGGCCCAGCGCGCCGGCGTGCGCTGCTTCCACCGAAGCGTTGAGCGCCAGGATATTGGTCTGGAAGGCGATGCCTTCGATCAGGCCAACGATCTCGGAGATCGTCATCGAACTCTCGCTTATCTTGCCCATGGTTTGCACCATGGCTTGCACGGCGTAGTTGCCGGTATCAGCCATTTGCGCAGCGTTCACTGCCAGCGCATTTGCCTGATGCGCATTGGCGGCGTTCTGTTTCACCGTCTGCGTGAGCTGCAACATGCTGGCCGCGGTTTCCTCCAGCGATGCGGCCTGCTGTACGGTGCGCGAGGAGAGCAAGGCGTTGCCAGTCGCTATCTTGTGTGAAGCGACGCTCACCGAGCCTATGGAATCGTGTACGGAGCCGAGCGCCTGCCCGACGCGGTCGACCAGATGATTGAGCGCCGCAGCCGTATGGCCGATTTCATCCATGCGCACGATCCGTGCGCGACAGGTCAGATCCAGCGTGGTGCTGACCTCAAACAGCGCCTCCTGGATGTTGCCGATGCTATGCCCGATGGCACGGATCTGCAGCCAGCCGCACAGACCAGAGGTCGCGCCGCCGATCAGCAGGATGGCCAGCATCGCGATCAGCATGGCCCGGTACGTCGCCATATCCTGCTCGCGCGACGCGGTGATTTCCCGGTCGAGCTCAGGCGAGATTTTCTCCATGTCCTGATACAGCACGAGTCCGTGGGGGCGGGCATCGCTGGTCTCGGCCGCGAACGCCGCTTCGTCGTTGCCGTCGCGCAGCAACCCAAGCACTCGGGAAACTGCCAGCTGGTATGCCTGGTGATCACGCTCGATGGCGGTCGCGATCGGTTTTAGCTTTTCGGTCTTCGGGCTTTGCAGAAACCGGCCAAATTGCCGGTCGATGCCCTGTTGAAGCTTATCGATGAGAGCCAGGCGTTCCTTGCGAAGCACAGGGTCCCTGGAAGACATGGCCTCGGTCATCTGTATCGCCTGGATCAGAGTGCCGCGGTACGAATTTTCAATCGCCTGGCTGGGGGCGACCAGTTGCTCATACAGCTGCGTGGCGCGTTGATCCGCGTCCACGATTCCCTTGATGCCCATGGCGGCGATCACCAGGCAGAGCAGTACGGGCGCAGCAAGAATCATCGCCAGCCGCGTCTTGAGGCTGTGCTTCAGTTGCAACATGAACGTGAGGTTCCATCATGGAGGCGGTTGGAGCGTGCGTGCTTACGGCCTGGGGTAGCTCACACGCCAGATGCTGTTTGACCCGTCATCGCTCACCAGCAAAGAGCCATCGCTGGCAGTGGTGACGCCGACAGGGCGGCCCCACGCCTGGCCGCTTGGCAGTACGAAGCCTGTGAGGAAATCCTGGTACTCACCGGTGGCCCGATCACCGCCGTGGCGTGGGATGCGTATCACTTCGTAGCCCGCGCGTGCCGATCGGTTCCAGGAGCCATGCTCCGCCGCAAAAATATCCTCGCGATAGTCGGCGGGAAATTGCTCGCCCGTGTAGAACATGAGCTGCAGCGATGCACTGTGGGAATTGAGCAGCACGTCCGGCACGATGGCCTTGCTCGCCAGTTCCGGATGCTTGCCGGCGTGGCGCGGGTCCTGGTGGGCGCCCATGTACCACCAGGGCCAGCCGTAGAATCCGCCTTGTTGTACATGCGTGATGTAATCCGGCACGAGGTTGTCGCCCAGTCCATCGCGCTCGTTGACCGAGCACCAGAGCTCGCCGGTTTTCGGATCAACCGCAAGTCCAACGGCGTTGCGTATCCCGTAGGCATAGACCTGCATATCCGAGCCGTCGGGGCGAAACACCAGGATGTCCGCGCGATGCTTCTCTGTTGGCGTCGTGTCGGGGTCGTCGACATTGGTGGCGGAACCCACCGATACATACATGCGCGTGCCGTCGGGGGAGAAGCTCACATCGCGCGTGGCATGCCCGCCGTCGCCATGAGGCAGGTCGACGATAGGTTCGGGCGTTGCTGCTGCCTGCAGATCCCCATCCTTATAGGGCAGGCGCACCACCTGGTCGGTATCGCCGATATAGATCCACTGCGGATGCGGCCCGGCCGGGTAGAACGCGATGCCGAACGGCTTGTTGAGTCCGCTGGCGAAGACGTGGGTTTCCCTGGGATGGCCGTCTGCCGTGATGCCGCGGAACACCGTGATGCGCCCCGCAGCTGTTTCCGCGACGAAGACATCGCCATTGGGTGCGGTACGCAGTAATCGCGGGTTATCCAGGCCGTCGGCAAACAGTTCCACCTTGAATCCCGGTGGGGCCTTGGGCCATGTGTCGGCTGGGCGTGCCACCAGCTGCGGCGCATTGCCGGCAGATGCCGTGGCGTAAGGGGCGGGCAGGTCGGCCACGGTGATCTTGCGGCTGGCGCCCGGCGATTCGTAGCGAAAATCGGTGAACGGCGCCTTGGGTGCGGGCCAGTGGCCAGGTGTCATCGAGGCAGTGGCGACCGACTTGGCAGGGGCGTCGGCGCCGGCTCTCAGCGATTGCACGAAGCTCACCAGATTCCAGCGATCCTGCTCAGGCAGACTGTTCCACGCGGGCATGCCATCGTTGATGTCCCCCTTGCTGATAAACCAGAAGAGGGCGCCTGGCGATGCCTGCTTGACCTTCGTGCCGGTCAGGGACGGCACGTTGCCATTCCCCTGCGCTGATGCACCGTGGCATGCCGCGCAATGCGCGGCATGCAGCGCCTTGCCCGCGTCGACGGCGTTTGCCTGGGTGGCGAAAGGGTTGCGCACGTCGTCGACGGATAGCGGTGCGTGATGAAAACGCGCCGCGTCCTCCTGTGCGACAGCAAGAAAGGGAAGGCCGCCACCGATGATCACGCCGAACGCAGCCATGCATGCTGCGAGCTTTGCGACAGGGAAGCGGCGAATGGATACGTGGGACAGGCGATGCATTGGTTCTTCCCCGGTCTTGCCATGAATGGGCGTGGCGCTGGACCCACGCCCGTGGTGTTTCGGGGATTAAGCGACCGGCAAAGTGGGTCCGCTGCCCGCGCCCGTCGTGACGATAGCCTCGGCGATGAAGGCCAGCTCGTCGCGCGTCAGTTGCAGACTAGCGGCTGCAATCCAGCCGTCCACCTGCGCGGCGCTGCGTGCGCCGACGATGGCGCCCGTCACGCCTGGCCATGCCAACGTCCACGCGACGACCACGGCGGCCACCGTGGTCCCGCGTTGCTGTGCGATCGCGCGGAATGTTTCAGCCAGCATGAGGTTGCCGACGAGCTTGTCGCCGGTGAACTCAGCATTGCGCGAGCGCCAGTCGTCTTTGGGCAGTGCTGCAGCGCGTTCCAGCGTGAAACTGCCGGAAAGCAGGCCCGACTGCATCGGGCTGTAGACGATGACGCCGGTCTGATTGGCGTGGCACCAGGGTAGTTCGGCGGCAGCCACGTCGCGGCGAATGGCCGAGAACGGCGGCTGCAGCGTGTCGACATGGCCGAGCACTTCGGCATCGGCCAGTTGCACGGCGTTGTGATTGGAAAGACCGACGGCGCGGACTTTTCCCTCCTGCTTCAGATCGAGCAGCGTTTGCCAATATGCCTCAAGCGGCGTTCCGTCCTTGGCTGGCCAGTGCATCTGATAGAGATCGATGCGCTCGATATCGAGTCGACGCAGCGATGCCTCTACTTCACGTCGGATGCTGGCGGGGGCGCCGACCTGGCGCGGCGACGCCAGTCGATCATGTTCATCCCATACCAGGCCGCACTTGGTGAACACGTAAGGCCGCTGGCTGCGGGGCAAGCCAGCCAAGGCGCGACGCACTACCTCTTCGGAGTGACCCAGCCCGTAGATCGCGGCGGTGTCGATCCAGTTGATGCCACGCGCAACGGCGTGACGAATGGCGGCGATGGAGTCGTTGTCGTCCTGCGCGCCCCAGCCCACTGCCCAGTCGGCGCCACCGATGGCCCATGCACCAAAACCCACCGGTGTGATGAGCATGTCGGTGAGGCCGAGCTGGCGCGTGGGAAGCGGGGCGGCAGAGGTGAGGATGTTGGCGGGGATGGCCATGGGGGAGTCTCCTGAGTAAGGACTGCGTGGAAAGTAGTCCCCGACCAGTCATCGTTCAAATTGAATATTTTGATAGGATTAATCTGTCAAGCAGATGGTGATGACGGAGAGCTCGGTGGAACTGCGGCAGTTGCAACACATGGTGGCCCTCGCCGAGGAACAGCATTTCACTCGCGCCGCACGGCGCGTGAACATCGTGCAGTCGGCGCTCTCTACCTCGATCCGCCAGCTGGAGGCTGAACTCGACGCGCCGCTGTTCGTACGCAACACGCGGCAAGTCAGCCTGACTGCCGCCGGCAAGGTATTTCTCGGCAAGGCAAGGGTTGCGCTGGCAGCCATCGCCGATGCCCGCGACGCAGTGGCCGCCGTGCAGGGTTTGCGACGAGGCACGCTAAGCATCGGCACGATGCAAAGCCTGCCGCCCTTTCTCGATCTGCCGGCAATGATTGAGCGGTTCCACACGCAGTATCCGGATATCGAAGTGAGGCTTTCGCAGGGAGCGTCCTCGGATCTTCTGGCCCTGGTGCGAAGCGGGCGCCTGGATATTGCCTTTGTCCCGGTGGCTGAGCCGCTGGACGACATTGCCACCACGATGATTGCCTGCGACGCGTTGGTAGTGGCCTGCGCGCCAGAGCATCCGTTGGCAGGCCGGAGCAACGTGCCGTTAGCTCAATTGAAGGAATATCCATTCGTCGACTTTGATGTCGAATGGGGAACGCGCAAGCTCATTGATCGCGGCTTTAGGGACGTGGGCATCGAAAGGCATACCGCATTCGAAGTCAGCGATCTGGAAACCTTGGCAGAACTCGTTCGGCGCGGCCTGGGCATAGCGCTGCTCCCCGAATCCGTCGCCCGGTCACGGCTGCCAGCGCTGGGCATTGCCGAACTCGCCGAACCGGAACTGTGTTGGGAGCTTGTAGTGGCATACACGGTTGCGTCATCGGAGCAGCTTCCCACTGATCAGGCGCCGCGGGCATTCCTTGAGCTCTTGGATGAAGCGCGGCCTGTGTAGCGTCATTGGTCTGGATGCTGTGGAATCAGCAGACAGGGCCACAGTCTTGATTTGACAGCCTCTTCACGGCCAGCTTGAGCTTGGCCGCGTCGTCGGCAATTTGCCCTTTTGAGCAAAAAAGAGTTGCGGTAGCGGTGATTCTTGCCGCGGAACAGAAGGCGCACCATGGGAGCAACAATCATCCAAGGAGCGTCACGTGAAATCCAAACTAAAGCTTGGCGGACTGTTTGTCGGACTTGCGATGTTCGCCGCTGGCGCGCATGCGCAGAACGTCGCCTCTGCGCATGCCGATGTATTGGCAAAAAGCGATAGCTCGTGGAACGGCAAGAGGTACACCTCGTACCCAACGGGCGCTCCACAACTAACCGTTCTAAAACTGACCATTCCCGCCAACACTGCCTTGCCATGGCATATCCATCCGATGCCAAACGCAGGCTATGTATTGGCTGGACAGTTGACGATCGAAGATAGAGCGAGCGGCAAGAAGCAGACGTTCAAGGCTGGCGAGGCATTTACAGAGTCCGTGGACGATGTCCATCGCGGGATAAGTGGCAAGGAACCAACAGTTCTTGTCATTACCTACTCGGGAACTGTAGGCATGCCCACGTTCAAGCAAGTGGATGGTGGAAAGCCCGAGTACTGATGGTCTTCAATGAGCCGGAGAAATCGACGTCGGGTCCGCAGGAAGTACCGTCGCCAGCCCATTTGCCTGGTCAACGGGCATATCAATGGAGTAGAGCGGTCGGTATGGACGAACCGTCGTTCGTTGCAGAGCGGAGCAACGAATGACGCAGGAGTCAGGCGTGACGCACGCCTTCCAGACGAGCAGCCATGGCATCAAGAAATAGCCGCACCCGCGTGGGGACGAGTCGATTGGACGGGAAGAGGGCGCAGACGGGGGCGTCCTCGCTACGCCACTCAGGCAGGACGCGGACCAGACGTCCACTCCGCAGGTCGGCTTGAACATCAATCCATGATTTCAGGATCAGTCCGCAGCCAGCGAGCGCCCAGTCCAGCGATACCTCACCGTTATCGCTGCGCAGCCGCGAATCGACACTCACTTCCTGCGTTTCACCGTCGACGCCAAGGAGCCGCCAGGCGACGCGCAAAGCGCCATGGTGAAGGCATTGGTGTTGCGACAGATCGGCTGGGCGCAATGGCGTGCCGTTGGCCTCGAGATACGCTGGTGCTGCCACGATGACACGATGATTGTCCGCGAGCTTGCGCATGACCAGGGCCGAGTCGCGTGGCGTACCAATGCGCACCACCACATCGATGTTCTCATCGATCAGTCCCACCAGCCGGTCCGACAACGACAACTCGACAGCCAGCGCAGGATAGGTCCGCGCCAGTTCGCGACAGACCGGACCCACATGTGCGCGTCCCAGCGCAACGGGTGCACTCACTCGCAGCGTTCCCTGCGGGTCGACGCGGCCATGCGTCAGCGATGCTTCCGCTTCATCCACCTCAGCCAGGATGCGCTGTGCGCGTTCAAACAATTTCGCGCCTTCTTCGGTGAGCGAAAGCTGCCGGGTATTGCGAGTGATCAGCCGGGTATTTGTCTTGCGTTCAAGCGTGGCCAGACGCTTGCTGACCACGCTCAGCGCGAGGTCCATATCGCGGCCCGCTGCCGAAAGGCTGCCCGATAAGGCGATGCGAACGAAGGTGCGGAGTTCAGCGATGTCGTTCAACATGACTATCTCCAAAAAGTGGATTATCCATCCACTTTGTGGTGGATACTCAACAGATTATAGAGGGTCTAGATTGTGCCTGTCCTTAGGAGGCACCCATGAAATCTCCCCTCTTTACCCGCTCGACCCTCGCTGGCCACGCGGTTTCCCATCGAATCGTCATGGCGCCCATGACGCGGGCGCGCACTGCGCAGCCTGGCGACGTGCCCACGTCGCTAAATGCCCGCTATTACGCCCAACGCGCGTCGGCGGCCCTGATTGTTACCGAGGCTTCGCAGATTTCGCCGCAGGGCAAGGGCTACTCCTTTACCCCCGGCATCTATAGCCCAGAGCAGGTGGCCGGCTGGCGTCTGGTGACGGACGCCGTGCATGCCGAGGGTGGCAAAATCTTCGTTCAGCTCTGGCATGTGGGCCGGATGTCGCACCCCGATTTCCACAACGGTGAGTTGCCGGTCGCGCCCTCCGCTTTGCCCTTCCAGGGGCAGATATGGAAAGTGAATCCGTCGACGGGTCTGGGTGAGATGGTGGATTCGCCGACACCGCGGGCCCTTAGCCGTCGCGAGATCCAAGGGATCGTCGAGGATTTCCGAGCTGCCGCGCGCAACGCCATGGATGCCGGGTTTGACGGTGTGGAAATTCATGGCGCCAACGGCTATCTGGTCGATCAGTTTCTGCGGACGACGTCCAACACGCGCACTGACGAATACGGTGGTACGCGTCAGAATCGTTTGCGCTTTCTGCGTGAAGTCATCAATGCCGTCGCTGGCGAAGTCGGTGCGGAGCGGACCGCGATTCGATTGGCCCCGTTCCTGACGGCACGCGGTATGGCATGCCCCGACATTTTGCCGACCATCTTGGAGGCCGTCGATTTTCTGCAGGCGACGGGCGTCGCCTATCTGCACCTTGTGGAAGCCGATTGGAACGACGCCCCTCAGTTCACTGAAGCATTCCGCCAGCAGATTCGCGCGCGTTTCCGTCGACCCATCATCGTCGCCGGCCATTACGACCTCGAAAAGGCCCATTGGGTACTTGGGCACGGCTACGCGGATTTCGTCGCATTTGGCCATCCGTTCGTGGCAAACCCCGATCTTCCTCACCGTCTTGCCGAGAACATTCCGCTCGCCCCCTTTGAGGGCGAATCGCTGTTCGGTGGCGACGAGCGTGGCTACACCGACTACCAACGTGCCGGTTGAGCTGTCCAAATCCCATTGATTTCTTATTGCCGAGGTACACCTCCATGTTTGCTTACAAGGGTAAGACCGCGCTGATCACCGGCGCGTCCAAAGGGCTAGGTACGGCCTTTGCCAAAGCGCTGGCGGCACGTGGCGCCAACGTCGTCCTGCTGGCGCGATCAACCGAAAGACTGGAGAGCCTCGCGCAGTCCCTGGCAACCCAATACGGGGTGAAATGCATTGCGCTGTCGATTGACCTGACCGCGTCCAATGCGGCGCAACTGGTGGAGAAGGAGCTCGATGCGCGAGGCCTGGTGGTGGATCTGCTCATCAACAACGCGGGACTTGGCCACTCGGGCTCCTTCCTCTCCCATGACCTCCTTGCGGAGCAGGCCAGTGTCCAATTGAACATCCAGGCACTCGTCGGACTTTCACACGCCTTCGGGACTCGCATGGCGACGGCTAAACAGGGCGGCATCATCAATATCGCCTCCAATGCGTCGTTCCAGCCGGTGCCGTATATGGCCGTCTACGCAGCGACGAAAGCCTTTGTTTTGTCCTTTACTGAAGCATTGCGCTACGAACTGGTCGGTGACGGTGTGCAGGTGATGGCGGCATGCCCGGGACCCACGGCCACGAGCTTCTTTGAGGGCACCAAAACCGGCATGAAGGAGAAGAATTTTGATACGGCCGAGTCGGTGGTCGAACGTACATTGGTCGCCTTCGATAAAGGCGAGGCGGTCACTTATCCAGGGCGCTTCAGCGTGCGCGTCGCCACGGTGCTTCCGCGATTCTTTCCGCGAAAGACCGTGGTCCGGCTATCCGGCGCAGCGACACGCGGCATGGGACTCGCCGACGCATAGAGCACGTGCAGGCGCCCAACCTCAATTGGGTGCAATACCGAATGCGAGGCAGGGCGATTAGCCCGTGTTATCGGGGGTAGGGCGCACTCCCATCTGTCCTGGCTAGTGACTACTCCGCCGGTCCGCATTCGCAGCCAACGGGACTCTCGCCGATGAGTCCGGCGCCATGGACATCGTCGTTGAATCGAAGGTGTCCGGCACGGCAGTTGCCCGTGACCTCCAGTTGTTTCGGACCCAAGAGCCCCTTGTCACTGGCCATTTCGCGACTTTGGTCCACCAGCGCCGTAAGAGCCAGCTGCACGTCATGCCGCTCCCTCCGTGGACCAATCTTTGCAGGGGCACGATTGGATTCCAAGGCAGTTATCCGACGCTGAAAACAAAGGCCTACGACTTACGGGCGATTGCTTGTGCAAGGCCTTGCGCCTTGCATGTCCAGGTCCGCGAGCGGCAGTCGGTCACCTTGCGTAGTGCAAGGAGGCCTCGTCCGAGTTTGCGATCATTCGGTCGAGTGCGGGCGGCGGCTTGCATCAAGGATCTTGCTATCAAGCGGTTCCGAGTCGCCGGCGATTTTCGACGCGGGATGCGTAGTTTCCTTGGCCGCGGAGGCCATGCCATGAATGACACACTTATGCTGTGCTCGCTACATACCAAGCCAGTCCATTGCTGAGTCACGGCCTGTAGTACAGGAAGATTGGCTGATAGACGGTGGCTCGTTCGTCAAAGACTGTTCGATACCGCAGTCGAAGGACGAATTCGCGATCCAATGGATGATTTCCGCACCGCTATTGCACCGGGAGGACTACATGAAAGCGAACCAATATCGCGCCCTGGTCCTTGTTGTAGTGGCAGTAAGCGCCGTCGGCGGCGCAATGTATTTGAGTTTGCACCCCTTCGAAACGCTCCGGAATGAAGGCGAGTGGGTCAAAGCGCTCATCCAGGTGGGACTCATCGCGGTCTTAGGTGTCGTGACCACGGGAGTTCTCGAATCCTACAAGGATGGACTGCAGCGAGCTCGAGATCAAAGCAAGATTCGATTCGCGATTCTTGCTGACGTTGGTCGTATCTACATGGACGTCAAGTTAGTCCGTCGTCAGGCTCAAGGCATTGGCTCAATCCAACAAAACGACTCATCGACGCTCAATAAAAGGCAGGTTCGACTAGAGCTCCACAAGCACAACAGCGCGTCGTTCTTCCGTGGCGGGGCGGCCCTTGGGGGCATTCTAGAGCGGATGGAGAAGTACCTAAACAGGGTCGCAAACGAACCCGCTTCCAATGAACGTCAAGGGTTCCTTAGTGATGGTTTCAAAGCTTTCTCCAGAGACTTCCGAGATGCCATGGCAATAATGCAGCGAGACATCGCTGATTAGAAATCAGGAGGAAATCCGCGCTTTCTTCTCGCACCTATCGCCCTAATTCTGATCTGTTTGAGGATTTGTCCGGCTCTTCGTTGCCTAAATCATCTCAACGGGAGACTCGCAGGGAAGTCGATCGTGCTCGACAGGAAGCCAAGCAATGGCAGCAACGGCACGAAGGCGCGGAACGGGTTCAGAGAGATATGGCCGCTGCAATGCAGGGCCAGCTCAATTTAGTCGCCGCCCAGTCGCGTGACCTCGAACAAGAGACTGCGCGGCAAGCTGGCCAGATCGCCGGACTAGAAAAGGCGTTATCGGAAGCCTATGCGGCAGCGGCAAAACCCAAGCGTCCGCTTTCCCCGAAAGCACAGGCGTCCACACGCGCTCGCGCACCAAAGAAGTCGCCGGTAGGGCCAGGCCGCAAATAGCTCGGTGTCAAAAGATGACCGAATAAGCGGACATGACACGATTAGCGGACAAACGACAGAATTAAGAGGACAGCGACAACAGTCGTGCCAATCGCCAGATCCTTCAACAATTTCGCATAATGTATACAGGTGCCAATTGCGAACCGGCTTCCGAGCCGATTTTCGCGACTGTTGCGGCCTCGGCGTGACCTGGGAACAGGCCGACGGTCAGGGCTACTGCCGCAGCCATTTGCGCAAGTCGAAGCCACACCTTGCGGGCTTCTGGCGTTCTAGCGCGGTCGGCTTCGATTAGGGGTAGCCAGTGGGCTACAGATTCTCCGCAGCCGTCGCACATGATGGAGACGCTCTCGGCGTCCGGGTGCGACTTGCCGTGTCGCCACCCGCTCACCGTGGCGCGCGTGAGGCCTAGTTCAATGGCCGCAGCGTTATCCGCGCCGATGCCCTTTGCCTTCTTGTAGCGGTCGAGTAGCGTGAGTCCGGCGTTCATGTAAGAAACCCTTTGACAATGGTGTCAGAGGGTACTATACATGCCCCCGTTGTAAGAGCCTCTCTTACATTCGAAACGGGGAATCCAGCATGGTAATTGCCGCTCTGCGCCGCGCGCGCCGCCTCCGGCTCGTTCGAACCCTGGTTGATTTCGTCGGCCCTCTGAAGCCGTGGCAATTCCGCGTTGACTGCGTGCATCCGCAGGATTGGTACAGCCCCTTCAGTTTCTTTTTTGACAAGCGCCTGCGCGCGGCCAGCTACATGCAGGCAATGCGCGAGAAGGGCTGGGGTGTGTCGGTTCGCGGGGAGCGGTGGGCATGAATATCGTCGCCGTTGAGGCGCTGGCCTACGCCATCACTCGCATTTCCCTTTTCGCCTTCCTCGGCAGCTTTGCTGCCTGCTGGGCTGGTCGCTTCATGGGCGAAATGTCGTTTCATGGTGTCTGGCTGTTCGTGCGTCGTTCTCCGCGCTGGCGTCGTTTCGGCCGCGCGATGCGCAAGGTGATGGCATGAGCTTTGCGCCACTCCCGTCTGTCGCAGGCGTTGAGATCGAAGACATGCCGACCCTCGATGCCATCGAGCGCGCGCACTCGTATCTGGATCAGGCCGAGGAGTCGTTCCGCGAGGGTTCTCGCGCTGGTGGCATGTTCCTGCTGGGCAAGGCTGCGCATCTGCTGGAAGCCCTCGGCGCAGGGGAGGGCGAGGCATGAAGACCTTCTTGAAGTGGGCTTGGGCGGTCGCGGTGTGGGCGTTCATCTTGTTTGCCCCGCCGTTTCTCATCTGGGTGGTCTACGACCTGATGCGCCTGGGGTACTTGTGATGACCGCTCTTGCTCGCACCCATGACTTTGTAGCGGGCGGAGCGCCTGCAACGCGCCGTCGCTCGCAGAGGCCCGATAGTAATACGGGCCTAAACCCTCAGTCCCCAACCCGCGTGGGTTTTGCTCTTGGTATCGACTACTGCACGCTGGTGTTTCCTGCGAGCGAAGCGGAACGCCTTGAGCTCGTGACGGTGCAGGACGTTGTGGCGTGGCTCTATCCGAACGCGCCTCTCGCGGTCGGGCCGGTTGAGGCCAAGCGCTGGCAGTTCTACGCGGAATCCGCGTACATCTTCAGCCCTGACGGCAAGGTTGTCGGCCGCATTGGCCTTGGCGGTAACGGCAACGGCGTGTGCGTTTCGCTTTCCGGTGCCGGCTGCACGCTGGTCGATGATTGGTTTTGCGTGTCGGTTCAGGCCCGTCGTCTGCGCGCGCATATCTCGCGCGCGGACATCGCCTTTGATGACTTCGAAGGCCAGATTTTCCGGGATATCCGCGAGGTCAATGTGTGGGCGCTGGAGGGCAAGTTCGACGCCAAGCAGGGACGTCCCGCCGACACCTACATGATCGACGATCACGGCAAGGGTAAAGGTTGCTCGGTTTACGTGGGAAGCCGTGGCCGCAAGCAACTGTGCATCTACGAGAAGGGCAAGCAGCTTAAGGATCGCCATTCGCGTTGGATTCGCTGCGAGTTGCGCCTGTGGGCAGCGGACTGCGTTCTTCCGCTGGAACTGCTCTATAGCCCTCTGGCCTTCCTGCGCGGCTCCTACGCGTTGTTGGAGGAAATCCTGCCCCAAGAGGCGGAGGCGGCAAAGCCTGAGCGCATCGCGCGAACGGTGAATGCTACGGCGCACGCCGCCCTGAAGTTCCTTCGTACGCAGTGCGGGCCGACGCTTGACCTGTTTATTCGTGCCATTGGCCCCGACGTGTGGCCGCTTCTCCAGGAGCGCGTGCTGCGCTCTGAGGTGCCTCGCCGATTCAAGGGCGTGGCGCGTGATCTTGAAACCCTCCGAACCATCGTCCGCGAGCAACTCGGCTTCTCGCAGACGGATTACATGAATCTAGCCGTCTAAACGCCCAGGGAGGCGACCATGAACGAGAAGACCCATTACACCGTGCTCCGTGCCTACAACGAAGTGCGCGTCCACGAGGACAAGAAGGATTCCAGCAAGCGCCACGGCTTTCAGACGTGCGGCATCGTGAAAGGGGAGGGCCGGGTCGAAGAGTTCCAGCAGTATTTCGACCCCTCGCGCGCTTCGCATTTCCTCGCCCCGGGTGACTACGAGGTGAAGGCGGTTGGCATCTATCTTGACCGCGACGGGCGGTTGCAGATGGAGCGCGAATTCATCCCGCTCAAGCCTGCTGCTCGCAGCGCGGCAGCGTAACGCAGTCATGAACACGGTGATGGCATTGCTCGCGCTGTACGTGTTCTTCCTCGGCGTGCGCGAGTTGTGGTTCAAGGTGACGCGGCTCTGTGAGCGCGTCTTTCACCGAGGAATGTAGGTCGCGTGTGCGGCCTTAAGGATTCGCGGCATGGCGCTGTGCGTAGCACTCAACTCAGACGGAACACTTTCCCAGACAGGGCAGCCGGTCAGCGAGTGCGCAGGCTACGTAATGGTCTCCAGCAGCGAGTACGGCGTCTATCAGGCAGTTCAGGACGCCTTTGCAACGCCCACGGCGCAGCAGGCGACAACGTATTTCGTGTCGTCATGGGGTTGCGTGGTGGTGATGTACATCGTTAGCCGGTTGGCCGGCTCGGTGGCTTCGTTTTTCGGCAAGTAACTCAACGCAGACAAAGTGAGGAAGGTATGCAGAACGTCAAGTACAAGATCGTCAAGGGCGGCAAGGTGGTCGCGACCGGCGCGATGGTTGCCGCTGGCATGGTGGCGAATGGCGCATTTGCGCAGACCGGTGGTACCGATTTCAGCTCGATCCTTACGGGGCTGAGTGGTGCGACGGCGATCACGGCCATCTTGGGCGCGTGCGTGATCCTGGCCGCCGTGGGCTTCGCCAAGTGGGGCGGCAAGAAGGTGGCCAAGTTCTTCGGTTGATCGAAGTACTGGTCAGCTATCCCGCAGCAAGAACCTTCCCTGCCTCCGCGCGCGGTGGCGCGCGGAGCCAGGGAAGGGGTTTTCGGAGCTTCTTATGCCTAGTACATCACCTTGCGGTATCGGCGGCTCCACCAACGCGAATGGGGAGTGCACCGGGACCATTGGTCAGCAGGCTTCCGATGGTCTCGGCAAGATCATAGACGGCCTGTCTTCTACCTCGATCACGGGGGCGCTTATTGCGGCAGCTGTGATCGTTGCTGCCGTGTTGTTTGCTCGCTGGGGCGGGCGTAAGGTCGCGGCCTTTTTCGGCGCACGTGAGGCGGAGCTCAAGCGGCAACAGGACGCGGCGGACGCTGAAACGAGAGCCGCTGACAGCTTGCGTAGCGACTACCGGCGCAACACAAATTACGCCGATCTTGGCCAGAAGCTGCATGAGGCCGGCGAGTGGTTCGACCGCGAAGATGATCGCGAAGATGACGTTGAGGACGACGCGGAGTCTGACGAGGCTTTGGAATACGACGGAGGGCGCCGGTCGTGATTCTGTGTTTGTTCTTTGCGTTTATGGGCGCGCTTTCCGGCTGGGCCGTCGTGAAGGGACTTGACCCGTGATCGTTAGATTCGTCTTCTCGGTGGCGAGGCTCGCTTTCCTCTCGTCGCTATTGCTATCGCTCCTGCTGTTGCCCTTGACAGCGCTCGCCTGTGGCGTGGGTGACACGACCTATGCTCAAGCGCAGGCCTCTTGTCAGACGGCCCAGGCGAACTCATATAACCCGGCCTTGTTCCAATGCGTCTTGGACGCCCAAAACAGCCTGTGGAAGTTGATCGGTCCCGGTGGCGGAAGCTACGGAACGTTTGGTTTTTGCGGTGCGCCGCCGCCGTCATGCACGGCTGGTCAAGCGGTCGCCCCTGGTACTCAGGTGCAGCGATTTGATTCGATCGGTGAGACTTGCTCCGGCGGCTGCTCAATGGCGCTTAACGCGGGCACGATGTCGGGCGGCCAATGGTCGGGTGGTGGTGGTTACGTATTGACGGGTGCGGCGTGTGCCGGGTCTGGACCAGGCGGGAGTAAGTCGCTCACTAAGCCATCGGAGACCCACAACGCGGATGGCACAACGACAGACTGTGACCCGATTTCGGGGAAGTGTGTGACCTTCGGCACGACAGCACAGACTGTGCCGGCGTCGTCCAGTTCCTCGGCGAATCACTCGACGGACTCGACCAGTACGACGAGCAACCCGGCGACGACGAGCACCACGTCCAGCACTAGCACAACGACGGGCGATGGTACGGGCGGCACCGGGAACGGCACGACCACCACCGTCACGAACGGGTCCACGACCACGCCTGCGTCGTCGTCTTCGACTCAGAGCAAGTGTGATACGGGCGTTTGTGATGTCGGAAACGCGGACGGCGACACGGGCGCGCTGTACACCGCGGGGACTGATAGCCCGTCGAGTGTGTACTCCAACTTTCAGGCGCAGGTAGCCATCTCGCCCATTGTCTCAGCGGCTACAGGCTTCTTTTCGGTGTCGCTGAGCGGAACGTCCTGTCCCACGTGGCACCTGGCTGGCAACGAGTATTGGGGCGCGTCTGGCCTTGACCTGACTTTGTTCTGTGACCCTTCGTTCCTGGCCATCTTGGTGATGGCCGGCTATATCGTGCTGGGAGTGGCAGCCTTCTGTGCGTTCCGCATTGCTATCTATTAAGTGTGCGCTTCTCGTCGTGGCGCTCTCGTTCCTCGCGCTCGGCGTGGTGGTGCCTCGCGCTGCCCAAGCTCAGGGCGCCGGGGTCACTTGTAAGGTCATTAGCGGGGTCTACGTGTGCGGCGATGGCTCGCTCGGCAATTCGGGAAACGCCTGTGTCGTCGATACCGGTACGCTTGTGCAGACCTGTACCAGTAGCGGCGGCGGTACGGTCACTTCGCAGTTGTCGAGCCTGGGCACAGGCTTCGGGCAGCTCGTCGGTCTCCCGGCGCAGTCGTCTAGCACTGGCTGGCTGAGCAAGCTCACCGGGTGGATCGCCAACGTAGTGCATACGGTGTTCGTTGCGGCGGTGCAGGTCTTGAAAGACCTCGTGACGTACATCATCGGCGTGGTTTTAGGCCTTGTTGCGTCGGCTATCAGTGCTATCGGCGTGCCGTCGTGGCTATCGCAGTACTCCATGGGTTCGATCCTCGCGAACACCGGTTCGACTCTCGCATTTTTTCTGGTGCAGTTGCAGATTCCCGCAGGGCTATCGCTTATCGGCGCGGGCTACGCCTTCCGCTTGACGCGGAAATTCCTGACTCTTTTCCAGTGGTGACCTATGCTCGTTTTTAACGAAGGCGTGCCCGGTGCGGGCAAGAGTTACGATGCCTTGAAGGAACACATCCTGCCGGCATTGGCGAAGCGTCGTAAGGTCTTTGCGCGACTGAACGGCCTGGACCACGCCGCGATTGCCGCGCACCTTCAGATGTCGGTTGATGACGTGCGCGAATTGCTGGTGTGCGTAGAAGAAGACAAGGTGCTTGAGCTGCCGAAGGTTGCAGAGAACGATGCACTGATCGTGATCGATGAGGCGCACAAGTACTACGTGGCCAGTCGTGAGCCGATGGCGGTCGAGCAGGAGAACTTCTTTGCGGAGCACCGTCACGACGGTCAGGACATTGTTTTGATGTCGCAGTGGTACAGGCGTTTGCATTCGGCGGTTCGCGCTCGCGTCGAGCGTAAGGCGGTTTTTCAGAAGCTGACCGCCGTAGGTGCTAAGAACAGCTACCGCGTCACCTACTATCAGAGCACCCATCCCGATCGCTTCGAACAGACCGGTGCCGAAACGAAGAAATACGATCCAGCGATGTTCCCGCTGTATCACGGCGTGCGACCTAGCACGACGAATACGGAGGTCTACACCGCTGGTGGTCGTACAGTGTGGGCGCAGATCATTAAGCACGCAATTTGGATGGTGCCCTTGACTATCTTGGGCGTCATCATGTTCGTTCGCTTTTTCAGTTCGAGTTCTCCGATGCTCAGGGATGCGGCGGTGCGCGCGGAGCAGCGCCAGGTCGCGGGCCCGCAGGTGTCTGCGGTGCCTCCTGTGGCTGCACCTGTTCAGCAGGTGACTAAGCAGGTCGTGGCCGGTCGCAAGGCCGTGGATACGAAGGGTATGCCGGATGAGGTGGCCTATGTGTTCGACACGTCGGGGAGCGCGAAGCCGCGCCTTGCTGCCGTAGGCACGGTCGATGGCGGCCCAGGATGGGGTGTGATCGAGTGGCAGGGTGATCAGGGCGGCGTGGTCGAGCGGCTTACATTTGCTCAGCTGCGCGATATGGGGATGACTGTTGAGGTCCATCAGTACGGCGTGAAGCTGAAGTACCGCGACCATGCCATGGTCGTTACCGCGTGGCCTGTTCCGGTGGAAACGAGCGACAGAGCCCGCGATGTGGCGGGGGATCAGCATCAGCGGTCAAATGGTTCGTCTCCTGAGCCGGTTTCCTCGCAAGAGTGGAAGGAAAACGCCCTGGCTAAGGACTACACGCCGCCTGATCTGCTGCACGGGCCTAGCCGTTCTGATTGGCGCCCAGCCCATTGACGGCGTGGCGAGCCGTGATTGGTGGTCCGTAGGACCACGAAGCCCCGGAGGGGCGCAACCAAGGGCAGGGGAGAGGGCAATAGTGGAGTGAGGCTCACCCTGCCCGCATATCCTCTCTGCGTGGTCCAGTGGTCAGAACCTTCTCCCGCCAAACTCGCTTTTGATACTCTGTTCGCAAGGAACAGGGGCAGGCTATGACAACTAGGGACAGGCTTAACTACGCTTTGGCGTTGGTGCTTTTTGCGGCGACCATTCCCATGTATCGGTACATCATCGAACGATCGCGCGTCGGCGATAGTCGGCCATCTGAACAACCTTCTCTCGTGACCGTGGCGCGTACGAGTCCCGTTGTTCCGCCGCAGCATGTTCGTTCGACGGGACTGCCTGCGGTTCAGTGCGTGAAAGGGAAGCTGTATCGATATGACCCGGATGGACTTGTCCTGTCGGGTACGTGCCCAGTGGCAGCTGGCACTGGGAACCCTCAAAGCTCGACAGCCACCGACTGAAAGCGCGGAGACTGGTCGGTGTGATTTGGCTGGTTTTGAAGGTCTGACCAGGCGCTATTAGCCGGTTTTGCCGAATTCGCCAGCCAGTCCATGTGCCGGCGAAATCGTGGCTACAGTTGACCTGATCTTGCAGAAGTTGGGCGATTTGCAGGAGCGTGACCACCTGGCCGGATGGCGTTGTGAACTGCTGCAAATCGTTGTCGTAAAGCCAGTTTAAGCGGGTACGGCGGCGAGGCATGGGCCCGTTCCGTGGGTCAGGGCGGCCAGCCAAGCCAGGAATGTGCCAAGGCAATTGCTGCCGTGTCTCCGGCGCCTTCCATTTCGCATAATGTATATTATGTAAAATTACAAAATGACCGGCGCCAGCCTGGCCCCTTTGCTGTTGGCTCTCCCCAAGGCCCGCTCCCATCAACCTCCGGCTCCTCAACCTAGTAGTCAATCCGATACACATAGGCGTGCGGGCCTGACGGACGCGTTGGCAGCTCTAGATGTAGACCGTCCGCTTTCTGGTGGAATGCGATCGGCTTGCCCGTGGCCAGTAGCGTTACTTTTCGGACCGTCGTCGATGGCGCGATGGAATGGATCAGCGCCTGGTTGTTCGCGGGCCACTCCATCTCGATGGCGTAGAGGTGGCCGTCGTGGGTGGTGAATCGGAAGTCTTCGGGCGTATAGGGTTTGGTCTTGGTGTCCCGCATGGTGCCGGCGGCGACTTGGGTTGGGCCTTCGCCGAAGCGCTGCCATGGCCTGGAGCCGTAGATGGCGTCGCCGTTGAGTTTCAGCCATTGGCCGACGGCCAGCAGGATGCTCTTTGCCTCGTCGGGAATGCTGCCATCGGCTTTGGGGCCGATGTTCAACAGCAGGTTGCCGTTTTTGCTAACTACGTCGGCGAGCAGTTGCACGATCTCGTCGGGTGACTTGTAGGTGTCGCCTTCGGCGTAGCCCCAGGAGTCCGGGCTTACGGAGGTTTCGGTCTGCCAGGGTTGCGCGAGGATATCGGCGGCCTGCCCTCGCTCGATATTCAAGGTGCCGGTGCCAGGCATCATGTTGTCGAGCTTGTAGTTGAGCACCACACCCTGATCACGCGTTGCGGCCTGGTTGTAGTAGAAGGCGGCGAATTCGGCGAGTGCGCCGCGAAAGCGCGGTTGGCCGACCCACCAATCGAAATACATCAGATCCGGATGGTAGTCCTGCACGATTTCGGACGAGCGTGCGAGCCAATCGTCGAGATAGGCGTCCGAAACGAAGGTCCAGTCGACGTCCTTGCCATCGGCACCCTTGGCCGATTCGGTGGGATGTGCCGGTCCGTAGAGCGACGCGTACCTGGGATCGTTGACGTCGGAATCGAAGCTGCGGCCGTATTCGTAGAACCAATCGTGTTCCGCACGATGCGAAGACAATCCAAGCTTCATGCCTTGCGCGCGGATCGCCTTGGCGAGTTCGCCGATCACGTCGCGATGCGGCCCCATCTTTACAGCCGTCCAGTCGGACAGTTTGGAGTCGTACATGGCGAAGCCGTCGTGGTGCTCGGCAACGGGAACCACGTAACGCGCACCTGCCGCGCGGAACAATGCGGCCCAGGCCTGCGGATCGAAATGCTCTGCCTTGAAACGTGGAATCAGATCCTTGTAGCCGACCTGGGGCATCGCTCCATAGGTGCTCACTTGATGTTGGTAGTAATTGGCGTACTCGCCGCTGCGTTCGTACATATGGCGCGGATACCACTCGCCCTTGTACGCCGCCACGGAATACACGCCCCAGTGAATGAAGATGCCGAACTTCGCATCCTGATACCACGCTGGCGTGCGATAAGCGGTAAGGCTTTTCCAGTCGGGAGACATCGGGCCTTGCCAGGCCGCCTTGTGCGTTTGCGCAAGTATGGCTTGACGTGCGCCATCGAAAGGACGATTCGCATCTTCCCATTGGTGTTCGATCGTTGCCGCATCCGGCGGTGCGAAACTTTGCGGTGGATTGCCAGCGACAACGGCTGTTGTGCATAAGGCGCAAGCCATGCCCAGCCAAAGGCGGCTATGCGGCAAAGCGAATGAAGACTTGGCGGGCGCGCGGGTTTCGCGGGCCTTCTTCTTCCACAACGACATACGCCCTACTCCTTGATTCACACCGGAAGGCGCCCATCAATGGAAGTGCGCCTCCCCTGCCCTTGCCGTCATGAGCGGGCCGGCCTCGGGGACACCGAGGCCGACCCGTCAGACGGGGAGAGTCATGCCTGCCACAGGCTGGGAAACACGGGTTTATTTGAACTTGTAGTCGAACGTCAGGAAGATTTCGCGGCCGTTGTACTCATCGGCGGTCTGACCCGTCGTGACGAATTCGAAGCCGCCGGCGTAGTACGGGATGGAGCCGACCTTGTCGAAGATGTTGGATACGGTGAGCTTCAACGTGGTATCGGGATTCATCTGCCAGCCGACTGCCGTGTTCCAGGTGATCCACACCGGCGTCCTGCCACGATACGTCGCGGAGTCCACGGCCACCGGGTTGCCATCCTGGGTTACCTGGCACACGCCCGTGCTGATCGACTCGCTGCCGTTCTGCACGTTGACCATGCCCGGCTGGATGCCATTGGGCAGCACGACGCAGCCGGCGTAGTTCGGAGCGCGCATGCTGCCGTCACGCACACCGGAGATCGACACGTTCCAGTCGCCCTTGGTCCAGTCGGCGATCCAGGTCATGCGGCTTGCCACATTGTTGTAGCGAGTGTTCTGCAGCGGGTCCGAAGCCAGCACGCGCTGCTTGTACGAAAGGTTGTCGGTGTAGTTGATGCCGGCGCGGAAGTTGCCGTAGTCGTCGGTGTGGATCTTGTAATCGAGCGATGCATCGATGCCGCTGACGTACAGCGAAGCCTCGTTGATCGGGCCGGACTCTTCCGAGACGATCTGGCCAGCTGCATTGCGCTGAACCATCTGGGTCACCATCTGGCAATACGCCGAGCCCGGCACATGCGCCGTATACGGCGACAACGCCGACGTACCGTTGGCCTGCAGGCCGGTCAGGCAGCCGGCCTCGTCGACCAGCACGGTGTCTTTGTCCAGATACTCGATCGCGTTGTCCACGCCCATGTGCCAGTAATCGGCGGATACCGACAAGCCCTGCACGCCCGGAATCTGCCACACGAAACCATAGGTCCAGGAGTGGCCGGTCTGCGGCTCCAGCAGGCGGCTGCCGTTGGTGTTCAAGTTGTAGTACTGCGAGGTCGGACGCTGCACCAGGCTGCACCAGGTGCTGTTGGACTGGCCAGACTTGATCGCGTTGATGCATTGCAGGGGGTCGAGGTAATCACCCACCGGCGAGGTCGAGCCGGTCAGGTAGATGGCCTGCATGTCCGGCGCCTTGAAGTTGGTGCCGTAGCTGCCGCGCAGCAGCAGGCCGTCGTACGGACGGTACTCCAGGCCCGTGCCCCAGGTCTTGGCGATGTCGGCCATGCTGGCGTCGTTGTACTTGTCGCCGCGACCGGAAATGGTCCAGGTCAGCGAATCAAGGATCGGCACGCGGAACTCGGTGCCCAGCGAGAAGCGCTGGCGCGTGCCGCCGCCGGTGAGATACGCGCCGAACGGATTCTGGAACGTGGTCGGGTCGGCAGAACGCGGGTCAGGCGAAAGCAGGAAGCCGTTGTGCGCGGCTTCCAACACGGCTGCCCAACCTACCGACTCGTCCACCCACGGCAGTTTGAAAAGATCGCCATTGATGCGGAATTGCGCCTGGTCCAGCCACGATGACGAGGTGTTCTCGCCATTGACCGCGAACTGGCCGTATTGCTGCGGGGTGATCGGATTCCACCACTGCTGCCAGTTCATGTTGTAGATCGGCAAGCCGTCGGCCGTGGTGCCCTGCTGCTTGCCGAGGAAGAAGTTGTTCATGCCGGCGACGTTGATGCCCGTATAGTCTTCGCGCACCGTGTACTTCTGGCTGTTGAGGTTCAAATCCCAGTTGAACCGGTTGTCGAACATGGTGCCCTTCAGGCCAACCTGCAGGTTCCAGTTCTGCTCGCGGTCATGCGTATTGGCCGCCGTGCCCATCTCTTGCGCAGTCAACTGGCGGATGGCCTGGTTGATGGTCTGCCCCGTGCTCTGGTCGTAGAACTGGCCGGTGACTTCCACGGGCAGCTGGGTGTTGGAGATGCCCGTCGTGTCATACAAGGCGGCCGAACCATACAGCTGCAAGCCGTTGCTGAAGTCGTACTCGCCGGCGATGTAGCCGTTCTGGCTGCGGGTGCCAGGCGTCAGCACCCAGTTCTGAAACAGCGCGGGCTGCGAACAGTAGTAACCGTTGTCGGTGATGCTGGCGATCTGCGTGCCATTGGTGGTGACCGAATGCGACTGGCTCAGCTGCGAGTTGGTGAACTTCGAGCAGCTGCCCGCCGGCGGCGTGATGTAGTGGCCGTTGGCATCCGTGGCGGAGAGCGCGATGGCGCCGGCAGCGTCGTACTGATAACCGAACATGCGCGAGGCTGGGCCCCATGCGCCATAGCCTGCATCGGACACCGAGTCCTGGTACGGACGATCCATGCCCCACAACGCCGTTCGGTTGTACTGCTCGAGGTTGTACAGGATGTGCCAGTTGCTGCCGGATTTACCGCCGAAGAAGTTGATGTCGCCGTAGTTGCGGCCACCACGCGTCGCCGTGCCGCCGGTGATCTGCAGCTCGTCACCCTGATAGTTTTTCTTCAGGATCACGTTGATGACGCCCGCCACCGCATCCGAGCCATAGATCGACGAGGCGCCGGAGGCGAGCACTTCGACATGGTCGATCATGCCGAGGGGAAGGTTGTTGTAGTTCTGAAAATTGCTCTGCTTGTTGAGCGGCTGCGGGTAATCCACCACGCGATGGCCATCGATCAACAGCAGGCTGAAACCGGGGCCGACGCCGCGCAGGTTGACCGAGCGCGCATTGACCGAGCTCGAACCCCAGGAGGCCGGATCCGACGTCTGCTGACCCACCTGCGGCAACGAATCGAGGAACTCCCACAGCGTGGTGAAGCCCTGATCCTTGATCTCCTGGGCACTGATGGAGACGACTGGCGCCGGTCCTTCGACTTGCGCGCGCGGGATCATCGAGCCCGTGACCGTGACGCCCTGCAACTCGACTGCCTTGTCCGACTTGCTGGACGAAGGCGCACCCGATGACTGTTGTGCGGACGACTGATCGCTGCCGGCTGGT
This sequence comes from Dyella sp. 01N448, assembly GCF_056399225.1. Lineage (NCBI taxonomy): Bacteria > Pseudomonadati > Pseudomonadota > Gammaproteobacteria > Lysobacterales > Rhodanobacteraceae > Dyella > Dyella sp. 01N448. The sequence continues at coordinate 77,177 of NZ_JBFTQX010000005.1, read as the reverse complement.
GCCGACTGGGCGAAGGCGAGTGGCGTGAAAAGCGCCAGCGCCATGGAAGTGGCAAGTACGCTGCGTCGCAAACGGATTTTTTTCATGGTTAACCCTCCCCGAAAAGCTTCAATGGTGTGATTGCTGTTGAGCCTTGCGCTCACCAGCTCTATTCACTTCTTGTGCGCTGTGTTCGCTCGCCTGCCCCGGTCCGCTTTCGCGGTCCCCATCCCGGATCAGACGCTTCAAGTCGTCCTGCTGGTGATCAAGCTGCGTAACGGCTTTGCCCAACCTTCTCCGTGCCATCCGCTGCTCTTGGTTCCGACGTTCTTCCCATACAAGAACGGCTCTTTCCGATGTGTCCTCTTCGAGTCGAGGGCTCCAACCACAGCCAACGGAGATTCATGACGCCTGCTCTGCATCGGGCCATTCGTTCACCTTGGTCCAGGTCGCGTGTGCCAAGCTCGCGCCCCGCACGCCCCATTCCCGCCTGCCTCCCCGTCCCGCCCCTGCGAGAAGAGATTCATATACGAACTTATAGTTCATATTTGACTTAGTTATAAGCCTAAACTGGATCGATGCAAGTTGCATTGCAACAATCTTGAAAAGAACTTGCCCGGCAGACGGCCACTTGCCTGCTCAATGCCCCTACGATGAGAGCCTGCTGGTTTCGCGCCCCTCCCTGCGGGGCGGCGCCCTCAATCACGAGGGCCTGGGTCCCGGCCCTGGACGCGCTCATGGGCGTCCCTGGCGGGGGCAACGTCCCGGTCAGTGCGGGACGGCTGAGTCGCCTGACACGATCGGCGGGATGCTTTCAGACAGGCGAGCGGTGGCGTCGCTCAGGCGCGCGGGATCGATCACTACATGACGCATGCGCGTTCTCCGCCACGTGTACAAGACATGGACTAGTCCATCGCGCGACTGGATCACGGCCGGGTAGGAGTACTCCTGGCCCGGTTGGTCTTCGAGCGTCAGCACCCTCTTCCAGTGCAGGCCGTCGGCGCTGATGGCGACTGCCAGCGTTCCTCGTCCGTCCCACCACCGGGACCCGGGCGACGTCGGGTTGTAGACGAGCAGATCGCGGCCGTCCGCCAGGGATGCGGCGTCGATGCCTGAGTTGGGGTTGTCCACGTCCAGCAGGCGCAATGGCGACCAGTGGTGCCCGTCATCGGCGGACTGCGACCAGAACAATTTCCCTTGGCGCGTGCGGCCAATGGCCTCGATGCCGCCGTCCTGCTTCGGGAGCAAGCTCGGTTGAATGGCCTCGATGCCGCGCGATGATAGATCGCTGCCAGCCACCCAGGTTCTGCCGTCGTCCTCCGACCGCTCGACATGAACTCGCCAGCCGCCCCGTTCGGTACTGGATGGACTGAGGATGTCGCCATTGGCCAGTTGAATGGGTTTGTTCTTGATCGGCCCGAGGATGCCGGGCGGAAGTCGATGCGGTGCCGACCATGTGGCGCCGTCGTCAGCGGAGGTCGTCAGCATGCCCCACCAATGCTGCGGATCCGGGCCGATCTTGTAGAAGAGCATCAGCCTGCCCGTCGTCGACCGGAACAGCACCGGGTTCCAGGCGGGCCACCGCGAGCCGTCCGATTGTCTGCCGTTGGCGATCTCGCGCGGGCTTATCCAATGACCGGAAACCTGGCGGGACATCCAGATGCCAACACTTGGGTCTCGCTCCTGCTTGCCGCCGAACCATGCGGCGACGAGCCCCGTCGGTGTTTCAACGATCGTGCCGGCATGGCATTGCGCCGTCGGTGGGTGCGTTAATACGAACTCGGACGAAACCACGGATGTCTGCGCCGCTTCGCCACGAAACGTCATGACGAAGAGCAAAGCGAAAGCGAGGCGAGGCCTGTTCGACCTCCCCTTCGGCACGGCGCCATATTTGATTGACACGACTGCGTTTCCCGTCCTCTAATGAAAACTTCCATAAGGACGTATTAACGTCCAAATGATTGTTGCAAAGGTGGCTAATGAAGCGACTTGCCCGAACCGTTCTTGGCGCCGCCTTGGCGCTCTCTCTTTTTTCGCAGGCATCGTTGGCGCAAGGCGCGGCGGATACCAAGCCATCCCCCCAGCAGATTCACTGGCAGGATCTGGAGTTTGGCGTGATCGTGCATTTCGGCACGAACACCTTCCTCGATCGCGAGTGGGGCGACGGCACAGCCGACCCCAGGGTGTTCAATCCCGACCATGTCGATGCGGCGCAATGGGCACGCGCCAGCCGCGCAGCGGGCGCGCGCTACATGGTGATGGTCGCCAAGCATCACGATGGCTTTGCACTGTTTCCGACGGCGCAGAGCGACTACTCGGTGAAAAGCAGCCCGTGGATGAATGGCAAGGGCGATCTTGTGCGCCTCGCCTCCGACGCGGCGCGTGCCGAAGGACTGGAGTTCGGCGTCTATCTGTCGCCGTGGGACAGGCATGAGCCGCGCTACAAGCAGCCGCAAGCTTACGATGTGTATTACCGCGCCCAGGTGGAGGAATTGGCCCAGCACTATGGGCCGCTGGTCGAGTGGTGGCTCGATGGCGCAGGCAGCGCCGGCCATGTCTACGATTTCCCGCGCTACATCGAAACGCTGCGAACCTATCAGCCCAATGCCATGGTGTTTGCCGACATGGGCTTGTTCGAGTACGGCGACCTTCGCTGGGTGGGCCAGGAGGATGGCTATATTCGCGGCGAGAACTGGAACGTCATCGACCGCCACGGCTACCAGCGCTGGCGCCCGGTGGAAGTCGACACCCCTCTGCATGACCTGCACTGGTTCTGGCACCCCAACGACGAAGTCACGCTCAAGAGTGTCGCCAAGCTCGTGGACACCTGGGAGAACAGCGTCGGGCGTGGCGGACAATTGATGCTGGGCATCGCGCCGGATCGCCACGGCCGGCTGCCCGATGCCGACGTCGCCCGCCTCGAAGCCTTTGGCAAGGCGCTGCGTGCGCGCTATGGCGATGCCAGCAACCTGGCGCGCCATCACGTGCAGACGGACGAAAACACCGAGGCAGCCCTGGACGGCAACAAGGACACATTCTGGTCGGCGCCGGCTGGCTCCCGCCACGCCACGCTCGAAGTCGACTTCGGCCACCCGGTGACGTTCGATCGCACGCTCGCGATGGAATGGCTGGACGACGGGCAGCATGTGCGCAAGTACGCCATCGAGGTTTTCGACGGCAAGGCCTGGCATGCGGTCGCCAACGCTGAAGCCATCGGCCACATGAAGATCGATGTGTTCCCTCGCGTCACTGCGCAACGCGTGCGACTGAACATTTTGTCCAGCGTCGGCGATGCATCCATCCGCGAATTCCAGGTGTTCGACGCCGGCGCTTTGCCTTCGAACTGACATGGCGCCGACATGCGGCGCCAGGCTGGCGCTGATCATGCCATTCATCGGCATGCTCAGCGCGGCACGTCGGCGTGTCCTGCGATGGTGAACGCCACCGATGGCTGCCCCGACGAGGGTTGGTGGCCGCCTGCGAACAATGCGTAGCGCCCTGCCCTGACGGCACGCACACCGTCGGCATCGACCAGGCTCAGGGCGCGCGCGTCAAGATGGAAATGCACGGCACGCTGCTCCCCTGCGGCGAGGGAGACACGCTCAAACCCCATCAGCGCCCGTTGCGGTGCATCGGGGGCGTCCGGATACGCAAGATAGACCTGCGCTACTTCGTCGCCGCTGCGCGTTCCGGTGTTGCGCACGTTCACCGCGACGTCGAGCGCGTCGCCGGCCTTCAGGTTTTGCGCGGACAGACTGGGCGCGTCATAGGCGAACGTGGTGTAGCTCAGGCCATCGCCGAACGCATACAGCGGCTCGCCCTTGAAGTAACGGTAAGTGCGACCCTTCATGCCGTAATCGATGAAAGGCGGGAGATCGCGCACGTCGCGATAGAAAGTCACCGGAAGGCGGCCAGCGGGATTGATCACGCCGGCAAGGGTCTGCGCCACCGCCAATCCGCCCTGCTCGCCCGGATACCACGCCGCGATGATCGCGTCCGCGTGTTCACTGGCCCAGTTCAAGGCCACGGCACTGCCGCTCATCAAGACGACTACCAGCGGTTTCCTGGTGGCGGCGACCGCCTCCAGCAGTTTCTGCTGCGACGCAGGCAGATCGATGGCGGTCCGATCGCCGCCCATGAAGCCCGGCACGTCGACCTTCAGTTCCTCGCCCTCGACACCTGGCGACAAACCCACGAAGGCAACCACGGCATCGGCATCGGCGGCCGCCCTGACTGCCTCAGCGAGCTGTGCATCGGCGGGCGCCATCCATTCCAGGTGAATGCCTTGGTCCTCGCCGCTGTGCTCCCATTCCAGGCGCAGATCGTGCGGACGCGTATCGGCAAAATGGATTTTCACGGCAGGCGGCTCATCGCTGCCCGAGCTGCCAGCGATCAGATGGCCATCGAGATAGAGGCGCACAGGGTCGTGCCCGCGACAGTCGAAGCATCGATCCACGCGCACGGCCAGGGTGTAGTCGCCCGCGCCGGGAGGCAGCAGTTGGCCTGTCCAGCGCACTGCGTAGCGGGATGCATCGAGACCATCCGCGGGCGGCAGGTGATCAGTATCCAAGTCGATCCGGGCGTCGGAGCGCGTCATCACCGGCTTGCCGGTCAGGCGGGCATCGCGAAAGTACTCGCCCTTGAGATTGGATAGTGCCGTCACGGGAATCGGAACGGTCACGCCATCAGCAAGCGTGGCGCCTTGGGCGTAACGCACGTTTTGCTCGCCCCATAGTGCGCGCACGCCATCGAGCGGCGTCACGGGCTGTCGAGCCGTGCCGTGGTAGTTGGCTTCCAGCACGGACAAGGCGTCGGTGTTTGGCCCCACCACGGCGATACGGCCGCCGGGCTTCAATGGCAGTGTATTCGCGCGATTCTTGAGCAAGACGATCGATTCGCCTGCAGCACGCAGCGCCAGTGAGCGATCAGCATCAGGGGCGACCCGCGGCGTCGGCGCCGATGCGTCGAACATGCCCAGGCGATAGCGCGCGGCGAACAGGCGCGTTGCGGCCACATCGAGGTCACGCTCGCTGATCCGGCCATCTGCCAGCGCGCCGCCAAGGCCCGCATACGCCGAGCCGCAGTCCAGGTCCGTGCCCGCGCGCAACGCGCTGGCCGATGAGCCGGCGTTGTCTTTCTGGTAGTGGTGGAACATCGTCATATCGTCCACCGCATCGCAGTCGGACACGACGAAGCCCTCGAAGCCCCAGTCTTTGCGCAGGCGCTCGCCGAGCAGCCACGGCAAGGCGCAAACGGGAACGCCATGAATCGCGTTGTAGGCGCACATGACCGAGCCCGCGCGACCCTCCACGATCGCAGCGCGGAAGGCGGGCAGATACGTGTCTTCGAGATCATGCGCGGATACATCGACATCGAAGCCATGACGGCCGGGCTCCGGACCGCTATGCACGGCGAAGTGCTTGGGCGTGGCGATCACCGTGGGATGCGCAGGGTCATCGCCCTGCAGTCCGTCGATGAAGGCCACGGCAAGCGTTGCCGTCAGGCGTGGATCTTCGCCATAGGTTTCCTGGCCTCGCCCCCAGCGAGGGTCGCGGAAGATGTTGATGTTGGGAGACCAGATCGTGAGGCCGTTGTAGCGTCCATGATTGTGCTGCAGACCCGTAGCGAGGAACTTGCTGCGCGCCTGCGTCGCCACTACGCCGCCCACGGCATGAAGCAAGGCGGGATCCCAGCTGGCCGCCAAACCGATGGCCTGCGGGAATACGGTCGCCTCGCCAAAGCGGGCAAAGCCGTGCAGCCCCTCGCTCCACCAGTCGTACGCGGGAATGCCAAGGCGCGGGATGGCCGGTGCGGCACTTTGCAACTGCGCGATCTTCTCTGCCGACGTCATGCGCGCGACCAGACTGGCCGCCCGCTCCGTGGCCTCGTCGGCCGGAGCGGGCGTCGCCAGCAAGACGCCGAACAGCAGGGTCGCCAGCAGGCAGGCCTGATGTAATCGCCTCATGCGCGTCTGCTCCGCCTGCTCACTGCGTTGCGCCAGGCGGCGCGGGATAATTGAACGATATGCGGCTGACGCCTGCCAAAGGACCTTGAAGCGGCGCCGTCGAGAGGATGCACAAGTCGTGTGTGCCGCCGTGCGCAGTCACGGCGGCCGCAACGCGATACGTCCTGCCGGGCAAGGCTTCGGCAGGCAACGGCAAGCTGGCCGCCAAGGGGCCGCTGCAGGTATCGAGGTGAACCTCGAGTTCGCCCGCAGGCCGGCGTGACGGGCGCGACACGACTTTCGATGCGTCATGCGCCAGGCCGTAATTGCGGGCGAGCCATGCACCGTCGACAAAAATCGCGACCACCTCGTCCAGGGACACGTTCGCCATGCGCCAGCAGCTGTTCATGACGTCGAGGTTGTACACCGGCGCCGGCGAGGTGGCATCGGGTAGCAGCGGCACGCGCAGGCCAAGGTCGCCCTTCGGACAGGCCTCCAGCGCATTGCCGTCGTAGCTCGCCAGCGTCCGCGCGTCGAAACGCTGTGTGCGGACGCGCGCGAGCGGCTGTCCGTCGGCAGTAAACGTCGTTGCGCTGATGGTGACAGGCAGCGCAGTCTCGATCGGTCCACCATAGACAGGCGAGCTCGCCGACGGCACGGTTGCGTCGGTGGTGTAACGGATCGTGGTGGACGGCTCCTGTGCAACAAGGGTCACGGCGACTTTGTCGCCGTTGCCGGGTGAACGCTGCGCACGCATGTCGACGGCGAAGGCGCTGTCGGCATAGTAGATGCCCATTTTGCGATAGCGATCGAATTGCGCGGGCAGCCTCGCCAAGAAGTTGTCGAAGCGCCGCTCGTTGGCAGGCGTCCAGGTCGCCTCGGCCAAGGCGTCCAGTCGTGGGAAGGCCGCATGCTGGATCTGCCAGGGTGCCGTGAGGTACTCGGTCCAGATGTTGGCCTGCGCGCCAAGTACGTGCTTCGCCTGCTCGGCAGTGAGCTCCGGCGAGACCGCTTCAAACGCGTAGACGCGGGCCAGCGTCTGGACGCCAAGCCGCCCGGACGGTTCATCGTCGCGATGACTCTGCAGGTTGTCGAAGTAGAGCGTGGGCGCGGGAGACAGCACCACGTCATGCCCCAGTCGCGCCGCATCGATGGCGCCCTGCGTACCGCGCCAGGACATGATCGAGGCGGACGGCGGTATGCCGCCCTCAAGGATTTCATCCCAGCCGATCAGGCGACGCCCATGTTGCGCCAGGTATTGCCCCATGCGCTCGATGAACCAGCTTTGCAGCGCCTTTTCGTCCTTGATCCCGAGCGAGCGCATGCGCGCCTGCACGGCGGCCGACGCCTGCCACTGGTCTTTGATGGCTTCGTCGCCGCCCACGTGGATGAAGGTCGATGGAAACAGTTCCATCACTTCGTCGAGCACGTTGTGCAGGAAACGGATGCTGTGTTCGTCGACATTGAACAGGTAAGGGTTGACGCCCCAGTTGATCGAGACGGACGGCCGCTCGCCGGTGACGCCGATATCCGGAAAAGCCGCCACGGCAGCCTGCGCGTGGCCCGGCATGTCGATCTCCGGCACGACCGTGATGTGGCGGACGGCGGCGTAGGCGACGATGTCCTTCACGTCGGCCTGCGTGTAGTAGCCGCCGTACCTGGTGCCGCCATCCCCGGGCGGCTGGCGCCATGCGCCGATCTGCGTGAGCTTGGGATAGCGGCGGATTTCCAGGCGCCAGCCCTGGTCGTCGGTGAGATGCCAGTGGAAGACATTGAGCTTGTGCTGTGCCATGGCGTCGAGCAGCTGCTTGATTTCAACCGGCTGCTGGAAGTGCCGCGCCGAGTCGAGCATCAGGCCTCGCCAGGCAAATCTTGGCCAGTCGGCGATGTGCAGCAAGGGCACCGAGACGGCACCCTTTGCGGCATCGGGCGTCATCAGCTGCCACGCGCTGACGGCGCCGTAGAACAGGCCTGCCGCATCCCGCGCAGTGATGCGCATGCCCTGCGCATCAACGTCGAGTACATAACCTTCCGGCTGCGTGACGCTTGCGGCCGCATCGCTGCGAATGACGATGTCGCCGTGGCTCGTGGCTGTCGCATCCTCTTTCACCGGTAGCGAAAGTCCGCGCGTTCGCACGAGCAGGTCCGCCAGATAGCGGGCCGCCTCGGCGGCCGCACGATCACCCGGCGCGACATGGATGACGGCAGCGGCACTGACGGCATAACCGCCCTGCCCCATGCTCACCTGCGCGGGAAGCGGAATAATCGGCAGCGTGCCTGTCGCGTGCGCATCGACGGCGAACCCAAACAGCGTTGCCAATGCCAGCGCGATCGGCGCCTTCAGACCGCGCTTAGCGCACCGCATCGGGGAGCGCCTCCCAGATCTTGGGATCTTCGGCGCCAATCACCCACGCACAGAAGCCCTCCAGGCCGTATTGCTTCACCACGTCGTAGCGATCGCGGAACGCGTGCGCATCGGGCAGGAACACCCACTCGCGCATCTGGTCGCGATAGAAGTAGAACCATGATTCGTGCTCCACCGGATCCCACTGCATGGTGGCGTTGAACTGCCTGGCCAGCGGGAACGATTCGTCCGCATCGATGTATTGCGCGGAGATGTTCGAACTCTCCTTGCCGTCCGCACCCACCGGATCGCCGGCAAACCAGTGGTAGCCATACAGCCCAATGCCCAGCGAGAGCTTTTCCTTCGGCACCACCTTCAAGGCGTATTCGAGGTTGGCCATCACCCACGGCATGCCCGCCACCGGCCCCGGCGTGGTCCAGCGGGTGTGCTGGTCATATGTCATCAGGCAGACGAGATCCAGTGCCTGTCCCAGCGCCTTGAGATCGTACGCACCTTTCCAGTATTCCCATATCCATTTGGCGAAGGGGCCGCGGCCCGCGTAGCCCGGCGCATTCGGCACCACCGCCATGGATAGCTTCAGGCCGTGCTTGTGCAGCGCCGTGGCGGTCTGTTGCGTCAGCAGGGTCAGTGCGTCGCGATCGGTCCAGGCGATGTTTTCGAAATCGAACTGGAAGCCGACAAACCCGTAGAGCTTCGCCTGTTCGAGCATGCCCTCGATCATCGCCTTCTTGGCGGTTTCGTTGACCAGCAGATCGTGAAACTTCTTGCGGTCGCCGCCAGCGGAGATGATGGGCATCACCGGCACACGATGCGCCTTGGCCAGTTTGAGCACGTAGAGGTTGGGTGCGCCCGATACCAGGCCGTTGCCATCCACGCCAAACCAGGTGGGCACCAGCAAGTCGACCTTGTCGATGTGCGCCTCGAACGAGTTGATCGATTTCTGTACTTCGATCATATAGAACAACGCGGTGGGAGCCTTCGCAAAGGCGCCGGTCGACGCCAATGCAAGACACAGCGAAACGGTCAGGGACAACCATCGTTTCATGGCGCAGCCTTGAGTGAATGGGGAGTGGAGAAGGTGATGCGATAGACGTACGCATCGCTGCCGATTGGGTGGGACGGCAGACTAAGATGCAGGCCGCCGGCATCCTGGGTAAACGGGATGGTGCGGTTGTCTGCCACAGACTGGACGCGTGTGACTTTGTCTTCCGGCTTGATCGAATGGATGATGGCCTGGGCGTTCGCCGGCCAATCCAGCTCGATCGCGTAGAGCTTGCCGTTGCCGGTGGTGAAGCGGAAATCTTCGGCGGTATATGGCTTGGTCTTGGTGTCCTGGAAGGTGCCGCTGACCACTTCGGTCGGGCCTTCGCCAAACGTGCGCCATGGCTTGCTGCCATAGATCGCCTCGCCGTTCGCCTTCAGCCATCCGCCGATGCTGCGCAACGTGTCCTGCGCGCCAGCGGGAATCGTACCGTCGGCACGCGGCCCGACGTTGAGCATGAGGTTGCCGTTCTTGCTGACCACATCCACCAGCAGATGGATGATGAAGGTCGGCGACTTGTACGTGTCGTGCTCGATGTAGCCCCAGGAATCGTTGCTGATCGAGGTGTCTGTCTGCCAGTGGGCGGGGTGGATGCCCTGCAGTTGCCCGCGTTCGATGTCCAGCGTGCCGGCGCCATCGGCGAAGTCGCCCAGCTTGTAATTGACCACCACGCCGTCGCGTTTCGCGCCTTCGTTGTAGTAGTACGACAGCAGGGTCGGCAGCGTGTTGCGGAAGCTGGGATGGCCGATCCACCAGTCGAAGTAGATCAGGTCGGGATGGTATTTGTCGGTGAGTTCGACAGTGCGTGCAAGCCAGTCGTCCAGCCAGGCCTGGGAGACATAGGTCCAGTCCTGCGCCAGGTTCTCGTCTTCCTTGCTGAGATGCGCTACGGCAGGGCCATAGAGTTCCGCATAGCGCGGATCGTTGACGTCCGAATCGACATGGCGCCCACCGTCGAAGAACCAGTCATGCTCGGCGCGATGCGAGGACACGCCAAAGCGCATGCCCTGCCCTCGCACGGCACGTTCAAGCTCACCGATCACGTCGCGCCTGGGCCCCTTCTTTACGGCGGTCCAATCTGACAGCGCCGAGTCGTACATGGCGAAGCCGTCGTGGTGTTCTGCCACGGGTACGACATAGCGCGCGCCGGCAACGCGGAAAAGTTTCGCCCAGGCATCCGGGTCGAAGTGCTCGGCCTTGAACATCGGTACGAAGTCCTTGTAGCCGAACCTCGACTGCGGCCCGTACGTCGCCACGTGATGGGCGAACTCCTTTGTCCCCTGCTGGTACATGTTGCGCGAATACCACTCGCTGCCGAACGCGGGCACCGAGTAGACGCCCCAATGGATGAAGATGCCGAACTTGGCGTCGTCGTACCAGGCAGGTGAACGATACTTCTGCAAGGACGTCCAGTCGCTGCGAAAGGGCCCCCGGCCGGCTGCGTTGGCCACACGATCAAGGATCGCTTTTCGTTGCGGCGCGAATTTGGCGCTGGCCTGCTGCCAGGCCTGATCCTGCGCTGCCGGCGACAAGGAATCGGCTGTGGGCGCCGTGGGCGACTGCGCCCACGCCGAGGCGCAGAGCAGCCAGCCCGCGACAAGCGCGCCATGCGCGGCCGGTTTCATCATGGTTGCTCGTCCTTGTTCGGAAGAAAGTGCGCGCTGCCGATGTTCAGCGGGTGGTAGTCGCTGACCACGCCGCCGGCGCGCACGCCGTCGGGCCGGGCGACGTCCACGGCCAGATGCACAGCAGCGCCCTTGCCCATAGCGGGCCAGGCACCCTCAAAGCGGATGGGCTGTGCCAGGTCGCGCAGCACGTCATCGCCATGCGCAAGTTCGTGGCCGCGATCGTCCATGGCGCGCCAGTGGGCGACATAGCCGAGCATGGGATAGGAAGGCAGATGCGTGGCTGGATAGCCGCTCACCGTGGCCTCGAATCCACGCAGTCCACTGGCGTCGACCCGCCATTGCGTCGCCACCGACAACGCCTCGTTGCGCGTTTCGTAGACCGCGTAAGACGGCCTGCGCTGCCGGTTCTCATCGACCAGGCCGTGGTCGACAAAACCTTCGGTCTGGCCGGGCCACAGATTGCGATGGGATTTATAGTCCTGATACGTCCAGAAAATCGTTCCCGCAATGAAGCTGCGCCGCTGAAAGGCATCCATCTGCTGGAGCAGGTTCTCGGCGCGCGCCTTGTCGGCGGCAGCGCTGTCGTGCGAGAAAACGCCCGGGTAGCCGAATTCGGAAATGATCACCATCTTGTCGGGATAAGTGCGATCGATGAAATCCAGCCAGGGTTCCACGTCGCTGCCCGCGCCGCTCCATGATCCGAAATAGGCATTGGCCATGATGAAGTCGATGTCGTGCATCACCGGCGCTTCTTTCCACGGCTTGCTGCTGATGTCGGCATCGGCAAAGGTCACATAGCGGCCCGGGTCGATGTCGCGAATAAGCGAAGCCATGGCGTCCACATAGGCGCGACCACCAGGCGTGGAGGCATCGCTCTCGTTGCAAACACTCCAGGCGAAGATGCTGGGGTGATTGCCATCCTGCTCGATCATCTCGCGCATCATGCCCTTGGCGAGCGCGAGCAGCTTTGGGTTTTTCAGCTGCGCCTGGCTGAATTGCCAGACCGGGATTTCCGGCACGAGCAAGATGCCGTGGCGGTCGGCGAAGTCGAGTACCTCGTCGTTCTGCGGATAATGCACCGGCCGCGTGAGCGTTGTATGCAAGGCGGCCATGTCGGACCAGTCGCGGCGTATCGTGCCCGCCGATTCGGCCAATCCTTCCCAGGGCGAATCCTCGTGGCGACTGACGCCGCTCAGCCGCACCGGCTTGCCATTGACGTAGAGGCGGCGGTCACGGATGACGATGTCGCGCACGCCAAACGAATCGCTGCGCGAGTCCAGCACCGTGCCGTCGGCGGCATGCAGCTCCGTTACCCACTGATAGAGTCGCGCGTCGCCGACGTTCCACAACTGGGGGTGTGGCAGGTTCACGGCAAGTGTCGTGGAGGTGGACTGCCCCGCCTTTGCCGAGACGCCCTGCTGCGTTTGCGCCACCGTCTTGCCGTCCGGATCGATGATGCTTGCGGTGACGCGATAGCTGCCGTCGCTGCCGTCGACGTTCTCGACAAATACCTGACTGCTGACGCTGGCCGCGTCGCCGCCAAGCTTGCTCGCGATGCGTTGCCGCCGGATCAGTGCATGGTCCGATACGCTGAGCCACACGTCGCGCACGATGCCGCCGTAATGCCACCAGTCGTACCACACGCTGCCGCTGGCCACCTGCCGCATCGCGTAACCGGGGATGGTCGCCTCGCCGGGACGGTTGTCCAGTCGTACGGCGATCTGGTTTTCCCCCGCACGAAGCTGCCGGCCGATGTCCAGGTCGTATGCCGTGTGTCCGCCTTCGTGGCCGCCGACTTCTACGCCGTTGACCCAGACGCGACTGCGATAGAAGGTGGCGCCGAAATGCAATTCCACGTGGGACGAAAGCATCGACGCCGGCACGGTGAAGGACTTGAAATACCAGGCGACACCTTCGTAGTCGTCATCCTTGCCGATGTTCCAGGTGTGGGGCACATCCACCAGCTGCGTTTCGGCCGGCGTGGCTCGCGGCCAGCCAGCAGCCATGCCTGCATCGGCGGCGTCGGTACGGAAGCGCCAGTCGTGATCCATGTCGATGCGCACCTGCGCATGGCCAGCCATCGACCACAGCAGCAGCGAAATCAGAACCGCCAGCGTGTAACCCCACCTCAATCCCATTCCCCTGCCCCTGCAAAGAAACCCGTATCAGTGGCCCAATCGCCAGTTTGCCGCGCCCAGCACGCCCAGCTGCCCGTGCTCGACGACGAACACGGGTGTGTTGTTCAAGAACGAGCGCATCACTCCCTTGTCCAGGAACCGCTCGGTGAACGGCCCGGAGCGCAGCACGCCGGTGATGCGCGCGAGAAATCCGCCGGCCAGGCAAACCCCGCCGCTCGCATTGAAGGCGATGGCGACATCACCGCAGAACGCACCGAGCCAGCGACAGAATTGATCGACCGTCTGCGTGGCCAGCGTGTCCATGCCGGCCAGCGCCATGGCGGTGATCTCGCCCGGCTCCGTGAGCGTCGCCGGCACGCCTTGCACCGCCGCGAGGGCGCGATAGAGGCGCAACAAGCCTGGCCCGCTGAGCACGCGGTCGTAAGGCACGTATCCGTCGATCGGCCCCAGCTGCGCGCGAATGGTCTGCTCGATGCCGGGGCGCGCGGCCAGCTCCATGTGTCCGGCCTCGGTATGCAGTACGCGAGGCGGCCGGCCCGGCAGCCAGAGGGCGGCGCCCAGTCCGGTGCCGGGGCCGATCACGGCCACGGCGCCACTGGGATTGGCAACACCATCCACGATGGCGGCGCTGTTCTCCTGTTCAAAATGGCCGACCGCATGCGCGAATGCTTCGAAGTCGTTGAGCACATCGACGGAGGCGAACCCGCCTTCAATGCACACGCTGTCCAGCAACACAGGCCACGCCAGGCTCTCGTTGATCACCACGCCGTGTTCGACGAATCCCGCGCAGGCCAGCACCAGCGCATCCGGCTGCACGCGATGCTCCCGGCAAAAGCTGCCAAGAATATCGACCAGCGAGGCGTGCTCGGCGCAGCGATAGACTTGGTAAAGGACGATGTCCGGCTTGCCCGTGATGGCGTCGGGCACGACCAGGCCGACGCGTGCGTGGGTGCCCCCGAGGTCGGCGGCGAGAAAGGGAGACACCGGGCGCGGCTGCCGTCCGAGTACGCCAGCGACGATCGGCCCGCCCATGTCCTGCAGGTGGTCCCTATGCGGAGGCACTGGCCTCTTATCCGACAACGGCGTCATCACCCACCCCGATGCTGTGCTTGCCTCGCCCCAGTTAACAGGGCGATTTCGATCGATTCAATAGCAGGCCCATCGTGACGCCACAGCGCGTCGACTCGAGGTCTGCCGGCCTGCCCGTCCGCTCACATATAAACCTAGTTTTTATCTATGCACAAGTAGTACGATGCCCGAAAGGCGGCGCCGCCCGGGTGGCGGTCGTCCGATGGTGCAGTCGTCCGGCCTTGCAGGAGGCGGGTTTTGGGGGTTTTGATGCCGGTCCAGCACGAACATCAACAGTCCTTCGGCCAGCCAGGCCAGGCCGAAGCCCGACTGGGCGCCCTTGCTTTCGGAGGCGCGCCAGCGGGCAACCTGTATGCCGGCGTGGGCGACGAGGCGGCGCGAGAAGCCATCCTGCAGGCATGGCGCCAGGGCATCCGGCATTTCGACACCGCGCCCTATTACGGCTACGGCCTCAGCGAAACGCGCATCGGCGATGCGCTGCTAGGCATCGAGCGCACCAGCTACACCATCTCCACCAAGGTCGGCCGACTCATCGACATGGATGAGGAGCGCACGGACCGCGGCGATGGCTTCGCGGTCGATGGTCGCCGGGCCTACTTCAACTACACGCGCGACGGCATCCTGCGCAGCCTGGAAAGCAGCATCCGGCGGCTACGCACCGGTCGCATCGACCTGCTGTTGCTGCACGACATCGGCGAGCTCACCCATGGTTCGCGCCACCCGCACGTGTTGAAGCAAGCCCTCGATGAAGCGCTGCCCGCCATGGCCGAGTTACGCGACCAGGGCGTAGTGGGCGCCATTGGATTGGGTGTGAACGAAGAGGCGGTCTGCCTGGAAGTGATGGATCGTTTTCCGCTGGACGCGATCATGCTGGCCGGCCGCTACACCTTGTTCGAACAGGGGCGCAGCAAGGCCGTCATGGCGCGGGCGCAAGCCGATAGCGTGGCTGTGCTGATCGCAGGCCCTTACAACTCCGGCCTGCTTGGCGCGGACGCAGGTCCTGGCGATACCTATGACTACGCGCCGGCATCGCTGGCGATCAAGGCGCGTGCACAGCAACTTTACGATGTGTGCGCACGCACGGGCGCGAGCGTCGGCGCGGCTGCCTTGCAGTTTCCGCTCGCCCATCCGGCGGTGACGAAAGTCGTGTGCGGGCTGCGCTCGGTCGCCGAAGTCGATGACGCCGTGGCCCGCATGTGCGCCACGGTTCCCGATGCGGCCTGGGCGTCGCTGGTCGAGCACGGCCTGCTCGATAAGAGCGTGCCGACACCATGATCATCGATGCGCATCGCCACTACTGGGATCCCGCGCGCCTGGCCTATGGCTGGCTGGCGCATGCCCCGGCCCAGCTGCAGCGCGCGTTTCTTCCGCCGGATCTCAAGGCAACGACAGACGCCTGCATCCTCGTCCAGGCCGCACCGGATGAGCAGGAGACCCTGTTCTTGTTCGATATCGCCCGACAGACCGATGGCGTGCTCGGCGTGATCGGCTGGGTCGACATGGAAGCGGACGACGCCACGCAACGCATCGCCGCCCTCGTCCAGAGCGGACAAGGGCTGCTGCGCGGTATCCGTCCCATGGTCCAGGACATCCCCGATACGGAGTGGCTCGCCCGACCCTCGCTTGATCGCGCGTTCGACTGCCTGCGCGACCACGGCCTGGTGTTCGATGCACTGGTCGACAACCGGCATCTGCGCGCCCTTTCCCAGCGACTGACCCGGCACCCGGGCCTGGTCACCGTGGTTGACCACGGCGCGAAGCCGAACATCGCGGATGGGCAATTCGCCTCGTGGGCCGGTGCGATTGCACGCGTCGCCCAAGTGCCGGACGTGGCCTGCAAATTATCGGGGTTGCTGACACTGACCGGTCCGGACGCCGACATGGCAGCCATCGAACCTTATGTAGCGCACCTCTTCGAGAGCTTCGGCGCGCAGCGCGTGATGTGGGGCAGCGACTGGCCCGTGCTCACGACCCATGCGACCTACGAGCAATGGAAAGCGTGCGCGCAAAAGCTGACGCGACGGTTTGCCCGTCATCACGAAGCAGCCGTGTTTGGCGGCAACGCCGCGACCGTCTATTCACTCGCTGACCGCGTATCGGCGACCGCATCCGGAACAAGGCCATGAAGACCTGGGTTACCTGCTGCCATTGCAGCGACGTGGAGCGCCTCGCATGAACGACCGATTGTCCGGCAAGCACGCGCTCGTCACGGCGGCAGGCGCAGGCATCGGGCGCGCCACCGCGCTCGCTTTCGCCGAGGCCGGCGCCACGGTGCTGGCGACCGATATCAACGATAGCCATCTGGCTTCGCTTGCCGCGAGCCATTCCTCGATTCGTATCCACCGGCTCGATGTCACCGATGACGCGGCGATCCGGACGCTGGTGGGCGCGACTGAGCGCATCGATGTGTTGTTCAACTGTGCTGGCTACGTGCATGCCGGCACCATCCTCGATACCGACGACGACAGCTGGCGGCGCTCGTTCGCCATCAATGTGGACAGCATGTTTCATCTGTGTCGCGCGGTGCTTCCGGGCATGTTGAGTCGCGGCACGGGCAGCATCGTCAACATGTCGTCGGTCGCCTCGAGCATCAAGGGCGTGCCTAATCGCTTTGCCTACGGCGCGACCAAGGCCGCGGTGATCGGCCTGACGCGTTCCATCGCCGCCGATTATGTGTCGGCGGGCATACGCTGCAATGCGATCTGCCCCGGCACGGTCAAGACGCCATCGCTCGCCGAGCGCGTGCGCGCCCTGGGCGGCGACGAAGAAGCTGCATGGCAGAGCTTCACCTCGCGGCAGCCGATGGGGCGACTCGGCACGCCCGAGGAGATCGCTGCGCTCGCCGTTTATCTCGCCTCCGACGAATCGTCCTTTACCACCGGCACCATCCATGTCGTGGATGGCGGCTGGTCGAACTGATGGAAGCCACTGCATGAAACTTTGCCGTTATGGGGAACCTGGCGCGGAAAAGCCCGGACTGATCGATGGCGATGGCGCCTTGCGCGATCTTTCAGGCGTGATCGACGACATCTCGGCAGTTGTGCTTGGTCGCGATGGCCTGCGCCGTCTGATGGCCCTGGATCCGGCCACCCTGCCCCGTGTCGATGGCACGCCACGCTTCGGCGTGCCGGTGGCGCACGTCGGCAAGATGCTCTGCGTAGGCATGAACTACGCCGACCATGCGGCTGAAACGAACGCGCCGGTGCCCGAGCAGCCCGTGCTTTTCATGAAGGCCACGACCGCCATCGGCGGCGCCAACGATGCCGTCGTCATTCCGCGCGGCTCGGCGAAAACCGACTGGGAAGTGGAGCTCGGCGTGATCATCGGCGAGGTGACGCGCTACGTCGACGTCAACGAGGCACTTGATCACGTCGCCGGCTATGCGGTGATCAACGACCTGTCCGAGCGCGAGTTCCAGCTCGAACACGGCGGCCAGTGGGTGAAAGGCAAAAGCTGCGACACGTTCGGGCCGATCGGCCCATGGCTGGTCACCCGGGACGAGGTCCCCGACCCGCAGAAGCTCGCCCTCTGGCTCGAAGTGAACGGTCACCGTTACCAGAACGGCAACACGCGCACGATGGTGTTCGGCGTGGCGCAGCTGGTGAGCTACATCAGCCGCTACATGACCTTGATGCCAGGCGACGTGATCAGCACGGGAACACCGGCCGGTGTCGGGCTGGGCCTGCATCCGCCCACCTATCTGAAGCCGGGCGACGTGATCGAACTGGGTATCGAAGGACTTGGCCGGCAGCGACAGG
This sequence comes from Dyella sp. 01N448, assembly GCF_056399225.1. NCBI lineage: Bacteria > Pseudomonadati > Pseudomonadota > Gammaproteobacteria > Lysobacterales > Rhodanobacteraceae > Dyella > Dyella sp. 01N448. The sequence continues at coordinate 59,234 of NZ_JBFTQX010000005.1, read as the reverse complement.
ACGTGCTCGCCTATCCCGCTTCGCGCGCCTGAGCGCTGCCCTGCTTTTTCCTTATTGAGTTACCGGCGCCGGAGGCCGGTCACGATGGTGAAAATTACCGCCCTGGAAACCTTCGACGTGCGTTTTCCGACGTCGCTGGCGCACGACGGCTCGGATGCCATGAATCCCGATCCCGACTACTCCGCCGCCTATGTGGTGCTGAAAACCGACGCCCCTGGCGGGCTCGCCGGTTACGGGCTGGTATTCACCATCGGGCGGGGCAACGACATCCAGACCGCGGCACTCGCGGCACTGCGGCCGATGGTGGTCGGTCGTACGGTGGAGGACATCGTCGACGATCTGGGCGCGTTCGCGCGGCAGCTGACGGGCGACTCCCAGTTGCGCTGGCTCGGCCCCGAGAAAGGCGTCATGCACATGGCGATAGGCGCGGTCATCAACGCCGCGTGGGACCTGGCGGCGCGCGTGGCGAACAAGCCCGTGTGGCGCTTCATTGCGGACATGACGCCCGAGCAGCTGGTCGCCCAGATCGATTTCCGCTATCTCACCGATGCACTGACGCCCGCCCGCGCCCTGGAGATCCTGAAAGAGGCCGAGCCGTACAAGCAGGCTCGCATCGCCCAGCTGGAGGCCGAAGGCTATCCTGCGTACACCACCTCGCCCGGCTGGCTCGGGTATACCGACGAGAAGATGCAGCGTCTCGCCAGGAAAGCCGTGGCAGACGGCTTCCGCACGATCAAGCTCAAGGTCGGGCTGCGCATGGAAGACGACCTGCGACGCTGCCGCCTCGCGCGCGAGGCGGTGGGTCCGGACATCGCCATCGCAGTGGACGCCAACCAGCGCTGGGACGTCCAGACGGCCATCGAATGGCTCAAGCCGCTGAAGGACATCGGCCTGGCCTGGGTCGAGGAGCCAACCAATCCCGACGACGTCCTGGGTCACGCGGCGATTCGGCAAGGCGTTTCACCCATCCCCATCTCCACCGGCGAGCACGGACAAAACCGCGTATTGTTCAAGCAGCTGCTGCAGGCTCAGGCAGTCGACCTGATCCAGATCGATGCGGCACGCGTGGGCGGCGTGAACGAGAACCTCGCCATCCTGCTGCTGGCCGCCCACTTCGGCGTGCGCGTTTTCCCCCACGCAGGCGGCGTGGGGCTGTGCGAACTGGTGCAGCATCTGGCCATGGCCGATTTTGTGGCCATCACCGGCAAGAAGGAGGATCGCGCGATCGAATTCGTCGACCATCTGCATGAGCATTTCGTCGAGCCGGTGACGATCGAGCGTGGACGCTATCTGGTGCCCACGGCCCCGGGGTTTTCCGCGCGCATGCACGAGGCCTCGATCCGCGACCACCTCTATCCTGATGGCATCGTGTGGAAGAATGCTCCCAAGACGGCGACGGGGTGAGCCATGAAAGCGCCAGTGACGAATATCGCCGACCTGCGCGAGATCGCACGCCGGCGCGTGCCCAAGGCATTCTTCGAGTACGCTGACCGGGGCTCCTACGATGAAGTGACGCTGCGTGAAAATCGGCGCGCCTTCGATCGCCTGCAACTGCGTCAGCGCGTCATGCAGAACGTAGACCATCGCTCACTGGGCACCACCATGCTCGGTTCGCCGGCCAGCATGCCGCTCGCCATTGCGCCAACCGGGCTGACCGGGCTGCAACACGGCAGCGGCGAGATCCTCGGCGCGCGTGCGGCCGCCGAGGCGGGCATACCGTTCTGCCTCAGCACCGTGTCCATCTGCTCGATCGAGCAGGTGCGCGCCGCCTGCGACACGCCGTTCTGGTTCCAGGTCTACGTGATGCGCGACCGCGGCTTCACCCGCGAGCTGATCCGCCGCGCCCGTGCCGCGCAGTGCTCCGCCTTGATGCTGACGGCCGATCTGACGGTGCAAGGCCAGCGCCATCGCGAAATCAAGAACGGTCTTGCGGTGCCGCCCAAGGTGACGCTGCGCAACGTGTTCGACATCATGAGCAAGCCGCGCTGGGTCTGGAACGTACTCAGGGCGCCGAGCCGCTCATTCGGCAATCTGGACGGACGTATCCAGGGGGCCGACAGCCTGACCACGCTCGCGCAATGGATCGCCAACCAGTTCGATCCCACGCTGAACTGGAATGACCTGGCCTGGATACGCGAAGAATGGCCGGGCAAGCTCATCATCAAGGGCATCCTGGACCCCGAGGATGCGCGCCTGGCCGTCGAGCGCGGCGTCGATGCCATCGTGGTGTCCAATCACGGCGGCCGGCAGCTCGACGGTGCGCCCGCCACCATCGACGTGCTCCCTTCGATCGTCGATGCCGTCGCGGGCCGCATCGAGGTGTTGTTCGACAGCGGCATCACCAGCGGCCAGGATCTGATCAAGGCCTTGGCACTGGGTGCGCGCGCCGGCCTGATCGGCAAGGCCTTCCTCTACGGACTGGGCGCCCATGGACAACAGGGCGTGACGCAGGCCATCGAATTGATCCGGCGCGAACTGAGCGTCACCATGGCACTGACCGGTCAACGCGATGCTTCGCGCATCTCGCGCGACATCCTGTGGCGCAACGGCTGATCAGCCGACGCAGTCGGCCAGGTCGAAGATCATCTGCATCGGCACCCACTTCTGCCCTGCCGCGGCCCATGGCAGTGGCTGCTGGAACCTGGACATCAATGACTCCCATGCCTGCACGCGCTCGTTGGCCGCATCGGCCAGGGCCTTGGCTTGCGCATCGAAATCCGGCGCAACACGCATAAGCATGACCAGCCGGGTGCCGGTGCGGAAGATCTGCATGTCCTCGATGCCTGACTCGCGAATCGACGCGACGATCTGCGGCCAGATGTTTTCGCGACGATGCCAGTGTTCGTATTCGGCAATGAGCGCCGGATCGTCGCGCAGGTCGAGCGCCAGGCATTGCCAGCTCATGCCGGCACGCTCGCCATCGCCCGCTGCCAGTGCTGCTGCGCGAACAGGAAGATGGCCACGAAGCACACGCCGGGCACGAGCATCGCGTGCGCAATGCCGACGCCATCGGACACCACGCCCATCGCGGCAGTAAGTACCGCGCCGCCGACGATAGCCATCACCAGCAGGGCCGCGCCGAATTTCCGCTCGTCGTCGCTCCTGCCTTCCACGCCCAGTGCGAAGATCGTCGGATACATCACCGACATGAAGAAGCTCGATGCCACCAGCGCATAGATGCCCTCACGCCCCGGCGCCAGCGCTGCCACGGCCATCAGCAGCACATTGGCGAGCGCGAACAAGGCCAGCACGCGCGAAGCCTTCAGGCGCTTCATCAGCACCGCCCCGGCAAATCGGCCCACCATGAAACAGATCAGCCCAGCCGTGACGAAACTGGCGGCCGTCTTGTCCGCGGTGCCCGGCATCGTCGCCTGCGCATAGCGGATCATGTGGCTGAAGATGGCGACCTGCGCACCCACGTAGAAAAATTGCGCAGCGACCGCACCCAGGAACCTGCCATCGCGCAGCAAGTGCCTCAGCACGCCCCGCTCGCCCGGCGCACCCTCCTGGCTGACGGCCACCGACGGGAATCGCGTCAGCACGATCACCACGGCCCACAAAAGCACGCCCAGCCCGATGACCAGATAAGGCATCTGCACCGCAGCGGCTTCACTCTTCATGAAAGCCTCGCGGGCACTTGCACTCATGGCGGCGAGTTCCGTGGGCGTGTGCTGCACGCCGGTAAAGATGAAATGCTGCCCGATCAGCACGCCGGCAATCGATCCCAGCGGATTGAACGCCTGCGCCAGATTGAGGCGCGCGGCAGCCGAAGATGCCGGCCCCAGCAGGGTGACCAGGGGATTGGCCGAGGTTTCGAGGAAGGCCAGTCCGCACGCGATGACAAACAACGCCGCGAGGAACATCCCATAGGTTGCCGACACCGCGGCCGGCCAGAACAGAAGCGCCCCTGCCCCATACAGGCACAAGCCCAGCACCACCGCCGACTTGTAGCCGTATCGCCGCATATAGGCTCCCGCAGGGAGTGCAACGACGAAATACCCGAGATAGAACGCGCTTTGCACCAGCGCGGCCTGGAAGTCCGACAACGTGAAGGCCTTCTTGAATTGCGCTACCAGCACGTCATTGAGGTTGTTGGCCACACCCCAGAGAAAGAAAAGACTTACGATCAAGGCCAGGGGAAAAAGCGGGACCCTGTCCCGAAAGCGACCACCCGCCGGGATCGGCGCGGCTTGTGGGTGCATGGATGTTCATCCTCCGGCCGTTGGCGAGCGCCCCCTCTGCCCTGGGCGCCACAATTGTGCAAATATGAACTTATAGTTTATATGTATCACAAGTTGCGGCGCAGCATGGTGGGCGGCGAGGCTGTTGAATTTCGCATCTGAAACCCGCCCGTAGTCTGCATGACGAGCCACTCAATACCACGGACGCTTATGGCTGCAGAGTCTCCCAAATATCGCGCCCCCGCCCTCGACAAGGGATTGGACATCCTTGAACTGCTGGCGCGCGCCGTCGCACCGCTGACCATCGCGGAGATCTCCGAAGGCGTAGGCCGTTCGCGCGGCGAAATCTTCCGCATGCTCCAGGTGCTGGAAGAACGCGACTACATCAGTCGCCCGGATGGCGAGGGCCGTTACGCGCTCACGCCGCGACTGTTTCGCCTGGGCATGGAACAACCGCCGGTGAAGAGTCTGGTGGAAACCGCCCTGCCGATCATGCACAGGCTCTCGGACGACATCGATCAATCTTGTCATCTGGTCGTGCCGTCACAGGAGCAGATCGTGGTGATTGCGCGCGTCGATCCGCCGGGTGAAATCGGCCTGGTGGTACGCGTGGGTCATCGCCGCCCGATCTCCCACTCCGCTTCCGGCCACGTGCTGCTGGCATGGCAGGACGACGCCACGCGCGAACGCTGGTTCGCCATGATGATCGAGCACGAACCGCAGCTGCGACGCCCACCCGTCGAGAAGGCGATACGCGAGATCCGTGCCGCTGGCGTGGCCACCATCCCGAGCCAGGTAGTCGATGGCGTCACCGATATTTCCGCGCCGGTCATGCAACACGATCGAGCCATCTGCGCGATCACCATTCCCTTCATCGAACGGCGCGGCTCCAGCATGACCATGGCGACCACTACCAAGTTGCTCATCGAGGCGGCGAACGAAGTATCCGGCGAACTGGATCATCGCTCCACGGCGTCGCTGGACAATTGACACCATCACGACATGCCGTTGCCGGGAAGCCTCGCCTTCCTGCAACGCCGGCCGGCTCTGACGGCCGACGTTCCAACCACGACGATGCGGAGCGCTTTGCCTTGCCCTCTTTGACTCGCTGTTCTCTCGGCCTGCTGGCCGGCCTCCTGTTCGCTGGTGCAAGCCAACTCCACGCCACTGAAGTGACGCCACTGGATACGGGGTGGCAGTTCCGCCTGCTGCCGGGCACGCCACAGGCGGCCAGACATCCGGAGCAGGCAGCCTGGACCAGCGCGCACGTTCCCGGCAGCGTGCAGACGGATCTGCTGACGGCCGGCAAGATCGGCGACCCGTTCTATCGCGACAACGAAGCGAGCCTGCAGTGGATCGGCCTGGCCGACTGGGAATATCGCCTCGCCTTCAACGTCGATGCGGCCACGCTGAAACAGGATCACGTGGACCTGGTGTTCGATGGCCTGGACACGTTCGCTGACATCGCCGTCAACGACAAGCCGCTGCTGAGCGCGGACAACATGTTCCGCCGTTGGCGCGTACCGGTGAAGGGTGTGCTGCATGCGGGCAGCAATAACCTGATCGTCAAACTGCATTCGCCGATCGCCAGGCTGCAGCCCTGGTTGCTCAAGCAGCCCTATGCGTTGCCGGGCGAGTTCGATTCGGCCTTCGGCGATGAGCCCAAGGGCAAGCAGACCTCCAACTATGTGCGCAAGGCCAACTACCAGTACGGCTGGGATTGGGGCCCGCGCTTCGTTACGCTCGGCATCTGGCAGCCCGTACGACTGGAGGGCTGGACCGACGCGCGGCTGGAAGATTTCCATATCGCCCAGCCGCACGTCGATGCGGACAAGGCAGCGCTCACGGCAGAAGTCTCATTGCAGGCAGCCAAGTCCGGCTCTGCACACGTCACGTTGAGCTGGACGGCGCCGGATGGCAGCCGCGGCGAGGCGGCGCAAGATGTCGCACTCACGGCTGGCGATAATGCGTTGCGCCTGCCATTCACCATCGAGCATCCGGCACGCTGGTGGCCATTGGGGTACGGCAAGCAGAACCTCTATCGCTTCCATGTTGAAGTGAAGCGCGGCGACAACACGCTCGCGAGCGCCGACCGTACGAGCGGCCTGCGCAGCGTCGAGCTGCGTCGAGACCGTGACCAATGGGGTCGCGGCTTCGCCTTCGTGGTGAACGGCCTGCCGATTTTTGCCAAGGGCGCCGACCTCATTCCCACCGACAGCTTTCCCGAGCGCACCACGTCCGGGCAACTGCGCAAGCTGTTGACCTCCACCCGCGACGCCAACTTGAACATGCTGCGCATGTGGGGCGGCGGCTACTACCAGAGCGATGCGTTCTACGACCTGGCCGACCAGCTTGGCATCATGATCTGGCAGGACTTCATGTTCGGCGGCGCGATCACGCCCTACGACCAGGCATTCCGCGAGAACGCACGCATCGAGGCAGTGGAACAGGTGCGCCGGCTGCGCAACCATCCCAGCATCGTGCTGTGGTGTGGCAACAACGAGGTGCAGACGGGCTGGGAATCCTGGCCCGATCGCGAAGATTTCAAGAAGACCATCGGCAGCGATGAACGCCAGCGCATCGAAAGCGGCATGCGCGAACTCTTTGGCACCACCTTGCGCGACGTGGTGAAGTCCAACGATGCCGACGTGCCCTACTGGGCCAGTTCGCCCAGCACGGATTTCGATGGCGAAGCCAATGTGCTCAATGATGGTGACTACCACTACTGGAAGGTGTGGTCGGGCTCCGAGCCGATCGAGCACTACCTGGATGTCGCGCCGCGCTTCCAGTCCGAGTACGGGCTGCAGTCGTTTCCGGTGATGGCCACCATCGAAAGCTTCGCCACGCCCGCCGACATGACGCCGAACTCGCCGGTGATGCGCGCGCACCAGAAGTTCGCGAACGGCGATGGCAACGACCGCCTGCTGCTCTACATCCGCGGCAACTACGGCGAGCCGAAGGACTTTGCGTCATTCGTCTATCTCAGCCAGCTGATGCAGGCCGAAGGCATCGAGTTGGCGGCCGAGCACTTGCGCAGCGCGCGCCCGCAGAGCATGGGCTCGCTGTACTGGCAGCTCAACGACGTGTGGCCGGGGCCGTCCTGGTCCAGCCTCGACTATTTCGGTCGCTGGAAGGCACTGCAATACCATGCCAGGCGCTTCTACGCGCCCGTGGATGTGGTGCCGATCCGTCGCGACGGCCACACGACACTCCATCTCGTGTCCGATCGCACGACGCCGTTCAAGGCGGTACTGCGCACGCGCCTCTACGACATGGCCGGCAAGCGCCTGAGCGAGAGCAGCAGGCCGGTCGAAGCCGCCGCACTCAGCAGCACCATGGCAGGCGAATTCAGTGATGCAGACCTGTTGCACGGCGCAAATCCGACGCGCAGTGTGGCCTCGTTCGACGTGATCGAGAACGGCGAGGTGATTGCTCATCACCTGCTTTATTTCGGATTGGCCAAATCGCTGGCGCTTCCGGGCCAGCCGGGGCTGATGGCCGACTGGCGACAGAGCGGCAACGGCATTGTGTTGACCATCAGTACCAAACAGCTGGCGCGCGGCGTATGGCTGGATTTCGGCAGCAACGATGTCGAACTTTCCGACAATGCGTTCGACCTGCTACCCGGGGAGCACGTGGATATCACCGTCAAGAGTGCGACGGACGTGTCACGCCTCAAGGCAGCCCTCAAGCTGACCTCCTTGGTCGACGCGGTGCAGTCGCAGGCGCAGGCCAAGCCATGAGGACCACGCGACGCGACCTGCTTAAATGGATGGCGATGGCGCCTGCCGCCGCCATGCTGTCAAACGGCGCGCTGGCTGGCGTCGGTAAGACGGCCTTCACCAGCAAGCGCCCACCGGTTGGCCAGCGCAAATTCACCAGTGCCGCCGTGGAGAAACGGATCGCAACCACCAAGGCGCGCATCGGTGATCCTGAACTTGCGTGGATGTTCGAGAACTGTTTCCCCAATACGCTCGATACCACCGTCCAGGTGGGTACGCTGCGCGGCAAGCCCGATACCTTCGTGGTCACCGGCGACATCGACGCCATGTGGATGCGCGATTCCTCCGCGCAGGTGTGGCCGTACGCGCAGCTCGCCCGCCAGGACAAGGCCCTGCAGCAGCTGTTCCGTGGACTGATTCATCGCCACGCGCTATGCATCAGCATCGATCCCTATGCCAACGCCTTCATGCCCGACCCGACGGCGAAGTCGAACCTGGAATGGGCGCAGCACGACATCACCGACATGCGCCCGGGCGTGGCGGAGCGCAAATGGGAGATCGATTCGCTGTGTTATCCGATCCGGCTGGCACACGGCTACTGGCAGGCGACCGGCGACATCACGCCCTTCGATGATGACTGGCACGCCGCGATGCGCACCGTGCTCAAGACCTTCCGCGAACAGCAGCGCAAGGATGGCCCGGGGCCGTATCACTTCCAGCGCACGTCGCCGACGCCGAGCGAATCGCAGTTCCTGCAGGGCTACGGCAACCCGACGCGACCAACAGGCATGATCCATGCGATGTTCCGTCCATCGGACGATGCCACCGTCTATCCGTTCAATATCCCCGGCAACCTGTTTGCGGCGACAAGTCTTCGCCGTCTCGCCGAGATGCTGCGCGCGATGCGCCATGACGACAGCACCGCAGGCGATTGCATCGCGCTTGCCGATGACATCCAGCGTGCGGCCGAAGCGCACGGTGTCATCCACGGCGAGCAAGGCGACTACTGGGCGTATGAAGTCGATGGCTACGGCAACCAGTTGTTCATGGACGATGCCAACGTGCCCAGCCTGCTCGCCCTGCCCTATCTCGGCAGCTGCACGCAGGACGATGCGCGTTATCAGCGCACGCGTTCGCAGGCGTGGAGCACGCGCAATCCGTACTTCTTTGAAGGGCGCGCAGCATCGGGTATCGGCGGTCCGCACGAAGGGCTGCGCATGATCTGGCCGATGTCGATCATGATGCGTGCCTTTACCAGCAGCGATACGGCAGAGATCTCCCAGTGCATCGCCTGGCTCAAAACCACGCATGCCGGCACCGGCTTCATGCACGAGGCTTTCGATCAGGACGACCCGGCGAAATTCACGCGCTCATGGTTTGCCTGGGCCAACACCTTGTTCGGCGAGCTGATCGTGACGCTGGCCGATCGCCATCCGCAGGTGTTGCGCAGGGCGTAATCACCCCATCCCCCACCCGGCCGACCCCGCGGCCAATGTTTTGCTTTAAGGAGTCAGATCATGGTTTCGCGTCGTCGCTTTCTGCAAGGCATGGCCGCCCTCGGCGTTCTCAGTAGCGGTGCCCATGCGCTCCCGGCGCTGCCGGCTGCCGCAGGCAAGAAGACGGCGCTTGCCCAGGGCGTGTCGCGTCACGTCGACGTGTTCGTGGGCACCGGCGGCCACGGCCATACGTACCCCGGCCCCAGCATGCCCTTCGGCATGATGCAGCTCAGCCCCGACACCAATGACTCGCAATGGGACGGCAGTTCGGGCTATCACCAGGGTGACGGCTCGATCATGGGTTTCTCGCATACCCATCTGTCGGGTACGGGCGCCGCTGACATGCTCGATGTGCTTGTCGTGCCGGCCATGGGGCCCGTGCTGTTGCAGCCGGGCGATCGCGACTACGACGGCGTCAACTACACCTCGCGCTACGACGGCGTGCACGCCGGCCAGGGCGCCGAACGCAAGGGCTACAAGACCCACGTCAAGGGCTACCGTTCGCACTACACCGGTGAGCAGGCGCGGCCGGGCTATTACCGCGTGCAACTGACGGACAGCCACGTGCTCGCGGAGCTGACTGCGACGGAACGTGCCGGCATCCATCGCTACACTTTCCAGCAAGCGGGCGAGGCGCATCTGCTGGTCGACTTCGCCCACGGTTTCCACGACGACCCGAAAAAGCCCGCCAGCGTCACCGACGCCGAACTGAAGCTGGTGGGCAATGACACCGTGGTTGGTGCACGTCGTGTGCATCAGTGGGCCAATGGGCGTCACATCTATTTCGCGCTGAAGGTCTCGCGACCGTTCAAGCGCGGCGCGCTGTACTCCAACGACAGCGCCCAGTCCGAGGGCACAACGCAGGTCAAGGGCACCAACCTCAAGGCCGCGTTGTTCTACGACAAGCTCGACGACGCACCCCTGCTGGTCAAGGTCGGCATTTCGGGCGTCGATATCGAAGGCGCACTGCGCAACCTGATGACCGAGATTCCCGCCTGGGACTTCGATGGCGTGCAGGCAGCCGCCGAAGCCGCGTGGGAAAGCGAGCTCAGCCGCATCCGCATCGAGTCTTCGTCGGACGATATCAAGCGCACCTTCTACAGCGCGCTCTATCACACCATGCTGGCGCCCACGCTGTTCAGCGACGTGGACGGCCGCTATCGCGGCATGGACATGAAGGTGCACCAGCTGCCCAAGGGGCAGCACAACTACAGCACCTACTCGCTGTGGGATACCTACCGCGCCGAGCATCCCCTGTTTACGCTGTACCAGCCCGAGCGCGTGCCCGACCTGGTCAACGGTCTGGTGCGCATGGCGCAGGAAAGCCCTGCCGGCCCACCGGTGTGGCCGCTGCAAGGCATCGAGACGGTCTGCATGATCGGCTACCACTCGGCGGTCGTGATTGCCGAGGCGCAAGCCAAGGGCTTCACCGGCATCGACTATGCGGCCGCGTGGCCCGTGTTCCGCAAGCGTGCCATGGAAGACGACTACTTCGGCCTGCCCGAGTATCGCAAGCGCGGTTACATCCCCAGCGATGTCGAAAGCGAAGCCGTCAGCAAGACGCTCGAGTATGCCTATGACGACTGGGTGATGGCGCACTACGCGGAGAAGCTCGGTCATCACGACGATGCCACCGCACTCAAGGCGCGCTCGCAGAACTACCGCAACGTGTTCGACAAGACCGTGAACTTCGTGCGTCCGCGCGCCAGTGATGGCAAGTGGCTGGAGCCGTTCGATCCGCGCGCCATCGGGCACTCGAAGAAGTGGCGCGACTTCACCGAGTCCAATGCGTGGCAGGCGACCTTCCTCAACCAGCACGATCTCTACACGTACATGGCCATGTTCGGTGGCGCCAACGCTTTCGAGCAAAAACTCGATCAGCTCTTCACCACCGACTCCGAATTGCCGTCGGATGCACCGCCGGATATCGCCGGCATGGTTGGCCAGTTCGCCTTCGGCAACGAGCCGGGCCATCACATGCCCTATCTCTATGCGTATACCGGCGCACATCACAAGACTCAGGTGCGCGTGCGCATGCTGTTGGAAACGATGTATCTGCCCGACCCTGACGGCCTCCCCGGCAACGAGGACTGCGGCCAGATGAGCGCCTGGTACGTGATGAGTGCGCTAGGCCTGTATGCGGTGGATCCGGTGAGCACGAACTACGTGTTCGGCAGCCCGCTGCTTGATCGCGCCGAAGTCCAGTTGGCCAGCGGCAAGCGACTGGTGGTGCAGACGCAGGGCAATGGCAAGGGCCGTCCGTATATCCAGTCGGTGAGCTGGAATGGCCAGCCGTGGACCAAGAGCTGGATCACCCATGCCGAACTGACCGCTGGCGGCACCCTGCTGTTCCAGATGAGCGACAAACCCAATCCGGCGTTCGGCTCGGCCATGGCGGATCGGCCACCGAGCTTCGGCGTGCAGGCGAAAGCATGAGGGGATGCTCTTCCATCGCTCCTCCCGAGTCGGCCTGTCGCTCTGCCATCTCCTCGGCGTAGCGATGACTGAGTGCCTGTATGTCGCCCCGGGTTTTTCCAGTTCGCCTCTTGCGAGTCAATGGCTGCTCGCCGCCAGTTCGGCGGCGGGCAGCTTGAAGTCATCCGCGCTGGTTTTCCTGCGCAGCTCACTTCAGGCATTCAAGCGCTCAATGGTCCAGGCCAAATCAACTGGCCTGCGAACATCCATGGGCGGCACCCTCGGTCAAACGAAAGCTCGTCAGATCACACGCCTGTTAATTGACGGCGACGACAGAATGGCCAAACCATAGTTCCAGCTGCCCGCTTGGCACCTGGTAGCCTGACTTCGAGCGATCAGCCACGTGCACCGCACCTAAACCCGCGTCTTGCAGAATCGCTGCAGCGGTTTGCGCGGCCGCACTGTCGGACGCCCGAAAGTACAACAAGGTCAACTCGGCGTACCCGATCGGCACCTTCTGTCCCTTCTGCTGCTTGAGTGTGACGTCTTCTATCTGCGGCACGATGATGCCCGCCGCCTGGAGAGCTTCCTTTGCCCTGCTTGCCTGGGCCATCTCTTGCTCGCCATAGACCTGGATGTAAATCCTCGTCGGCAGATTGAGCTGGGGTGGCGCGACATATGTTGACGCCGTCGCCGACGCCGGCCCAGCGGCTGCCACGGGCGCCCCTGACGGCGAATTCACGGTTGGCAGGTCCTGTGACAGTGCCAAGCTGCTCAATGTCTTCTGATCCAGGGGGTTTTTGGGGTCCAGCAACTCCACGCCCAAAACCAGGCTCGCCAGCAATTCGCTCGATATGGTGTTTTCCTCGCGCATCTTATTGAGCACGCGGATGGCCATGTTTCGCTTCACGTGCGAAGGATCGGGATCGGAGAGATAGGGCAAAAGCGAAACAAGGACGGTGGTTCCGCGCTGGGCATTCTCCAGGTCGCGCCGCACGGCCTCTTCCCGCTTTGCCAGATCCTGCTGATGGAGCGCCCAAAGGCCTCCCAACAGAGGAATGATGATGATGCCGATCGCCCACCGATAGTCGTCTCTTGTAAGCGGCATGTCGTTGCACTCCTTGCGCTGGTGCTAAGGCACGCGGTTACGCCCACATGTTGTCAGTCCAGAATTTTTTCAGATCGCTCGCCGTGCCGTTGAATTGATCGCGATCACAACGACCGATGCCTGCCACCTCATGCGGCATCGACCCGATGGCGCCATCGGTGTATTGCCAGACGGCCCATTTCTTCCAGACTTTGGGAATCAACGGGGCGGTTGCGTATTGGGCAATCCACAGCCAGCACTTGGACAGTTCGGTTTGAGTGGCGGAGGTGATGCCCTGCGATGCCAGCGCCTCCTTGATCGTGTGTCCCGAATACAGGCCCGGGTAACGCTTGGTCTTCGTGTAAATGTGGTGCACGAATTGCTCGGCTTCCAGGAGCGACATGTCGTAGCCCTGTGGGTTTGGTTCGAAGTCGAGCACGAGCAACGCACCTTTGCCGACGGTGTCCAGGAAGAACTCGGCCTGCGCGGAGGGATCACCCGACACGCCGAAGTGATAGGCCCCAAAAAGCAGCCCGGCGCCTTCGATCTTCGTTCGGTTTTGCCCCAAGGTGGGATCCTTGTAAGTTGCGCCCTGGGTCGCCTTCTGAAAAACGCCCTGCACTCCATCTTTCTTCACCTTCGCCATGTCGGCGACGGTGTTGTGGTGAGAAATGTCGATGACTGCGTTCAGCATGACCAGTTCCTCCTCGGCAATACCTGGCACTAGGAGCCCACGCCAACCTTGGGATACGGAAAGTCTGGCGGCGGAGCCAGCGCACTGTTGAACCATCGCCGCAATGCCGCGTCGGCAATGGCATAGCCCCAGTTGATAAGGCGCTCTTGAATGTCGGCGGGCTTGCTCGCCAGGTCAGTGGGCACCTGGGCCAATGCACCCGTGCTTTCAAAGGGACACGGCAGCGCCCCTGGTGCATTGTGTGTGCGAATGTCTTGTTGGATATCCCAGAAGGCGCCGTAGCGCTCTCCTTGGGTCAGGGCCAGCATTAGCAGTCGCTTTCGCAGGCTGCCCACCTGGTTGTCCACGACATCAAGGCACCGATTGCCAATGGACACCCAGTTCTTGGCCACGCTTGCCTGCGACGCAAAGGGTTTGCCCGCGTTGCTGACGAACAGCGTCTTATAACGCTTGTAGCAGGTCTCAAGGCCCAGGTTGTCGTACACACCGCCATCCGCCAGAACAGGGCGCGTGGTGAATGGCGGCTCCAAGGGTATGGCCGGACCATCCGTGGCGAAGGGTCCCAGCGGTGTCCTGCTCAAGTCCAGGATCGCTGGCGCCAGCACTGGTGGAAAGGCAGACGACGCCGCCACCGCCTTCGCCAATGACAACCCCGGCGACACCACCTGGCCCACGCGCCAATCTCCAAGGTAGGGTTTGGAGAAGCGCCAAAGCGAGCCGGTTTGGAGATTGGACGCGTTGAAAATGAAGCGCACGCGATCGGGCAGGTCCTGCAGCGTCTTGCCGTTGAACAGGTGCTCGTCGTAGGCATCGGCGATATGGTCGCTGACGCTCCCTGGTAACGCGATGTCTTTCAGGACATGGAACACTCCTTCGGCCGAGGTTCCCGCGAGAGTCGTCGACGCCAAGCCACGAATAGGCTTGACCACAAGCCTGCCATACGCCTCATCGAAAGCGGCCCCGTCCAGGGTTTCCAGTTGTGCGAATGCGAGCGCAAGAACGGCAGAAGTGATAGACCCACCGGATACGCTCGATATGCGCTCCAGCTTCCCGACGGCGTTGGGAGCAGCCTGCTGAGGCGCCTGCCGTGATTGGTCCTTGTCCTTGAAGAACCCAAGCTGCCCCAGGCGCCATAGCACTCCGGTATGAAACAGCATGGCCCGGTAACCGCCGCCGGAGAGCGCCAACGCAATGCCCTCGGCAGGCACGGGCGGCGCCGGTGTCGTGGAATGGACGATCAGATCCCCAATGGTCATGGCGATGCCTCGTTGTCAATCAGCAATGGCACGATCGTTACTTGCTGGACGCGGACTCCCCCACTTGTCCGCCGCGACCTCGTTCATGGCAGTGGCACATGGGCCGCATTGCCGTGGATCACCACGTGATCGCGCAGGCACATCGCTGCGTAGTAGCCGAGCGCCGCACCCGGATGCGATGCCAGCGAGCCGTTGCGAAAGCTGTCGACGGTGCGGTCGAGCGCACTGACGACGGCATCCCTGGCGACCTGCATGCTTTGTGCCTTTCCCAACACCTCCAAACCATCGACAAGCGCGTCACCGATCGGATCGAGCCCCTTGTGCGTGGGCATGACCGGTACTCTGATAGTGAAGCCCAGCCAGGCAATCACACCGGCAGTGACAGCCTGTGGGCCCAGTCGCTGCCCTGTTTCGCAGGCCACTGACACCACGGCTGTTCCCGCCCCTGCGGCAACAGCTGCCACGCCCATCGTCACTCGACCGAGCGTGAGCCAGGCGCGGGTATTGCCATGTCCAAAATAAAGTGTGAGATCGGCCTTCGAAGCCAACAGGAGCTGTATCGTCTGTCGATTGGCGGGGGATCGATCATCCACCCGGGACGCAACCGCGTGACTTGGCCAGCGCGCCACAAGGTCGTCCGCCCAATCGCAAGCTTGTCGTGCCGCGGCATCGTCCCGCGGCACGACAAGCGCGAGCTGTCCGACCCGCGTGCCAGTCATCGCGCGCGTTCCTCGTTCCTGCCGAGCGAAAAGCGCTCCACCACCATTGGCAAGCCTTCGCGCCGAACACCGTGCTCCAGGATCGTGCGGATGCCGCGCCCCTCACTGGTGCGACGATCAAAGTGCTCGAAGACTTCGCGGGGCGTCATCAGTGAATCTGAGTCGAGAAAGCCCAGAACGGGGACATCAGGAACACGCTCGGACCAGCGATACAGCGCCCGCCGCAGCTCGTGAAACTCCTCCTCGCTCAGCACAGCGGATCGCCTTGTCTACCGTTTGGAAACATCATCGACATCCTCCCAAAAAGCGTCGTGGCCGGCGGCAGTGGGGTCACGATGCTTCCCTGCCAGCGAGAGATCTCCCACTTCCGGCGACTTGAACCAGGAATCCTTGACGCGAATGGCAGTGCAGAAGGCCCCCGACTGCTGAGTGATCATGCATTTGATGATCTGCTGGTTCATGGCCGAAATGCTGACATCGCTGGTGAGGGCCGCCTCCAAAGGCGTCGTTGCCGTGACGGTTGCGCCGACGGAAAGCGCCACTTTGGAGCTGGCACTACTGGATGCGAGTAGCGTCATGCGTTCCACGCTCGCCACGCCGGTCACCAGCGCCCAATCAGCTTTCCACACACCGCGCTTGTACGCCGCGAGGATGGGCTGACGGAAACGATCGACTTGATCGAGAACGCTAAGTTGTCGCCCTATGACGGCGAGCAGCCAGCTATCTGCATTCTGGAAAGAGACATCGAAACCGGCGTTGGCATGCGGAGCGTCGGGGAAAAGGCTCGACGCGACGCCGGCCGCCCTGAAGCGACAGACAGTATCCCTGCCCGACTGCTCTTCAAGATTGATGGCACTCCCATTCGGGCGAGGCTCGCCTGCATCCATGCCCAGCAACGTACGTGCACTGCCCTGGAGTGAGAAGACGCCGTCGCGCCCGACAGCCACGACGTCGCCGAGCTTCAAGGTGAGCCCAAAAGGCAAGATCAGACGCAGATCGGTCGTCTTCTGGATGGACTGGATGAGGTCCCAACTCATGGCATTGCTCCTGATAAATCCACTGCACCGGCCCTGATGTGCTTCAAAGGAAGTAGTCGATGTACCCGTAGCCGCCTTTCGAGGTGGCTTTGAATATCTTGGGTAGCACCTCTGCAATGGCGGCTGCCTGGGGCACGCCCACCTGGTCGCTTCGCGCCAATTGCTGCCTGGATTTCGCGTCAATCGCTGTCAGCAGGGGTACGCGCGGCACGCCGTTGAAAGCGCCATCCGCTGTTGAACACATCGCCACGCAACCATCTCGCATGGCTTGCAGAGCCGCCTTGGGAGTCGCATTGCGACTTCCGTGGTGACCGACCTTGTAGAAGTCGAGCTTGGCCAAAAGCGCTGCGCTGTCCTTGGTCAGGGTGTCGCTCGTCGCGCTGCCATACAAAAAGTTCGCCCAATTCCCCCATTGGGCGTCACCGGCAAAGAGAAGGCTTTTCCCTTTAAAGGTGAAGAGCACCACCAGGCTCTGATTGTTCAGGTATCGGTCGGCCTCGACGGCCGCTGCGACAAGCAGGTCTGGCTGCACCGACTTGATGCGCTCTTGAAGCGTGTTCCTGTCGACGCTGGCAAAGACTTCGCTGTCGTACTGCTCAGGCGGCACGTTGAAGCCCTTCGCAAACGGCGCCACACTGCCTGACGCCGCGTACTCGGCCAGGGCCAGGTACTCCTGACTGCTGTTTGACATGGTCCGAATCAAGGCGGGGTCGGTGGGTGGCCCCAGAATCGAAGCCTTCAGGCCTGTGGCGACCAGGCTCGCGGGGAGCGTGGGTGTCGCGCCGGCGGCGTAGTAGTCCACCGGTGGGCGATTCGTAAAGCCGTGCAACATATCCAGCGCGGACTGGTTCAGGCCGCCTCCCGTGATGTTCATGACCATGTGCTGATAGCTTTGGTCTCCCGCGAGATTGCGATCGGCGAACGCCGCGCCCAGACGCATCGCGGCCATGGCGAGCTTCGCCTGTGACGCCTTCGCCTTTTTATCGCGCGGATCTTCAAACCAGGACATCCACACACGATCTACCGTGAATGTCTCAAAGATTTCTTTGCAGCGTGCGAAACCCGAAATGTGGTCGGCATGGCGATGCGTCACGATGACCAGTGCCAGCCGATGATTGGTTTCCTCGGCCATCTGCTTGACGGACGCCACAATGCTCCCGGTGTCCTTCGCATGTACGCCGCAATCAATCAGGATGTGCTGGTAGCCCTTGGCCGCCGGCACGCTGACCAGGAAGAAGTCGCCAAAGCCCACGCGATACATGCGCACGCGCAAACCGGTCGCAGCCTTATCCCTCGTCGATGGCGCTTTATGGGATGCCGCCTTTACGCGCGGGGACGCGGGGGATCGCGTCGAGGTTTCTCCGGACTTCTTCGTTGCTCCCCTGGCAACCTTTCCTGTCGCTTTGCGCGCCACTGTCTTGGTCACTTTCGCTGCCGCTGTCTTGCTTGTCGAACGATGAACTGCACCGGCCGACGCTCGGCTCGTGCGCACGCGGCGAGAATTCCTGGGTTGGCTGGCCATGGCTATAGCCCTGCGTGGATGAGCCCAAAGTCGATCCGCATCGGGACTGGCTTGGCAGCTTTGGGCGAGCGCTGGTCGTCGTGATCGTGATCGTGATCGTCCAATGCACCGGTAAGCCTTGCGCTGTACATGCGCTGACGGGTGGCCCGATCGGCATCACGATGCTTGGGTATGACGTAATGGATGCGTGGCGGTGGACGCTTTCCCTTAACCAGCGCCTCTTGCCAAATCAGCAAAGTGACTCCGCCACGGAAAGGCGCGCCCTCGGGATTGTCCGTATCCAGTGGACAGGTCTCCACCAGCTCAACCACCATATCCACGATCAGGTCGCCTTGCGGGCCGATGCGAAACATGGGATGGAACGATGGTGCATCGATGGGCCCATGGTCATCGGGAAATCCAAGTTTCTTGGCATGTTCCTTGGCGTACGCTCGAAGCACACTGCCGTTGTCGTTCTTTTCCTGGTCGGTCAGTCCATTGGGGTCGCCGAAGGTCAAGCCCTCGACCGGATCAAGCGCATCCGCATCGACCTGCGGCCACAACAACGCGTTTTCCGAAAAGAAACTCGCATCCTGCGGCACGATGCCGCGCAGTCGAAACGCCTCCATGAAGGCGTTGCGGACGCCATCGGGATCACCGGGATACAGATCCGCATGAGCCGTCAGCAGCGCTCTCAAGAAGTCACCAAACACGATATCCACTGGCGGGCAGTAGTCGAGCGCGCGAGCGCAAATCGTAAAGAACTCTTCTGCCGTGCGGCTCGCCTCTTCCGCCAGGCGCCCCGCGAGAGACTGGGGCAAATCCACGGGATTGGTGCCACCACTTCCTGCACGAAAGATCCGGAACAGGTCGGCCGTTCGACGCGTGTAGATCGAAAAATAGGCATCGAACACCGCAGCGACAAGGATCGAACCACGTTCGTGGGGCTCCGTCTTCGTGGCCAAGTCGTTGGGATCGGGAGGCGTGCCCAGCGCGCTGCGCAAAGCCGACCGCATGCCGGATGCCTCGCCAAATTGCAGCGCCAGACCCAATAGTGGATTGGCTTTGGATAGCTGCGCCTGGATGGTGGCCTTGGTTGGCTCGGGCGTGCTTGTATCTGGACCGGCTTCGGGTCCGTAATTCTTCTCATACAACTTTCCGCCAGTCCGTTGCAGCGAATCGAGCAAGACATCCTTGTGCGAAAAATGACAGAAGAGCGCCGAAATATCAGCGAAGGCCTCGTGGAAGGCCACAACATCTACATTGGTCGGCTCCATGAAGTAATGCCGTATGCCATCCACGATGGCATGCGTCATTTCGTGCGCAATGATGTCGTGGGAAAGGCACGTGAAGACGACTTGACCTGGGAGGTTGGCGCCAGGGTCGGTTTTGCTTGCGCGGAAATATCCAAACACAATGCCCTGGACTGCCCGGCTATAGAACGCATTGGCGCCGACCATCGCGTGTGGAAAGAGAAACAGCTTCGACTGGTTGCGCCCTGATTTCATCTTCGCTGCCCGGGCCCACCGGATGCGGCGTCCCAGCGCGTTTTCAAATCGCTGGAGGATCTCGCTCGCAACGGCGTACACCATCTGCTGATGAAAGCGGGGATCACCTTCGTTGGGCTCGAGGCCGCCGGGCATGACGAGCCGAAGATCGTCAAGATTTACCGGCAGATAATAGGTCTTCTGCGAATAATCGTAGTCGACGACAGCCAATCGCTCGCCCACCGGACCGGGAGCCAAGGGCTCGTAGGTCACGCGCACCGTCATGCGGTTGCCCACGTAGTGTCCCGCACTGGGGTCGAATGCATAGACCTTCAGTGGGCGAAATGCCGGCTTGGGAATCCGCACGACTTCGTAAATGCTGGCGTCTTTTCCAACGACTTGGCTCATGGCTGACTCCGCCGCTGTAACCGGTGATCGATGCAAGAACGCTTGGCGCACTCCCTGCGACCCATCCCCGCCACTCCGGAGCCCATTCGACGATCGCGCCGTGTCCGCGCAACACCGCGATGCGAAGCTAAGGCACAGGCCTCTTTCTTCCGCTGAGCTATGCGGACGCAGACGACTTACGAAACCCCTGGCCTTCTACTGCCAGATGCGCCCGCCGAGCACGCAGATGGCGCAACATACCTTTGCGACGCTACCACCACGGATACTCAGTTCAATTAGCTAGTGGTTGTAGTCTTGCTACACAGATGCAACGCCTGCCCGATTGCGCAGATTCTCCCGCGCACGACTCATCGAACAGGCGGTGGCCGTCGGCCACATCGATGCAGCCCCTGCGTCAAGGTTCGATCACCTGGTACAGCAGGCCGCTTTTTCTGCTGCGTCTACTCATGGCCAAGCAGCTTGCGCGGCCGATACGGCGTCTCCAGCTGCGCGCACTCTTCAGCCGACGGCCTCAAAGAGAGTGCTTCGATAGCATGAATGCAACGCTACATCTGATACGTCTTGAGCTTGTACCAAAGCGTGCGTTCACTGACGCCCAGCAGGCGCGCCGCGGCGGCCTTGTTGTTGTCGCTGCGCGCCAAGGCGGCCCCGATGAGTTGGCGCTCCAGGGACTCGACGCGATCCTTCAAGGCCAGAGAGCCTTCGGGCGGTGGCGCGACGTGCGGCGGCGGCACCGTCGGCTCGCGCGAAAGCTCGGCCGGCAACAACGCGGCGCCAACTTCACCGTCGCGGCAGAGCACGGCGGCGCGCTCCATCAGATTCTCAAGCTCGCGTACATTGCCCGGCCAGTCGTAGGTTTCCAGTCGCTCAAGTGCACGCACTGACAATCGGGGCGTGGCGCGCCCCAGTTCCAGCGAGTATTTGTTGAGGAAGTGATTGGCCAGGATGACCATGTCGCCGTGGCGGTCACGCAGCCTCGGCACGTCGACGCGCACCACGTTGAGCCGGAAATAAAGGTCGCGTCGCAGCATGCCCGCTTCGACCGCCTCTTGCGGCTCGCGATTGGTGGCCGCCACCACACGCAGGTCCACCGGTATCGCCGCATTGGCGCCGAGCTTCTCGATGCGTCCTTCCTGCAGCACGCGCAGCAGCTTGGCCTGCAGGCTGGTGGGCATCTCGGTGATCTCGTCGAGAAAGATGGTGCCGCCGCTGGCCAGCTCGCATTTGCCCACGCGATCGCGCAAGGCGCCGGTGAATGCGCCTTTGATATGGCCGAACAGTTCGGTCTCGAGCAACTCCGTAGGAATGGCCGCGCAATTGATGGGCACGAAGAGACCTTGCCGGCCCGATGCCTCATGGATGGCGCGTGCCACCAATTCCTTGCCGGTGCCGGTTTCCCCGACGATGAAGGCATTGCTGCGCGTTGGCGCCACTTGGCGGATCAGCTCGTAAAGCGCCTGCATGGCCGGGCTGACGCCGATGAACTCGCCCCAGCCTCGCGATATCTCCTCACGCAAAAAAAGGTTCTCGCGCTGCACGGCCTGCATGGCCAGCGCTCGGGTCACCGCCATCTCGACGGTCTCCATCTCGAACGGCCGGATGATGTAGTCGACGGCGCCAAGTTTCATGGCGGCCACGGCAGTCTCGATGGTGGCGTAGGCGGTCATGACGATGACCGGCACGTCCTGGTTGCGTTCGCGCAAGGCCTCAAGCAAGGCAATGCCATCCATCCGCGGCATGCGCAGATCCGTGAGCACCAGGTCGACCGACTGTTTCTCGATGACGGCAAGCGCTTCCATGCCGTCACCGGCTTCCAGCACGTCATGGCCGAGCGACTTCAGGGACAATTCGAGGATGCGGCGCATCTTCGCCTCGTTGTCCACCACGAGTATCCGCCTGGCGTTCATCGGTTTTGCCCATCCACTGCGAATCGAAGATTGAAGGAGGCGCCACCCCAGGCACTCTCGCCTACGGTGATTTCGCCGCCATGCACATGCACCACCTGCTGCACGATGGTCAGGCCCAGGCCGATGCCGCCATCTCGACGGCTGAAGAAGGGGTCGAAAATCGTCTGCCGCAGCGATTCGGGAACGCCGGGACCGTCGTCCATCACGCTGATCCACACCGCGGCCGCATCGGAGCGGGTGGCCACCTGCACACGGCCGTGCTCACCCACGAAGGCCAGTGCATTCAACACCAGGTTGAGCAGCACTTGCATGATCTGTTCGCGATCGCAGGGAAACACCAGCACCGGTTCGGCAAAGTGGCTGGACAGGGAAACGCCGGCCTTGTCCGCCCGCGAGGCTAGCAAGCCCAGCACGCTGTCGACGATGGCGTGCAAGTCGTGCGGACGAAAATCGGGCGGCGCCGGGCGCGCGCATTCCAGCAACAACGTGACCAGCCGGTTGAGCCGCTCGGTCTCGCTGAATATGAAGCCGATCAGCTCATGCTCGCGCTCGCCCAAGTGTGGTTGCCGCTGCAGCATTTGCGCGGAACTGCGCAATATGCCCATGGGCGTTCGCACCTCATGCGCCATGATGGCGGCCATCTCACCGACCACGGCGAGTTTGCCTGCACGCACGACCTGCTCGCGTGAACGCGCCAAGGCGTCGATCATCTCCGCATAGGCGCGATGCAGCTCGTGGATCTCGGAGATATGGGTGGCCGGCAGTTGCGGCAACGCAGCGTCGCGCTGACGGAAGCTGCGCGTAAAGTCAGTCAGGGCCACGATGGGGAGCGCAATGCGATTGGCCAGTCGCGACGAAATCCACAATCCCGCAAGCAAGGTCAGCACCAGCACCGCCAGCATTGCCCACAGCAAGCGCCAGATCGGGCCAAAGGAAACCGAGGTCGGCTCCATCATCACGATATGCCAGCCCAGGCCCTGGAATTGCTGATAGCCCGTCGACGTGGCGATACCGACCAACAAAGTGCCATAGCCAAGCGCACTGCCGTCGCGGACATAGGACAACGCCCCCTGCGCCGGCAGGCGCCAATCCAGTTGCAGGCGCGAAAGGACGGCGCGTGTCCGCAAGGCAGCGGAGGCAGCGATGACGCGACCGTGATCGTCCACCAGCAGGAGCCCTCGTGACCCGTGACCCACGGCCTCGTCCAGCAGCGCCTGCACGGCTTGCCAGTTCAGCACGACGTAGAGGTAGCCGATACTGCCCTGGCCAAACGTATTGGCAACCGGCGTACGCAAGATGGCGCCCTGGCCATCAGCGCCCCACGTCTGGGCAATGGATGCGCCACCCAGGCGAGCACCCGAAATGGGGCGCCACACAGCACCGGTCGGCGCCGCCGTGCCAATCAGGGAAGGCTGGCTGGCTGCCACCACGCGTCCGTGTTCGTCGGTGCACAGCAGCGCGGCATACGCGTTACCCTGCCCGGCATGCAGATCCGAAAGGAAGTGTGAGAGGCGTTTGTCGACATCGTTGACGCGGATGTCCTGCATCACCTCCAGCCCGCTCCACACGCGCATGTTTTCGATATGCGAGAACAGCAGCGTGTCGATGCGCTGCATCACGGTGCTGGCGCCAAATCGCAGGTTGCCGGCGATCTCCGACCTGAGCGCACTGCGAAACTGATAGAACGAGAGCGCCCCAACCACCATGACGGTGCCCAGCAGGGTCAGGAACAGCAGGCGGAACAGGGCTGATCGTGTGGTCAAAGTGCTGTCGTCGCGCTGATGATGGGAGTGCGTCGCCGCCCGAGCTGGATGGCACGCCTTTGCGGCGGCCCCTGCACTGTCGCAGAATCCGCCGCAGTGCCGAGCCCCTCCGATGAAATAGTCGCTCGCCAGCCTTTCGTTTCGCTGTGTCTGCCGCCCAAACCAGGCGTGCCGGCTCGATTCCATTCCATGTTGGTGGGTATGACCGATGAACAGGCACCCTCGCCGCCACTCGCTCCCTGGCGCAGTCGCCCTGCTGCTGGGCCTGGTCTACGCCTCGGGCGCGATGGCCGCGGACGATGGCGACGGCAGCTGGCAACCGGCGCCCTATACGCTGGGCCAGGGCCTGTACTTTCCTGGCGTGGGCTTGCGTGTCGGCGGCTATGCCGACCTCAATTTCTTCAGCGTCCAGGGCACCAAGACCAGTTACAACGTGCGCGATCTGAGCCTGTTCATCACCCAGGACATCGGCACGCGCTGGCAGCTTTTCAGCGAAATCGAAGCCACCAACCCGGTCAACAGCACCGGGCGCACCGACGATGACGACGCCGAGCTCGACATCGAGCGCCTGTACGCCGACTACCACGCCAACCAGGCCATCACGTTCCGCTTTGGCAAGTTCCTCACGCCCGTGGGCGAGTGGAATCTGGTGCATGCCGACCCGCTGACCTGGACGGTATCGCGTCCCTTGTCGACCTCGGCTGCGTTTGCGCTCCATACCAACGGCGCGATGATGTTCGGCACGCTTCCGGTGAAGGGCAACGACCTCGACTACTGGGTCTTTGCCGATGACAGCAAGAACCTCAACATCGGCCGCGATCAGGACAGTGCGTATACCAACTTCGGCACCACCGAGACGCTGCAGAACAATTTTCGCCAGGCCATTGGTGGCCGGGTGCTCTACCACCTGCTGGGCGACTCGCTGAGTATCGGCGCCTCCACGCTGAACTACGAGCTGCAGCAGCCTCGCGAAAAATACTGGCTCAACGGCATCGATTTCAGCTGGACGAGCCGCTACGTGAGCCTCACGGGCGAAGGCATTTACCGCAGCAGCACCAGTAACCGCCCCGATGAGCGAGGCGGCTTCGTGCAGGCAGAGGTGCCGCTATGGCGACGGCTGTACCTGATCGGCCGCTACGAGCGCTACCGATCATCGACGCCCGCCCAAACCAGCACTATCCGCACCACGGCCATCAATTTCAAGCCGGTTGAAGGGGTCGTGCTCAAACTCGAATATCGCGATGGCTCTCACAACGAGCTGCTCGCGCCGACCGGTTGGCTGGCGTCCGTCGCGGTGCTGTTCTGAGCGTCGCCCCCATGCGCGGACAACTTCGGCAATGGTCCACCTGGCTGATCATCAGTGCGCTGCTGATGCGGGCGGGCTCGGCCTGGGCCGCACAGCCGCAGATTGCGATCATCACGGCACTTGATGGGCCGCAGATGACGCTGGATCAGAACACGGTGCGCAACGTGTATCTGAAGAAGATCTTTGTGGACGGCAAGGGGCAGCGGCTGACGCCGGTCAATTTCCCCAGCCGCGCGCCGATGCGCGTAGCGTTCTCGCGCGCGCTGCTGCACATGGACGACACCCAGCTGCAGGACTACTGGGATCGGCAATACTTCCAGGGTGTCAGTCCGCCTTACGTGCTCGCCTCGGCCGATGCCGTGGTCCGTTTTGTGGCGACCACGCCGGGTGCGATTGGTTACGTGGAACCCTGCCAGGCAGATGCCAGCGTGCGCGTCGTGCTCACCATCACCCTGCCGGCGCACCAGGCCGAAGATCTTCCGATCTGTCCGGAACATCCTGCGCCCTGAGTCACCCGGCCGCCGCGCCAATCATTGCAGACAAACTTTGCACTCTGCAGGATGCCGCGCGCTCGCTGGATCCTGCCCGGTGTGCTCTTTCATCGAATGATCAGCCACTTGCACCGGTGGCACGAAAATCGCACCGCAGCACTGTCCGGCTGCGAGCTACCAGATCCTTTGTCTTCTCTGTGTCAACTTCTTGCACCCTTCTTAGGGCATGATGCGGTTGGCGGTAGTTGCGCGGATCTCGGCATGAGCCCGGAGCGGAATTCGCCTCATGCCTCCTTCATGCCTACCGGTGCCGCTTGAACGAAACCAAGACACTCCATTGCAACGAGCCGCTGCCTCGCAAAGGCATCTTTCGCATCCTGGTCTGCCGCCCCAATCATCGTCTTGGCAATACCATCCTGCTCACGCCGCTGATCGCGGAGCTTGAGCGGCACTTCAAGGGCGCGGAGATCGACGTGATCTCCGAGGGAGACATCGCCGAAGAAATCTTCGCGACGTTCTTCAGCGTCCGCAACGTCTATTGCCTGCCCAGGCGCGGATTCAAGCACCCGCTGCCCTTCCTGCACCTGCTGCATCGCGTGCGCCGTACCCGCTACGACCTGATCATCGACCCTTGCCTGGGCTCGGGCTTCAGTCGCGCCGTCACCCGCCTGCTCCAGGGAACGTACAAGCTGGGCTTCAGCGACACTCCCCTGCGCGCAGGTCTCACCCACGCTGCGCCGACCAGTATCGCAATGCAGCATATGGCCAAACGCCCGGTCAACCTGCTGCGCTGGGCGCTGGGCCGCAGCCAGGGCGAGGAGCCTGGCTATCCGCCATTGGATATCCGATTGACGGATGTCGAGCGGTCCCACGGACGCCATGTGATTGGCGAACTGCTGGCCGTGTCGCGCCAGACCAGTTCGCCCCCGGTGGTCGGCGTGTTCGCCAATGCAACGGGCGCCAAGCGTTACCCGATGGAGTGGTGGCGCGAGTTCATCGACACCTTCAAGACGCTATGTCCGGCAGCGAGCATGCTCGAGCTGATCCCCATGCACGGCCATTCCATGCTGGGCGCCGAATGGCCGGGCTATTACTCCTCCGACATTCGCCGCATGGGCGCGGTCATGGCAGGCATGGACCTGATGATCACGGCCGATTGTGGCGTGATGCATCTGGCCGTGGCATCGCGCGTGGCCACGGTCGGCATGTTCTGCGTCACCGATGCCTCGGTGTATGCCCCTTACGGAAAGGGCAACTGCTCCCTGCCCACGCAAGGGCTTTCCGCACGCGAAGTCGCTTGCCGCGTAGTGGCGGCGCACCCGGATTTGCTGGGGCGTCCCGTGTTCGGGTCGTCACCGGGGGACGTGTCAGCCACGGCGGGCGAAGACCTGTTCCTCGAGCGGGCATGGGCACCATGACGGAACCACTACGCACGCCTGGCGAGCCTTCTGCAGAGCGTGCCGACGTGATGTCCCCGCATCAACCCAGGTCGGGATACGCACCCAGCGATGCTCCGGCGACGGCCTGGTCACGCGATCGACTGGAGCGCTGGCTGTTGATGTTGGGTGCTTTGCTGCTGCTCGCGGCGGGCATCGGCCTGCGCGGACCCACTCCATCGGATGAGCCCCGTTTCGCACTGGTGGCGCATCAAATGGTGGCGTCGGGAAACTGGCTGATTCCGCATCGCGGCAGCGACTGGTATTCGGACAAGCCACCGCTGTTCATGGCCATGCAAGCGCTGTCGTATACGCTCACGGGCAACTGGTGGGTGGCATTTTTGCTGCCTTCGTTGCTGAGCGCCCTGGGTACGCTGTGGCTGGTGTACGACCTGGCGCGCCGGCTATGGGGGCATCGAGCCGGCATGTTCGCCGGCCTGGCCCTGCTGTGCACGGTGCAATTCGTATTCCAGGCCAAGCGCGGACAGATCGATCCGACCGTCACGTTTTTCATCACGCTCGCCAATGTGGGTCTGCTGCGGCATCTGCTGCTGGGCCCGGACTGGCGCGCATTCTGGCTCGGCTGCTTTGCCGCGGGCCTGGGCGTCATCACCAAGGGTGTCGGCTTTCTTGCCTTGATGATGTTCTTGCCGTGGGCCTTTGCCGCGCGGCGTCGCTGGCTCTGGATGCCTGGCTTTCGTGGCCAAGTCGGGCACTGGATGGGCGGCCTGCTGGCTTTCGCCTTGGCCATCGCGCTGTGGATGGTGCCTTTGCTTTTCTATGTGCACGCAGACGACAGCGACGTCGCGCGCAGCTATCTGCACGATATCTTCTTCAACCAGACCCTCCATCGCTACGTGCATCCCTGGAACAGCTTCCAGCCGCCATGGTTCTATCTCACGGTGATCATCACCTCGTGGCTGCCGCTCAGCCTTGCCTTGCCCGCACTGGCGCCGGCTTGGATGGAACGGCTGCGGGCGCGCGATGCACGCATCCTGCTGCCGCTGGCGTGGATCGTCATGGTCATCGTGTTCTTCAGCCTGACGCGGGCCAAGCGCGACGTCTACATCATGCCGGCGCTGCCGATGCTGGCACTTTGCGCGGGCCCGTATCTGGAAGATGCGCTGCGCAAACGCTGGCTGTCGTTCGTCGCCATCGGGTTTCTGCTCCTGCTCGGCAGTGCCGCCTTGGGTATCGGCGTAGCTGCGCTTGGCTTCCATCCTGCGGCGACCGCACGTTTCATCGCTGCGCGCCAATTGGGCGAGCAAGCCTCGCTGTGGTGGAGCATGTGCATCGCCCTGGGCACATGGCTGTTGCTGCAGGCGGCGATCTTTCGCCCTCGTCGCGCCGGTGTTGCCATGCTCGCCGGCATGGCCGGCGTATGGGCGATCTGGGGTCTCGGCATGGCACCCATGCTGGCGCGCGCCAGCTCCCCGGCGACATTGGCCAATCGCGTCGAGCAGACCATTGGTCCACAAGCCGAGCTCGCCCTGGTCGCCTGGAAAGAAGAACTGCCGCTTGCCTTTGCGCGACCGCTCACCGATTTCGGCTTTGTCGTGCCCTGGCATCAGCAGCTGGCGTCGGCAATACGCTGGCAGGCCCAGGCGCCGGAACGGCGCTGGGTGCTGGTGCTGGCGGACGTGATGGGGCCATGCATCCTCCGCTCGGCAACCGTGGATGCAGGCATCACCAGCGGGCGCGACTGGCGACTGTTTCGCAGCGACGCGGTGGCTGCTGCGTGCCGGCAAGGACAGGTGCCCACGGGCGCCGTCGAGGACTGGGGCGGCATCGACAGTCACCGTTGATGCACCTGCCTCCCGTCCTTGTGCCACCACGCTCCCGAGTCGCCCGTGAATTTTCCAGACACCCACGCACCTCGCACCACGTTGCATGTTCGCCTGGCGTCCTGCCTGCCCTGGGCATGGCTACCGTTGTGGATCGTGGCGGCGCTTATCGCGATTTTTCAGCACGGCCCCATGCCCATGCATTCCACCCGCACCTTGTCGGTGGCGTGGGAGATGTGGACGCACCACAGCGTGCTCGTTCCTTACCTCAACGGCCTGCCCTATAGCGACAAGCCGCCTTTGCTGCTGTGGCTGATCCAGTTGGGCTGGGTGATCGGCGGCGTCGGTGATGTGTGGCCGCGTCTGCTCGAAGTGGCGCTCGGCGCACTGCAGCTGGTGCTGGCGTGGCGGCTGGCGCGCCGACTGTTTCCACGGACTGCGCTGGTTGCACACGGCACGGCATGGATCGTGCTCGCGCTTACCTATGGCTTCCTGTTTGGCCTGCAGGTGATGTACGAGGTCCTGTTGGCCGACTGCGTACTGGCGGCCCTGCTTTGCCTTGCACCCTCGGTGCATGGCGAACCTCCGCGTCTGGGCAGGTTTGCCCTGGCGCTCAGCCTCGGCTTGTTGACCAAGGGACCGGTCATGCTGCTGCATGTCGGGCTGCCCTGGCTGCTGGCTCCCTTGTGGAGCGAATACGCACGGCGGGATGCGCGGCGGTGGTATGTACGAGGAGGCGCCGCCTGCCTGGCGGCGTGCGGGGTGCTGCTGACGTGGGCCTTATTGGCTGCGTGGAGTGGCGGCGAGGTCTATCGACACACGCTGCTGGTACATCAGACTGCCGGTCGCGTTGTCGACGCCTTTGCTCATGCGCAACCGTTCTGGTGGTACCTGCCCTTGCTGCCGGTGCTGCTGTTTCCGTTCGCGCTATGGCCGCGCATCTGGTTGGCGCTGGCTAGCTGGCGTCGCCCGCTTGAGCCCGGCCTGCGGTTTTTGCTTGCGTGGCTCGGCTCTGTTTTTCTGGCGTTCTCGTTGATCAGCGGCAAGCAGGCGTACTACCTGCTGCCTGAGTTTGCCGGATTTGCCGTGCTGGTCGCGGCATCGCTGGCCCGCCTGTCCTTGCGCGAGGCGCGGCCTGGCCGCTGGTGGTCGCCATGGCCGTTGGCGCTGCTATTGGCGATGGCTGGCGCCATCTTGATCACCATGGACGGGCTGGTTGCCCATGGGCACCTCGTTGATCCGATGTTTGCAACGCTGGCCACGCATAGTCGCCCGTTCGGCGTGCTGTATCTGCTGCTGGCGTTGGTGCTTGCCGTGCCGCGACGAGGAGAACTGTACCGTGTGGCCGGCGTAGGCCTGCTCGCCGTGGTGACGGCCAACGGGCTTTTCAGCATGACGCTATGGCCCGCTTACGACTTCGCCCCCGTGGCCCGCCTGCTTGCTACTGCCCAGCAGCAGGGGCGAGCCGTTGCCAACTTCGAATCGAACGACGGGCAGTACACCTTCCTCGGACGTCTGACCCAGCCGGTCGCATCGGTGCATAGCCTCCACGCACTAGGCGAGTGGGCGCACCAACACCCCGAAGGCCTGGTGATCATCTATCCCAGGCGCCTGAGCGACGCTGATCGCGCACACGCCATCTATATCCAACCGTTCCGCGGCATATCGCTGGCCGTATGGCCCGCAGACGCCCTCGCGCAGGCGCTTCCTCAAGAAAACCTGTGACGCGATGCGCGCGATCCAGCGCGCGCTCCTACCCTTTTTGCAAACGAAAATTGCAGGGTGCAGGTTTTGCATGCTGCTGGCGGTGCGCTATCAGCGTCCAAATGGACGCTCGCTCAGCCACTTAGTGGCGTGGCATGAAATTGGCAAATGGATAAGCAGACATTCGCCAACGCAGAGCTTCATCCATGCCCGCAACGGCCGGTACGTTTCTCGATCGGTTTCCCATCACGCCATGTCTTAGCCAGTCACCTTCCTCTGCCAGCGAGTGCCTGAGCCAACAAGGCGGCAACGCATGGAACGTTGCCTGCCAACGTCCACCAAATTTCGTTTGCACAAGGGAGGCGACCAGGGCATCGCTGACCGGTCGTCACGCATGAACAGCAGCCTGAGTGTGTCGGTTGAATCTACGCGAGCGGCCGCGCGCATCCACACCAGTGCTCTGGCGTGGGTGTTGCTGCTTGGCCTGTTGCTTGGTTTTGGCTTCCAGGGCTCTCGTGGCTTGTGGAGCCCCGACGAGGGGCGCTACGTGGGCGTTGCATTGCAGATGATGGACTCGGGCAACTATCTCGCCCCCGCCTATAGTCCTGCTTCGCTCAATTTCTCCAAGCCGCCGCTGACGTATTGGGCAATTGCCGCGTCGCTTCGGCTATTGGGCCGCAATGCGTGGGCGGCGCGCCTGCCTTACGCCCTCGCCTACCTGACGACGCTGGTCTTGCTGTTCGCCATGGGCAAGCGCACCAGCCCGGGCAAACCCTGGCTTCCATCGCTGGTCTATGCGACCAGCCTGTTCACGTTTTTCAGTTCCAACATCATCAGCACGGATGTGCTGCTGACGCTGACTGAGGGCCTGGCGGTGCTCGGCTTCATCCTGCACCGATGGCCTGAGAGCGACGACGAACGACGTTACGGATTGGTCGTGATGTGGCTCGGTTTTGGTCTGGCCTTCTTGACCAAGGGACCTCCGGGCCTGCTCCCCCTGCTTTCGGTCATCGCCTTCGCCGCGATCTGCGGCGGTGGACGTGCCGTCGTTCGACTGTTTCATCCGGCCGGCCTGGTGATCTTTGTACTGGTTGGCTTCACCTGGTATGCCGTGGTCATTCTTCGTTATCCCGGCCTGCTCCACTATTTTCTTCATCAGGAAGTGTACGGCCGCATCTTCACCGCCATGCACAAACGCCATGCGGGAGCCTTTGGATGGGCTGTGGCATTTCTTCCCGTGCTCGTGCTCGGAACCATCCCCTGGTGGCGCGGCCTTGCGCTGTCGATCCGCGACATGGTCAAGCCCGCCCAGTGGATCCGTTGGCGCAGGGAGCAATCGATTGAGCTGTTTCTTGTGCTCTGGTTTGCGCTGCCCTTCGTCATCTTCTGTCTCGCGCAGTCGCGCCTGCCGCTCTATCTGCTGCCGCTGTTTCTCCCTCTTGCCCTGCTCACGGCATCGCGCATGGAGCGCACCTTCGATTTAGGCAGCCAGCGGACCATCGCCTTGCTGGCCACATGGATCGTGCTTCTGCTCGCGACCAAGGCCATCGCGGCCTACGGCTACAGAACGAACGTCGACAACCGCCAGGCAGCAAAACAGATTGCGGCAACGATGGGCGCAGCCGATTACCGTGCGCTGCTTTTTCTGGAAGAGGCCACGGACACCTATGCCGTGGAAGAACAAACCCTCTGGGGCCTCAGGTTTTATCTCAACCGGCCGGTCTACGGCATCTGGTGGCGCAGCCCCGACGTGGGCACTCAGCTCTGCGCCGCTGCCAAGGCACAGGGAACGTCCTTGCTGCTGGTCGATCGCGACATCCCTGCCGCCAATGCGCAGGCGCTGTTGAACAGCTGCGGCGCCTCCGTCGTGTCCGCCGGCGCGTGGCGAAACAACCTGCTGTTTCTCGTACACGGTGTTCCGAAGTGACCGGAGGGCGTATGTCCATTCGACAACTCGCAGCCTTGGTCCTCGTGCTTGCCTGCAACCCCAGCTGGGCGGGCAGCGGCATCCTGGGTCTTGATCACCCTGTGACCTATGACAACAGCGGCATCTGGAAGCGCAGCAATCAGCAAATCCTGTTCTATGGAACCATCGCCACCGTGGGTGCGGGAGCGCTCTGGTTTGGCGATGACAACAAACTCGGCGACACCTTCTGGCGATCGGTCGATTCCGTGGCGATCACCGCTGTCAGCACGCAAGCGCTCAAGTGGACCTTCCAGCGCGAGCGCCCGTCGGAAACCAATAACCCAAACAAGTGGTTCCAGGGCCTGCACGCCGAGAGCTTTCCCAGTGGCGAGGTGGCAACCATATCTGCCGCCGTTACGCCATTCATCGTCAACTATGGCAGCGACCATCCCGCGGTCTACCTGCTTGCCCTCCTGCCCGCGTACGACGCGGTGGCTCGCGTAAAAACGCATGGGCACTGGCAGAGCGACGTGCTGATAGGCGCGGCCATCGGAACGGGCATCGGGATATGGGCCACGCATCGCGATTCGCCCTGGATTCTTTCGCTGCTACCCGGGGGATTTCAGGTTGGCTATGTCCATCACTTCGATTGAAAGCGCAAACCCATGCGCTAACCTTAATCAAATCATGCTGACTCGGTCCAAAGATCGCGGAGCAGCACTCGGAGGCGTCCCAGCGCCTGCTTGTGCAACTGGGAGATGCGACCTTTCGTTACATTCAATTTCTCAGCTATCTGGGTGAACGGAATGTGGTGGTAGTAGTGCATGACAACGATGGAACGCTCTCGTTCCGGTAGCAACTTGACGAACTCAGAGACCAGCGCCTCCCGTTCTCGCTCTTCAACTGCCGTGTACGCGTCCGACTGAGATCTAGGCGACGGCAGCGACTGGGCATCCAGCAGAAAGCCAAGGCCCATCCCTACCGTCGCGGCTACAAAAGCTTCGAGTGGGTCATCGGATGAATCCTCCTGCATCGAGGCGACGCGTTCGCGAAGCGTGTTGCGGGCTTCATCCTTGACGTCAACGCGTCCGGGACGATGCAGTAGCTGTCGTAGCCCGTTGAAAACGGAACCGCGTATACGGAACTTGGCGTACGGCTCAAAATCGACGCCACGGGCAGGGTCGAAGCGGTCGATCGATTCAAGCAACCCGATGAACGCATTTTGGGCGCAGTCTTCCCAGATGCTTGAAATGCCATAGATTCGGCAATACACGGAGCGCGCTACTTGCCGCGCCCAGTCCGAGTGGCGCACAACCAGCTCGCTCCTGGCGTCAACGTCTTGATGGACCTTCCAGCGGTCCCATAGCTGACGTTCGTGCGCATCCAAGCCGCGGCCCCTCAGTGATAGCTGCTAAGGAGCGCCTGGGCCAAAAGTGCCCAGCCGTTGACCAAGAGAAAAAGCAGCAGCTTGAGTGGGAGGCTGATGGTTGTCGGCGGCAGCATGATCATGCCAAGCGCCATGAGGATGGCGGCGACCACCAGGTCAATCAGAAGGAACGGCAGAAAGATTACGAAGCCAATCTGAAAGGCGGTGCGAAGTTCGCTCAGCATAAATGCGGGAATGAGCTGCAGCGCGCCAACCTCATCGATCGACTTGGGCATCGGCAGCTTCGACATCTGCACGACGGCGCGCAAATCTTCCTCGCGAGTTTGGCGCACCATGAAATGCTTGAACGGTTCGAACCCTTTGGCAATCGCCACGTCCGCTGGGATTTCGTGCCGACTGTAAGGGTCGATGGCGGATTGCTTCGCCGCCTCGAACACGGGGTTCATCGAGAACAGTGTCAGGAAAATAGCAAGCGTCAACAGCACGCTGTTTGGTGGTGTTTGTTGCAGGCCGAGCGCGCTCCGCAGCAGCGATAACACCACGATGATCCGGGTAAAGCTGGTCAGCGCAATGACCATCAGCGGCAGGAACGCCAGCGCAGACAGCATGACGAAGGACCGGAGAACCGGCGAATAGTCGTCATTGGCCAGGCGACTGATGAGCCCCGCCATCGGCTCGCTGTGAGCTACGCCACTGGCGAGCACGCACGCCAGCGCGCCACTGATCATGTACCAGGAGCGGCACTTCACAGACCGTCCCCCCGCCCTTCAAGAGTATTCGACATCATGTGGATCTGAGCTGTCGCACCGCGAACGGACTCTACGACCAGAAACTCCTGGTCTCCCCTGGCAAGGACATGGACCGAGGTGAAAGTGCTGACTCGCCTGGATGCGCGTAACGACAATTCGGACCGATCACCTTGAGAGACTGATGATCGGAGCATCACGCCATCGAGCCAGCCCTTCTTGCGCGCGACGTACAGCGCCGCTATCAATGCCACAAGCAGCAGCGTCACGGTGAGCATGGCGAGCACGAACCTGTCCGTGGAGACGGCTGATTCAGTGCGAAAAGGGAGCCCGGAGGGCGCGGCCTGCACGAGCGCCAACGCAATGCTTCCGCCTTGAAGCATGTCAGAGGATCTCCGAGATCTTGACGCCAAACTGATCGCCAACGGGTACCAGATGTCCCTTCGCGATCACTTTTCCATCCAGGCGAATCGAGACTGGCTCATCCAGGCCGGAGTCCAGCGTCAAAAGATCACCCTTGCCCATGGAAAAGAGCCGATCGACCGATACGTTGGCTTGGCCAACCACCACCTCGAGCTTGACGTTGACATGGCCCAGTAAGGCGATATTGCGTTTGATGAGGGGCGCGACTTCCTGAGTCTCGCTTTTGCCTGCAATGGAATTGGCGGCGGTAGCGACTTCTTCATTCATAAGTTTTCGTGCTCAGAGGGAATGGGTAAGCGTGACGGTGCGGGAAGAATCCCTCTCGCCAAGTGTCGCGAAGGCGATGGCCTGGCCATCGACGACGCGTATCTCGACTGGCGCAGATAACAAGGCGTCGCCGACCAGTACTTCACCGACGCCTAGATTGTCCAAGTGCGACAGCGATGCCGTGCCCAGAGGGATGCACACCTCCAGGTCGACAACCAGGCCGTTCATGGCCTGGGCGCGCGAAGCCAATGCGGCTTTCTCTGGACTCTTCGCAGGCGCCAGCAGATCCGCAACCGCCCGGTCTATAGCGAGGAGGAACGTGAACCTGCCCAGAGACACCGTCGCCAAGTACGCGCCAAGCTCAAGCTGATGGCAGGCATCATTTGGGCTATCGCCTTCGGACATGCCGCCAAGCGGCACGTGTGCGCGACGAGCCAAGCGCTGGGCCAAGTCCGCCAGAGCTCGGTTGCCGATGCGCGCAGCGAGCGCGGATGAGTTGTCACCGGCATGACCAGACAGATGGCTTCCAAGCGCAGCTTCGCCGCTCAGTGAGACCAACTGGAGCGTCCCCGTACCCAGGCGCCATGTAGCAAGCGACTCTTGGCTGGGTGCCCACGCATCAAGTGGGAACACGTCGATCGCCGCCGAGGAATGCTCCAGCCACCAGTCGCGCGACCACTCGGAGATTTCGCGAACCAGCAGCGCATGAAATTCGATGCGCCGGGATTCGCCGAGCCAACCAAAACGCGGAACGTCGATCATCACCCGCCCCGCGTCGAATCGTAGAGCTGCTGGAGCATGTCGCTCGATACCGTCATCACCCGGGAGCTGGCCTGATAGCCCCGCTGGATCACGATCATGTCGGCGAGCTCCTGGGTGAGGTCAACGTTGGACATTTCCAGGCTTCCGCCATCGATCTTGCCGAACACCGTCGAACTCGGCCGGCCGACCTGGGCAATCTGGGTCTGCGGTTGCAGATAGAGATTTCCCTGGATCATCTGCAGGTTCGACTCATCCTGGAATGTCGCCAGTGCGAGTTGCGGACCGGCCTTGGTCTCGCCATCGGAATAGGCGAGCTGCAAGGTGCCGGTGGTATCAAAGCTCTCCGAGGAGAGGCCAACGACGCCGTGCCCGTCCTTGACCTGGGCGGCGAGTGTGGACGTGGTTCCCGCGAACGTCGTCGTACCGGATAAGCCGCCGGCCGTTCCAAAATTAAACGTCAATGCCTGGGCGGTGGGACCCCAGTTTGCGCTGGCCGATACCGTGGTGTACCCGGGCTGCAGCGTGCCGTCCGTGCTGAAGCGTATTTCACCGCTCCCCAGCGATGTACCGCTGGCATCGGTGACACTGACCTTCCAGCTACCCGCCGTCACCGATGTATTGCTCGTGAGCGCCACGGTCAGGACGTGGGCGTTGCCTTGCGCGTCGTACACAGTGACATTGTTTACAGTGTCCGAAGGGCTGGTCGGGTCGATGTTGCCCGCCATAGAAATACTGGTGGTCGGCTGTGCTGGGAGCTTCTCCAGCGAAGAGATATCGATGGCCCCATAGGTGCCATCCGTCGCATAGCCTTGAACAACATACTTGTTGACGGAGTCGACCAGCTGCCCCTGCTCGTTGAATTCAAACTGGCCCGATCGCGTGTAATAGGTGGCGCCCTGCGCATCCTTGAGGATGAAAAAGCCCTTCCCATCGATCGCGACGTCCGTGCTCGTGCTGGTCTGCTCGATCTGGCCTTCGCTCAGGTTAAAGCCGGTGCCGGCGACCTTCGATCCATCGTCGTCGAGCACGTTCTCCATGAACGAGTCGCTGCCGCGAAAGCCCGGCGTATTCATGTTGCTTACGTTGTTGCTGATGGTATTCAACGTCTGCGAGAAACTGAAAAGACCCGACACGCTGTTGTATAGCGCTTGCATGATGCTGGGCATGACTCAAGCCTCAGGGAGTGACGAGCTGGATCTGGGACAAGCCGACATTCGTGACGCCATTGCTCGTGCCAGTGGAAATGGTCATCTGCACACCATTGCTGGTGTACTGGATGCCGGTGACCTTGCCGGTAGTGGTTGATCCATCCGCATTGGCCACTTGCACGGTATGGGACAGCAGGCCAAGCGACTGATCGGACGAGTCGAGCGTGAGCAGGTTATTGATGCCGCTCACCTCCTCGCTCTGTTGCTCGATGCTCACGAATTGCGCCAGCTGGGTGAGAAACTGGCTGTTATCGAGCGGCTGCATGGGATCCTGAAATTGCAGCTCGCTGACAAAGAGCTTGATGAAGTCCTGCTCGTTGATTCCTGAGTTGGAGAGCGTGGACGCATCACTGGTACTCAATGCATTACCGATGGCTTGGACGGTCATTTGATTTCCTTAGTCAACGTCCACGGATGACCACACTTCGTGGCCATTCCAAATGATGCTATGCAGAGCCAGGCCCTGCCCCTTCAACTGTCGAGCCAGGCTGGTTGCCAGCTGGCGCGCCTCGTCCGTGGAAACGCTGTAATCGCGCAACCAGGCTGTGTGCTTTCCATCAGGCCGCGCGATCAATCGCAACGCGCGCTGCTGCCACGTGATTTCGCGCCACGCCGCGGCGCCGGACAATGGCGGCGCCATAGCGTCGACTTCAGTCGATGCGGCTGCGGCAATCTCCGGTAGCGCGACATTCGTAATGCCCATCGCGCCAAAGGCCGATCCAGAGGCATCCCTGAGCGCGCTCGCCGTCACCGAGCTTTCCTGCAATGGCGACCGAGCCGGAAGTTCGTCCATTTGTATCGCGCTCACTTGCGCGTGCGACGCCGACGTCTCGTTCTCCGCGGAGGCGAGCCGGTATTCGGACAAATAGCCAGACGCCTGCAGGTGCAGGCCAAAAACGCGGGCGGAAAGGACCTGCTCAACGCTTGCCACGGTAGACAGGGCCCCCGTATCAGTGACCGCAAGCGGACCCAGCACAATGCCGTTCTCATCTTGCGACGCCGCAAACGCATCACTCGCAGATTGCTCGCTCGTCTGACTGATCCGTTCTTGAGACAGGTCCTCGCGAGGGGACTTCGACGCCTCGCGCGGCATGTCCTTGTTCAACTGGTCGGAAAAATCACTGGAGCTGGTTTGCGACAGACGGCCAGGCGCGCGCGCCTGCATGCCAAGGATCGGGGACAAATCCATCACGACTCCTTCCGATGAAGCATCCATAGATCTAACGATTCCGCCAGAAGCCGACCTTCAGTACCAAGCGTCACTGCCCGGCGGCGCAGTTCCAGGTCTTCCTGTACGCCATCGGCGAAACGCTGCGTCGAGGCGGCGGCGAGACCGCGCGCCCTCTGTTCGTCCTTTGCTTCGCTCCATGCATCGATAGCGGCTTCACGGCGCGTTTCCAGCGAAGCGTGCAAATCGCTCAACATCGAGTACTCACCAAGGCGCAGGCTGCCATCGTCACGGATGCAACGAGCCCGCGCGTTCGAAGCGGTCGCGCAAAGCGATGTCGCCTGATCGACCTCGTTCGACGCAGCCTGTTCGGCACGGCTTGCCGCCGTAAGCGCCAACGCTGCCTGTGATGCCTTGACGCGGGCGATGCGATGCAGCACCTCATAGGAACGAACCGAGTGTTTGCTCACGCGGGCTCCTCCGAAACCAATTCACGGAGCAAGCGCATGCTTGAATCGTGAGTGCTGCGTTCACCGGGCGACTGGCGGATGAAGTCGACGATGCGCGGCTGACAGCGCAGCGCCTGGTCCAGCCCGGGGTTCGTGCCCGCCTGATACGCGCCCATCTCCACCAGATCCCGCGACGATTCGTAGATCGCCACCATGGCCCGTGTCTGCCGCATCAGGTCAAGATCATCTGGCTGGCAAATCTTTGACTGGAGCCGACTGATGCTTGAAAGCACATCGATCGCCGGCAATTGACCGCGCGCAGCCAGATCGCGCGACAACACAATATGGCCATCCAGAATCGCGCGCATGTGATCGGCGACGGGTTCGTTCATGTCGTCGCCTTCGACCAGCACGCTATACACTGCTGTGATAGTGCCAGCCCCTTTCAGGCTGCCTCCCCGCTCGAGTATCTGTGGAAGCAGGTTGAATACCGATGGTGGGTAGCCACGCGATGTGGGCGGCTCACCCGTGGCCAGGCCGACTTCGCGCTGCGCCATCGCAAAGCGTGTGATGGAGTCGATGACCAACAGGACATCCAGCCCAAGTTCCCGGAAGTGCTCGGCGACGGCGTGCGCCGCGTGCACGGCGTGTGTGCGCGTGAGGGCCGGCTGATCGGCGGTGGCCACGATCAGCACGGAGCGCTCGCGACCCTCCTTGCTCAGTGCATCGTGCAGAAAGTCGGCCACCTCGCGGCCGCGCTCGCCGATCAGGCCAACCACGATCACGTCGGCGCGGACGTGTCCCGCAAGCATGCCTAGCAAGGTGCTTTTGCCAACACCGCTGCCCGCGAATATGCCTACGCGCTGACCCTTGGCCAGCGGGACCAAAGCGTCAATGGCCTTGATGCCGGTTTCCAGTCCTTCGCTCAAGGGCGCGCGGGCCATCGGGTTGATCGCTACGCCATGAATATCTCGTTCGAGTTCGGCACGGACCGGTCCTTTACCATCGAGCGGCGCACCGAAGGCGTCGAGCACTCGCCCGATCATGTCCTTGCCGACGGGGATGCGGGCGCGACGTCCCAAGGCCTCCACGGTGGCGCCAATCGGCATGCCCCGCAGATGTCCAAACGGCATCAACAGGACCCGGCCATCGCGAAACCCCACCACCTCGGCGAGCACCGGCGCTTGCGTTCCCTGGCCGGAAAGCTGGCAAAGCTCACCGACGACCGCATCAGGACCTTGCGCTTCGACAACCAGCCCATTGAATGCGACAAGACAACCCAGGCGCCTGACCCATGGCATGGCGCCCAGCGCGGCCTTGAACGTCGTCGCCGCGGCCGCGTTCACGGTGTCGCCCTCGCGAGCCCGTCGAGCATCGCGCGATGAACGGCGTCCAAACGATCCTTGATGGATGTCTCCAAGCGTCCGCGTGCCGTCATCAGCGCGCATGAACCCGGCACCATGGCTGCACCAGCTTCGATTGGAACACCGTTGACCTGATCAGGAAGGTGCGCGAGGTCAGCCGCGGCAACCTGAAGACACAAGGCGTCAGCGCGGTACTCGTTGATGAGCTGAGCCACCACACGCCCCAATCTTTCGCCTTCGCTCATGCCTTCTCCAAGCACCGCGCTCAGTGCAAGCAGCGCTATCTCGAATGCGTCCTTTTCCATGTCGGCTACGCGGGCACGTTCGGCGTCGGCCAGGCCTGCGGCAAGCTCGCTCCATCGACTGCGCTCCACCAGGAGCGATGCCTCTGCTAGCTCATGACGGTCCCGTAGCTCGGCCTCTAGTTTTGCGAAACGTGCTTCCGCTTCACGCAAACCGTCTGCCTCCCCCGCCTCGAATCCCTCGCGGTAGCCGTCGCCAAACCTTGCCGCGTCCGCGCCGTCCACAACGACGGCCTCGTGCGACAACGTCATGGATTGCAATCGCGCAGCTTCGGACACGGCTGCGGCGTCGGACAGTCGCCGGATCATGCGGCAGTCGCCTCCGACTCATGGGCCATCACGGCCAGCTCATCGGCCATGCAACGAGCCAGCGCTGGTGGAAATGCCGCGGGGAGAGCGCCAAGTTCACTGCGAATACCCATGGCGCGTTGCCGAAAGCAGGCGGCCAGATAGATTTCTGCATGATCGGGCGCCGTGGCCGCAATCATGCGTGCAGCCCACGACTCATCAAGCGTGTTGAGCGTACTGATCAGCAGGTTCGGCGCAGGCACTTCTGCCGGCTTTCCTGCTTCGTTGTCCGCCAGCAGCTCGACGACCAGCTCGGGCGCCGCC
This sequence comes from Dyella sp. 01N448, assembly GCF_056399225.1. NCBI lineage: Bacteria > Pseudomonadati > Pseudomonadota > Gammaproteobacteria > Lysobacterales > Rhodanobacteraceae > Dyella > Dyella sp. 01N448. Next base: position 18,246 of record NZ_JBFTQX010000005.1, on the reverse strand, counting down.
TTTACCAACGGCTCCGCCTCCGCGATGAGCGCATCCAATGCAGACATTCGGGACGCGGGCAGCTGGGCGAGCAACCAACGCCGGTCTTTGGGATGCAGCGTCGCCAGGTAAACAGCGGCCTTGCGCATGCCAGGCGTGCTCACGACTTCACCTCCGCAGAGGAAACCCATTGCCGCAGGCGTTGCAGGGCTTCCTCGCGTTCGGGCGCGGTCAGTCGGCGTTGGCGAGGATGCGCACCAAAGGCCATCCACAGCGAAGCGACCAGCATCACGCCAGCGCTGAGCGCGAGATACGCCCACAAAGGCAAATGACCGCCCGAACTCGTGGCGTCAGCTTGGCTGCGATCCTCCACGACATTGCCTGCCGCGCTCTCAACAACGGCCACCGAGCTGCGCGGCTTCTCGACGGTGGCGATGGCCGGCGGCGCGATCGAGGCAATATCAACCTTGTCCCCACGCGCCAGGTCCAGCCCAAGGCCGGCGGAAACGACGTCCGACAGCTTCAACAACTCGGTCTGCGGCATGGCATCCGGCACCACGATGCCCACAGAGATGCGCTCGATGCGCCCGGGCGCCTGCTCGATCTCCTCCTGCTCGCGACCGTGGGCGTATTCCACTTCGCGGTCGCTGGTGGACGAACCGGTCTTGGCATGATCCGGGTCCGAATCGTCCGCGGTTCTTCCGGTCGAGCCGGTCTTCTCTCTCACCAGCAGTCCATTGCCATCCTTGCCTTGCGCAATCAGGCGCTCACGAACCTGCTTCACATGGTCGTAGTTGACACGAACATCCACTGACACAGTGAAGTCGTCATTGGCCAGCACGCGATGCAACAACGTGCCGACCTTCTGCCGCAACTGCAGCTCCAGCCGCGCCTGCTCGTCCATGCGATCGCCCACCGCGGCCACACCGTCAGCGCCATGGGCCGAAAGCACGGAGCCGTTACCGTCCAGCACTACAACGGCATCCGACGACAACCCCTCCACGGCGGAAGCCAGCAGGCGCTGGATGCCCACCACCTGCCGTGCCTCGAGGTGCTTGCCCGGCTTGATCGCAATCGTCACCGATGCCTTGGAGGCGTCGCCATCGTGCGCAAACATGTCCTCGCGGCGTATGGTCAGGTGCACCCTGGACGAAGCGACTTCGTCCATCGCGTCGATGGTGCGCTCCAGCTCGCCCTGCAGCGCGCGCTGAAAATTCACCCGTTGCGCAAACTCGGTAACCCCATAGTCCGAGTCCTTGAAGAGCTCGAAGCCCACGCTGCCGCCCTTGGGCACGCCTTGCGACACCAGCTTCATGCGGGTGTCGTAGACCGCCGTCTCCGGCACAAGGATCGAATGACCGCCATCGGCAATGTGATAGGGCACCTGCATCTGCCCGAGCGCGGTGGTGATCTCCGCCGCATCCGTTTCCTTGAGGTCCCGAAACAGCACGCCGTAGTCGGGATGGGCTGCCCACCAAGCGACAGCACCACCAAGGCCGACGATGACAAGCACGCCCAGTGCAAAGCCAAGACGTGCCCGGCGTGAAAGATTGGAAAAAAACTGCTGCATACCTGCTCCGGGGATAGGACTGCCGTCCTGCACGTGCTGTTACAACTGCATGTTGGTCAGGTTCTGATACGCATCGACGACGCGATTGCGTACCTCGACGGCCATTTGCAATTTCAGGTGCGCTTGTTCGAACGCGATCATCACGTCGTGCACCGGAATTTTGTCGCCTGCCGCCAGCTGGCGAGCGAGTGTGTCGGCTTGCGAGAGATCGGCATTGATGCCGTTCAGCCCATCGCCCAGGGCATGCATGAATCCGTTGCCCTGCAGGGACGACAGCGGCGTTGCCTCGCGCGCAGCATCGACGGCGCTGAGCGAGATCGGTTGGATCGGCGCCACACTCATGCGCCACCTCCCAGATCCAAAGCGTGAAGCGCCATTCCACGCAGCGTGTTGAAAGCGCGGACATTGGCCTCGTATGCGCGGCTGGCATCGAGCAATGAGCTCATTTCCTGCACGAGGTCGACCTTGGGGTAGCTGACCATGCCGTTCTGGTCAGCGGCCGGGTCGGATGGGTCATGTACCTTGCGCTCGGCAGCCTCGGCATCAACCATCACCGGGCGCGGCAAGTGACCAGCCATCAGCGACGCCGACGTTCCCACATGCGGTAGGAACGTGGTGGAAACGCGCATGAGTCGCTCCGGTTGCGCGGCGTCGCTGGGCGTATTGGCCACGGCAATATTGTGGCTTGCTGCCTCCAGCCGCAGACGTTCGTATTCCAGGCCATAGCGCGTGGCCGCGAAAATCTGGTCAACCATGATCAACCCCTGCCTGCCAGCGCAAGCTGCATGAGCGAAAAACGACGGGAGAGCACAGCCGTCATGGACTGATAGTCGGTGCTGGCAGCCTCAAGATCCGCCACTTCACCGTCCAGGTGCACATTCACGTCAGCGGCATCCGTAGTGGCCACCGACGTGATCGTGGTGTGCTTGCCTTCCAGCCTCAGCGTATCGCTGCTCATCTCTGGATGGACTGCCGCTTGCTGCAACAGTCCGAGTGCCTGACCAAAGTCAGCTCGTTGAGCCCGGAACCCTGGGGTATCGACGTTGGCGATGTTGGCGCTCGCAATCTCGGCACGCGTACGCGCCAGACCCATGCCAAGACGCAATGCTTCGGTAGTTAGATCCACGGTCTACCTCACTGAATCACCAGGTCGCCGTGCAAAGCACCGGCAGCCTTGATGGATTGAAGAATGGTGATGACGTCGCGCGTCGAAAGATGGATGGCCCGCAGTGCACCGACGAGGTCGGCAACCGTGGCGCCATTGGGCATATTGACCATGCGTGCCTCGGGATCCTGCACGTGGATGGTCGACTGGGGCACGACGGCCGTGCCGATATTGCGGGAAGGATTGATAAGACCCTCAGGCTGCGAAACCAGGTAATCGGTCTGTACCGACACGCGCAAATCGCCATGCGAGATGGTCACGCTGCCCAGCCTCACATCGCCGCCGGAGACCACGGTGCCAGTGCGCTCATTGACCACGACGCGCGCAATCGCATCCGGCATCACCGGCACGTTCTCGATCGACGAGATCATGCGCACCATGTCCGTCGGTGGCGTGGAGAACACGACCCTGACCTTGCCGGCATGCTCGGCCACGGCCGAAACACTCGCATTTCGCCGCAACGACTCGGCAACGCGCTCAGCCGTGGTGAAATCGGGCTGATACAACACCACGTCAAGTGTTCGACTGTCAGTGTTGAGGCCTAGGGGCGCCTCCCGTTCGACCGAGGCACCGTCGGGCACGCGGCCCACGGTGGGGTGATTCTTTTGCTCGATGCTGCCAAACGAACGCACGTCGTATCCACCAACGGAAAGCGCACCCTGAGCAAGCGCATACATCTTCCCGTCAGGTCCGTTCAACGGCGTCAACACCAGCACGCCACCGGAAAGGCTGCGCGCGTCGCCGAGCGACGACACCGAAACGTCCAGCTTCTGCCCGGACTCTGCGAACGCCGGTAGCGTTGAAGTCACGAGAACGGCAGCGACGTTGCGGCTATTGAGGTCGTCAGGGCTAATGTTGACGCCGAAATGACTCAGCGTATTGGCCACCGACTGCACCGTAAGATGGTTTTTGCTGGTGTCGCCCGTGCCGGCAAGGCCAATGACCAGGCCGTAGCCGGTCAAGGGGTTGTCGCGGACGCCTTCGATGCGGGCAATTTCCTTCAGGCGCACGCTGCCGGTGTCTGCCTGCACGGAGAGTGCGCAGGCGGCGAACAGCACGCCGATGAGTACACGGTATTTCATATCAGGCGCAGCCAGCGTGCAATGCGATAGAGAATGCTTCGGCGTTGTGCTTCGGACACATCGCCTTGGCCAGTGAATTCGATGTTCGCCTCGCTGATCCGGGTCGAGAGGATGACATTCGTCGCTGAAATGTCTTCCGGACGTACCAGGCCCGTGAGCGCGAAATGTTGCTTTTCGCCGTTGACCACCACGGTCTGCTCGCCGCGGACGCGCAGCATGTCGTTGCCCTCGATGCCGGTGACACGCACCGTCAACTGGGCCTGGAGCATGCCCGCGCGGGTCGTCTTACCCTCGCCGGTATCGCTGCCGGACAGGCCCACGCCGTAGTTGTGCTGCACGTGCTTGTTCTGCGTGTTGGCGGCAAGTTGCACAGCGCTGTCAGCGTCCGTGTTGGCGCTGGCTGAGGCCTGTGCCGTCTCCGTGACCACCACGGTCAGCGTATCCCCCACCGTATGAGCACGCCGATCCGCCGCCAGGCCGTGGTAGGCATCGGGCTCGATCATCGAGCCGCTGGCGTGTTGTGCCTGCGCTGTGAACGTCATCAGAGCGCCGACAAGCAATGATGGTATGGCACGTTTACTGGACAACTTCGACTACTCCCTTCTCTGTCACTCGCGCACGCACGGGTTCGTCCGCACCATCGACCAGTACAGGCACTACATCGCCCGCATTGCCCTTCTCATTGGCCACGCCGCGCGTCGCCAAGCGAATGGCGCCGTAACTGGCAAGCACGCGGACCTTCTGACGTCGATCCACGTCTGGAATCTTTTCAAAGTCGCTCAAGAGCACCGCGGCACCACCTTGAACCGGCTTGCGTAGCCGCATGCCATCGAGTGCCGCCGGTCCGTCCACCGGCGTTTCCGCCAAAGTTGCCACGTCGACGTCCGCTTCCTGGATACGCAGCGCCTGCGCCTTCATGCCGATGGGTTCATCGTCGCTGTAGGTAAGCACCTTGTTGTGGACACTCACCGCAAACCACACCGTGGCAGATCGCACCACGCGACCATCCACCCGCACATCCACGGGCATCCCCACCCGAGGGCGCGGCCAACGCCCACTGATCGGATGAACCTGCAGGCTCACGCCGCCTTTTGGCACGTGCACATCCTCGGGCGTACCAATCGTGGTGAGCGTGACTTCGCCGCCCGTGGAAAGATGTTCGCGCAGCACATCCTCGGCCGCGCCGACCAGGCGCGACGCACCCACCACCTGCGCAGTACTCTCCGCAAGGAATGGCGCAGACAGAAGGACGGCAAGCACGAACAGGATGTAGCGCATGCTTATTGGCGGAGGTTGTTGATGGTGTCGAGGATCTGATCCGACGCCTGCAGCACGCGCGCATTGAGCTGATAGGCGCGCTGCGCGATCACCAGCGACGACATCTCAGACACCATGTCCACATTCGAGCTTTCCAGGGAGCCCTGCAGAATGCTGCCAGTACCGTTCTCGTTGGCCTTCTCCACGCTCGGATCGCCCGACGCCTGGGTGGCGGCAAAGTTATTGCCGCCCACCGACTGCAACCCATCCGGGGACGGAAAAACACTCAGCTCGAGCGTCCCCAACAGCGTCTGTGTGGCGCTGCCGCCGACGTTGGCGTAGATCTGACCGCTTTGGTTGATCTGGATCTGCGCGGCATCCGGCGGAATCTGGATGTTCTGCGCAAGACGATTGCCATCGACCGTCGCCAGATAGCCCTCGCTATCGACGTGCAGCTGGCCGGCACGCGTGTAGAGACGATTGCCATTGCTGTCGGCAACCTCCAAAAAACCGCTGCCCTGGATGCCGATGTCCCAGGTGTTATTCGTCTGGACCATCTGGCCCTGCGAAAACAACGCCGTGGTTGCAATGATCTCCGAGCCGGCTCCTTCGCTCTCGGGCGGCAGCCCGGCCGCCACCTGCGCCGGCGACATCGTTGCAATATCGCCAAACGCCACGCGTTTGGCCTTGAAGCCCGGCGTCTGCATGTTGGAGATATTGTTGGACAGGGTATCAATCTGGCTCTGCTGGCTCTTCAAGCCAGAGGTGGCGATGTAAAGCGCGTCAATCATGTCGAGCTCCTCAGGCGTTGTCGCCAAGGTGGGAAACGCCGCTCTGCATCGCGGTGTCGTAGGCTTGAATGGCCCGCTGCACGGACTGTGCATGACGAGTCACTTCCATCAGGCGCACCATTTCGGTGCCGGGATCCACGTTCGAGCGCTCCAGCGCGCCTTGATGCAGGCTGCCATTCCACTCGCCAGTCGAGCCGCTGTACGCATAGAGGCCATCCCCGATCTCGCGCAGACCGTTTGCGTCGGCGATGCCAACGATCCTCAAGGTATCGACCTGCTTCTCGCCGTCCTTGATGGTGCCGTCGGCACCGATCTGCACCGCGGCGGTGTCAAGCGTGATCGGACCGGACTCGCCCATCACGGCACGGCCCATGGCATCCACCAGCTGCCGGTCTTCGTCGAGATGGAATTGCCCGTTGCGCGTCAAGCGCTCCTGGCCATTCACATCGACCACGAAAAAGCCCTGCCCCTGGATGGCCAGGTCCAGCGAAGCCCCGGTCTTGTCGAGGTTCCCGTCGAGCATGCTGAGCGTGCGATCGCCGCTGGCCGTGGCAGCACGAAAATCGCCCTTGAGTCGTTCGGTGCGATAGCCGACCGTGCGCATATTGGCCACGTTCTGGCCAATGATATCCAGCGACTCAACATCACGACTGAGATAGCTGGCGATACTGGAAATGACGTTGCTCATGAATTCCTCATGGAGACACGCTGACGACGCCGAAAGATTTCACGGCCAAAGACGCCGGCACCTCGTTGATGCCAAGCACGGTGATATGGGGAAGGCTGCGCTGGATGAGTGCGCGCAAATGACGTCGCAGCGCGCTGGGACACAGCAGCACAGGGAGGTGGTTGCGCACCATCATCGCTTCGGACTGTTTGGCCAATCCGCCGAGCAGGGCCTCGAGCTGCCCAGGATCGCTAAGCAGCAGGCCGCTACCTTCGCGCTGCCTGAGCGCCGCGACGATATGGCGTTCAAGCTCGGTAGCGAGAGTCAATACGTGCAGCTCGCCCTGGGGATTGCTCACGCGCTGGCAGATGGTCGGCCCCAGGCGTTCACGCACTCGCTCAACCAGGTCGTCGGTCTGCTTATAGGTTTTGCCCGCATCGACCAGCACTTCGAGGATGGACTCGGTGTTACGGATGCTCACCTGCTCCTTGAGCAACTGCTGGAGCACCTTCTGCACATCCGTAAAGGACAGCACACCAGGAATGAGTTCGTCGACCAGCGATGCCTGCTGTTCCCTCACCCGCGCAACCAGGCGCTCGGTCTCAGCACGGGTCAGCAATTCCGGAGCGTGCCGCTTCACGACCTCGCCGAGATGAGTGATCAAGACCGTTTCCGGATCGACCAGCGTATAGCCGGCGCCGCGCGCAAATTGCCGCTGCTCCGGCGGTATCCATAGCGCGGGCAGGCCGTAGGCGGGGTCCTTGGTCTCTTTGCCTTCCAGGCGCGGACGCTTGCCGCCCGGATCAATGGCCAGGAGTGCATCGAAGTGCAGCTCGCCTTTGCCGACACGCGATCCCTGCACATGAATCTCATAGCCGCGTTCGGCCAGCGGCGCCTCCTGGATGAGCTTCACCTTCGGCAGGATAAAACCGGCCTCCAGTGCGTACTGCTTGCGGTACGTCGCGATACGCTCGCCCAGGTCGAGATTCTTAGCCTTGTAGGTCGCCACGATGGCCGTGCCGAGATGGATCTCGATCGGCTCGACCACCATCAGCTTATAAAGGTCTTCTTCGGTGCGACTCGCCGGTGACTCAAGCGAGGGTTCCTCAACCTCGTTCGTTTCACCGGAGGCTTTGCCGCGGAACGAGAAGAAGAGCATGGCGCCTACGCCGGCCAGCACGACAAGCACCGGCCACGCAGGCAGGCCCGGCAGCAGCATCACCCCCATCAAGGCCACTGCCACGATCAGCAGAGTGCGTGAATTGGACAAGACCTGGCGCGTGATCTCGGTGCCGAGCTGGGCGTCGGACGCGGCGCGGGTGATGATGATGCCGGTGGCTACGGCGATCACCAGCGAGGGGATCTGCGTCACGATGCCGTCGCCCACGGTCAGCAGCGTGTACTGGTGCGCCGCCTCTGACCAGGGCAGGCCCCGCTGCACCATGCCGACGGCCAGGCCGCCGATGATGTCGATCAGGATGATCATGATGCCGGCGATGGCGTCGCCCTTCACGAACTTGGTCGCGCCGTCCATCGCGCCATAGAAGCTCGCCTCGCGCTCGACCAATGCACGGCGCCGCTTGGCTTCGTGCTGATCGATGAGGCCCATGTTCATGTCCGCATCAATGCTCATCTGCTTGCCGGGCATGCTGTCCAGCGTAAAGCGTGCAGCCACTTCGGCCACGCGCTGGGCGCCACTGGTGACAACCACGTACTGCACCACCACCAGGATCAGAAACACCACCAGGCCAATGACGTAGTTGCCGCCCACCACGTAAGAGCCGATCGCGTTGATCACCCGGCCGGCGTTGCCCTTGTCCAGGATGAGGCGCGTCGCCGAAATGTTCAGCGAGAGGCGGAACAGCGTGGTGATGAGCAATAGCGAAGGGAACGTGGAGAAGCTCAGCGGCGTCTCGGTAAAGAACGTAATCAGCAGCACCAGCAGCGCCGACGTGAAATTCAACACCAGCAGAAAGTCGAGCAAGCCTGGCGGAATCGGCGTGAACAGGATGACCAGGATCCCGACCATGCCGAGCACCAGCGCCATATCGCGCTTGCCGCTCCACAGCTGTCCAAAAAGTGCGCTCACGAAAAAATCCTGTTGCCGGCGCGGCCCATCAACCAACGGTAGACGGGTGCCAACTGGCCATAGAGGTGGTCAGGCACGGGCTTATCGATCCCGCACTCCCGGAACAAAGCACGCGCCAGCGCGGGCGAGCGCAGACAGGGGACGCCCGATACGGCCGCCTTGCTGCGCATGGCCACCGCCACCGCGTCGGTTCCCTTGGCCAGCACGACGGGCGATCGCATCGTGCGCGGGCGGTACTGGATCGCCACGGCAAGATGCGTGGGGTTGGTCAACACCACATCAGCTTCCGGCACGCGCCGTACCGAGCGCGATTGCTTGAGCAGCTCGACCATCAGCCGCTTGCGCTTGTGCCGGATGTCCGGATCACCTTCGCGGCGTTTCACTTCGTCCTTGATGTCATTGCGGCTCATGCGCAGCTTGCGCAGAAACTCTCTGCGCGAAAAGAGCAGATCCATCAGCGCCACCAAGGCCAGTACCACCAATACCCAGGTGGTGACGCGCACATAGATCGACTGCAGCAATGCTCCTGCTGCGCTGGGTGCCGCGGTCGCCGTGGCCAACAACTGATGCTGTAGCGAGCCGGTCAGCCACCAGGCCATCGCGCCGAGCAACGACACTTTGAGCACCAGCTTGAAAAGGTCCCAAAGTAAGCGCAGTGAGAAAATCCGCTTGAACCCCTGCGCCGGGTTGAGTCGCGAAAAGTCCGGCTTCATCGGTTCCGTACTGAACACCGGGCCGGTCTGCACCAGGTTGGCGATCACCGCCGTCACGATCAGCGCAATCACCAGCGGCACCATGGCCTGCCAAACCGGTCGAAACGTCGCCCCTATCCATTGCATCAGACTCACCGATGGCGTGGGCGCGTTGCCTGCCATAAGGATCATCCGCTGGAAGGAATGCGCCCAGGCACCGGCCAGCGTGGCAGCGGTAGCGCACAAGGTGATGCTGAAGACCACGGTCACCAACAGGCCGCTCACTTCCGCACTGCGCGCCACCTGCCCCTTCTTGCGTGCCTCCTGGAGACGAAAAGGGGTTGGCTGCTCGGTCTTGCTCTGCTCGTTCTCCGCCATGTCAGTGCACCGCCGGCATCGGCAAAGAAGAGAACGCGGCACGAAACAGCCGCTCGATCAGCGGTGGCGCAAACCGCAGTGTGGCCGCCAGCAGCGCGAAACCCGCCATCACCTTCAACGGCAGCGCCACGAAATAGATATTGGCCTGGGGCAACGAGCGGCTTGCGTATGCGGTGCCCAGATCAATGGCGAACAGGCCGAGCACGACGGGCAGCACCACCATCAAGCCCAGCAGAAATTGCGTTGAAAGCAGGCTCAGGAACGCCGAAGGAGTCATGACCACGCGACCGCTGCCAAGCGGAACCAGATTGATCGAGGCAACCAGCCCGCGCAGCAGAACCAGGTGAAGACCCAAGGCGAAGAACGCCACCATCCCGGCCCATTGAATAACCGTGCCGAACAGTGACTCGGTGGTGTGCGTGGAGGGATTGAGCAGACTGGCCGCTGCCAGGCCCGACTGCATGTCGAGCATGCGTGCAGAGAACCCCAGGGCTGCCATGGGCAGGACGACGGCCAACGCAAACGTCAGACCCACCAGGCTCTCGCCGCCGAGCGCAAGCCCGAACAGCAGAGGCGAATCGAGCGTTGCCGTCGACACGGTTGCCGCGTCCACCGCCCCGACCGCGGTCAAGCTGAGCGCGAGGAGCACGATGACGCGCACCGTTCCCGGCACCCAGGCAAAGGGGCCGAGCGCGGGCACCATCAGCAGGGGCGCAAAGCGCGCCATCGCCAACAGAAACGCCGCGATATCCCTATCCAGTACTTCCACGAGCTTTACATCCCCGCCACTAAGCCAAACAGATGACGCGTGAACTCGACAACGACGGCCATCATCCAGGCGCCCGTCATCACAAACATCATCACGACGACGACGAGCTTCGGGATGAAGGTCAAAGTCATCTCCTGGATCTGCGTCACCACCTGCACGATGGAAATCACCACACCCACCAGCAGGGTCGCCACCAGAATCGGCGCGCTCACTTTCGCCGCCGTCAGCAACGTCTGCGCGAGCAGATGCATGGCGACGTCAGTGTCCACGCGTACGCTCCTGTGTCGGACGCACGAGATCCCGCAGCGTGTAAACGAACTCTGCCGTGATCGGCTCACGCAAGTTCGCCGACGAGGCGGTCAGCGACTGGATGATCGCCTGCGCCTCTGCCTCCCTGCCCTCGTCCAGCAGCAGGACGCTTTGTGCGTAACGTGCCGAGCGACCATTCGGATCGAGCCGCAGCGCACGCTTGATCGCTTCGCCTGCCGCCTCCCGTTCGCCGCGAAGCGCATGGATCAGGGCGCGTCCACCGTGCGTTTCGCCGAAGGTGCGATCCAGCGTAAAAGCGGCGTCGAAACTCTGCTGAGCGCCGTCCAGGTTGCCTTGCAACAGCTGGCACCACGCCATGGCGTGCCAGGTACCGATGTGTTCCGGCATATAGGCCACGGCGCGATCCAGCACGGCGCGCGCCGCGACAATATCGCCACGCAACATCAAGCCTTCGCCCAAACCGAGGTATGCCCTGCCCGCGCTGGGCTGCGCAGCAATCAACTGCTGGAACATCGGGACAGCGACGTCATCGCGACGTTCCGATAGCGCAAGCGTGGCGCTTACCAGCATGGCATCGAACTGCGCCGGATCCTGAGCAAGCGCATGCGCCGCGGCTTGTGCAGCCTGCGCCGTGTCGCCGCTATCGAGCAGCAAGAGAGCACGCAAGCCATGAAACTCTGCGCCCCTGTGATTCGCGCCCACGCTATCCAGCGCCGCCATGGCATCGGCGATAAGCTGCTGGTGGAACAGGATGCGCGCTTTGAGCAAGGCGATAGCGGCAAAGGTGTCGTCGTCTTCCGCGCCCGCCAATGACAGCACACGAAGCGCGTCGTCCAACTTGCCAAGGCGAAATTGTGCCAAGGCAAGGTCGTGGCATAACCCAGCAGGAGCCGGGCGCATCGCGGTGACGAGCGGCTGTAGCAACCCTTCCACGGTCGCGAAATCGCCATCCATGAGCGCGCAACGGGCTTCGCGAAACACCACGCCCGGCAACGACCTCAACGGGTGCGCAAGCTGACCAAGGCGCTGGCGCGCTCGCGCAACCTGACCCTCGATCAGCAGCTGATCAAGCAGTTCGCAAAGCAGGTCGGCATTGGAAGGGTCGCGGTCCGCATAAGCCTCCAGCGAGGCAACGCGGCTCACCGGCAACCCCTAAACTTTTCGCGCTGCAGACGGACAACTACTTCAGGCGGGACGTCACGACGTCCTGCATCCAACATGGTCTTGAACACGTAATTCCATTTACGCACGGCGAAGACCGTACGCCCCCTTGCATTCCAGCCCTTCAAAACAGCGCCCCCGCGCTGTCCAGCAGATCGAACACACTAATCTGGGCTGCGACGCGGCGAGACTAGGTGCGCTGTGAAGAGCGTGTCAATAAGCCAGATGGCTCGTAAATCTTTGCGATACTTAGGGCCGTAAAATCAAGGATATAAATGTAAAGCTTGAAGACCGTACGGACGAACTCCGCCGCTGTTAGGTGTGTTCAAGAAATTGCCTTTGAATTCGTTTGTCAGAAGTGGGCATTTTGAATGTGATGTGCATCACTTTTTATATCGGTACAGCAACACCGCTACACTTCGCCCGCCCATCTCTAGGAAATGCCCATGCCCGCCGATCGCATCACCCCAGGTTCTTCACTACTGGAAACGATGCGGGCGTTGGCTCAAGGCAAGGCCGGATCCACCACGGGGTCGGCAGCAGCGCCCTCGGTCAAGAACGACCGGACTCCGACAATTTCGCGTCATTCCACCGCACAGCTTCGCCAGCGCCTGCGCGCGCTACTTGCCGATGTCGACCCTGACGATGACGAGGCCATGCGGGCCGTGCAGCAGCCCGCGCTGCGAGAAATCATTCTTTGGGAATTCGGCAGCGATTTTCGGCAGAGCACGCATTTTCAGCCGATGGTGGAACGCATCAATCAGGCCATCGACATCGATGAGCGCTTTCGCTCGCAATTCGTCGAAATGGTGCGCGGATTGAAGCGCCAGTAACGCTCGCCAGTTGGACTGAGGCAAGAGCGAGCGTCTTCGACGCACCCGCTACAGGCGACGCAAGAGCGAAGTCCTCAACGCGTCAATCTCCCGGTCGGAACCAGCAATTACGTGCCTAATTTTTTCTCTCAGCGGGACGCGTCTTGAGCAAGAAAACGCGCGCCTGTCCCCGAGAGATTGTCAATGCGTGTCTCGAGATAGCTCGACGACTGTTCCGGCAGAACGACCACCGCCTCGGCACCCGACAGGCACGCCTGCCGCTTCAACTCGGCGGCTGCAGAAACATAGTCCGACGACACGAAGAAGGTCTTCTCAAGATGGACATTGAGCCGCGATATCGCCACGTACGGCAGCTTCGGCGGCGCGTCCTTGTGAACAGAAACCTGGCAGTCCGCTGCCCGTGCGGTAGCGCCACCATTGAGCGGACGGTAGTTCCCCGTGGTCGCCATGCAGCCGCAGAGGCACAGGGCGAGGAAGATCACCGCGACATTTCTGACCATGATGATCTTCCCCGTCATTGCGCTGCGACCTTATTCGTGCGGACCGACACCCTTGTCCATTTCCGCGATGATTTCCTTATCCCAGTTCTTCTGGCCGGCCATGCCCGCGAACGACTTGGCGGTGCTCACCTTGACGGAGGTCTTGGTGCCGCCCACTGGCGACAGCCACACGCCGGCCGACTCGCCGCCCGAACCAACCACCAGGCCCACCTTATGGGGGCGCGCACCCTCGATATAGTCGGCGGTGGTCTTGCTTACAACAAATCCATTGGCGACCAGCGCATCCACGGCGGCCTTCTGAACCTCAACGGCCGGCTTGTCGTAAACGACGCTCGGCGTGCCATCACCCGGCTTGGTCGGCGTGGCGGTGCAACCCGCCAGCAAGAGCGTGCCGGCCACCATGGCGGACTTCCAAGAAATACCTTTCATCCCGTGAATCCCCTGTTTTGTCGAAACACACGAAAAAAAGTCGTCACCACCCTCAGGCAACGACCGCCGATTGATAACTGGCCCTGGCTCGCAGGGCATCTCAATTTAATCCGCGGTCAGAGGAAAAAGTTTAGGTCTGCCGCGCAACAGGCGATCGAACCAGTCTTGCCACGGGCGCAGCAGAAATCGGGCAACCCTTTTGCCCATGTGAGATCGGCATCACGGCGCTGCGAAACTAGGCATCCCCCTACAGCGTGACCAACTCAAACCCTACGTCTCGACGCTGTCAGAGCAAGCGCTAACACAAGACGATACCTAGGGACCGTTTTGTCTTCGCCGGCTGGCCGGCTTATCAAGGGGAAACACATGAGGTGGATTCGAGCCATAGGGATATTTTTGCTCATGCTTCCGTTCGGGGCATTCGCGCAAAGCGGCACTAAATACTTCGGCTACTTCTACAACGACGCGACCAGCTACAACAGCGGCAACCCCGCGTTCACCGAAAACTACAACCGCATCAACCTCTATCACATCGCTTTTTGGAGCGGCAATACGACCGAGGGAGGTCGTGCCGGAACGATCTCCTATACGCTCGGGCAACTCGCCTTGGCTCGCCAGAACGGCGTCAAGGCCATCGTGACGGCCACGCCGTTTGTTTTTCAGTTGAACGGCACCGCTTGGCAAGCCGAGCCCAACGCAGGTGCAGAGTGGGCCAACTTCGTCAATCAACTGGTCGCCAACGGCTATATCGTGCCGGGCAATCCGACACTGAGTACCGTTGCGGCCATCTATGTGATCGACGAGCCGGACCTTGCGGGTCTGGGCGACAAGAATGGCGGGGCCGACGCGGCTGTCGTCAATGCGGTGAACGCCATTCGCGGCAACGGCAACACCAGCGGCATCCCGCTTGCGTCCATCATGGGCTGGAGCTTTTACAACAACCCTCGGACCATGGCGTTGTTTGACTGGGTCGGCTTCGACAACTACGGTGAAACCCAACCCCAGTGGAACAGCTCCTACAACCAGCTCAAGGGCATGCTGGCTGCCAATCAGCGGACCATCCTCGTGCCCAAGGCGACCAAGGGCGGCGTCTGTGGCGTTGGCGGCGGTGCGACGGCCTACTCCGACCCGTGGGTGATGTACAACCTGATCGAGACCGATGCCAAGGCCGTCTGGCTGGCGCCTTTCCGTTGGTTCACGCCCGACGTCAATTGCCCTGGCGTACGTGATCTACCGGCCCTGTTGACGCCGTACTCCGAGATTGGCCAAACGTTGAAACAGCAGTCCAATCCCGTCATCGGCAATATCGACAGCGTCTACTACATGGACTTCACCCCCACCATATCGGGCTGGGCCTGTGCCAAAGGCATGCCGCAATCGATCTACGTCGACCTCTACATGGACGCCCCTTACGGGCAAGGCGGCACGGGCGTGGGCGAGTATTTGGCCAACGTGAGTAGCGAGCAGGCCGTTGCCAATGCCTGCGCCGCAGGCTCGGGAAGCTTCCGCTTCGCCATTCCACTGTCGTCTGCGTTGAGGGCGCAGTGGGCGGGCCACAAGATCTACATTCACGGCATTGCACCGTATAACGGGGACAATCCTGTGATTGGCAATTCGGGGAATCTGACGGTTCCGAACTAAGGAGACTGGAAGTTGCTGGCCTTGTGAAGGTCAGCAACTTTCTGCTTTTGTGAAGCATTAGAGGCGCAGCTTGCGCGTCATGCGGGCGCAACCGAAGAAATTGACCGGCTACCTAAGTCGACCGCTCCATAAATGCGCACGCTGACCATCGTTTTTCATTTCGCATACGCAAAGGCATCAAAGTGAAAAGGTGCCGGAGACAATTTCATAGTCCATGAGTGCACGTTTTTTTGAGAGCGCGCACTGCCTTCAGGTCATCTATGGGAATGGTGCTGACATTCGATCGGCCTGGCGCCGTCACGCGCCGCATTACCTAGGTGGACACCCATCTCGCCGATCCCTGACAGACGTTCCCAAACCTGCTTGTTAGGGTCAGTCAGTCGTTCGCGCTGTCGTATTGCACGGCCTCGCGAGTGACCATGACCACTAGGTCATGAGGCGCGGGCCGTGAGTGCTTGTAACACCCACGACCCGCTAACCATCACCAACTAAGCAGAGTTGATCATGGCTACCCACGATCATACGGTACGCATTCGCTCGTCCGTTCTCCCTGACGACACCCTCACTCCTCCGCCTCGCGACCCGTCATCGACGTCTGTGGCATGGCCCGAAACCCTTCGTCATGGCACTCGCGGTGACATCGCCCTGGCGGTGCTCGCCCTCACGCGCTTGCGTCTCGACAGCGAGCAGTGCCGCAACGCGCAGGCGCGGGGATTCCCCGGCAGGGCGCTGCCATGGCCGCTTCCCGTGGCCGTCACGGCCAGTCTGGGCACGGCCATCCACTGCCTACAGCAGTACGCCCGCCTGCTCGCTGACGAGCCTCGAGTGAACACCACACGCCTCCGATGATCGCCGTTGCGGCGCATCGGCCGGCGTGGCGATGCGCCGCATTCGAGCGATCACCGACGAAGCTGCCAAGCATTCACTGACACGGAGCGCTGTAAGCGCCTGAGCCGCCGTGCGGCCGTGTCCGACAGGGAGGAACCCCCATGGAACTGATCCAGCTCACCCCGCACTCGGAAGTGGACCCCTCGCAACCCCTGCGAGCCCCCGGCGACATCCTGCTGCATGCCTACCTGATCCCAAGCGCACTCAACCCCGCCCAACTTGCCCGTCGAACCGGCATACCCTCCAATCAGATCGAAGCGTTCATCGCCGACACTCTCCCGATCACGCCCAAGATCGCCATCCGCCTCTCTCTCGCCTTCGACACCACCGCCTTTTACTGGCTGGCACTGCAGGCGCGGTACGACCTGGAAAGGGCGAAGCCTGTGGTGCGCGCTTATCGCCCTCTCGTTGATTAAGCGAGCTAAGTGGGGGCTGGAGTCCGCGCAGGTGCGAAAGCATTGGCGCCAGGAGTGCCAGTGATTCGAACAAATGCCGGGAACCCGAACAGGTGCCAGGGACAATTCGGGCTCCCGAAAAATGTCCCGGGCATCTTTCTTTTCCAACTACTTGGCCCTTGGTGCGGCGA
The DNA here is from genome assembly GCF_056399225.1 of Dyella sp. 01N448. NCBI lineage: Bacteria > Pseudomonadati > Pseudomonadota > Gammaproteobacteria > Lysobacterales > Rhodanobacteraceae > Dyella > Dyella sp. 01N448. The sequence goes on along the minus strand of NZ_JBFTQX010000005.1, from coordinate 1,499 downwards.
AGGCCGAACGCTGCGCGGCCTATCGTGCGCTCGTGACGGAGATCCTCTCCGATGATGATATTGAGGCGATTCGTGGCCATGTTCAGCGACAGCGCGCTTGGATCAGATCGCTTTCGTGAGGCGATCGAGGCGCAGCTCGCGCGCCGCGTAGCGCCGGCCAAAATCGGACGACCGCGCAAGTCGACCGGCCCTTAAAAGTGCACTCTGACCCCAGTTCTTCGTGCGCATCTTCAACAACAACGTGCCTTGGGGCGAGATGCGTTCAGAGCGATGGTTGAAGCCAAGACCCAGCGCTTCGCCGGTATTCGCCCCGCCCATCGCCCACCACGAAGGAAGTGAACCTGACCCCGTTCTGGACCCAAGGTCCTGCTCCGACTGCCCAACGTGCTTCTCCAAGAGATGGCCGCCGGCATCTTCATGAGCCTGCAGTCCACCGCCGTCAACTATGGGGCTAAATGGCGCTTCTGTGTCTGGAACTTAAACCTTCTTGTAGAAATGAAAGTTATAGGCGTCCCTTTGAAGCTTTCCGCGCGCATATAGTCCTATCAGAACATGCTCGGCTGGCATGTCTGGAGGGACGATGAATGACTCTCCTGGGAAGCGCAATTCGAATTGCCTGGCTTCAATCTCACTCCTTCTTTGCTCAAACTCTTCTTGCCCCACAAACACGGCAACAGCGCCGTGAAAAGCCACCATGTAGCCCCCTTCTTTAAGAGGCACCACACGAAAATCGACGATGAAGCGAGCTTCATCTAGCGCGTGCCTTGCATCCGCCACATCATCTTCACCTGTGGTGAGCGAAAGCAATGTTCCATTGCCAAGGATGATGATCCCATCGCGCCCTTTTTTGTACGAAACCATTCGATCTTCGATATCTTTCAGCGGAGTCGTGTTCTCAGGCTCCCACCGCAACCTCAATTCCTTGATCATGGATTCACCGGATATTGCTGATGGATGTAATTAGTGTCGATGAAATTATGGAATAGGTACTCGCGTTCCGCCAAGCCGATCTTCGGATTGATCTCGAAGAACGCCTGAGGATTGTCGAAGTTCGGTATCGCGAACTTGTTAGCATCCTCAACACTCATTCGGAAAACAGTTACGTAACCATTCTGATCTTGGTTAGGCCCGCGGGCAAAGTACTCCGCTACAGCGGGATCATCAGTTACACCAATGGCTGGCGATCCAGCGCTGTGTACACCATGCGCCTCATAGATATCCGTGAACTCCCCCGTGTCGCGACTGTTGAGGAACTCGGTCGTAGCCTGGACCCCTTGCCCCTGCGCCATCGGCCGAAACTGGGGTCAGAGTGGAGTTACCAGGRTTTAGTGGACAAGTCCTAGTATCCACACGATCCGCTGAGGGTTTCGGCTATGTCCCCAGGCAAGCCCCTAAGTAAGGTCAGACAGGCATACAAGTTCATCGAAGCCCATAGGAACGAGTTCAGCATCCAGGCCATGTGTCGAGTTCTCGCATCCAGGCCATGTGTCGAGTTCTCG